>NZ_JBIWFK010000045.1:0-1147 GCF_044763015.1 Streptomyces sp. NPDC096324 | reverse complement strand
CTACTGACCTTTTCGGACTGCCTTCGGGTGGTCTGGGGTGAGGGTCAGTCCGGTCTCGGTGAGGCAGCCGTCGATGAGTTCGGGATGATGCTGGATATGGGCGAGTCCTCGGCGGAGGGTCCGGGTGAGGTGGTCGGGGTCGGTAAAGGCGGTGTTGGCCATCCACCCGCGCCGCAGCAGGGACCAGATGCCTTCCACGGGGTTCAAGTCCGGGCTGTAGGAAGGTAGCTGGACGATGGTGAGCCATTCGTGGCCGGCCGCATACTTCCTCATCCCGGCGGCACGATGGGTGTTCAAGTTGTCCCAGACGACCACGATCGGGGAACCGAGCTGCAGGTGAGCCCGCACCAGGAGGTCACGGTAGTCCTGCCAGGCAAAGCTCTTGCGTGCTCCTTTGAGGAGCGAATGGAAACGGGGCCGGTAGATCAGCCGGGACCTCTCGCCGGGCCGATAACAGCACAGCGCGGCGACCGAGATCCGCCGTCGGGAGCGTCCACGAACTCGGACCACCGGAGTGTGTCCGCGCCGGCCCCACGTGCGGGCGCGTGGCGGCGTCATCGCGAACCCGGCCTCGTCCTCGAAGACGATGAAGGCTCCGAGCGCCGCCGCGGTGCTTCCACCTGCGGCCACACGTCCTTCTTCCAGAGCCCGACCGCATGCTCGTCACGCTCCAGCGCACGACGGGCCGGACTCTGCCACGACCAGCCGTGACGGTGTAGCAGCCGCCACACTCCCGCGATCGAGCAACTGACCTGGAACCGGCGGCCGATCAGCGCCTGGACGCGTTCCAAGGTCCACCGTTGATCTTCCCAGCCGTGTGCGGCCGGCCCTCTGGCCAGCTCCTTCTCCAGCAGGGCGAACCGTTCGTCCGACAGCTTCGGCAGCTTCGCGGGCCCCTTCGACCTCAGCCCCTCCATACCGCCCTCACGCCAGTCACGGCGCCACTGCTCGATTGAACGCTCGCTCACCCGCAAGTCTTTGGCGATGTCCGAGGTTCTGTCACCTCGTACGAACCTCTGCCCGGCCTCCAGCCGGATCCCCTCCCGCGCAGCCCGCCGCTCAGCAGTCAGGCCCCCACCATCCGCGTACCGCATAACACCGGCATACCGCAGGGATCACCCAACGTCACCACCCGAAGGCAATCCGA
>NZ_JBIWFK010000044.1:0-1158 GCF_044763015.1 Streptomyces sp. NPDC096324 | reverse complement strand
ACCTACTGACCTTGAATGCGTGATGTCGTCATGGTGGTTGGCGTCGGAGGCCGGTGCCGATGAGGCAGCCGTCGAGGACATCGTGTCGGTACTGGAGCTGGCGGAGGCCGCGTCGGATGGCGGTGACCAGGTCGCTGGGGTCGGCGAAGGCGCGGTTGGCTGTGGTGGTGCGTCGCAGGACGGACCAGATGCCTTCGACCGGGTTGAGGTCGGGTGCGTAGGGCGGCAGTTGGAAGACGGTGAGCCAGTCGCGGTCGGCGATGTAGCGGCGCATTCCGGCCGTCAGGTGAGTGTTGAGATTGTCCCAGACCAACACGATCGGGCCGCCGAGCTGTTGGTGGGCGGTCTGGATCAGGTCGCGGTAGTCCTTCCAGGAGAAGCTCTTGCGCCCATCAGGCCGGGCGTCCGGGCAGGGCCGGTAGATCAGCCGCGAGGCTTCGCCGGCCTTGTAGCAGGCCAGAGCGGCCACCGACAGGCGGCGGCGCGAGCGGCCCCGCACGCGGACCACGGGAGTGTGGCCGCGGCGGGACCAGGTGCGGGTGGTCGGCGGCGTCATCGAGAATCCGGCTTCGTCCTCGAAGACGAGCCAGGCGTCGAGCGCCGCCACGGTCCTTCCACCTGTGGCCAGGTCTCCTTCACCCAGCCGGCCACCGCGGTCTCGTCGCGCTCGATCGCCCGCCGGGCCGGGACCTGGCAGCTCCAGCCATGCCGTCTGAGCAGCAGGGCGACGCCCTGGACGGTGTAGCTCTTATGGAAGCGGCGCCCGATCAGCGTCTTGATCCGCGACAGCGTCCAGGTCTGGTCCGGCCAGCCATGTGCGACCGGACCCTTGAGCAGCTCCCGCTCGAGCACGGCGAACAGTTCGTCACTGAGCAGCGCCAGCGATGCCGGACCCTTCGAGGCCAGGGCCCGGGGCCCGTTCTGCGACCAAGCCTTGCGCCAGCGCTGTACCGACCGGACGCTGACCCGTAAGTCGTGAGCGATGACCGTGTTCTCATCGCCCTGCTGGAACCGCTCGGCCGCCTCCATCCTCAACTTCTCGCGGAAGGCCCGCCGTTCGTCAGTCAGGCCACCCCCTTGCGCATACCTCATGCACTTGGCGTACCGCAGGGATCATGGACCGTCAGCCCCCACGACACCACGCTTTGAAGGTCAGTA
>NZ_JBIWFK010000043.1:0-1260 GCF_044763015.1 Streptomyces sp. NPDC096324 | reverse complement strand
CCGCCGCTCAGCAGTCAGGCCCCCACCATCCGCGTACCGCATAACACCGGCATACCGCAGGGATCACCCAACGTCACCACCCGAAGGCAATCCGAAAAGGTCAGTAACTGACAGCCCTTCACGGAAGGCTGGCAGTCATGCCTCGTCCCTATCTTCCGGAGTTCCGGGCGCGCGCCGTCGCGCTGATCCGTGCCGGCAAGCAAGCCAAACAGGACCCCGGGGGGTCAGCGCCACGACCGCGAGTGTCGCCGAGGCGAGAACAATGGTGTGCCTGGCTCGAGCCAGGGCCTGTACCTCATCGTCACCGATATCGAGGCCGCACGTGATGAACTCGTGGGCCGCGGGATCGATGTGAGCGAGATCTTCCACGATGCGCGCGGGCTCAGCCCGGTGAACGGGGCTATCCAGGAGGCCTCGGACGCCGTGATCACACCAGCCACGCCAAAGATCATCTCACCGGCGACCGGCAGCTCCTCGACAGCCTCTGTGCCGCCCATAGAGTGCGGTCATGGATGAGATCCCCTGGTTCGAGTATGACGAGGACGACCTGGACGGCGCGCAGCGCGCGTTCGTGGACGTTCTGGCCGAACGCGCGGGATCCTGGTTGGTGGACCCGCTCGACACTGTAGTTCTGCCTTCGGCACACACCTCCGACGGCCAGCTGATCGTCTATCTGGACATCGGTGACCCGCAACGCAACCGGGGAGTTCTAACCGTGGGCGCCCACTTCGACGGCTCCGTCGTCCGTGGCGGCGAACTCCACAACCAGGACTTCACTATCCAGCAGACCGCGAGTGAGTTCACCTTCGAAGCGGCAGGCAGCCCTGCGGAGCTGGCGAACAGAGCGCAGAGTGGTTCGAAGCAGTCCTCGCGCGACCGCTGGTTCGCTGCGAATGGCATCACGAGGGAAGGATGTACGCGGTCCGGTACGAGTACGCAGACACGGGCGAGGCCTCAGCGAGGGCTTCGAGACACCTCTAGCACCCGACGCACTGCGGAAGGGACTGGCCGCAGACGGCGTGAACCGAGGCCGAGGCCGGATCAACCGTGCCGGCCTGGGCCAACCAGACGTGGTCGCACACATCCGAGGCGCCCGCCCCCATCAGTAGTTGCGGGACAGCCCGTAAAGCGCGTTGCACAATGCCGTGATCTTGCAGGTCAGGGTTCGGCTACGGCTGTTCTGGTCACGCGGCCATGGCGAGGTTGTGCATGTGGGCGACGGCCTGGACCGCGTGGTGGAGGCCGTCGCCGTGTTGCCGG
>NZ_JBIWFK010000042.1:0-1318 GCF_044763015.1 Streptomyces sp. NPDC096324 | reverse complement strand
AACACCCCCCTGCGCCGCGACAGCGAGGAATACCTCCACTCCGAGAAATACCAGCTCCGCCCGCGCGACTGGGCCGCCGCCGAACGCGAGGGCCGGAGCATCGCCCCGCTGGTGCGCGAGCTCAACGCGATCAGACGGCGCAGCCCCGCCCTGCGCCAACTGCGTGACCTGCACTTCCACCACGCCGACCAGGAGGCGGTGATCGCCTACTCCAAGTCCGCGACGGACGCCCACGGTTCGAACACGGTTGTGGTCGTCGTCAACCTCGACCCCCACCACATCCAGGAGGCCACGGTCTCGTTGGACATGCCGCAACTCGGCCTGGAATGGCACGAGTCGGTGCCGGTGCGCGACGAGCTCACCGGCGAGACCTACCACTGGGGCAGGACCAACTATGTGCGCCTGGAGCCGGGCGACCGGCCCGCGCACATTCTCACCGTCCTGCGACCGTCCTCACCGTTGATCGGAGGGTCACCCACCACATGATCGTCAATGAGCCCGTCCCTGACACCTTCGAGGACACCCCGGCCAAGGACCGCGATCCCGAATGGTTCAAACGCGCCGTCTTCTACGAGGTCCTGGTCCGCTCCTTCCAGGACAGCAACGGCGACGGCGTCGGCGACCTCAAGGGCCTGACCGCGAAACTCGACTACCTGCAATGGCTGGGCGTCGACTGCCTCTGGCTGCCGCCCTTCTTCAAGTCCCCGCTGCGCGACGGCGGCTACGACGTCTCCGACTACACCGCCGTCCTGCCCGAATTCGGCGACCTCGCCGACTTCGTCGAGTTCGTCGACGCCGCCCACCAACGCGGCATGCGCGTCATCATCGACTTCGTCATGAACCACACGAGCGACCAGCACCCGTGGTTCCAGGAGTCCCGCGCGAACCCCGACGGCCCCTACGGCGACTACTACGTCTGGGCCGACGACGACAAGCAGTACCAGGACGCCCGCATCATCTTCGTCGACACCGAAGCCTCCAACTGGACCTTCGACCCCGTCCGCAAGCAGTACTACTGGCACCGCTTCTTCTCCCACCAGCCCGACCTCAACTACGAGAACCCGGCCGTCCAGGAGGAGATCGTCTCCGCGCTGCGGTTCTGGCTGGACCTGGGGATCGACGGGTTCCGGCTGGACGCGGTGCCGTATCTGTACCAGGTCGAGGGAACGAACTGCGAAAACCTTCCTGCGACCCACGATTTCCTCAAGCGGGTGCGCAAGGAGATCGACACGCACTATCCGGACACGGTGCTGCTGGCCGAGGCGAACCAATGGCCCGAGGACGTCGTCGACTACTTCGGCGACTTCCCCTCCGGCGG
>NZ_JBIWFK010000041.1:0-1373 GCF_044763015.1 Streptomyces sp. NPDC096324 | reverse complement strand
TCGACCCAGGCAGAGCCGAGCAGTCGCGGCCCAGGGCGTCAAGGAAGCTCCTATAGAACGTCAAGCGGTCTGTGGGAGGTGTGTTTGTGGAGTATTCGTGCTGGTCAGATGCTTGTAGACCTCTCGGGCGATGAAGCGTTTGAGGCAGCGGAAGATGTCCTTCTTGGACATGCCTTCGGCGGTGCGTCTCGCGACGTAGAGCCGGGTGCGGGAGTCGTAGCGCATGCGCACGAGGGCGATCGTGTGGAGGGCATGGTTGGCCTGGCGGTCGCCGCCACGGTTGAGGCGGTGGCGGTTGGTCCGTCCGGAACTGGCGGAGATGGGGGCTGCCCCGCACAGGTGGGCGAAGGCGGCTTCGGACTTCAGCCGGGCGGGATTGTCGCCTGCGGTGATCAGGAGTTGGGCGGCTGTCTCGGTGCCCACGCCGATCAGATCCATCAGCCCGGGAGTTGCTTGCGCGACCAGCGGGGCGAGTTCGGCGTCGGCCTCGGATATCTCCTGGGTGAGGTGCTGGTAGCGGCGGGCCAGACGTCGTAAGGCGGTTCGGACGGCGCAGGTCGGGTCGGCGAGGTCGGCGCCGGGGCGAGAGCGGGCCAGCTGCGCGATCAACTGGTAGGTGGGCAGGCTGCGCAGGTGTTCTCGGACCTCGGCGGGGGCGGAGACGATGAGCGTGCGGATCTGATTGATCGTCTGGGTGCGGGACTTGACGGCCGAGCGGCGGACCACCCGCAGGGACCGGATGGCCTCCACGATGCCGTCGCGGGTCTTGGGCCGGCCGTGGGCGCGGCCGGACAACACGGCGGTCGCCGCGGCGTAGGCATCGACGGGATCGGACTTGCCGTTGGCCCGCCGGGCCTTGCGGTCAGGGCGGTCGACGTCGACCACGCTCACCTCGCTCGCCCGCAGGAACCGGGCGAGTTCGCAACCGTAGGCGCCGGTTCCCTCGACCCCGACGGCCAGCACGTCACCGTGCATGCGCATCCATTCCAGCAGGCGACAGTAGCCGTCTGGGGTGGTGGGGAACGGAGCGGTGGCCAGATGTCGGCCAATGCTGTCAATCACCGCTGCCTGGTGGAAATCGGTGTGGGTGTCCACGCCGCCGACCACTGCGATCTGATCCGTCATGCCGGTACTTGCCGTCCTTCCGTGCGGTGCGCGAGAGATCGCACGGGCCGGCCGGGCGCCAGGACAAGACTGTGACGGGACCTTTGGCCGGGCTCCTATGAGGTCACAGACGCCCGGTCGGCCGCGCGCAGGGCAGCACCGCCCGGCCGACCGACGATTCCTTGAAAGGACAGCCCGAAGCGTCAATCGTTCGGTGGGTCAGGCCGCCGAGCGATGCCACGACCCATCCTCACAGTCGTTCGTCCGGC
>NZ_JBIWFK010000039.1:0-2012 GCF_044763015.1 Streptomyces sp. NPDC096324 | reverse complement strand
CAGGGCTGATTCAAAGTCTTGATGCTCGTGCTGCGTCGCTGGTCAGGGGATCTGCAGGAGGTCCAGGGGGCGGGTGAAGGGCTTGTAGGAGACGTGGCGGAGTCCGGCGGCGATGCTGCGGTGGCCGTGGTCGCGGAGGGTGTTGATCGCCAGGTTGCGCAGGGCGGCCATGTTCTCTGGTCCGTGGCCGGTACGGATCTTGGAGGCGTCCTCGCGGTAGGCGGTGTCGCGCACGAAGTGGAGCCGGTTCTCGATGGTCCACTGCGCGCGGGCGAGTTCCCCGATCCGTTGGGGTGAGGCCTGCTGGTGCGTCAGGTCAGTGAGCACGTAGACGGTCTGTCGGGTCAGCTTCCCCGACTTCACGTTGGTGCGGTAGCGGGTGATCCGGGCGGCTTGGACTGCGTGGGGGAAGTCCAGGCCCAGGTCGGTGATGGTGAGCACGCGCACCGCGCGGGTTTCACGGCGGCCGTGCCCACGTCCGCGCTGGTAGTGGCGGGTGCTCACCTTGGGCCAGGGCAGCGACCGCAGTGCTGCGGACAGCGCCGGCTGGTTGGCCTTCACGACCAGCAGGTAGTGCGCCTGTTTCTGCTCGACCAGGAACCGGGCGTGGGCGCGCTGGGTGTGGAGCGCGTCTGCGGTCACCGTCACCCCGTGCAGGTCGAACGGGGCCAGTAACGCGGCGAAGCAGGTGATCTCGTTGGTGCGGTCCGGGACCCGCAGCTGTCCGATCGTCTGGCCGCCGCCGGTCACCGCCGCGAGCAGGTGAGCTGCCGGCTCCTGGTCGTGACGTGAGCCCCGGGCCGCTTTGCCGTCCACGGCCAGCGAGGTGGCACCGACCGGATCCGCGCCGGTCAGCTCGGCCAGGCCGCCGGGACAGACCAGCGAGATCACACGGCGGATCGTCGCGGTGCTCGGCGCGACCCGCACGCCGAGCATGCCGACGACACGGGCACCGAGGCGGACCAGCGCGTGCTGGGGAGCGGCGGCGGCCCACTGCCCGATCGCGGAATAGGAGCGCGCTCCGGCCAGCACCGCCGAGGCGGCCACCAACAGCACACTCAGCAGTGAGTGCCGCCGGCCTCGACGGCAGCGCGGGTCGGGAAGCGCGACCAGTCGCTCCATCAGGGTCCCGGCCCCACGCTCGGCGTGTGTCGGAGGCTTGGTCAGACAGACGGTGACAAACTGGCGGCACATCGAAACTCCGGCTGACGCGGGCGACTTGGCGGTCACCCGGGCCAACCGGAGTTTCGTTGCTTTCGTGGCGGCCCCGCAGCAGCCGTCCATACCAGCGCCTGCCTGCAACTCACATGATCATCCGGGCTATGGGCAAGTCCTGCCGCCCCGCCTGCAGACAGCACCTGAACAGCAAGTATTCGATTGCATGGACGACTCTCGACGGTGAGAATCGGCGGTTGTCCAGGTCCTGGGCACCAGGTCGTCGACCACGCCCAGCGTGGTGTGTCATTCAAGGAGATCACCATGGCAGCCGCGGACATGGCAGACGAGAAGGGCTGGTACGCGGTTCGCTGCGTGTTCCAGTGGGACGCCTGGGAGGGCACACCTTACGAGGAGCGCCTGACGCTGTGGCAGGCCGTCTCGATGGACCAGGCCATCGCCAGGGCAGAGGGCGAGGCCCGGACCTATGCCAGGGAAAACGGCCATCGCTACCTGGAACTGGCCCAGTGCTACCGCTTGGCCACCGAAGGACGGCCGGACGACGGAGACGAGGTCTTCTCTCTCCTGCGCGACAGTTCCCTCGACGAGGAAGCGTATCTGGACCGCTATTTCGACACCGGCCACGAACACCAGGGCACCACGACCGAGGGATGACGGCTGCACCGCGCGTTCGGGCTGTGCAGCATCATGAGGTCAGCCCCCTAAGCGGATGTCCCCGCGGAGTCGCTGTGCGGCCTCCACCCCATCTTGAGTCGACCCTTCACCCAGGCTCGACCTCTTGGACGCCCTCTGGCCAGCCAACGAGCTTGATCACCAGGACTTTGAATCAGCCCTGC
>NZ_JBIWFK010000038.1:1515-2672 GCF_044763015.1 Streptomyces sp. NPDC096324 | reverse complement strand
ATGCGAAAGGTCCGGCGTAGAGGGTAAGACCCCCGTAGTCGAAACATCAACGGCTCGTTTGAGAGACACCCAAGTAGCACGGGGCCCGAGAAATCCCGTGTGAATCTGGCGGGACCACCCGCTAAGCCTAAATATTCCCTGGTGACCGATAGCGGATAGTACCGTGAGGGAATGGTGAAAAGTACCGCGGGAGCGGAGTGAAATAGTACCTGAAACCGTGTGCCTACAAGCCGTGGGAGCGTCGGACATCAAGCTTGCTTGGTGTCTCGTGACTGCGTGCCTTTTGAAGAATGAGCCTGCGAGTTTGCGGTGCGTTGCGAGGTTAACCCGTGTGGGGAAGCCGTAGCGAAAGCGAGTCCGAATAGGGCGATTCAGTAGCGCGCTCAAGACCCGAAGCGGAGTGATCTAGCCATGGGCAGGTTGAAGCGGCTGTAAGAGGTCGTGGAGGACCGAACCCACCAGGGTTGAAAACCTGGGGGATGACCTGTGGTTAGGGGTGAAAGGCCAATCAAACTCCGTGATAGCTGGTTCTCCCCGAAATGCATTTAGGTGCAGCGTCGTGTGTTTCTTGCCGGAGGTAGAGCACTGGATAGGCGATGGGCCCTACCGGGTTACTGACCTTAGCCAAACTCCGAATGCCGGTAAGTGAGAGCGCGGCAGTGAGACTGTGGGGGATAAGCTCCATGGTCGAGAGGGAAACAGCCCAGAGCATCGACTAAGGCCCCTAAGCGTACGCTAAGTGGGAAAGGATGTGGAGTCGCACAGACAACCAGGAGGTTGGCTTAGAAGCAGCCACCCTTGAAAGAGTGCGTAATAGCTCACTGGTCTAGTGATTCCGCGCCGACAATGTAGCGGGGCTCAAGCGTACCGCCGAAGTCGTGTCATTGCAGCAATAGGGCCAACGCCCGCTGTGATGGGTAGGGGAGCGTCGTGTGCCGGGTGAAGCCGCGCCGGAAGGCAGTGGTGGACGGTTCACGAGTGAGAATGCAGGCATGAGTAGCGATACACACGTGAGAAACGTGTGCGCCGATTGACTAAGGGTTCCTGGGTCAAGCTGATCTGCCCAGGGTAAGTCGGGACCTAAGGCGAGGCCGACAGGCGTAGTCGATGGATAACCGGTTGATATTCCGGTACCCGCTGTGAAGCGTCAAACATTG
>NZ_JBIWFK010000038.1:0-1418 GCF_044763015.1 Streptomyces sp. NPDC096324 | reverse complement strand
TAAGGCTGAGACCTGATGCCGAGCCGATTGTGGTGAAGTGGATGATCCTATGCTGTCGAGAAAAGCCTCTAGCGAGTTTCATGGCGGCCCGTACCCTAAACCGACTCAGGTGGTCAGGTAGAGAATACCGAGGCGTTCGGGTGAACTATGGTTAAGGAACTCGGCAAAATGCCCCCGTAACTTCGGGAGAAGGGGGGCCATCACCGGTGATTGAATTTACTTCATGAGCTGGGGGTGGCCGCAGAGACCAGCGAGAAGCGACTGTTTACTAAAAACACAGGTCCGTGCGAAGCCGTAAGGCGATGTATACGGACTGACGCCTGCCCGGTGCTGGAACGTTAAGGGGACCGGTTAGTCACTCTTCGGGGTGGCGAAGCTGAGAACTTAAGCGCCAGTAAACGGCGGTGGTAACTATAACCATCCTAAGGTAGCGAAATTCCTTGTCGGGTAAGTTCCGACCTGCACGAATGGCGTAACGACTTCTCGACTGTCTCAACCATAGGCCCGGTGAAATTGCACTACGAGTAAAGATGCTCGTTTCGCGCAGCAGGACGGAAAGACCCCGGGACCTTTACTACAGTTTGATATTGGTGTTCGGTTCGGCTTGTGTAGGATAGCTGGGAGACTGTGAAGCTCGGACGCCAGTTCGGGTGGAGTCGTCGTTGAAATACCAGTCTGGTCGTGCTGGATGTCTAACCTGGGTCCGTGATCCGGATCAGGGACAGTGTCTGATGGGTAGTTTAACTGGGGCGGTTGCCTCCTAAAGAGTAACGGAGGCGCCCAAAGGTTCCCTCAGCCTGGTTGGCAATCAGGTGTTGAGTGTAAGTGCACAAGGGAGCTTGACTGTGAGACCGACGGGTCGAGCAGGGACGAAAGTCGGGACTAGTGATCCGGCGGTGGCTTGTGGAAGCGCCGTCGCTCAACGGATAAAAGGTACCCCGGGGATAACAGGCTGATCTTCCCCAAGAGTCCATATCGACGGGATGGTTTGGCACCTCGATGTCGGCTCGTCGCATCCTGGGGCTGGAGTCGGTCCCAAGGGTTGGGCTGTTCGCCCATTAAAGCGGTACGCGAGCTGGGTTTAGAACGTCGTGAGACAGTTCGGTCCCTATCCGCTGTGCGCGTAGGAATATTGAGAAGGGCTGTCCCTAGTACGAGAGGACCGGGACGGACGAACCTCTGGTGTGCCAGTTGTCCTGCCAAGGGCATGGCTGGTTGGCTACGTTCGGGAGGGATAACCGCTGAAAGCATCTAAGCGGGAAGCCTGCTTCAAGATGAGTATTCCCACCCCCTTGAGGGGTTAAGGCTCCCAGTAGACGACTGGGTTGATAGGCCAGATCTGGAAGCCCGGTAACGGGTGGAGGTGACTGGTACTAATAGGCCGAGGGCTTGTCCTCAGTTGCTCGCGTCCACTGTGT
>NZ_JBIWFK010000037.1:0-4996 GCF_044763015.1 Streptomyces sp. NPDC096324 | reverse complement strand
CCAGGCCCCAATCGAATTGAATTCGGGCACACCGAATTCACCCCGGCTGGGAGATCGTGCTGAAGATTTGATTGCCGCTAGAGCGGCGGAGGCGCCGTCCCGGAACCAGACCGGCTCCGTGACAACTCGAAGAACTTTACTCATCCGGCCAGGCAGTGTCAACACGCCCTGTCAAGATCTTTTGACCTCGACCGGGACCCTCGTCAGCGGCCGGCCTCACCAGGCTCCCAGCATGTCTGGTTCGACGTTGGTGATCGAGTTGACGCGGCCCCTGCCCCAGCAAGGCTGCGTGCGTTCCGCGCCTTGATGGTGGGGGCTCTCCCCCCCACTTCGATGAGAGGCACGCCGGCGGACCAGGAGCTCACGGCTCTGGACGTCATCGGAGGCGTGGCCAAAGCGGAGCTGCCCGACGGACAGGCGTCGGTTGTCGCCGGCCTTCGGGGAGTCCTTGGGTTTGCGGAGGACGAGTGGGCGGCGCTGGGAACGGCAGGGTTCCTGCGAGCCCGGTTCGGACACCCGGCCTTCCGACTACTCAAGTCGAGCAACCGCCTGCCAGTCCCCCACCTCTCAGGTCAGGGCAGGTGTTGGCGCGTCTCTGTCCAGGCGAGGAGCTGTTCCCGTACCGGGCCGGGTTGCAGGTGGTCGACCAGTCTGTCGAGATGGGCTGTCAGGTTCTTGTGCCGCCGCAGCTCGCCTATCTGCTCAACGGCGAGGCCACACCAGTGATCAGCGAGCGCAAGTGCTTCTGCCGGGGTGAAGGCCAGCGCCGTGACGGTGTCGGACGCCAACGCCTCGGGGCTCCAGTCATCATCCTCGTAGTCGGGGCCGACCTGGTCGATCACCCACGTCCGGAGCATGAAGTTCTGCTGCACCGCTCGTGCCTCATCCCAGGGACCGTCGCCTTGAAGTCGCCGGTTGGCCTGCAATGACAGCTTGGCCCACTGCTTGCGGACTTCGTGGGGTTCGCCGGCGCGATAGGCATGGCCCTGCGCGACGACACGTACTGACTCAAGCTGCCGGCCTTGAGCGTCCTCGGCGAACGACCGAAGACGCTCGATCGTCCAGGTGCTGAGGTCGCAGCTCGGGTCTTCCCGCTCGGCATCAGCGTTCACGATTCCTCGTTCCTGACGGTAGGCCTGCCCGGCCGACCGACGAGTGTCACGCGGACGTCGCCGAAGACGCTCAGACCGCGTTTGAGATCTCGCAGCCACGAGAGAATCGCCCGGTGACCGTATCCATCGACCGTAGTCGGTCCCTCGAGGAGCTTGAGCGTGATCGCTGGCAGGCACCCCCACCTGACGCCACCCGTCTCATTGCGACGGCGCATGCCCTGCGGAGCCGGCCGGTCGGGACTCTGACCGTCGAAGACCTGCGTCTGCTGATCGGGCAGGACATCGGGCTGGCGGTACTTCTTCCGCTCGCGGTGGAGGTGCTGCGAGACAACCCGCTGGCCGAAGGGCATATGTACGAGGGAGACCTGCTGCGCGCAGTTCTGACCAGGCCCTCGGCGGTCTGGAGCGTTTACCCGGACCTTGCGAGGCAACTGACCCTTATCGCTGACAGCCTCTCGGACCTCTCGCCATACCTGCGAAGCGAGGTCGAGCGGTTCGTCGGTGCCACCCAGAATTCTTGACGCGTTGCAGGTGCCTGGCGTTCTCTACGGGGCTGTCCACCGAAGACACCGTGGTCCTCGGATTTTGACCGGGCTACCCCCGGTGATCCGACGAACCATGGTGCCGATCACCGCTCACCCGATCAACAGCCGCCCCAGCCACGCGACATGGCGGATCTCAAGCACGTTCTCGTGAGCTTTCCAACCTGCTGCAAGGCACACCGCGGTCCCCGCGATCGCCGCGAGCACGATGCTCGACGGTTTCATGCACCTTCGGTATCCAGTCGCTCCGCGGACTGGAGCAGGTACTCAGGCAGCTTTGAACTGGCAGCCAACACCTCGATGCCGATGAGGCGGCCCTGCTTGTCGAAGTCCAGGTTGATCATGCCGTCGACGTCCACTGGATCGCAGGGATACACGCGTGCCGACTTCACTCGGGCCCGCGGTTCAGTGAGGTATATGTACGCTGCGTCCACGGTCTTGTCGTAGGTGACTCTGACGTCTGCCACGGTGAGCGAGCTCCCTTGCTGTCGTCGATGGCGGCACTGTCCTCGTCCTGCCTCCGGCCACAGCGACCTCAGGCTGCCGTGGCGAGGAACAAGCCCAGTACGGCCTTGACGATGTCGGTGATACGGGCGGTGCCGCAACGGAGTTTGCGCAGGAGCCCCCGACTCCTCAGGGTGGCGCTGACCCGCCTCCCTCACCGTCGCCCTGGGCCAACTGCCCTGCCGCGTCAACGCGTTGGAAGACTCTCCGTACCGACCCCAACGAGCTCGTGCACGGTAGGCGGTGAGACGTCGAGCCTGGATGGTTGATCATGGTCGGGTGGTGGGGAACTCGACGCGCGCGGTGATCATCAGCAATCGGCGGATCACGGGGCTGACTGCCGGAGTGATTGCTGAACTCGTCGAGGAGATCGGACCGTTGTGGCACGAGCGTCATCAGGCGATGCTTGCCGCTCGCCCGCGGCAGAGAGCTGTGGGCGCCGGCGCGAAGTACCGGCTAGTGTTCGTCGACCGGCTGCTGGCCACGCTGGTCCATCTTCGTCACGGGGTCACCCATGATGTGCTGGCCTGCTGGTTTGGTGTGGATCGCTCCACCATCACCCGTGCCATCGGTGAGGTGCGGCGCCTGCTCGCCGAGCGGGGCTGCACCGTCAGCCCCGATGTGCGGCTGCGGTCTCTGGCTGAGGTTGTCGACCATCTCGGCGCGAGCGGGACGGTCGGCATCGTCGACGGCACCGAGATCCGGGTCCGTCGGCCCGCCGCCGGACGCAAGGACCGCGACAAGTTCATCTCCGGCAAGAACAAGCAGAACGCCGTCAAGTCCATGGTGGTCACGGACGGCGAAGGCCACGTGCTGTGGTGCAGCCCGGCCCGGCCCGCAAGCTGCGCGGACATCACCCACGCCCGCGAGTTAGGGCTGGTCAAGCTCCTGGCCGACGGGCCTGCAGTCGAGATCCTGGCTGATGCCGGCTATCAGGGACTGGGTGCCCAGACCGGTGGCCGGGTGGTGACACCACCGCACCGCAAGTTCAAGAAGAACGCCCCGGACTGGTACGAGGAGATGCACGAGCGCCAGCGCAAGGCGCACTCTTCACGCCGTATCCGGGTCGAGCACGGCATCGCCCATCTGAAGAACTGGCGGGCGCTGGCTCGCCACCTCGGCCGCCGCGAGCACATGAGCGACACCGTCCAAGCAATCGCCGGCCTTTTGTCCCACCAGCAGACTGCGGACCTGAAGCCGACACGGCAGATGTGAAGCCGGGCCGCACCGAAGTTCGCGACGTCTCACCGCCTACCGTGCACGAGGTCGCAAGGGCTGTCCCGCAAAAGCTTCAGACGCCCCAGCGGTCACCCGTGAGGCAGCTGGGGACACGAGGACCTCCTGGACGGCACGGACGAACAGGAAGCCGGATCCTTGCAGTCCCGGCTGCTGGGCGGCGACACCTGGCCTGTCTTCATGGTGCCGCTCGCCGGCGACCACCGCCTGTATGTGGTGTACCGCGCCTTCAAGGAGGACGAAGGCATCGACTACCTCCTGCACCACCCGGACTGGGACGCGGCCGAGCGCCTGGCGCAGGACGATGGGCACTTCATGGGCCCCGGCCCGTCCTGGGCCGAGCTAACCGCCGCAGCCGATAACCGCCTGCCCGGCGGCAGCACCACCGATCCTCACGCCCGACTGCTGCTCCTGCTACCCGCGTTCGGCGACGACGCCTTGCCGGATGACGCCGTCGAGCGCCTGACCGCGGCCCTGCACGCTCGCACCCATATTCCGGCGCCCGAGAGGCTTGCCGCGGCACTCCTGAAAGATCGGGGTCCGTGCGGCCCCACACACTGGACCACAGCCGAGGCCGGCTACCCGATCAACGACGCTGACCACTCCTTCCGCAACCCCGCCAACAGCTTCGTCTGGCCGACCGCACGTCTGGCCCGGGCCGCCATGGCCCTGACCCCCTGACGCTGACGGCGCGGTCGAGGAACAAGAAGTCGATCAGCACGCAGAAGAGCGACGGCGTCCATCACGCCCAGCGCGACATCGCCCGCCCCCACAACCTCAGCACCACCGGACAGGCGAGCGAGGGCCACCGCGCACCACATCCCGACCTGCTCCAATGGTGGTTACGGGACGGCCCGAACTCCGGTCGAGGCCTCGTACATCGCACTCTGCCCGCGGCGGTGCTCCAACCGCGACGTCTGCTCCGCCTCCGCACGCATCGCGGACTGAACAGACGGCACCGATCCGCTCACTCAACAGCTCCCGCCGTTCGAGGGGGTGGCACGATGTGCGGCATGACCACGTACCGAAAGGTCCATGCCTCGTAGACGGCCAGGACGCATCCGGGCCGGCCTTCCCCGCTGCTGGCCAGCAGGTGCCAGGCAGTCCATCGACAGCTTGTCGTCGAGCGCGCTGTCCGAGATTGTTCGCCTCGAACGCACCCGCAACTATCTGCAGCCAGGGGACATCAGCACGGCCGTGCGCCTCTGGAAGGACTACGTCCACCACCCTGAGCACCTGTTGTGGCACGACTACGAGTGGGGCAACGTGCACTGGTACTGCTGCGGCAATCCCCTGGAAGCACGCGCTCTTCTCGACACCGTGATGCGGGCCATGACACCCCGAAGCGCCAGCGAACTCCGACGGGTCGTCAGTCGGTTCGACGCCGTTTGGAATCATCCGTCGCCGCCATACCACCCCGATGACGGGTGAGGAGCAAAGTGCACGGGCCGGCTCGTCATAGCGGAGCCAGAACAGCCGCCTCTGTATCCATGACATCCATGACAAGGAAGTGTTCTTGAACGCAGAAAACCCCCGGACCGGTATCCCCGGTCCGGGGGTTTTCTCAAAATTTGTTCGGCGGCGTCCTACTCTCCCACAGGG
>NZ_JBIWFK010000036.1:0-5094 GCF_044763015.1 Streptomyces sp. NPDC096324 | reverse complement strand
CCAGTACCGACACGATGTCCTCGACGGCTGCCTCATCGGCACCGGCCTCCGACGCCAACCACCATGACGACATCACGCATTCAAGGTCAGTAGGTCCCGGATGATTCTCCGGGCCGCCCCCAGACAGGCCGGGGATGCAACCATTCCTTTCAGAGCTGGAACCCCCGGAAGCCGACCGCGCGCCTGAGACCCTAAAGGCTGGCACTGACAACGGCCCTGTGCTTGATCGAGCATTGAGCGGTGCGTGTCTAACTGCGTGACAACGCCGACGAACAGCGGCGGACGAGCGCGGACGTCTGCGGACCGTCGGCGCAGGCGAGAACCACACCAGCCCAAGGCCAGGCCCCCGTGCAAGTTGCTTCGGGACGAAGAGGTCGTGGGTTCAAATCCCGCCACCCCGACAGCTGAAAACACCAGGTCAGGGCCGGTTTTCCTTCACGGGAAACCGGCCCTGACTCGTTTCCCGGGGCTTCTGGGGAGTAAACGGGGAGTGGATCAAGAAACTCCACTCCCTGGGCTTCACCCCTGACGCACTCTCAACAAGGCATTGAGCGCGCGCACCGTTGACCGCGGGTGCATGGCGGACCGTGCCGCCAACGAACTCCTCCCACTGCTCAGTCAATTCATCCATGAGCCGATTGGGTCTGCCGCACGATCACGACATGATTCAAACTTTCTCCACTGGTTTCAAGCCCCGGCTGCGCGCCGCTCCGCCGGGCGGGCTCCCGGCACCGCTCGGGGCGCCGCTCCTGCCTTCGGCCCGCTCCGCCCCGGCTGCGCCGACGCCCACCCACACGTGGACAGGCCCGGAGGTCATGAGTCGAGCACCCGACGATGCAGCCACGGGCACAGACGATGCCTCCGGCGGGGGATCGGCCGGCACCGGGATGGAGGGGGCGCCGTTCCCGGCCGCGGGCACATCGTGGCGAGCGTAGTGGCTCCCATCCCGTCCACCATCGACCCAGGCAGAGCCGAGCAGACGCGGCCCATGGCGTCCAGGTCATTCGTCCAGTTGGGCGCTCCACCTGGACGCCATGAACTACGCCCGCTCCACGGTGTGTGGGTCGACGGCGGACGGGATGGGAGCTGGGGTGAGGGGTGGGCCGCAGTCACCAGCGCAAGGGAGCTGTCGCCATAGGGATCAACTGGATGAGCGGTGCCCGATGCATCAGTTGTCGACTGCGCGAGCCTCATACGCCCGAATTGTCGCCAACTTCGATTCGAACTTGTGGTCGTATCGGCGGGCCGTGAAGGCGCCCGGAGCCGTTAGCGCCCTGCCGCGAACTCGGACGACACGCACGTACGACCACGTACTGCTCCGCCCTGTGCGGTGACGCTTCTCAATTTCCACAACCTCGCTCCAAGGCACTGATCTGCGACGGAAGCGGGTGTGGAACTCCATGCCCTCGGGTGTGAGGAGTGTCGCACCGGTCCCTTGGTCGACCATGGAGAGGAGTGCGAGCGAGTAGAACCCGGCGGTGCCGCCGATCCACCACCACCGCTCAGCAGCCGATGTAGTGAGCCCAGCCGCCACCGCCATGCCGATGAAGGTCAGCGTCACGAACACGGTCCGCCACCAGTAACTCCGCCGCTCAGCGGCATCGAGGCGTATCCACGTCTGCGATGGCATGGACCGGACGTTACCGGCGAACGATACTCCTGCCACCACCTCAGGCAAGCATCGACGACAAAGTGAACGTTGCCCGTTGGCGTGAGCTGCGTCGGTCAAGGTTGTCAAGGACGTATATGGCAGCTGACACCAGCCCCTGACACCAACAGCTCCGGACATCGACGGCCAACGCCGAACTCGAACGGACGATCCACCGAGGGCGAAGGCTGGTTGGCCGACGCCGCCGACTCCTGGTGATCGACCTGATAAAGATGAGGCCACAGAGCAACGTCCGTCGTCGGCCTACGAGTCCACAGCGACTACGATCTCGCCCACACCAAAGGGAGGGAAGATCGTCATGGCTATGGGACTCGCGGGACTGCCCGGCAGAGAGTGGATGATCCGGGACTCGAAGGGCCGGAAGTACAGCTACGACTCGGAAGAAGAAGCGCTCGAGGAGCTCCCCGAGCACGGGGAAGGGGCCACGGTATGGACCCGCGAGGTCTACCGTGTGCTGTTCATCACCAGGTCGGTCGACGGCTGGCAGCAGGTTCCCACCCCGCGCGGCGAGGGCGTGTTTTAACCGCTGGTGATTGATCTGGTTCATCGGTCGGCGAAGTGGGCTTGCCCCCATCGGCCGTCCCTGCCCGCTGCCACCCTTCCAGTGCCTCGAAGCGTTCGGAACGAGCCCGCTGACTGGACTGGCTGAGCTACGGAGCAGGGTTTCCTCGTGCCACAACCGCGCCAGAACGGGCGGGGACTCACGGGGAACTGCGGCTGCTGGCGAGGGCATAGCCAGCAGGTGCCGAAGTCCGCGTTCCGCAGATCAGGCGCCAACTCGCCCCACCTCGCTCCTAAAGCGGTGGGTCTATTCGTCCGCCTGACCCGCATAGAACAGGCCACCAATGAGGCGGCTACCCCTGGACGGGAAGATCAGGATGGGTAGCCAGAAAGATCATGTAGGCGATCGCCGCTGCCGCCCCCAAGAGGGACAACACGCCACCCGCTACAGCTCGCGTCCTGTTCGCTCGTCCCGACTTTGATGCGCGGTACTCGACAAAGGCCCGCACCAGGCCAACGAGCGCCAGAGGCAGCGCGACGAAGCTGACCAGTATCCAGAACGGACAGCAGAACCAGAACGCCAAGGACGCTCCGCCGAACTAGACTGCAAGCTCTGCTTTCTCTTGCGTCTCGTCCGGGGTGCCAACAGAAATCATGGGCCGATCCAAGCAGAGCCCTTCCTGCCGTACAGCAGCGAGGTACAGCAACCGTCGCGACCCGAGTCAACCGGCAGCAGCCACATGCGACCGTGTGACCAGCCGAGCAGACCTCAGTGACCGTCGCGCCCATAGTTCGCATCGAGGGGGCCGGTCGGAGTGACTCCGCCATTTGCTGCGACCAGCGGAACTACGCCCCGTCTCACGACCACACACCAGGTCAGGAGTCTTGGAGCGTTGCCGATCACACCTATGACCTGCGATGATCCAGGTCGAATCATGATCACGCAGGAGTCCAGGCATGCGACCATTGAGGCCAGGCAGTCCCACCACTTTGTCCCGCCGGAGCCTGAAACGATCGCCTATTGCGCTGCTGGCCGTGCTAGGCATCGCTGCCGTCTCCGCTACGGGGTGCAGCAGTTCCGATGACGAAGGACTGCCGGTGCGGTTGGTCAATGAGTCGGCGTGGGATGCCCACGTGTTTGGTTGTCCGCAGTGCGGAAAGCTCGGTCTTGTGGTCGAGGGGGATCCTGGCCGAGAGCCCGGCGAGGGCGGCGGCTTCCTTTTTGGGTGGAACGAAGAACGCGCGTGGCCTGTGACGTACAAGGTTGCCGTCCGAGGAGTCGAGTCGGTTTGCCCATTCATCGACCCCGAGCCAGGCAAAGCGGAAGGCGCAGTGGGCACCCGTGACGTCATCTACCTAGTGGACGAGGCCGGAAAATGCGTCGCAGGCCCAGGAAGCATGGACGACGTCTAACGGCGACGAAGCGCAGCGGAGCGATCTATCTCTCCAAGGAAAGCTCTGGCGTCGGGGTACTCCATCCGTGATTGTGTTGAGCACCCGCCGGGCCGTCCCTGGGCCGTCCGAGGGTGCACAACGACGACCAACGCTGACAACCGTCGACGGCTAAGTCGCAGGTCGCAGCGTTGATCGATTGCAGGGGTGCAGGTCGGAGACCCGGCTCCGCACTTCTTCGGCTATTGAGCACCACTCGGCCCTCGGGGAGTATCCAAACGGCAAGTGGCGGTAGCCGTCAGGTGGTGAGTCCCGGCAGAAGACCCTATGCCGCTTCGATTCCTCATGATCGTCAGTCGGGCCGCTTGGCCATGACGACCAGACCGGGCCCGCTGTAATCCGTCGGGGGGAGTCGCAGTTCGGCGACCGAGTTTAGGCCGACCTGCTCGATCAGGTTGACGAGTTGTTCAGGCCGCCACTTGTGTGTCGTCCATCGGACGGGTACGCCGCCGTAGGCTTCGGTGCGCACCGCGTCCTCGTCACCGACGTGTGTTCCGGTAATGAAGTGACCGCCTGGCTTCAACGCGCGCGCGAACAGGGCGAGGACCTGGGTAGGGACCTCCCGGGGGAGGTTGAACAGTGACCACCACCCGAGCACGCCGCCCAAAGACCCTTCACCGAGGTCGAGCTCGGTGGCGGAAGCGACAGCGAAGCGGCACTCCGGATGAAGCCGGCGCGCGTTCTCGATCATGCGAGGAGAGAGATCTACCCCGGATACATCGAGTCCGCGTTCGGCGAGGTAGGCGGTCACCGTTCCGGGTCCGCAGCCGACATCGAGGACGGGCCCGAGCCCGCGCACGGTGTCGGCGAAGGCGTCGATCGACGCCTTGAGCCATGGATCCTTGCGGATGTCGCCGATTCCTGTCGTCACGACCATGTGGGCGTAGTTGTCGGCCACCCGGTCGTAGGCCTCACGTACGACGTCGAGGTCGGCCGGGCGGTCAATGGGGTGTGTGTGCATCAGCCAACGATATGACCGCACAGGGGACTTGGGGCCGGTAGAGCGGTTAGCACCAAACCGTTCTTCACGGCCAGGCTGGCCTCGTGAGGGCGTATGCCGTACAGCAGCGAAGTACAGCAACCTCAGCAACCGGCAGCGCCCAACACGAACCCTCATAGCCCTTCCGGCAGCCTGTATGACCTTGGATGACCGATCTATGTAGAGCTACGGATCAGAAGGTTCTCGAACCGGCCGCCAGGGCGGAGGCCACGGTGCCTCACGCACGGGCTTGAGCTCGGCTACCTTCAGGCTCCGCCGAGCGTGATCATGGAAATCGGCTCGCGCAGCTCGGTAACCGCTGAAAGCCTCCGCCCAAGATGACGGGGTGCCAGCCAACTGACCACGAGCGAGCCACTCAAGGTGCCAAACGCACCTATTAAGACGCCATTTCGTTTGGCGTGATCTTGCGGCAGTCTGGGGTGGTGACTGCTTCGCTTGTTGAGCGGATGGTGCCGGACGGTTTGTGGGAGCT
>NZ_JBIWFK010000035.1:0-12320 GCF_044763015.1 Streptomyces sp. NPDC096324 | reverse complement strand
GAGCGCCGATGAGCGCGAGGTTCTGGCCTCCCGTACGGGCCAGGAGGGAGCGGGCCGACCGGCCCGCCCCGACGGGCCCGCCGGGGTGCTCCGCCCAACGACCTGCGTTCCTGTGGCCAGGGGTACCTCGAGGTTCGGTCGCCGGACAAGGAGTTCCCGGTGCTGATCCTGGCCTTCCGAGGTGATCACGCGATCATCCATCTGATGAGTGACGCCGAGCGGATGTCTCTGCTGATAGGAGACGGCACCGTGCCCTCAGGTGCCGAGGTCGAAGTCCCGATCATGGACGACCTCGCCGCGTACACGGGCAACTTTGTCCTGGATACCGATCGGGCGTGGGAGCTGGTGCACGACTTCACGCAGACGGGGGCGGCCGGCCCTCTGGGTGAGTGGTGTGAGTTGTAGCCAAAAGCTCGTGACGCGATCACGACCGGTGCTTCTTCAGTCGCCTCCAGCAGATGAGGCCGCAGGCCAATGAGACGAAGGCGTCGTGGAGTTCGGTTCGGCGTTCCCAGCGGACGGCGAGGCGTTTGAACTGGTGGAGCAGGGCGAAGGTCTGCTCGACGACGTAGCGGAGCTTGCCCAGGCCCTTGATGTTCGGGGCGCCCTTGCGGGAGATGACCGGCAGGATCCGGCGCTTGCGCAGCTCCTCGCGGTTCGGGTTGGAGTCGTATCCCTAATAGGCGCTGTGGGTTGGCCGTTGAGCCAGCCCTGGCAGGGGCTGAGTGAGACGTCTGGTCTGTATGCAGCGCCTGGAGCGCTTCGACAAGAGGGACGCGGACCCAGCCCCTGCCGATTCGGATTCGGTCGGCGTACCGTGCCGTGGTTCGAGCCGTTCCCAGGGCCACCTCCCGATCAGCCGGAGCCGTGGAGCTCTTCACAAGAGCGAGGCCCCTGGGCTCAGCTGGGGCCACGGACGGCTGATGGGGTGGTGCGCCGGCGAGCGCTTCTATTAGGTGGCCGGGTGGTCCCGTCTCGGCTCGAAGCCGAGGGACAGCGAAGGCTCGAAAGGAGCGCACGTTGCGCGTGACCTGTGGAATCGACTGGGCGGAGGACCACCACGACGTGGCAGTGGTCGACTCCGACGCCCGACTGCTGGGCAAGCTCAGGATCAGTGACGACACGGCCGGCTTCCAGGACCTGCTGCAGTTGCTCGCCGAGCACGGCGACAGCCCGGATGATCCGATCCCGATTGCGATCGAGACCTCCCGCGGACTCCTGGTGGCCTGCTTGCGGGCTTCCGGCCGCCGGGTCTATGCCATCAATCCGATGGCTGTCGCCCGCTATCGCGACCGCCATGTCGTCTCCCGCAAAAAGTCCGACCACCACGACGCACTGGTCCTGGCGAACATTCTGCGGACCGATGCCGGGCAACATCGGGCGCTGCCGAACGACTCCGATCTGGTCAGAGCGATTGCCGTCCTGGCTCGAGCTCAGCAGGACTCGGTCTGGGACCGCACGCGAGCCCACAATCGGCTCCGGTCTCATCTTCGTGAGTATTACCCGGCGATCCTTGAGGCGTTTGCGGACAAACGCGAGCGGCTGCTTGCCCGAGAGGCCCGCGCGATCCTGGCGGTTGCGCCGACTCCGGCGGAGGCTGCCCGGCTCACCCGCAGCCGGGTGAGGGCTGCCGTCACAAGGGCCGGCCGCCAGCGCCGGATCGAGGCCGAGACCGACCGGCTCCTCGGAGTGCTCCGCCAGACCCGGCTTCGCCAGCCGGCTCTGGTGGAGACGGCGATGGGACGTCAGACACTCGCCTTGCTCGCCCAGCTCGACGCGGCATGCCGGGCCTGCGAGGACCTCGCGCGTGACACCGAGGAGCTCTTTCTTCAGCATCCCGACGCGGAGATCATCACAAGTTTCCCCGGCCTTGCCGTGCTCACCGGCGCCCGGATGCTCGCCGAGATAGGTGACGACCGCACCCGGTTCGAAACAGGCCGGGACCTCAAGGCTTACGCCGGAAGCGCTCCGGTGACCCGTGAATCCGGCAAAAGCAGACGCGTCAGCCATCGTCGGATCAAGAACAGCCGCCTGGCCGCGACCGGACGGCACTGGGCGTTCGCCGCCCTCACCGCCTCACCCGGGGCCCATGCCCACTACAACCGCCGAAGAGACACCGGCGATCGCTACCACGCCGCCCTCCGCCGCCTGTTCAACCGCATGCTCGGCCGACTCCATCACTGCTTGACGACCCGCGAGAAGTTCGACGAAACAATCGCCTTCGCCTCACCGCCCCCACCCCTTCTCGCAGCAGCTGCTTGACCCGATAGCTGCATGGGGTGTCTTGTCGCCGAGCAGCGAATCGGGGCGGCGGCGTGGCCGACCGGGACGCCCGGCCACCGGCGGGATGCCGTCGACCAGGGCGAGGGTCTGGGTGACGTCGTTGACGTTTGCCGCGGTGGTGATGACCTTGAGCGGGGTGCCGAGTCCGTCGCAGATCAAGTGGTGCTTGCTGCCCGTCTTCCGGCGGTCGACCGGTGACGGACCGGTGTCGGCTCCCCCTTTTTCGCGCGGATGTGGGAGCCGTCCACACACGCCCTCGACCAGTCGAGTCCGCCGGCAGCATGCAACTCGGCAAGCAGAATGCGGTGCAGCCGGTCGAAGACCCCAGCCTGCTGCCACCGCTCCAGACGCCGCCAGCAGGTCTGTCCGGAACCGAACCCCAGCTCCAGGGGCAGTAGTTGCCAGGCTATGTCGTTGTGGAGCACGTACAGGATGCCCTGCAGACACAGCCGGTCCGCCACCGGCCGAGGCCCGGTGATCGCTTTGGCCAGGGCGGCAGCAGCGGCTCGATCAGCGTCCACAAGTCGTCATCCACAATCCACGGCCGAGTACTCACACCCTCCCGAACGGCCGAATCGTCGTATCGGTCACGCCCGGCCAGGACACCTCAACAAGATCGTGTTACGAGCTCTATGAGTTCGAAATGCGGCCATGAGTGAATCTTTTGAGTTCTGTTGGTGCATCAGGTTGTACGCGAGGTGGAAATGAGGTTCTCTGCTGACAGAGGACTCCGGCGAGGCCGAGCAGGGCCAGATTCAGAAGCGGGTGCGGACGAACGTCGAGCATGTCTTTGCCCGTATGAAGTATTACAAGACCCTTCGAGGCTGGGCGGCGTCCGCGCGGACGCCGCCCACGGATGTGCCGGCGCTCCGGGCACGACGGCCGATCGGTCGTCAGCCCGGACGGTAGGCCTCGGCCGCGGGTGCTGCCGCGTCGACAGGCGCGGTCAGAACCGCGCCTGCCGCGCCGAACGGGCCGGTGAGGCCGTAGCGTGCGGTCGTGATGAGCAGCCGACCGCCTTCCGGGGGGAGACAGACCGACGTGGGCTGTCGCACCGGAAGCCGGATGGTGGCCAGTCTGGTGCCGTCGGGGCCGTAGCGGTGGACCTCGCCCATGCCCCAGACGGCCACCCACAGGCAGTCGTCGGTGTCCACGGTCATACCATCGGGTGAGCCTCCCGCCGGCAGGCGGGTGAACTCCGACAGGCCGAGGGGATTGCCGTCGACGTCCAGCGGGCAGCGGTGGACCACGCCGGCAGCGCTGTCGGCGACGTACAGCAGGGTGCCGTCGGCGGTGAAGGCGGGGCCGTTGACAATCGTCAAGCCTTCCAGGACACGGTGGACGGTGCCGTCCGGGTCGGTCCGGTGGAGCGAGCCTGCGCCGGGGGTGGCGTCGTAGGCCATGCTGCCGGCCCAGAAGCGGCCGTGAGGGTCACAGGCGCCGTCGTTCATCCTGGTGGGGACGGGTGAGTCGTCCTCCGGACGGTCGAGCCAGTCGAGCCGTCCATCCGGAGCGAGATGGGCGATACCGGTGCCGGCCGCGGCGATCCAGTGGCCGGGGCGGCCGTGGACGGGCGCGACGGCTCCCAGCGGAACATCCAGGCGTACGATTTCGCGCGCGGTCCGGGTGCCGTCGGGGACGTGCAAGAGGCGTCCGGTGAGGATGTCCGTGAAGACGAGTCGCCCGTCGACCCACCGGGCGCCCTCGCCGAGTTCGTAGGCACCCTCGACCCAGACCTCGGCCGGGGGCCCGGGTGGTTCGTCGGCGTGTCGCATGGTGGCCTCCGATGGCGTCAGCGCAGGGTCGTGCCGGCGGGGTGATCGAAGAGTGCGAGGTCGTCGCGGGTGGGCAGGCCCTCCCAGTCACCGCGGGTGGTCACCGCGAACGCGCCGACGACGGTGGCACGGTGGAGTCGTTCCCGGATGTCGAGACCCTCCAGGAGACCGGACAGATAGCCGGCGACGAAAGCGTCGCCGGCGCCGACGACGTCGACGACGGGCACGGGCCGGGCGGGCAGGTGGACGCTGCCGGCCGTGGTGGTCGCGTCGGCACCGTTTCCGCCACGAGTGATGACCACCTCGCGCCGCCCCTGGGCGAGCAGCGAGGCGATCGCCTCCGGTTCGTCGTGGTCGGCGTCCTCGCAGACCAGATGGAGTTCGTCGGCGGAAGCGATCAGCACGTCGGCCGAGCGGGCCAGCGGCAGCAGGACGGCACGGGCCCGCTCGGCGGACCACAGTCCGGCACGATAGTTGACATCCAGACAGACCGTGATGCCGAGTTCGCGGGCCCTGGCGGCGGCAGCGGCGGTCGCGGCCTCGGCGGCCGGGCTCAGCGCGGGGGTGATCCCGGTCAGATGCAGAATCCGTACGCCGGGACACAGCGCCGCGACGACATCCTCCGCGCTCAGCGCGGAGGCGGCCGAGCCGGACCGGTAGTAGGCGACCCTGATGAGGTCGCCGATCCGGGGCTCCAGGGTGATCAGGCCGGTCGGCCGTCCGCCGATGTCGGTACGGGCGTGACGCACGTCGACGCTCTCGGCGCGCAGCGTCCGCAGGACCAGAGCGCCGAATTCGTCGTCGCCGACCCGGCCGACCCAGCTGACGCAGTGGCCCAGCCGGGCCAGACCGATGGAGACGTTGGCCTCCGCGCCGGCGACGGAGAGCCGCATGTCGGCGCCGAGCCGTACCGGAGCGGTGGCCCGCAGTGAGGCCATCGCCTCGCCGAAAGTGACGACGGCCGGCCCGTCGGTCTCGGGCCCGCGGCTCATGCCGGTACCGCCTCGGCCAGTGCGCGGCTCCACTGCGCGGCGCGCACCCGCAGCTCGTCCAGGTCGCCGCCGTCGGCGGCGTCGCGGATCAGCGGCGAGCCGACACCGACCGCGACCGCACCGGCTGCCAGGAAGGCGAGAGCCGCTTCGATGTCGATGCCGCCGACGGGAACGAACGGGACGTGGGGGAACGGGCCGCGCAGCGCGTCGAGGTACGCGGGGCCGGAGAAGGAGGCAGGGAACAGCTTGACCGCGTACGCGCCGCGGTCCACCGCGGTGGCGACCTCGGTGGGAGTCAACGCGCCCATCAGGAGCGGCAGGTTCTGGGCCGTGCCCCAGCGGTGGTTCTCGACCACGGCGGGGGTGACCAGGAAGCCGGCTCCTGCGTCGGCGGCGCGGGTGGCGTCCTCGGCTGTCAGCACGGTGCCGGCGCCCAGGTCGGCGTGTGGACCGAGGACCCGGCGGGCCCGTTCGATCACCCAGAGCGCCTCGCGGGTGGTGAGCGAGACCTCGATGGCGGTGATGCCCTCTTCGGCGAGGGCGAGGACCGTGCGCAGAGCCGCGTCGCGATCGCCGCCGCGGACGATGGCGAGCGTGCGGCAGGGAAGTTCGCTGAGATTCATGGGGATGCCTCGGGTGTCCGGGTGGTCGTGGCGGTGATCGCGAGTTCCCAGCGGAGCCGGCCGTCGGCGGGCACCTCGGCCACGTCGGCGGGGCCGGCTTCAGCGAGGTCGAACACGGAGCCGATCATCGGTTCGACGCCGATGCTCCGGTAGGCGCCGGTGGTGGGGAAGCCGCGCAGGTTGCGCCAGAGGGCGACGGAGACGGGGACAGGTGCTTCGGCGCGCAGTGCGAACGCGAGGGTGTCGGGTCCGTCCGTGACGGTGACGCGGTCGCAGGAGGTGAGGACGGCGCCGACGGCGGTACCGTCGTCGGGTCCCAGCCGGTCGAGGCGCAGACCGCAGGGGGCCGGCCAGGGCCCGGTGAGGTGGCGGGCGGTGCTGGGCCAGGAGCGGTCGAGCAGCGGGGCGGCCTCGGGGAACAGACGGGTGGGGGTACCGGCAGGGGCGTTCAGGCAGGCCGCGGGTGTCACGTCAAGCAGGGCGTGCGCTGCCCACAGGAACCGGTATCCGGCGTCGGCGCGCAGTTCGTAACCGGCCCGGAGGGCGGTCGCGGTGCGGCGGATGCGTCGCTGGAGAACAAAGTCCGGGCACTCCACGACGTGGGCGGTGCCGACCCGGCGCCAGGCTCGGGACCAGGCGTCTCCGTGGTCCGGGACGCCGCGGATGGTGGGGACGCACTCCTCCAGGCCACCGGCGTCCACGAAGGCGTCGCCGGGCCGGACGGTACCGCGGGCCGGGTCCGGGCGGTGCCACAGCCATTCGCGTCCGGCTGCCTCGAGGGACGTCCACCGACCGCCCGCGCCGAGGTCGGTGTGGGCGTGCGGGGCGACGTCGGTCACCATTCCGCGAACGATCCGTCCCGGTGACGCCAGACCGGATTGTGCCAGCGGTGTCCGGTCTCGTCGGCACGGCGTACCGCCCTCTCGTCCATGTCGATGCCGAGGCCCGGCGCGGTGGGAAGAGCGGCATGCCCGTCGGTGAAGCGGAACGGTTCCGGGTCGAGGAGGTAGTCGAGCACGTCGTTGCCACGGTTGTAGTGGATTCCGAGACTCTGCTCCTGGATCAGGAAGTTCGGTATGGAGAAGGCAAGTTGCAGGCTGGCAGCCAGGGCGATCGGGCCGAGCGGGCAGTGCGGGGCCATGACGACGTCGTGGACCTCGGCGAGTGCGGCGATCCGTCGTACCTCGGAGATGCCGCCGGCGTGCGAGACGTCGGGCTGGGCGACGGCGATGCCGGTGGAAAGGACGTCGCGGAAGTCCCAGCGGGAGTAGAGGCGTTCACCGACGGCCAGGGGTACGGCGGTGGACTCGACGAGGGAGCGCAGGTCGCGGGAGTACTCGGGCAGGACGGGTTCCTCGACGAACATCGGCTGCAGCGGTTCCAGCAGCGGCAGCAGTCGGCGGGCCATCGCGGTGGATGTCCGGCCGTGGAAGTCGATGACGACGTCGCGGTCGTAGCCGAGCGCCTCGCGGACGGCGGCGACGCGGTCGACGACGGCTCGGGTCCGGGCCGGGGTGTCGATCGGCCGCAGTCGGGCGGAGCCGTTCATCTTGACGGCGGTGAAGCCCGCCTCGACCTGCGCTCGGGCCTGTTCGGCCGCGTCGGTCGGGTCGTCACCACCGATCCACGCGTACATCCGTACCCGGTCGCGGACGGGGCCGCCGAGGAGCTGGTGAACCGGTACGCCGTGGACCTTGCCCGCGATGTCCCACAGTGCTTGGTCGATGCCGGCGACAGCGCTGGACAGCACCGGGCCGCCGCGGTAGAAACCACCCTTGGTGAGGACCTGCCAGTGGTCCTCGATGCGCAGCGGGTCTCGTTCCACGAGGTGGTCGGCGAACTCGTGGACCGCCGTGCGGACGGTCTCCGCGCGGCCCTCGACGACCGGCTCGCCCCAACCTGCTATGCCCTCGTCGGTGGAGATCTTCAGGAACAGCCAGCGTGGTGCGACGAGGAAGGTCTCGAGCGAGGTGATCTTCATCCGTCTGCTCCGTGGCCGTCGTCGATGTGGTGCGCCACATCGTCGGCGGCCTGCACGAGGAGACTGAGCACGGCCCTCGCCGCGGCGTCCGGGTCCTGAGCGCGGACCGCGTCCAGGACCGCGCGGTGCGCGGGAACGGCGTCCGCCCACGCGTCGGCTCCGTGGACGATGCGGTCGCGCACCCGCAGGCCGGCTTCGATGACCACCTCCATCTGGGTCAGAAGTTCGTTGTGTGCGGCCCCGAGCAGGGCCCGGTGGAAGGCGAGGTCGGCCTCGATGACGGCCTCCGCGTCGGAGCCCGCGGCCGCCATCCGGTCCAGGGCCGTGTCGAGTGCGGCCAGGTCGGCGTCGTCGCGGCGCAGGGCGGCGAAGCGTGCGGCGGACGGCTCCACGATGCCGCGGACCTCCCCGAGGTTCTCCAGAAAGGTGGCGTCCGGGATGCCGATTCCCTGCCAGCGCAGGAGGTCGCTGTCCAGCAGATGCCAGTCGCTGCGCGGGCGGACGAAGGTGCCACGCTTCTGCCGGGACTCGATCAGCCCCTTGGAGGCGAGGACGCGCAGCGCCTCGCGCACCACGGTCTTGCTGACACCCAGCTCCCCCTCGAGCTCTTCCGGGTAGAGGGGGTCACCCGGGCCGTAGCGCCCTCGGATGATCTGTGCCCCGAGGATCTCCACGGTCTGTCCGTGCAGTCCGCGTGCCGGCCGGTTCATGGACTTTTCTCCTTTTGCCCGCTGAGGCGGTTGTGTGCCGTTCCCGTGGTGGCTGTTCGGTCTGTCACGACGAAGCCTTGACGACGGACCAGCCGCCGTCCACCACCAGGGTGGTGCCGGTGACGTACGAGGCGTCGTCGGAGGCGAGGAAGGCGACCGCGGCGGCCACCTCGTCGGGTCGTCCGAACCGCCCGGCGACTGTCTCCGCCACGCTGTCGGCGCGGCCCGCCTGGTCGACCCGATCCCATGCCGCCGTCATGATCGGGCCGGGAAGCACGGTGTTCACCCGGATCTGTGGACCGTACTCGACGGCGAGCTGTCGGCCCATCGCGCACAGCGCGCCTTTGGCGGCGGCGTAGGCGGGGTGTCCGGGCAGTCCGACGAGCGCGTGGACCGAGGAGGTGAGGACGAGGGAGCCGCAGCTCTCGCGCAGGAGCCCGGCGAAGGCCCGCATCGCGAGCCAGGACGCTTTGAGACAGACGCCCAGTTGGATGTCCCACTCCGCCTCGGTGAGCTCGTGCGCCGGTTTCACCACGGCCGCTGCCGCGTTGCTGTGCAGCACGTCCAGCCGCCCGTGGCGCTCACGGACGTAATGGGCCAGTTCCTGCCACATCGCGGCGGAGGCCACGTCGCCGTGCCGGTACTCGGCGCGGCCGCCCTCTTCCTCGATGGCGGAAGTCACCGCCTGGCCGTCCACGACGTCGACGATCACGACCGAGGCACCCTCCGCTGCCAGCCGTCGTGCCGTCGCGGCACCAATGCCGTTGGCGCCACCGGTGATCACAGCGACCCGACCCCGGAATCTCCGACACGTCTGTGCGGTCACACTGCCACCGTACCCATTGGCATTAATAATTCAATATCTTGACAGGATCCTGCTGCCTCTCACAGAATTCGGCTGCCGGACGACATGCGAGTAGGCGGTCGGCTGCGAAAACTTCGCGGCCCACCTGTCTGCCCGTGGGGCCGGCGGCGGATGGCACCGGCCCTGTTCGGTCCGTGCCATCGCACAAACAAGACCCCGGACCGGGTGAACAGCCCTACCGGTAGGCCCCCGTGATGCCTCGTCGACCCGCCGGATCCGGCGTCCGGTCCGGCGCTGACAGAACCGCCGCGCACGTCTCACCGGCGCCCGTCAGGGCATCGACGAACTCCTCCCCGGTCCAGAGCCCTGCTGACTCGGAAGTCCTGGACCGACACCGACTGGACTGCTCACCAAACGGAGCCCTCACATGTTCACATCTCGCAGCCGCGGCGCCGCCGCCATCCTGGGCGCCGCCGTGGCGCTGGGCCTCACCGCCTGTTCCACCGGTCAGTCCTCCGCCTCCGGGGACGGCAAGGTGGAAAAGGTGGGCGGGAAGATCTCGATCACCTACTTGCAGAAGCAGGGCGATCAGGAGTACTTCATCGGCGAAGCGGCCGGCGCCAAGGCCAGGGCCGCGAAGCTCGGCGTCGACCTCACGGTGGTCAACCTCGGCAATGACGCGAACAAGACCGTCAGCGAGGTGCAGTCCGCCATCGCGCAGAAGAGCAACGGCCTGATCATCGTCGTTCCGGACCCGGCCGTGGGCCCGCAGGTGGTGCAGAGCGCCAAGGATGCCAAGGTCGCGCTGCTGACCTCCGACGACCAGATCTGCACCACCGGTCCCGACCCGACGGCCTGCACCAGTTCCGACCTGGTGCCACGCATCGGCTTCAGCGGTGCCCAGATGGGCGGCGAAGTCGGCAAGCGGGCCGCCGCCGAGTACAAGAAGGCCGGCTGGAAGGCCGCTGACACACGGATCATCTCCGCGTGGAAGCAGGACGTCACCGTCTGCGGCGACCGGGTCAAGGCCGCCAAGGCCGCGTTCTCCGCCGACGGCGCGGGCGTCAAGAACATCGACGTCGCCACCGACAACACTCCGACAGGCGCCCAGGACAAGGTCGCCGCGACCATCACCGCCAATCCGGGCGTCAAGCACTGGGTCGTGTGGGGCTGCAACGACGAGAACGTCCAGGGCGGTGTCACCGCGCTGCAGAATGCCGGCATCGCCCCCAAGAACATCATCGGCGTGGGCCTCGGCGCCTACCTGGCCTGCAAGGACTGGAATGCCGGCAAGCCGTCCGGCATGAAGGCGTCCCTCTTCATCAACGGAAGCGACATCGGAGCCCTCGCCGTCCAGACCATGTACGACAAGCTGAAGAACGGCAAGGCTTTCCCGGCTGAGGCGTTCGCCCCCACCAAGATGGTCGACGCCCGCACCTGGCAGGCCGCAGGCGTGAAGTGCAGTTGATCCGACGTGACCACACGCAGCACCCAAGCAGTACCCACTGAGGCTGGACTGGCCGCCGAAGCGATCTCCAAGCGCTTCGGCGCCGTCCAGGCACTGCGAGAGGTGAGTCTCCACTTCCCGCCCGGCCAGGTCACTGCCCTCATGGGTGAGAACGGTGCCGGAAAGTCGACCCTGCTCCGGGTCCTGACGGGTGATCACCGTCCGACCGACGGCCGGGTACTCCTTGACGGACAGGTTCTCGACCTGAGTTCCCCGCAGGACGCCCGAGCGGCTGGAATCCGCATCATCCCGCAGGAGCCCGAGATCATCCCGCAGGTGTCCGTGGCGGAGAACGTCTACGTCGGCTCCTTGCCCCGCGGCCGCGGGCGCCGCCTGAACCGGGCGGAGCTGCGAGGGCGTATCACGGCGGACCTCGAACGCCTCGGCTTCGCCGACGTCCTCGATCCCGACCTGCTCGGTTTCGAACTCACTCCCGCCCAGCGGCAGTTGGTCGAGATCCTGCGTGCACTCTCCGGCCCGATCAGAGCCAAGGCCATCGCCTTCGACGAACCGACCTCCTCCCTTTCCGAGCATGAGGTCGACTCTCTGTTCGCGCTGATCGGCCGTCTGCGCGACGACGGCATCGCCGTCGTGTACGTCTCCCACCGGATGAAGGAGATCTTCAGGCTCGCCGACCGCATCGCCGTTCTGCGGGACGGTGCGGTCGCCGGGGTCGTCGACGCCTCCGGAACCGACGAACGTGAACTCGTCAAGCTCATGGTCGGCCGAGACATGTCCAGCCTGTTCGTCCGGCAGGACGTGGCCACCGACGAGGTGGTCCTCGACGTACGGGACGTCAGCACCGACGACGTCCACGACATGACCCTCCAGGTCCGGGCCGGCGAAGTCGTCGCACTGGCCGGCCTCGTCGGCGCCGGCCGGTCCGAGCTGGCCCTCGCCCTGGCCGGCGACGTTCCGATCCGATCCGGCGAGGTCCGCCTCAGGGACCGGCGACTGCGGCTGCGCCGCCCCGGGGACGCCGTCCGGGCCGGCATCGGCCTCGCGCCCGAGGAACGCAGGGCTCAGGCGCTGTTCCTGCACCGCACCATCCGGGACAACACATCCCTGGTGAGTCTCACGCGCCTCGTTCGCTGGCGCTTCGTCAACCACCGCCAGGAGAAGGCCCTCGCCCAGGAATTCGCCACTCGGCTCAGGGTCCGCACCCCCTCCATCGAGGCCGAGGTCCGCACCCTGTCCGGCGGAAACCAGCAGAAGGTCGTCCTGGCCCGCTGGCTCGCCAGACGACCCGATCTCCTGATCCTCGACGAGCCCACCCGTGGCGTCGACATCGGTGCCAAGGCCGAGATCTACCAGATCATCGCGGACCTCGCCCGTGACGGTGTGGCCGTCCTCGTCATCTCCTCGGAGCTGCCCGAGGTCCTCGGCCTGGCCGACCGCGTCATCGTCATGCAGAACGGCCGCATCACCGGCGAGCTCGACCGCACCCATGCCACCGAGGAAGCCGTCCTGGCGCTCGCCATGGTTGACGACCTGGTCACCACCGCCCCTGGAGGGAACACATGATGACCGCACCCACCGTCGACCGAAAGGCGGAGCACCCCGGCGGGCCCGTCGGGGCGGGCCGGTCGGCCCGCTCCCTCCTGGCCCGTACGGGAGGCCAGAACCTCGCGCTCATCGGCGCTC
>NZ_JBIWFK010000034.1:0-15439 GCF_044763015.1 Streptomyces sp. NPDC096324 | reverse complement strand
CGGCGCAGCCGGGGCGGAGCGGGCCGAAGGCAGGAGCGGCGCCCCGAGCGGAGCCGGGAGCCCGCCCGGCGGAGCGGAGCGCAGCCGGGGCTTGAACCAGTAGAGAAACTTTGAATCACACCGTGATCGTTGGGCTTGCCTTGCCTCGGTTGATGCTTGGCACCGCTTCGACTGGGATGATTCACCGGGTCGCGCTGGCCGCAGCTTGGGCCCGTAGCCTGGCGCTATGCTCGATGACATCCTCGCCCTGTGGCCTCTCGCGCTCGCTTCCGAGACCGACTGGCTCGCCGCGCTTGCCCAGAACGATGGCCTCACCGGCTACGAGGCGCCGGCGCTTCCTGACGCCGCTTGGGTGCTCAGCGGCATGTATCAACGCGGGGTAGCCGCAGGCGATTCGGTCAACGACAGTCAGAGCCGAAATGAGCATCCCGGGCCGGGTTGGGAGCGGTTGCGTTGGGCAGAGTTGGCCGCCCGTATTGGTGATCCGGTTGTGCCGCAGGGCATGTACCCCTGCCATCGTTGCTTCCCTTCCTGGAAGAGGGCGGGCTTTGGGCAAGACTCCGTCGAATGGCCCGCCGAAGGCAGTCTCGACAGGCCGACATGGGATCAGCTGATCCGGTTTCTTACCGCGCACAGCCCCCAGGGGCCGGACACTGCTTGCCTGGCGTACTACAACCCGCTCGTCACAAGGGACTTTGAGAAGGGGCAGGTTCGCTCCGGCCGCTTGGGCGACGCTCAGAGGCTCTTCGATAACCCGGACATCCTCTATACCCCGTCCAACCTGTGGGCCGTAGATCGTTCCTGGGTCGTCTTCACCGACTACGACCTCTGGGGCACCAAGGTGTGTGGCCCCCGCCCGCTGGTTGAGGCGCTGCTCGCGGATCCAGAGATCGAAGCTATCCGCCTGCCCTGGACCAGCTGACGACGTGGCGGGTGCCGCGACACGGTGAACGTTCCGGAAGCGGTACCGGGCACGTGATCGCGGGCTGGTGTGATCGTTGGGCTGGGTGCTCGTCAGAGGTTGGTGTAGAACGCTGGGTATGGGGAGTGAGCGGCAGGAGCGAATGCGGACGCTGGGGGCTCGTCTTCGGGCTCTGCGCGTGGATGCCGGCCTGACTGGTGCTGTGTTGGCGCAGCGGGCTGGAGTGGGTCAGCCGACGGTGTCCAAGGTGGAGAACGGGCGGATGGTCCCCAGCCGTGACGTCCTCGACCGCCTGTCCGGAGCTCTCGGCCTGGATGCCGCTGTTGTCGCCGAGTTGCGGGTGGCTCTCGCGGAAGTCGAGTCGGCTCCGTCCGTGGGCGCAGACGAGACCCTCGCGGGCTTGAGTGCTTCCGCGGATGCCGTTGTCGACCTGGCGGTGCGCGAGGCCCGGCTCGTTCGATCGTTTCAGTGCGTTGTCCTGCCGGCCATGCTCCAGAGCGCGGAGTACGCCCGGCACGTCTTCGCGAGCACGCCCGGTGCGGAAGCGGCCGATGTGGGCAAGGCTGTCGCGGCTCGGGTGGAGCGGCAGAGCGTCTTGTACGAGCCCGGACGGGAATCCGTCTTCGTAGTGACCGAGGGCGCGCTCCGGACGTGGCCCGGAAGTCCGGCCCTGATGCTTGCTCAGCTCGACCGGCTGCTCGCGGTGGAGAGCCTGACCACTGTGCGGTTCGGAGTCCTTCCGTGGGACCGACCTGTGCCGGGCGTGCCGCGGCACGGCTTCACCTTGTGCGACCAGGAGACGGTGGTCGTGGAGACCTTCCGGGACGAGCGGGCGGAGAAGGATCCGGATGTGTTCGCCTCGTACGAGGAGGCGTTCGCCCAGTTCGAGAGCGCGGCTGTCTTCGGCGATGGAGCGCGGGAACTACTCATGCGAATCATGGGGGATCTGCGAGACGTGGCTGAGGACGTCACTCCATAGAGGAATAATTCCTCTGAATGCCTAGAAGCTTGGCGCGCCTAGGAATAGTCTGCCTGCGTGCTGTCTAGCCCTCTAGACGAGGAGTGTTCCTCTTGCTTGCGAAGTGGTGCCGTCCGTTCCCTGGCCTGCCGCAACAGGTCGCTGAAGCCCGATACTTCGTCGCCGCACTGATGGAGACCGAGGGTCCCCGCATGGTGGAGAACGCCGTCCTCATCGTCAGCGAGCTGGCGTCCAATGCCATCCGGCACTCCCGGAGCGGCCGTAAGGGCGGCTGGTTTCTCGTGATCGTCGTGCTCGACGACGACTGGGTGCGCATCGAGGTGATCGACGAGGGGGGCGACGGCAGACCGCAACTGCTCGCCGCCAATGACTGGGAGGAGGAAGGTGGGCGCGGGCTGTTGCTGATGGCGACCTGCGCCAAGGACTGGGGAGTGAAGGAGCGGATGCACGGCCGGTCCGTCTGGGCCGAGCTCGCGCGAGCCGGCACATGATCCCCGCCGCTCCGGTCGGCCGCCTTGCGTGCCCCGCGGGCGGCGGGGGATGAGTCCTCGCGGGATACCTGGCTATCGGTCGGGCTTCTATGTAGTTGATTTTCGAACGGGACGGCGTCTCCCGCCCGAACCGTCTAGGGCCCTAGACTCCTGGGTGCGTCTAGGAGGTGTGGGCATGTCGGACGAGTTGCAGCGGATCGCGGCCATCGATGATCCGTACTTGCTGCTGCGTGAGGTCACGACCAGGTTGGCCGACGCGCAGCAGGAAGTTACGGAACTCGCTCGGCTGCGTCGGCGTGTGGTGCAGGACCTGCACGCGCAGGGGCTGTCGTATGCGCAGATCGCCGAAAAGGCAGGTCTGAGCCGCGGGCGGATTCACCAGATCCGGCACACCGGGCCTGCACCGGAGGGCGCTTTCCTGGGCGCTGGCGCCGTCACTGTGGTCACTCCGTTGCGGTGGGACGGCGAGAAGAAGCGGCCGGTTGTCGCCATGGCTGACATGAACTCCGGGAAGAGGCTCGAAGAGCTGGCCAAGTCCTACGGGCTCGATGTCAGCTCCGGGCATGTGCAGGTGGGCGGTGAGGTCGACCTCAACCGTGACGGCCTGGTCGTCGTCTGCGGGCCGGGCATGTCCGAGGCCATGAGCGACTTGTACGCCCAGGATCCCGTCCTTGCCTGGGAGCATCCGGAGGGTGAGCCGTGGGCCCTGGTGGACCGTCGTACCGGCACGTCGTACGGCGCCGGAGCGGACACCGAGCCATATCGCCCGCATGACGTCGGATACCTCGGTCGGCTGCCCCGTCCGGACGGGAGGGGCTCGGTGCTCGCCATCGCCGGCATCCACACCGCGGGCTCCCTCGGCGTCGTCCATCTGCTTGCCTCCGATCTCAACACGCTCTGGGGGCAAGTGGGCGAACGACACTTCTCCACGCTGGTGAGCGTCGATTACGACCCCGAGACCGACGAGCCGCGGTCCGTCGAACTGCTCTGTCCCCTCTACCTGCACGACGAGGGGGCGACGGCGTGAAGGTCGCCCTCGGCTCGCAGTCGGCCGGACCGTCGCGAGTGAACGAGGATTTCGCTGCTGCCGTTCCTGGTGCAGCCGTCCTCCTCGACGGGGCTGGAGTGGCTGGGGCAGAGACCGGGTGCGTACACGGCATCGCGTGGTTCTCCGCGACGTTGGGCGGCCTTCTGCTGAGCAACATCAGCACGCAGTCGACCCGGCCGCTCGTCGAGTGCCTGGCCGACTCGATCCGGGCTGTCCGCTCTCTCCATGGGGACACCTGTGACCTGGCCCATCGGGCCAGCCCGACCAGTACGGTTGTCGCCGTCCGGGCCGGTTCGGGGGTTCTGGAGTACCTCGTACTGGGTGACTCGACGCTCCTCCTCGCCGACCTGGACGGGAAGACGACCGCCGTCACGGACCAACGGTTGGACGAGGTGGGCAAGCGTCTTCGCGCATCGGTCGACGCGCTGTCCACCGGTTCACCTGAACACGCGGTCGCGCTGGCGGAGTATCGCGACGCCTTGACGGGACTGCGGAATCAGCCGGGCGGTTTCTGGATCGCGGGGCCTGACCCGCTGGCGGCCGAGCACGGCTTCACCGGGACGGTGCCGGTGGAGTCACTGACCTCGGTGACGCTGCTGAGTGATGGCGCGACGCGACTTGTCGACCTCTTCGAACTGGCCACCTGGCAGGACACGTTGGCCGTTGTGGGGTCGGTCGGGCCCGATGGGCTGATCCGCCGTGTGCGGGAGGCGGAGGCGGGCGACCCTGACGGTCGGCGTTGGCCGCGAGGCAAGGCGCAGGATGACGCGACGGTCCTGCATTGGGTTCTGTCGTAACGCTGCGATCCATGGGTGAATGTGCGACGGCGAGGGGCGGTTCGCCGATCCGGTCGGCGCCCTGATGATGAGTTCCGGGTCCTGCTGGCATCCTGGCGGGACAGTTACCGGCTCTGCCGGAGTCGCTCCGCGGCCTGAGCAGGGGTGTCGTAATAGCCAGGCCGTGCCAGCAGGACCGAGCTGAAGTAGTAGCCCTGCTCCTCGCCTGGCTCGTCGTCCGCAGCGAACGGGCGCCAGAAGCTCAGGAGCAGGTCTGAGGCGACGAAAGACGCTCGGTCGTCGGGATCCGCCTCGATCGAGGTGTACTCGCCCATGCGTTGCACCAACTCGCGGGCCGGGATCGCGAACACGTCCATGCCTCGGAAGACGACTCGGTCCGTCTGAGTTGACGGCCTCCCAAGCTCAATGGCTTCGAGCACGTCTCGTGTGCAGTGGATGCTGATCATCAGCCCACTGGGACGGAAGACGTGCTGACCCGGCCGGTCGGACTCCGACACCGTGGAGAGATCACGTAGCGAGTCCAGCGCCGCGTTGGCCGACTCGCGAGTCATGCCGATCTGCAACGGGCCAACGCCGTTCGGTGGAGCGAGGTTGAAGTCCATGCAGGGCATGATCCCAAACAGGTCCGTCAGCGAGCCACGAAGGGGCCGCCCAGGCTCCAGGGGCCGCGGACCGCTCCACAAAGCGGGACCGGAACCTGAGTTCCGACATCCCGTATACCCCCCTAGACAATTGACGAGCCGTCGGCTTACAGTTGCCGTCAACCCCCCTAGACAGTTAGGGAGGTCTCTCTCCTTGCATTGTCTAGGGGGGTATCCAATCGAGATGGCGTCGGAAGCGGCGTCACCGACTCAGTGAGGTCAACAGAATGCGTGTCATCCCCGTGGACACTTCGGCCGCGACGCTCCTCGTCACCAAGCTGCCCGAGGTGAAGGTGAAGGACCGGCAGACGGGCGAGATCGCCGTGGACCCGGTGACCAACGACCGGCTGATGGTGCTGGAGGTGGTCTTCATCGCCCAGGGTGGTTCGGACATGGTCAAGGTGACCGTGCCGGCCAAGGGTGTCGGTGAGGGCCTGGTCATGGGCACGCCGGTGATTCTTTCCGGCCTGGTCGCACGGCCGTGGGAGAGCGAGTTCGGCGGTCGTGCGCGGCACGGGATCGCCTATCGGGCCGATGCCGTCATGGCCAACGTCCCCGCCTCGGTGCAGGGCTGAACGCCATGACCAACTTCGTGTGGACGCTGCTCTTAGGGCTGGTGGCCCTGGCCGTGGCCTTGCAGGTGCTGCGGCACCGCTTGCCGGTCGTCTTCTGGTGGCTCATCGGCTATCCGGTTGTCGCCCTGCGCGTGCTCACCACCTACCGCGCCACCATGGACGCGTGCGGCCTGACCGTCCCGGCCTCTGCTGTACGGCGAGCGACGGCCCGGATGATGGGGCGGGAGGCGTCCCCAGTGCCGCCGCGCCGGTCGCTTCCCCTGCCCACCGGCTCGGGGCTCGTGATGCGACTGCGTATGGCGACCGGACAGGCGCCGGAGGACTTCGCCGCCTCCGCCGACCGCTTGCGCCACGCCTGGGCAGCCCACGCCGTCCACATCCGCCCCACCAAGCCCGGACGTCTCGAACTGCGGCTCATCGGCTGGGACGTACTCGCCAACGTGCGTCCCGTCCGGCGCCGGTTCTCCGGCGGACCGCTGACCCTGCCTCTCGCTCTACGGGACGACGGGAGTTGGCACGTGCGGGACTTCCGTACCGTGCCGCACGAACTGATCCTCGGCGCCACTCAGTCCGGCAAGTCCGTCTACCTGCGCAACCTGCTGTGCGGTCTGGCCCGGCAACGGGTCGTCCTCGTCGGCATCGACTGCAAGTGGGGCGTCGAACTGGCGCCGTTCGCGCCCCGGTTGTCCGCGCTCGCCGACACCTCGGGCCGCGCGAACGAACTCCTGGACGTCCTCCTGGAGGAGATGGAGGAACGGTTCCGGCTGATCGGCGCTACCTCCGGATCGGGCCCGGACGCCGTACTCACCTCCGATGTATGGGGCCTGCCCGACGCGGTGCGACCCGTGCCGATCGTGGTCGTCGTCGACGAAGTTGCGGAACTCTTCCTCGCCGCGAGCCGCGATGACGAGAAGCGCCGGGACGCCATGGTCACCAAGCTGATCCGGATCGCCCAGCTCGGCCGCGCCGCGGGCATCTACCTGGAGGTCTGCGGACAACGCTTCGGATCCGAACTCGGCAAGGGCGCCACCATGCTGCGGGCCCAGCTCACCGGCCGCGTCTGCCACCGGGTCAACGATGAGTCCTCCGCCAACATGGCCCTAGCCGACATCTCCCCGGAAGCCGCGCTCGCCGCGACCGGCATTCCCGCCGACCGCCCCGGTGTGGCCGTCGTCGGCGACTCCTCGGGCGGCTGGTCCCGTGCCCGCTCACCGCACCTCACCCTGGACGATGCTGCGGCCGTCTGCCGCGCCACCGCGGACCTGGTCCCGAACCTGCCCCGCCTCGCCGCCTTCCGGCCGACCGTCGCTCCGGAAGCCGTGGAGAAGCCCACGCCCTCCACCGCCGCCGCCCCGCGCCCGGTGACCGAGTAGCAGCACCGCTTCCCCGGTCAGCGTGACCGCCTCGCGCCGTGTCCCTACCCCTCCCATGCCTCGAACCGGAAGGAGTCCGTGCCGATGCGAGCTCTACCGGCCCGTGTGGACGCCGTGATCATCCAAGCCGTCATCGCGGGCGCCCTGTCCTTCTCCCACCTGCACGACCTGGCCGAAGCGGCGGGACAAGGCGGCTGGAAGGCGTGGGCCTACCCCGTCTCCGTCGACCTGCTCTTGGTCGCCGCCTGGCGGCGAATGCGCGAACAGCAACGCGCCGGGCTCCCGGCCGGTGGGCCTCGGCTGTGGTTCCTGATCGCCCTCGCGGCGTCCCTCGGTGCAAACATCGCCACCGCCGGACTCCTCGACCTGAACCACGTCCCCGCCCTGCTCCGAGTGGTCGTCGCGGGCTGGCCGGCCGTGGCCTTCTTCGGCGGCACGCTGCTGGCCCACACACCCCGCACCTCGGACGGCGCCGACCGTAGTGCGTCGACGGGGCCCGAGGTGGGGGAGTCGATGCCGCTCGTTCCCACTCCCGCGGTCGCCGAACCGACAGTCAGTGGCACGGCAGAGCCCGACCTCATCCCGGCCCTGGAGCTCACGTCCAACGCGGGCCCGGCACCGGTGCCCGCCTCGACCGTCCACCTCCCACCCGCCCTCGTCGACCGTGCCCAAGCGCTCGCCCGAGAGCTCCGCTCCACTACCGGCGAACCTGCCGACCCCGACGCCGTCCGTGCCCGGCTCGGCCTACCCGCGTCCATGACGCCGGCCGTCGCCGTGCACCTCTGACCAGGGAGACGCCCGCCATGACGCCACGCTTCCGAGACGTCCGCCGCATCGGCCCCGTACAGGTCGCCTCGTACCTCTCCCGAGGCCGTACCCGACACGTCGCCGCCTGCACCGCCCCGCGCTGCGACTTCTCCACCGAGTACGACAGCCGCGCAGCCGCCGAACTCGCCGCCCGCATCCACCGCTGCCGCGCCTGACAGGAGACGACAGACGTGCATGTCCCGCTCTGGCTCGCCCTCCTCGCCGTCGGGGCCCTCGGCGTCCGGCTCGCCCGCCCACCGTGGTGGCTCGTCGTCGTGCTCCTCCTCGGCGGCTACCTCGCCGCCGGGAGCTTCCTCGCCCCCGCCATCGACCCCGCCCTCAAGTAGCCCGTACAGAAGGGAGTCCGCTCCATGTTCAAACCCAAGTACCCGCCCATGGACACCGCCCCGGTACCCGCCGCTCCGCCTTCGACCGCCCACAGCCCGGTTCCCCTCCAGCGCGCTACGGCGCCTGCTCCCACAGAGGCGGCTCCGAACCGTCCTGTCATGCAGCTCACCCCGGGAAGCGCGCTGACCCTCGTGGTGGGCGGCGCCGCCGTCGTCCTGATCGTGGGGGCCGTCCTGGTCTCCATGCTCCTCGCCGTCGCGATCACCGCCGCCTCCGTGGCCGTCTGCGCGGTCACCGTCCGCTCGATCCTCAAGAGCGACCGCCGCTGATTTCACTTGTCCGCGCCCTGACTTGCCCACGGTGTCTAGTCCCCTGGACAAGCCAGGCGCTGTCTTAACTCGTTCCCTCAAGGAGGAACCCGCACATGCGCCCCGAGGCTCCCACCGGAGCCGTCCGCCAACTGGCGGCCCTCGCCCAGCTCGGCGACCTGAGCACCTACGCGCATCAGATCCAACGACTCGGCGGCTGCGAGCGACCCGTACGGATGGAGGGTCACCGCTTGGACGTCCTCGCCGCCACCGGCGAGATCGTCCGGGAGATCGCCGACCACGACCTTCCCGCCGGACAACTCCTCATCCGCTGCAACAACCGCCGCGCAACCCGCTGTGCCGCCTGCGCCGAGGTCTACCGCAAGGACACCTTCCACCTCGTCACAGCCGGCCTCAGCGGCGGCAAGGGCATCGGTCCCGCGGTCGCCGAACACCCCCGCGTCTTCGTCACCTTCACCGCACCGTCCTTCGGCCCCGTCCACAACCGGCCCGGTGGCGGACGCTGCCGCTGCGGGCGTCTGCACGCGGACGGAGACGCCGAAATCGGCACCCCGCTGAACGCGGACCGCTACGACTACCGCGCCGCCGTCCTGTGGAACGCCCACGCCGGTGCCTTGTGGGCCCGCTTCGTCACGTACCTGCGCCAGCAGTTGGCGTCCCGCGCGGGCATCGGTCGCTCGAAGCTGCGCGACTGCCTCAAGGTGTCGTACGCCAAGGTCGCCGAGTACCAGCGACGGGGCGCCGTCCACTTCCACGCCGTGATCCGCCTCGACGGGCCGGACGGAGCCGAGGACGCCCCGCCAGCCTGGGCCACCACCCAACTCCTCACCGACGCCATCCGCTCGGCCGCCGCCCTCGCCGAGACGCCCGGCCCGGTCCTTGACGGCCGCGCCCACACCTTCCGCTTCGGCGAACAGCTCGACGTCCGCCCAATCCAGTCCGCCGACTTCACCGGCGCCACCAACTTGAGCAGCCGCGCCGTCGCCGCGTACATCGCCAAGTACGCGACCAAGGGCGCCGAAAGCGCGGGCACCCTGGACCGCCCCATCCGCAACCCCGTCACCGACCTCATCGGCACCCAAGTCACCGACCACGCCCGACAGATGATCCTCACCTGCTGGCGCCTGGGCGCCCTGCCCGAACTCGAAGAACTACGCCTGCGCAAGTGGGCCCACATGCTCGGCTTCCGCGGCCACTTCTCCACCAAGTCCCGCGCCTACTCCGTCACCCTCGGCGCCCTCCGCCAGGAACGTGCCGACCACAACGAGGCACGCACCCGCGAACGCGCCGCCGAGGCGGGCCACCCGCTGCCCGACCCGGACACCGTCCTCGTCCTCTCGCACTGGCGCTTCGCCGGAACCGGACTGACCGCCGCCGAGTCCTGGTTTGCCACTGCCCGACCCAAGACCTCAGATCCAGACGAGGGAGTACCCGCATGAGTGAGCGCCATCTCTCCGTCGACCAGGTGGCCGAACTGCTCGGTACCTCGGTCCGCTTCCCGCGGCGGCTGATCGAGGAGCGCCGCATTCGGTACGTGAAGGTCGGTCGACATGTGCGCATCCCGGAAAGCGCGGTCGAAGAGTTCATCCGGTCCCGCACTGTGCAGCCGCTGAGGCGGGCTCGCCCCCGCTACGGAAGGGCCGCCTGATGGCCAACAGCAAGGGCAGGCGGCGCCGGTTCGGCGCGATTCGACGTCTCAAGTCCGGCCGCTATCAGGCCCGTTATCCCGGGCCCGACGGAGTGATGCGTCCGGCGCCGTTCACCTTCGAGACGACGGCGGACGCGGACGACTGGCTCGCCGAGAAGCAGACCGAGATCCGCCGGGGGGAGTGGCGTGACCCCGAGGCGGGAGCGGTGAGCTTCCGTGCCTACGCGGACAAGTGGATCGAGGAGCGAGAGCTCGCGCCTCTGACCCGCGATCTTTACCGGTACCTCCTCGACAAGCATCTCTTCTCCTTCTCCGAGTCGGACTTGGACGAGATCACCGCGCCTCGCGTCCGCGAGTGGCGCACCGAGCGGCTGCGGGTCACCGGCGCCAAAACGATCACCGCCAAGGCGTACCGGCTCCTCAAAGCCATCATGGAAACGGCCGTTGACGACGAGCTGATCCAGCGGAACCCGTGCCGGATCAAGGGTGGTGGCAAGGAGAAGGCCGTCGAGCGGCCCATCGCGACCGTTTCCCAGGTCGACGCTCTCGCCAACGCCGTCGGGATGCGCTGGCGCCTCATGGTCTACCTCGGCGCCTACGGCCCGATGCGGCCGGAAGAGCTGGCCGGCCTCCGGCGCCGAGACGTCGACCTCGACGCCCTGCGCATTCGCGTCCGTCTTGCCGAGCCGGAGCGGATGAACGGGCGCCGCGTGCAGGGCGAGACCAAAACCGAGGCCGGTACTCGGACGGTCGTCCTTCCCGCGTTCCTCCAGCGTGAGCTGCGCTGGCACCTGGAGTCGTACGCCGAGGAGGGGCCCGACGGTCTGATCTTCGTCGGGGAGAAGGGAGCTCCCTTCCGGCGCAGCACCTTCGGCACGAAGTGGAGAAGGGCACGGGCACTGGTCGGCATGCCCGAGGGCTTCCGCTTCTACGACCTCCGGCACACCGGACACACCCTGTCCACACGCTCCGGCGCGACGCTCAAGGACACGATGGTGCGGGCCGGCCAGTCCTCGGAGAGGGCGGCGCTGATCTATCAGCACTCCGACGACGATCGACAGCAGGAAGTTGCTGCGGGACTCGACGCGACCGTCCGCCGGGCGCGGCAGGAAGTACAGGAAGTTGCTGCCGTGCCAGTAGAGAACACCGATGATCCGGGCGATCAGCGTTCTGGCACGGATCTGGCACGCGGCGAGTGATCACAGTGGACAGCAAAAAGGCCCGGGTCTGTGACCTGGGCCTTATCCATGGAGCGGGTGACGAGAATCGAACTCGCACTCTCAGCTTGGGAAGCTGATGTTCTACCACTAAACTACACCCGCGAAAGACGCCGGTTGGGCCGGTGTCCGAATGCTCGCTCACTGTACCTCATGCCCGGCCCCCGGCGTCGAAGCCGCGAGGCCGGTCCGCGTCTCGGAGGGGTGGACGCGGCTGCGGGGGACCGGAGTTGGGGCGTACGGTGGGGGCGTTGAAGTGGGTCCGGGCGGGGCCGGAGTGCCGCCTGGAGAGCCGTCCCTTTCATCCCGTAATGTGGCGTTCGTTGTCAGGGCATCAGCCTGACGCGGCTCTTGGGGAAGGGACTCTGGGACTTGATGGAGCGCACCGTCGTCCGTTGTGCCGAGGGGCACGTGTTCAGCACCGCTTCGTTCCCGATGCAGCAGGCCGAGCGGCTCGGCCCCGGCCGGCTGCTCCGGTGTCCACGCTGTGCCCGGCTCCGCAGTGTGGTGCCGGTGACGCTGGAGAGGGCAGGGACGGAGCAGTAGGACGGGCACGTAGGACGGGCGCGCGGAGCCGCACGATTGTCGTGGCTCCGCGCGCCTTGCGTATCCTCAGGACGTGCTTCTCTCAGACAAGGACATCCGGGCCGAGATCGACGCCGGGCGGGTCCGGATCGATCCCTACGACGAATCCATGGTGCAGCCGTCGAGCATCGACGTGCGGCTCGACCGCTACTTCCGGGTGTTCGAGAATCACCGCTACCCCCACATCGACCCCTCGGTCGAGCAGGCGGATCTCACGCGGCTCGTCGAGCCCGAGGGTGACGAGCCGTTCATCCTCCACCCCGGAGAGTTCGTTCTCGCCAGCACGTACGAGGTCATCTCGCTGCCCGACGACCTCGCCTCGCGACTCGAGGGCAAGAGCTCTCTGGGACGGCTGGGCCTGGTCACCCACTCCACCGCGGGGTTCATCGACCCCGGGTTCTCCGGGCACGTCACCCTCGAACTGTCCAACCTCGCGACCCTGCCGATCAAGCTGTGGCCGGGGATGAAGATCGGGCAGCTCTGCATGTTCCGGCTCAGCTCGCCGGCCGAGTTCGCCTACGGCAGCGACCGGTACGGCTCCCGCTACCAGGGCCAGCGCGGGCCGACGGCCTCCCGGTCCTTCCTGAACTTCCACCGGACCCAGGTCTGAGGCGGTGACCATGTCCTCCGAACGGGAGAACCTCACCTACGAGGGATTCGGCGTCGCCGTGCGCGAACTCGCCCAGGCCATCGCCGACGACGGGTACGAGCCCGACATCGTGCTGTCGATCGCCCGTGGCGGTGTCTTCGTCGCGGGCGGGCTCGCCTACGCCCTCGACTGCAAGAACATCCACCTGGTGAACGTCGAGTTCTACACGGGGGTGGGGACGACGCTGGAGATGCCGGTGATGCTCGCCCCCGTCCCCAACGCGATCGACTTCTCCGACAAGAAGGTCCTGATCACCGACGACGTCGCCGACACGGGCAAGACGCTCAAGCTCGTGCACGACTTCTGCGTCGGCGAGGTCGCCGAGGTCCGCAGCGCGGTGATCTACGAGAAGACCCAGTCGCTCGTGAAGTGCGAGTACGTCTGGAAGCGCACCGACGAGTGGATCAACTTCCCGTGGAGTGTTTTGCCTGTAGTACGTAAGTCCGGCGAGCCGATCACGCCGTCAAAGGAAGCGCTCTGACCTGCGTCTTCTTCAGATACTTGAGAGAGTCCCTCGCTGATCCAGCGTGGGACTCTCTTGCTATCCGGACCCTCAGGCCCCCTTCTGATCCGTAGCTCTAGCCAGTTCGGTCAACGACGGTCATTCCGGTCGCTTCGAGGCCACTGAGGGACGGCAGCGGACAGAGGCAGGCGCTGGGGTTGCGGTACCGCAGTGCTGTACAGCTGGCTTCTGGCCCGCGCTGATCGGCTGGGCAACGTTCAACGCTGGCCTACCTCGGACGGACTGGAGACGGTCCGTCGACGCTTCTTCGGCCGCGGATGCATACGCTCCCACTCGATGAGTCCCGACTCGACCAGGACGAAGATTGCCCCACCGATCGCGAAGACACGCTCCCCGCCTTCGTCGGTGATCGTCGCCACGCTGAAGTAGATGAACAGCACCAGGTTGACAAGCCTGATCCCCCACACCGGTCCGAAAAGACGCTTCGCCCCGCGAAACAGCGCGCCGATGATCGAGTACATGTGTCGATCCCCCATCGTGAGGGCCTGGTGACCCAAGCGGACGGGAGTGTACCCACCCGGGCGTGAGCGGCTTGGGCCGGAGTCTCAAATGACCGAGCCAAGCCACTGGGCGACGCCTATGGATTGGAACAGCACCCGTGCCAGCCGCAGAGTTGAAAGTCCGGCCTCATCTTTATCAGGTCAATGACGGGGGGCTGCCGGTGTTGGTCCACCCACCCGGCGCCTGGACTGGCTGTCCGCTGACGTTCAGCGTTGACCACGGTCGTTCGCCCTTGTTGGTGTCAGTCGCTGATGTCAGGAGAATCAGCGGCTTTGACTCCCCGCCGCAAGACCGGTCTGGGGATCTGCCGGTCGTGACGCTGGTGCCCACACTCCAACGGCTCAAGCAGTTCCGCGCGGTAGCGACCCGGTTCGACAAGCTCACGGATGGCTACCAGGCCGGACTCCGCTTTGCCTCGCTGGTCCTGTGGCTCCGCGAGCCCGCGTCGGCAATGGCCTTAGCGCCCGGGAGCCAGGACGGTGAGCACACCCGATGGGATCCCCAGCAGACCCAGTCGGGACATAAGTGCTGCTTCCTGTTCCTGCGTGACCTCGATCCACAGGGCGGTTCCCGTGTCGCTTGCGCTGAAGACCTGCCGACCGTTCCGCCAGCCTTCGGCGTGGATTGTGTAAGGGGCCAAGTCCGACAGCACTTCGAACTGCCCGTCGTCGCGGACATCAATGTCGATCCCCATCCCGGGATCGGAGCGCCTGCGACGATGACCGCGTGCGACCTCCTCACGAGCAAGCTGGAGGGCGCGCTCGTACGAGTGCAGGATCTCAGGCGGCCAGGCGTCACCGCTGTAGGCATCAATGTGGGCTGCGTCGATGCTCGAACGCAGCACATGGAGCGCCTCGCGATGAACACGCACAACGTCCGCATGGCGAACCCCGTCCACGAGTGCGAGCTCGCGGACCCGGACGCCATCCTGACCCATCACATGCAAGACCTTCCCATAGGCAGCCAGTCACCCACGCTCCGGCCGGCACTCGCGAACGGCGCTCGTCCGTCTCCGGCCGCTCATAGCCCTTACGGCTCCCTGCCCCTCGATGCGAACTACGGGCGGGGCGGTCGCTGAGGTCTGCCGGGCACGTCAGACGGTCACCCAGGGTCAATGACGCTCGGGGCCAGTCACGAAGGTTGCGGTACTTCGCTGCTGTACAGCTGGTCGACCACCGCTTTTAGGGGCGAGGTTGGCTGATCGTAGGCGTGACCTGCGGATTTCCCGGCCTGATCGGGGCCGCCGGAGTACATCCAGTGAACCTCAGTTCCCCGTGAGTTCCCGTCTGTTCTGGCGCGAGAGTGGCACGGCCCGCGGATCGCGCTCCGGCCACGTCCGGACTCAGGTGTGCTTCCCTCGATACCTGCCGCTTCGCGGCAAGGTTTCGGACACCTGTGGTGCGGCTTCGGGCACCTGGGGTGCGAGCTGCCCTGCGTCGCCTCTGGCGACGCACGCCATTACGTGTCCAGTTCGCAACAGGCCAAGGATGCAGCTGACGCCGAACCACCAATACAGGGCTGAGAATGCGTGCACAGAAGTTGCAATATATATCGAATCCCCACCGAAGAGGGCGAAGCCAAGGAAATTGAGCGTCAGCAGCGGCCAACCTGAGTCCGTCTTCGCTCGATTCAGTTTCTGCCATGTTGTTCTTGGTATTTGAGTGGGATGCGGGCTAAAGCGGCGCTTGATCTCGCCTACGAAAGATCGCTGTGTCATGGGATAGATCGAACAATGTGAGATGACTCCTGCACAAGCCCAAGAAGCATGGGCGAGGGCGCCGGACCGGTCGTCTCGGCCAGCTACTGCGCTCGTGGCCTCAGCCTGCCACTCACCCCAGCTCCCATCCCGTCTGCCGTCGACCCACACACCGTGGAGCGGGCGTGGTTCAGGGCGTCAAGGTGGAGCGCCCCGCCGGACGAACGACTGTGAGGATGGGTCGTGGCATCGCTCGGCGGCCTGACCCACCGAACGATTGACGCTTCGGGCTGTCCTTTCAAGGAATCGT
>NZ_JBIWFK010000033.1:0-15504 GCF_044763015.1 Streptomyces sp. NPDC096324 | reverse complement strand
GCCGTGGGAGGCAATGACACCGCCGCCCGCCTCGCCGGCATCAACCTCAACAAGTACCTGCTCGCGGTGTACGCCCTCAGCGGCATGGTCGCCGCCGTCGCCGGCATCCTGCTGAACATGATGAAACGGCAACGGAGCTCCTCAAGTACAAGCTGTCCTGGACGACTGCTTGTACCAACGAGGGCTCGTACGCGGGAGCCTGCGGCGCCGGTTCGCTCACGGCCTCCGTTGCTCTGCGTCGGAAATCCTTCAACTGGCTTGCGTGACCTGCGAAAACGTCAACTACCCGGCCTTGGGTCAAGGCCCGTTCGAGGACTGCCCCTAAAGATCGAACTCTGTGTTCGTGTACGCGAAGCGCAGCTCCTCCAGAATCCCCGCTGCGCCCCGTTCCCGCCCGCGCGTACGCTGGCCGTTGCCACAGGCGTGACCCCATCCTCCGCCCGGGGCAACCCTCAGGGACTTCACGTGAGCACGTTTTTCCCTTCCTGCCGGACTGGATGGGCAAGGCCCCGCAGGAGCACCCGCTGCGAGACTACTTCGATCTGGCCAGCGGGATCGGCGCCCCCGACAGCGTCGCCTCCGTCACCATCACGGCCTTCGAGAACCTCATCGAGGCACTGGAGAAGGCGAAGCCCGAGCGGCTCGCCGGAGTACGTCACGACTTCCACAAGTCCGCCACCACCGACGACCTGCTGATCCCGCGGGCGGAGATGGTCGCCGGTGCCAAGCTCGCCCGCGCCGGGATCCCCTTCGACTTCGGCCGACGCAACGGCGCCACCGAGCCGGACCTAATGCTGCGCGAGATGAATCTCGCCATCGAAGTCAAGGCCCGCCGCCTGGACGGCCTGCAGGACCTGCGCGACGAACTCCAGACCGCGCTCGCCGGCATCACCCCGCCGGTCCTCGTGGAACTCAGGACCGACTCCCAGCCCCTCGTGATCAAGGAGGCCGTACGGGCCAAGGTGGTCGAAGAGACCGTCCACCGGGTGCGCAGCCAGAACTACGGCACCGCGGTGACCACCGTGGACCAGCCCTGGTCGGCCCGTAAGGGCCTCCTCATCCACGTCGGGGTCTACCAGGCGGCCGACCTCATGGACGGATCGCGGATCATCGTCACCGGCGGCTTCTGGGGCGCAGAGCCGGGCCCGCACATGATGGACGTGGAGAACGAAGTGCTGGCCGTCCTGGAAAACGACCAGAAGCTCCGGCAGGCCAACACCAGGCCCACCATCCTCCTCTTCGACGCCGCCCGCACCGGCATGGCGTGGGGCCGCTCCGAGCTGGTCTGGGCACAGCGTCTGGCGATGCGGTTGCCCGACACCACCCCGTTCGTTGGCGCCGCCGTGATGACACCGAAGCTCGATGACCCCGACGTGGTCATCTCCTGGGGGTCCGCGACAACCTGTCCGCCGAGGACCGCGCCGCCGCCGCTCGACAGTGCGCTGCGAGATGCGCAGCATCTGGGCGACCGGCTTGGTGCCGCCCAGTTGCTTGACCGGATACCGCAGCTGCGCGCCCGCGCTCTTGGGCGCCGGGCGGGTGAACGCCTTCTGCGCCGCAGCGTCCAGGCCGTCCCCGAACACACTCATCACGGTCTACCTACTCCCCGGTGTCCTGGTCGGTGACGGTGCCGTCCTTGATGTACCGGGCAAGGTTGAGCTCCGGGGCCTCGAACTGTTCGCGGATGCCCTCACCCCACAGCACACTCTGGGTACCCTCCCACTTCACCGGGCCCGGGTTGATGCCGAGCTTGAGGCCGCCCGGCAGCGGCTTACCATCCCGGTAGGGCAGGAAGTCCAGCGGGCTCTTGCTGTCGGCCGCGTACACGACGCAGCCGGTGCGGCCGGGCCTTCGTGGCGACAACTCGGCGGCGAGCTGCTCCAGTGGATCATGGAGGATTGCGCGGGCAGTCATTGCGCAGGCCGGTCATGGCTGTGCGGTCGCACGCTCCTTTGGGGCCCCTACGGGTGCGCCTTCTGGTCGCCCAACTGGCCGCGCAACCGCTGTGCCCGCAACACCAGTTCCAGTTCGAAGCGGTGCTCCGGGTCGTCGATCCAGTCGCCCCACAGCTCGCGGATCTGGCGGAGGCGATAGCGCACGGTCTGGGGGTGGACGCCGAGCCGCGCGGCCAGCTCCGGGGCCCCTCCGCGGGTCTCCAGCCACGCCAGTACCGTTTCCGCGAGCTTCCTGCCATGCGCGGGACCGCAGCGGGCCAGCGGTGCCAGGCAGTGCAAGGCCAGGTCGTCGATCAGCTCTTCGGGCTGGAGCAGCACCAGGGCCTGCGTGTGCTCCGTGCAGTGCAGTACCTCATTCTCGGGAAGCAGCCCCCGCTCCACGAGGCGTACGGCCGCCTCGGCCCAGCGCAGCGACTTGTAGGCGTCGGCCGGTGGCACCGACGGGCCGATCGCCCCGGCCCAGCCGGCCAGCGCCCGGTGCAGCAGCTCGCGGCGGCCGGCGGCATCCGGGTCGGGGACGACCATCAGCGGCTGCTCGCACTCCATGTCGAGCAGCACCCCCTGCCCCACCGCCGGCGCCATCGCCTCCCGCGCCGGGCGCAGCAGCACGCCCACAGCAACCTTCCCGGGCAGCGGCCAGCCGATCCGGGCGGCCCGCTCGGCCAGCGCCTCGGCCGGATCGCCGCGGTGGCGCTCGACGAGGAGCAGCTCCATCAGCCGGCGCTGCAGGCGCAGGCGCTCCCCGGCCTGGCGGGCTGCAGCCTCGGCGTAGCCGCGTACTGACTGTTCGACCAGGCCGTCCAGGTACTCGTATCCCGCGTCGACCAATGCGTACATCGCGGGGGGCGGGATCTCGACGCGCTGGCCGATCTCGGCGAACCGGTGCCAGGCCAGCCGTACGCCCATGCGGTATATCGCCTGGAGGGTGTCGAGACTGCGGCCGCCCAGCCCCTCGCCACGGCCGAACTCCTTGAACACTCCGGACGGCACCGTCGGGCGCTCCATCGACTGGTCACAGCCCTCCAGGTGTTGGACGAAGGCCTCGACGGCTCGGCGGATGCCGATGAGCGCAGTCGATTCACCGCTCTCGTCGAGGACGACGGGCAGGGTGGGGTACTCGCGGCGGACCTCGCGCAGGATCTCCTCGGCCAACGCGGGCGCCTCCGCCATCGCGATCGCGGCGAACCGCTGAACCTGGAGGCGGGGCACGTCCTGCCAGGCGGAGCGGGCGGGCACCGGTTCAACTCCCCTGACCGGCTTGCTCATACGTGATCAAGGGGGTGTTCGGCTGGTCGGGCCGGGCGTCGAGCAGCGCGACGACGCCGAGCGCGGCGCCAACGGCGAGAGCCGCAGCTACCACGACGGTCAGCGCGGCGGCGAGCAGTCTGGACATTGCAGGGTCAGCCTCTCTGTACGAGTCAGCCCCCGGAGAAAATCGCCGGAGACGGCCCCACCCGGCATCCCACTCCATACCCCGCGGGCCCAGTGTCGGCCAGCATTGACATTCCAGTCAAGGGGCCCCTACGGTTTCGCGCCAAGATCGCACGTGCACCGTTCCTGACTCGGACCTGGAGTGCCGGATGCGCCGCACAGTCTCACCCTTTTCCCTGATCACACTGGGTCTCGGCACCTTTCTGCTGGTGCTGGCGCCCCTGATGGCGTGGTACGTCGCACCGCGTGCCGCCGTGACTCCGATCGCCCTCGACACCACCTCCGTCCTCACCGGAAGGGGCAGCTATTTCGACACCGGGCAGATCAAAACCGTGCACGACAGCCGGATCACGATCACCACGCGGGTACGCGGGGACATCGAGGCCAGCGAGCGCAGCGGGCGGGCGGTGTGGGACATGACGTCGAGCATCGACACGGACCGGACACTGCCGGCCTCCGATCCCCATGACGCGCTGGACTTCTCCCAGAACCGCTGGGTCACCGACCGCACGACCAACAAGCCGGTGCACTGCTGCAAGGAGCACCCGTACCACGAGGGCGACGTCAACCTGAAGTTCCCCTTCGACGTGCGCAAACACTCGTACCAATGGTGGGACGGCTCCCTCGGCTCCACGGTCACCTTGCACTACTCGGGCATCAAGAAAGTCCAGGGGTACGACGGTCTCCGGTTCACCGCGACGGTGGCCCCCACGAAAGTCGGCACCCGGCTCGTGCCCGGAAGCATCGTCGGCCTGCCGGAGCGGCCAGAGGTGCTGGCCGAGGAGTGGTACTCCAACCACGGCATCGAACTGATCGCCGACCAGCGCACCGGCCGGATGATATACGCCAAGGTGGCGCCGCGGATGACGCTGCGCACGCCGGGTTCGAAGCAGGACGAAATGGTGCTGCTGGACAGCCAAAAGCTGGATTCCACCACCACTACGCAGCAGGACTCAGTGCGGCAGGCGAGGAAGGAGAGCGGCCAACTGCGCCTCGTGAGCGAAGTCCTGCCGGTCGGTTTCGGTGCGGCCGGGTTCGCCCTGGCGGGGGTAGGGAGCGCCTTGGCGATTCGAGGGCTCAAGCGCTCGGAATCATCCGGAACATCCCATTCCGCACCAATGCTGTGACGTCTCACCGGAACCAACAAACCTCGAACTTGTCACCGGAGTGAGTAGCAGTCGGGAACAGCTGGGCCGAAGCTGTCACCCCTTCCCCAGATCGCACCCCACACACCCCACACACCCCGCCTTCCCCGCACTCAGTACTTCCCCTAAACGAGTTGGAGCGCCGATGCCCCGGCATGTGCCGTCCTCGCTATGCGACGCGTCGTCCCCGGGCACGCCGCACCTTCCCCCGGATCCCCGCCGGATCGTCTTCCTCGCCCACCGGGACCTGGACAACCCCTCCGCCGGCGGTTCCGAACTCCTCGTCGACCAGCTCGCGGACGGGCTGACTCGCATCGGCCACCAGGTCACCCTACTGTGCGGTGGCCCCGCGTCCCTGCGGGACTACCGGGTCGTGTCGGCGGGCGGCACCTACGCCCACTTCCTGCGCGCCCGCTCCGCCTTCGCCCGCCAGGTCGGCGACTGTGACCTGCTGGTCGAGGTGTGCAACGGTATGCCGTACTTCGCCGCCATGTGGCATCACGGCCCCACCCTGTGCCTGGTCAACCACGTCCACACCGACCTGTGGCGGATGCGGCTGAGCGGGCCGCTGGCGCCGGCCGCGCGGATCGGCCGGAGCCTGGAGCAATGGGCACTGACCGGTGTCCGGCAGCAGAACCTGATAGTCGCCGTCTCTCCGTCGACGGCCCACGCCCTGCACGCGATCGGAGTGCAACGGGACCGCATCCGCGTCGTCCACAACGGTGTGGAGGAGCCCGGCCCGAGAACCGAGCTGTCTCCCGAGCCGCTGTTCGTGGCGGTGGGGCGGCTGGTCGAGTACAAGCGGATCGATCTGCTGCTCAGGCTGTGGGAGCGGGTGCGGCCGGTCACCGGCGGCCGGCTGCTGATCGTCGGCGACGGGCCGGAGCGGGAGCGGCTGGAACAACTCGCCGGTCCCGGAGTGGAGTTCACTGGCCATGTCTCCGAGGTCGAGAAACACCGGCTGCTGTGCGCGGCCTGGCTGCTGGTGCATCCCTCGGCCGTGGAGGGCTGGGGCCTGGTGGTGACCGAGGCGGCGGCGCGGGAGACGCCTGCGGTCGCTTTCGACGTGCCCGGCCTGAGGGACTCCGTGGTGGACGGCGAGACCGGTGTGCTGGCGCGCGGCGAGTCGTCTTTCGCGGCGGCCTGGTGCACCCTCGCCCTGTCCGCGCACCGCCGGAAGCTGATGGGCAAGGCAGCCCGCGACCGCGCCGCGTGCTACAGCTGGCACCGAACGGTACGCCAGTTCGGCGCGGTGGCGGCCGAGGCGGTGCGGGGCTGGGCGCCATGACCGGCACCGGTCTCAAGGACCCGTCGATACGGCGCTCCCTCGCCCTCTTCCGCGCCTTCCTGCACGAGCAGGACGACCCGGAGTCCTGCTACGCGCTCCTCGCCCGGGACGCCGCCGACCAGGTGGAGGCGTACGGCGGCCCGGTCGCGGGACGCACGGTGGTGGACGTCGGTGGCGGCAGCGGATACTTCACCGAGGAGTTCCGCAGGCGTGGGGCGCAGGCCCATCTGTTCGAGCCTGACGTACGAGAGCTGGGCCCCGGGCCCCCCGAGTGCACGGTGATCGCCGACGGCTATCTGCTGCCGCTGTCCGACGGGGTCGCCGATGTGGCGTTCTCGTCCAACGTTCTCGAACACGTGGCGGATCCGCAGACGTTTCTCAGCGAGCTGGCGCGGGTGACCCGGCCGGGCGGGCTGATCTACGTATCGTTCACCAACTGGCTGTCTCCGTGGGGCGGTCACGAGTGGGCGCCCTGGCACTATCTCGGCGCCGAAAGGGCCCGTGCCCGCTACCGGAGCCGTACCGGACGGCCGGCCAAGCACACCCTGGGCGAGAACCTGTTCGCGGTACACATCGGAACCACCCTGCGTCAGGTCCGCGCCCGCGACGACGTCACGGTCGTCTCGGCACGCTCCCGCTACTGGCCGTTCCTCGCGGAAACCGTCGTGAAGACGCCCGGTTTCCGCGAGCTGGCCACCTGGAACCTCCTCCTCATCCTCCGGCGGTGCACCCCATGACCACGACGGTCCAGGTCCCTCCCCCCACAGCCGTCCCCATCACCGCGGCCACCGCCGGCCCGCCGCAGGACCCGCGGTCGCGACGCTGGCTGCTGGGATTCTGGGCCGTGATGTTCGCGCTGTTCCTCGCGGTGAACCCCGGCCGACAGACCTTCGACACCAAGCTGGGCGTCACCGTCGACCCGGGCCGGTCCCTGGCCGAACTGGGCTGGCTGTGGCACGACCAGGGTTCCTTCGGCGGGCTCCAGGACCAGTACGTCGGCTATCTGTGGCCGATGCTGCCGTTCCACTGGCTGTGCCACACAGTTGGGCTGCCGGTGTGGCTCGCGGAGCGGCTCTGGCTGGCGCTTGTCGTGTCGGTGGCCTTCTGGGGTGCGCTGCGGCTGGCCGAGCGGCTGGGCGTCGGGAAGCCCTCGTCCCAGCTGCTCGGGGCGGTCGCGTACGCGCTGTGGCCGGTGTTCACGGTCGTCGTCGGTTCGACCTCGGCGGCCGCGCTGCCCGGTGCCGTCCTGCCCTGGGTGCTGTTGCCGCTGACCGACGAGCGGTACACCGCCCGTGTCGCGGCCCTGCGCTCGGCACTGCTCGTGCCCTGCATGGGCGGCGTCAACGCGACGGCGACCCTGGCCTCGCTGCTCCCGGCAGGGCTGTACCTGCTCTCCCGTCCGCCGGGACCGCGGCAGCGGAAGCTGATTGCCTGGTGGGTACCCGGGGTGGTCGTGGCAACGGCATGGTGGTGGATCCCGCTGCTGCTGCTCGGGGCCTACGGGGAAAATTTCCTCCCCTACGTGGAAACCTCGCAGGCGACGACGGAGACCATGTCCGCCACGGAAGCGCTCCGCGGCGGCGGGAACTGGGTCGCCTATCTGCACTTCGGCGAGGCCTGGCTGCCCGCGGGCTGGGCCGTGGCCTGCTCCGTCGTGGTGATCGTCTGTTCGGCGCTGGCCGCCGGGCTGGGGCTGGCCGGACTGGCCAGACGCGACGTGCCGGAGCGCCGCTGGCTCGTGCTGACGGTGCTCACGACCGGGCTGATCACGCTCGCCGGGTACGGTGGCGCGTCCGGGGCCCCCTTCCACGGGGTCGTACAGGAGTGGCTGAACGGCCCCCTGGCGCCCTTCCGCAACATTTACAAGTTCCAGACGGGGTTCGCCCTGGCGCTCGTCCTCGGCCTGACCCACCTGACGGGCGTTGCCGCCGAGTCGCGCGGGACCCATCCGGTGCGCGGGCGCCGCTTCGCTCCGCTGGTCGCGGCGGTCCTGGTGCTGCCGGGTCTGCTGTGGCCGTACCTCAACGGCTCGATCCTGAATCCGGGTTCGTTCCAGGAGTTGCCCAAGTACTGGCAGACCACGGCCGACTGGCTGGAGAAGTACTCATCCGGCTCCCGCGCCCTGGTCGTCCCGGCCACCGCGCACGGCATCTACACCTGGGGCTCTCCCATCGACCAGCCCCTCGACGTCCTGGCCGGCAACCGTTGGGCGCAGCGGGACTTCGTTCCCTTCGGCACCCCGGGCAACCGGCGGGCGATGGACGCGGTCGAACAGGCGCTGACGAGCGGGGGCGAAGTCCCGGGCCTCGCCGACTACTTGAGTCGCGCCGGGATTCACTACGTCGTCGTCCGCAACGACCTGGACCCCGACCAGGTCGGATACATCCCGACCTCGACCGTCAAGCGCACCCTGGAGCAGTCCGGCTACCAGCGGGTGGCCGGCTACGGGCCGCTCATGACCGGCGGTCGGATCGTTCACGGCACTCCGCTCCAGGTGGAGGGTCTGTACCCGCGGCAGCGGGCGGTGGAGATCTACGGGCCGGTGAGCGAGGGCATCCGGCGCCCCGGCCGGGCTCGCCTGCTGTCGACCGCGGACACGGCCGTCGTCTCCGGCGGCCCCGAGGCGCTGCTACCGCTGGCGTCGTGGCTGCGGAACCGGCCGACCGTGCTCACCGGCGACAACCACCCCGGGCTCCGCTTCCCCGGCCTCCAAGTGGTCGGAGACGGACTGCGCCGCGCTGACACCCGGTTCGGGCTGGTCGACGCCAACACCTCTTACACGTACACCCGCGACGAGCGGAACGCGCCGGACGCCGTGCAGGACGCGAGCGCCGAACCGCGCCAGATCCTGCCCGTCACGGGCATCGCCCACCAGACCGTGGCCCAACTGCGCGGCGCCCGCTCGGTGACGGCGTCCTCCAGTGGCAACTGGCTCTTCCACCTCCCCCAGTACGACCCGGTGAACGCCTTCGACGGCAACCCGGACACGGCCTGGACAGAGGGCGCGCCCGATTCGGCGAACGGGCAGTGGCTGCGCATCGGCTTCGACGAGTTGTACGACATGCCGTCGTCCGTCAAGGTGACGCCGTTGCCGCAGGAGAGCGTGCGGGCGGTCCCGACCCGGGTGCGGGTGACGACAGAGCAGGGATCGGTGACCAGCCAGCTGCGGCCCGACGGCATGTCGCAGACGATCGAGTCCCCGGCGGGCGCGACGAATTGGATGCGGCTGACGATCGTCGACTCGGTGGCCCGCCACTCCGGCCTCACCGGCGCGGGCTTCTCCGAGATCGCCCTGCCCCGAGTCCAGGTGACCCGCCTGCTGCGGCTGCCCACCGACGCTGACGGCTCCGACGCCACCTCCGAGATCGTCTCCCTGCACCGCGCGGCCGACTCGACCGGCCTGTCGGCGACCGGCACCGAGGCGGGCCTGCACCGCGTCTTCACCACCGGAACGGCGGGGACGTACGAGTTGCGGGCGAAGGCGGTGCCGGTACCGGGCGAGGCGCTGGACAAACTGCTGTACCAGGTCGCGCCGGACCAGAAGAACCGGATCACAGCGACCGCGGACTCCACCGCGGCCCTGGGCGCAGGACTGTCCGCGCGCAACCTCACCGACGGCGACCTGACGACGGCGTGGATCGCGGGCAACCGCCCCACGATCCACCTGAGTTGGAAGGGCAAGCAGCCGGTCGGCGAGATCGTGCTCGCCCCTGCGGGCGGCCTGTCGACCCGCCCCACCGAGGTGAGCATCGGCTCCCCGGACGGCGCGACGATCACCGATGTCAACGAACACGGCGTGGTCCAGTTCGACCCGATCACCACGGACCATCTCGACGTCACGATCACCGATGTGGCCCCGTTGACCTTGTACAACCCTGTCGCCGCCGAGGACCTGCAGCTGCCCGTCGGTCTCACCGAAGCCTACATCCCGGCGCTCGCCGGCTACCGCACCCCGCAGCCGGCTGCCACCCGGACGTTCTCGCTGCCGTGCGGGAAGGGCCCGTTGCTGGCGGTGGACGGCGCGTTGTACAACACGGCCGTGAAGGGGCGGGTACGGGACCTGGTGGAGCGTCGGCGCATCGAGGTGACCCTCTGTCAGGCAGGCCGCGCCGAAACGGCTTTGGCACTGCGTCCGGACACCCACCGGGTCGAGGCGGGGGACGCCGGACCGCTGGTCGTGACAGACGTGACGCTGACCCGCGGGACGGCCGCCGAGGCCGCCGATCCGGAACGCGAGCTGCGCGTACGGGACTGGCTGGGCGATAGCCGCGCGGTAACGGCCGGGCCGGGCACGGCCGCGTACCTGACGACGTACGAAAACTACAACGACGGTTGGCGGGCCACCCTGAACGGCAAGGTGCTGACCCCCATCCGGCTCGACGGCTGGCAGCAGGGCTGGCAGATCCCGGCCGGGTCGGGCGGCACGGTCAAGCTGTCGTACGAACCGACCACGACCTACGGGGCCGGCCTGATCGGCAGCGGCGTGGGGCTCGCTGCCCTGCTGGGCCTGGTCCTGTGGCGCCGGCGCGCTCCCAACCCCGAAGAGCCGCAGCCGGTGCCGGCGCCGCCCGGCGTGTGGCTGGGCGCGGTGGCGCTGACGCTGGTGGCCGTGGTGATCTCGGGCTGGTTCGCGCTGCTGGTGCCGGCGCTGGCATTGCTTGCGTACCGGCGGCACACGTTGCTGGTACCGGTCGCGTTCGTGGCGCTCGCCGGGGCAGGGATCGCCGCGACGACCGGGGCCGGGGAACCGGTCGCCGCCGGGCACGGCGCTTTCGGCGGCACGGCCCAACTGCTCGCGCTGACGGCGCTGTTCGCAGCCCTGGTGAGCGTCCGGGAAGTCCCGCCCACGGGCGGGCACGGCCCACCGAATTCGCAGCCGCCTACGGCGCCCTTGCCGCTGCGGGTACCCGCGTCCGGTCCCCTGGCCGAGAATCCGTCAGAGGTCGTCTCGGAAGTACCGGGGCTCCCGCCGGTCGTCTCCGGACCGACCGTCTCCGCCCGTGGCCCCAGACCCCCCGACGGAGGTGACCTCGAATGACCGCGCTCCAGCATCGGCCGGAGGAGCCGATACGGTCGTCGTCCCGCATCCCCTTCCCAGTCGTCGACGAGGTCGCCCGGCACTGTCACCAGGACGCGGAGCCGGAGACCGTGCACATGGAGATCCATCTGCCCGGCCGCCTGGATCCCGCGCGGCTGCGCCAGGCCTTCGGCAAGGCGCTGCACCGGCACCCCCGCACCCTGATGCGCGAGACGCCCGGCCCCTGGTACCGGCGCCGATACGAGTGGGAGCTGACGGCGGAACCGGACGTCGAGGCGATCAGGTTCCCGCCGCCGGAGCAGGACGCCCTCCGGCACGCCCGGGAGCGTGCTCTGGACTGCGTTCCCCCGCTCTCCGCCTCGCCACCGATCCGCCTGGAGGCCGTGTCCGGGGACGACGGTACGGTCCTGCTCCTCACCGTCAACCACACCGCCCTGGACGGTCCGGCCTGCCTGCGTGTCATGGCCACGATGGCGGAGTTGTACGGCGGCCGGGACAACTTGGCCGCCGCACCCCCCGTACGCACCTCGGATCCCGAGCGGGATGCCCTGCCCATACCATCCACCTGGGGCCCGCCCGCCCGTGTCGCCCCCGGCACCCCCGCCACCTCTCCCGGCAACGGCCTGATCGTCACCGAACTGACCGTCCCGCACCGCCCCAAGGGCTCCCGCTACACGGTGAACGACCAACTCATGGTCGCCACGGCCCTGCTGATCGCCCACTGGAACCGGGAACACGGCGTCCGCCCCCGGACGATACGCATCACCATGCCCGTGGACGACCGTCCGAGGGACGCGGACATGCCCATCGGCAACGGCACGCGTCTTGTCGAAGTCCCCTTCACACCAAACGAGTTGGACGCGACGGACCTGCCCGGACTGCTGCACCGCACGACGCTGCGCACCCGCGCCCTCAAGTCCCGCCCCCGCCCCCAACTCGGCTACGGAGCATCTCTGTTGACTGCTCCATGGGCTCCGGTGGCAGCGCGCGCCGCGCTCACCCGCGGGCTGCGCAGGGCCGCCGCGCCCTGGACGTCCACCACCCTGCTCAGCAACATCGGCCGCATCCCCTACCCCATGGACTTCGGCGAGGAAGCGGGCCGCGCGCACGCCGTCTGGTACTCCGCACCGGCCCGTATGCCCCGCGGTCTCACCTTCACCACGGCCTCCACCGCCGGTCGCCTACACCTGTGCGTGCGCTGGTCCCGCACCCTGCTCGGCCCCGGCGACGGCGCCCATCTCCGCGACCTGTTCGAGCACTACCTGCACACCACGGAGGTGACCGCCCCGTGACGACCACCACGCCCCCGCCGGGGGAGCTGCGCGACTTCTACGAGGACCCCGCCGTGCCGGTCGCCTCCGGCGCGGCGCGCAGCGTCCGCCAGGCCCGTCTGCTGGCGGACGCCCTGGGCCCAGCCGCCGTGAGCGCCCAGACGGTCCTCGACATCGGCTGCGGCGACGGCACCGCGGCCGCCACCGCCGAGCCCCTTCTCGCCGGTCACCGCATCATCGGTGTCGACTGGTCCCAGGACGCCCTGCGCCGTGCCCGCACCCGGCTGCCGTACGCCGTCCGGGGTGAACTCACCGGTGGTGGACTGCCGTTGCAGACCGCGTCCGCCGACGCCGTGATGTTCAGTGAGGTGCTCGAGCACCTCGTCGACCCCGACTCGGCCCTGGACGAGATCCGCCGCGTCCTGCGCCCCAGAGGCCATCTCATGCTCTCCACACCGAACCTGGCCGCCTGGTACAACCGCGCCCTGCTGCTTGCCGGCGTGCAGCCCGTGTTTTCCGAGGTCAGCCTGCGTGCGATCCATGGCCGCCCCGGGAAGGAGGTCGTAGGGCATCTGCGGCTCTACACGGCCCGCGCACTGCGGGAGTTCGTGACGGCGGCCGGCTTCGAGGTCGTACGCGTGCACGGCGCCCCCTTCCACGGCGTCCCCAGGCCGCTGCGCCCGCTCGACCGGCTGGCCTGTGCCAGACCTCCGCTCGCGTCGATCCTGCTGTTGCACGCGCGACGGCCTTAGGGAGGCGCGCATGTGGTGGGGAGTGATCGCGGCCCTGCTGGCGAACGTCCTGTACAGCACCGGGTTCGTCCTGGAGAAGCGCGCCCTGTCCGCCCTGCCCGAGGTGAGCGTCCGCAGGCCCGTCACGCTGCTGCGGAGGGTGCTCGGCAGCCCACTGTGGATCGGCGGGTCCCTGGCGCTGGCGGCCGGGTTCGGCGCGCAGCTCGTCGTCTACCGCACGCTGCCGATCGCGGTCGCGCAGGGCATTTTCGTGTCCGGGCTCGTGCTGCTCGTACTGCTGTCGGCACGGCTGCTGGGAGAGGAGGCCACCGGCCGGGAGCGGTATGCGCTCGGCGCGATCCTGGCCGCGCTGCTCATGATCGTACTGTCCTTGCGGGAGGGATCGGACCCAGTCGGCAGGGCCGCCCCGTACTCGCTGATCCTGCTCGTATGCGTGCCCTCGCTGGCCGCGAGCGTGTGGCTGTACCGGGCCACCGAGCTCCGCGCCCGCCGCCAGCACCGGCTGCCCACGACGGGTGTGGCGTACGGGGTGGCGGTGGGCCTGCTGTACGGGGTCAGCTCGCTCGCCATCAAGGGCGTGTCGAGCTGTGCGACCAGTGGACCGGCTTGCCTTGTGCGCTCCCCGTACCCGTACCTCCTGCTCTTCACAGGGGCGTTCGGCCTCGTCATGTCGCAGGCCGCGCTGCAACGCTGCCGGGCCTCTCTGATGGTTCCGGTGTGTACGACGGTGACCTCGCTGTTCACCGCGGTGTTCGGCACGCTGTCCTTCGGCGAGACCCTGCCGCACGACCCGCTGCGGCTCACCCTGCGGCTGGCGGGAACGGCGCTCGGGGTCACCGTACTGCTGACCATGCCGAAGCACGACCCCACTCCTGAACCCTCCCTCACCGCCAAGGAGTTGACACACCCATGAAGCCCAACGACCCGCTGCTGAGGATCCTGGCCTGCCCGCTGGACAAGGAGCCCTTGCACCTGCTGCCCGAAGACGCCCTCTACAACCCGCGCCTACGCCGCCGCTACCCGATCGTGGACGGCATTCCGCAGCTCCTGCCGGCGTCCGGGGAGCAGGTGTCCGACGACGAGCACGAGGAGCTGCTGAGGCAGATGACGCCATGAGGCAGACCCACCCCGGCCGCCCGGCCGAGGCAGACGTCAGGGTTGATGCGTCCGGTCTCGACGAGCCATTGGTGGACGGCGGTGGTGACGTCTCCGCCTGCTGCGTCGACGCGGCAGGCGGAGTCGGCTCCGTCGTGGCCGCCGGTCTGGGCAGAGCCGCAGGAGCGTTCTTCGGTGTGGTCGGCTCGTTGGGTGACGTCGCGGCTGAACCTTCCCCTTGATCGTGGACACCTGGAGACGGGGACGTGAGGTTCCAGAGGAAATAGTGCCAGGTGGGAAGCAAGAGCAACCGCAGCGGGCGGTACACGGAGGAGTTCAAGCGCGACGCGGTCGGGCTGGTCCGGTCTTCCGGCAGGACCGTCACCGAGGTGGCCCCGGGAGATCGGGGTCAGCGCCGAGGGACTGCGGAACTGGGTCAGGCAGGACACGGTCGACCGCGGTCAGGGGGCTCCGGGCGAGCTGACGAGCACGGAGCGGGAAGAGCTGCGTCGGCTGCGTCGGCAGAGCCGTGAGCAGGCCGAGACGATCGAGGTGCTGCGAAAAGCGGCGGTCTTGGTGTGTCCTGAACGGAAAGGGGCTGCCGGTGTAGGTCAGGGGCCTGCCGATCAATAACTCGTCGATCTTGGTGGGGATTACGGGAGGGTGGGGTCGTGCCCGGCGATCGCGGCGAGTTGTTGTGCCGTGGTCACGGTGAGGGCGCCAGCCGGGACCTTGTGCCCGAGCGCGGCGAGCACGGGGGCGACCTCCTGGAAGGTCGCGCCGATTCTGCTCTTGGCCAGGCTGGTCGCCTCGGCGAGAACGGCGTTCGTCATGGACCAGCGCCTCTTGAGGAGGAAGACGAAAAGCTGGTCGGAGACGGAGAGCCGTCTGCCGCCGGCGCCGGGGCCGCCGTCGGGGCGTTTCACGGGCAGGAAGATCGGCGGGTGCCCGGCACGCCAGGCTCGGTAGCGGACGGCGAGATCGTCAAAGGCGGCGGGCTCGAGTCCGGTGAGGCTGGGGTGCCGCAGCCAGGCGGGGAGCTTGTCCCCGGTGGGAAAGCGCCCGAACTCGGCGCTGGGCGGGGGCGGCACGCCATCGGACTCCTCAGGGCTGCAGGATCGTCCGGACGCCGGTGTTGGATTTGAGGTCGTCGAAGGCTGCTGCCGCCTCGCCGAGGGGGCGGATGGTGCCGATCAGGTCGTCGATCGGCAGCCGGCCGGCCACCTAGAGACGGGCCAGCTTCGGGATGTCGATCTCTCCGACGCTGGATCCGTAGTTGCAGCCGAGGATCCGTTTGCCCTGGTCCGCGAGTTCGAAGAGGTCGAATGCCCCGGTCGCGCCGGTAGGGGTCATCCCAGAATGCGGTGCAGCCGGTCGAAGACCCCAGCCTGCTGCCACCGCTCCAGACGCCGCCAGCAGGTCTGTCCGGAACCCAACCCCAGCTCCAGGGGCAGTAGTTGCCAGGCTATGTCGTTGTGGAGCACGTACAGGATGCCCTGCAGACACAGCCGGTCCGCCACCGGCCGAGG
>NZ_JBIWFK010000032.1:0-17561 GCF_044763015.1 Streptomyces sp. NPDC096324 | reverse complement strand
CGTGGAGCGGGCCGGACCGCGGTATGTGACCCTGCGCGCCACGACAGCCGCAGGCACCCTCCAAGCTGCTTGGAGAACCAAACGAGACGATCTCTTATTCGAACGTCTGTAGAGCATTGGTCCGCAGGACCGCGTACGGACCACGGTTCCGGTCTCGGGCTGTGCCCGGGGACCGGGATATCTTCCTGGCCGGGTACGAGGATTTCGCGGGCCGCACCGTCGCGGCGTCAAAGCGCCTTCAACGCCCCCGGCGCATGCTCGCGCACCGCGATTCGGGCCAGCTTCGTCAGCATCATGCCGTTGCGGACCGCGACGACGTAGTCCAGGGGGAGTCCGTGCATTCTGGTGCCGGGGCCCCTGAGGGGGTGCCAGTCGAGGGTGAAGAGGGTGTGCTCGCCCCAGGGGATCAACTTCATGGCGATGCGTGCCGCGCCGAAGGGATCCGCCTTCGCTTCCAGTTCCAGCCGGTGCCGCGGTTCGCAGACGCGGACGACGCAGGTGTCGTCGAGGGTCACAGGGCCGGCACCGACGCGGACCTTCAATCGGGCGCCTACTGCCGGCCAGTGTGGGTCCGCGGCGAGGACCTGCTGAGTTCCCGTCACCCACTCCCCGTAACGGTGGCCGTCGGACAGCAGGCGCCAGACCTCGGACGGCGAGCTCAGGATCAGACGGCGGTTCCGGGCCATGGTCACGCTCCTGGAGGGCGGGCCGCACGGGACGCCTCCGGCCAAGGCGTCCCCACGATGAGGACCCCCGGCCGCAGCAGGCGTTCGGCGGCAGCGAAGCCCGGCGCGTGAGGGCGGCTTCTCCTCGGTCGACGGGTGTGTGCGGCCGCAGCGGGTTCCCGCTTCGGCCGCTCGGGTTCTGCTTCCAGCGTCAGGCCGACGCACCGCGCGCACAGTCCGGCAAGCCCAGACGGGTGAACCGGCTCGCCGCAGGCCATCGTCGATAGGCTGCGTCGGTGCGCACGGTCGAGGTCTTGTTGGACGAGGCGGCGGACCTGGCGGTCCGGGAGGCCTGGCGGCGGCTGGCGGATGCGGGGCTGCCCAGCCAGGCGCGTCACCGTTCACCGACCAACAGCCCTCATCTCACCCTGGCCGCCTGTCCGGAGCTGACCGCCCCGATCCGCTGGGAGCTGGCCGAGGCGGCCGCCGCCCTGCTCCTGCCGGTGCGGTTCACCGGCCCGGTCCGCTTCGAACGGCCGACCTCGGTGCTGGCCTGGGCCCTTGAACTCGACTCCGCCCTGGCCGGCTTGCACGGCCGGGTGTGGGACGCGGTGGCCTCGGACAGCCCGCCCGAGACCCTCAACCCTTTCCACGATCCCGCGCGCTGGAGCCCGCACATCACCCTCGGCCGTTCCCGGCGGGCCGGCGCGTTCGCCGGCCGGCGGATCCCCGAGCTGCTGCCGGTGCCGCCGTTGTCGGTCCAACTCACCGCCCTGCGCAGCTACGACACGGAGACGGGAGCCCTGGAGGTGCTGGAGCCCCGTTTCTGAGACGGCCCCGCCCCCCGACCGGTGTGCGCACTCGATCGACCCAGGGGGCGGAAGGACCCGCAGGCGGAGAACAGCGCCCGGCGTGCGGAGAGCACGTCCGCGGGCCGGCAACCGGGTCGGAGCGGGCAGCGGTGCCCGGCCGTGACCGGTGCCGGGTCAGGCGGCGAGGGCTTCGCGGAGGCTGGGGTAGGAAGGGATGGCGGTGTCGACGCCGGTGATCTGCAGGGTGCGCCGAATGGAGGCGGGAACACCGGCGAGCCGCAGCCAGCCCTCGGTCCCGGTGAGGTCGCGGTGCGCGGTGAGAAGGGCGTTGATGCCGCTGGAGTCCATGAAGGACACCTGACGCATGTCGACGATCACGCGCGGCCGGCCGGGAGCCAGGGCCTGGACGAGGGGGCCGACGCTGGCGTGGTCGATCGCGCCGGAGACGGTCACCACGACGACGCCGTCACAGGCGGCGGCGGTGACCTTCAGCGGGTGGGGCCGGTGCGTTTCTTCGCTTTCCACGACGACTTCCCAGGATCTTCGGCGGCGGACACGGTGTGGCGTTCTGTGCTGATCGGTGCCCGGTGTCGTGAGAGCCGGCGGTAGCACGGTGTTCTGCCGGCCGAGCTCGATGCGGCCTCCCGGCCGGGCGGGTCCTGCTGTGTGGCCGATTCCTCTCAAGCGGGCTCGGACACACGCGGTGCCGGCGGCCGGGCGCGCTGCATGCCGAGGCCGGGGGTGTTCTGGGTGCCGGTGAGGATGCGGTGACGGGCCCGCGACGAGGCGGGTGCGCGCACCCGCGGCCGTGGGGAGGAGAACAGCTCCTGGGCTCCCGCGAGATCGAGCAGTCTGCCGACTGCGAGGCCGGCGGCCCGGATGGTGACGGTCTTGTCCTGGACCAGGGCCCGGTGCCGGAGTTCCAGCAGCACGTTCAGGCCGGCGCAGTCACAGAAGCCGACCCCGCTCAGGTCCAGCTCGAGACCGCTGGACGAAACGGCGAGGGCCTCGCCCAGCCGGTCCCGGATCCGGCCGCCCGAGACGAGGTCGAGTTCACCGTGGACTGCCACCAGGACCGGGGCGCCGGCCGGGGCGGGCGACACCGACATCGATGCCCGGCCGGGTGGAAGCGGCTCCACGGCGCCGCCTTTGCCGGGGTGGCGGAGGTCCGGCGCTGTGAGGGACTGGCCCCGGTGCGAAGGTTGCTGCACGGCTCACTCACTCCCACAGATGTTCGCGTGGTCCACTCCCACGTTCTCCCAGGAAGGCAACATACGTCAACTGATACGTGAACGCTCATACGTGTTTTTGGATGCGCGCATGTCCGCTCAGTAGACTCGGGGCATGGATGGGGTACCCGAGTCACACAACGGATGGACGTTCCTGACGAACCACGCTCGCGTCCTCGCGGCCATCGCGGACAACCAGAGCGTGCGCGTCCGCGACATCGCCGCCCGGTGCCGGCTGACCGAGCGGGCGGTGCAGAAGATCATCGCGGACCTGGAGCAGGCCGGTTACCTCTCACACATCCGTCAGGGGCGCGGCAACACGTACCGGATCGACCCGGCCAAGATCCTGCGTCATCCGACCGAAGCAGGCCAGGGCCTGACGGTGGCCTCGCTCCTGTCACTGCTCATCCAGGACGAAGCCCATCGGGCAACACTGTTCGGCGACCCGACACACGCGTCGGGATGACGTCCGCGCCGCCGGCTCCGGTCTTCCCGGCCCGGCTTCTGAAGAACCGTCCGTCCGCAGACGAGGCCACCGTTCCGCCGCCGACCTGAACGGCTTGGCCCATCCGGCGACGCCGGCAAACGACTGCGCCGGCCGCATGTCCGGGAGCCGCGCCCCGTCCGGGACTATGCCTCGTCGAGGGCCACGGTGGCGATGACGCGCTTGCCGGCCGGTGCCGCCTCGGTCGTGACGTCCCGGGCGAGGGCGGTGACGATCTCCAGGCCGTGCTGTCCGATCCGCCTGGGGTCCGGGGCCTTCACGGCGGGCGGCACGGGGTTGCTGTCCCACAGTTCGATCCGCAGCGCGTCGCCGGTGATCCGCAGATGCAGGAGGGCCGGCCCGGGGGCGTACTTGCGGGCGTTGGTGACCAGTTCACTCACGATCAGCTGAGCGATCTCCACCGTCGCGTCCACCACCGCGACGCCGTGCGCGTCGCGCACCGTGGTGAGAAAGGACGCCGCGAGGTGCCGGACCTGCGAGAGCGGGGAGCCGTCGACGTCCACAGCGAGCGAAGCCTCCATCGGTGACGGCATCTCCACGTGACCGCCACCGGTGTCCTCAGGGGAATGACCCATCCGCGCCCGCTTCCACGTCCTCGCCAGGTACCCCGCCCGGTACCGTCCACACACTGTCCCGGACGTTACTCGTGGCACAGCCACAGAGACGCGTTGTCCGTAGGATGCGGTTCTTGACGGACCTTCACCCCGCAGGTGACGACCTGGTACGACAAGGACTCCGAAGGGCGTGGCAGACATTCACCATCCGGTCGAGCAGCCCGCCCGACTGTCGATCACCCGGACCACCGCCGACGGCATCCGCGTCCTGGCCCTGGCCGGCGAACTCGACACCGACACCGCCGGCACGCTGCGCCAGGGATTGCGCCCCGAGGAGGAGTGTCTCCCGCCGCTGACGGTGCTCGACTTCGGCGCGGTCACCTTCATGGACTCCAGTGCCATCAACGTCCTGGTCGCCGCCCACCGCGATGCCACCGCGGCGGGCGGCTGGATCCGGATGGCGGCCCTGACCGAGCCGGCCCGGCGGGTCGTGGAGATCGTCGGTCTCGACACGATCATCGCCTGTCATCCCACCCTCGCCCAGGCCCTCGAACCCTGACCGGCCTCACAACCGCCGGGCGGCGCGGCAGGTGCGGCGCTCAGTGACGGTAGGTGGCCGACGCGATCTCGATGAACGACAGGGGCAACGGGTTGGCGTCACATGCGGATCACCGGGGCCCGCAGGGCGAGGAGGGCGACATCGTCGTTGTTGTCGGTCGGCCGGACCCGGCGCAGTAGCTGGTCAGTGAAGGAGGCCAGGGGGCGGTGGGCGAGGGCGGCGGCGTGCCGGCGCAGCCGCTGCAGGCCCTCGTCGAGGGTGTGGCCGAGTTCTTCGATGAGGCCGTCGGTGTAGAGCACGAGGGTGGATCCGGGCGGCAACAGGGCGGTTGCGTCGGGACGAGGGCCCGCTTTGACGCCCAGGAGGATGCCGTGGCCGTCGGTGAGGTAGTCGGCCAGGCCGTCGTGGCTGATCAGCAGGGGCGGCGGATGACCGGCGTTGCTCCAGGACAGTTTCCACCGGCCGTGGTCCGCCTCCTCGATGCGGGCCAGGATCATGGTGGCCATGGTGACGTCGGTGATGTGCCGGATCGCCTCGTCGAGCCGTTCGACGATTCGGCTGGGGGGCTTGGTCTGGGACCAGGCGTAGGCACGCAGCATGTTGCGGACCTGCGCCATGCCCGCCGCGGCCTCCAGATCGTGTCCGACCACGTCGCCGATGGCCAGGGCGGTGGCGCCGTCGGACAGGGGGAAGGCGTCGTACCAGTCGCCGCCGACCTGCGAGGCGTCGGGAGCGGGTAGATAGCGGACGGTCATCTCCAGTCCCGGTACGCGCGGCATCTGGGGCAGCAGGTGGTTCTGCATGGTCTCGGCGACCTTGCGCTGGCGCTGGTAGAGACGGGCGTTGTCCAGGGCGAGGCCCGCGCGGCGGGTGATGTCCTCGAGCAGGTGCAGATCCGCAGGGGTGAAGTCACCCGGATGCCCGGCGCGGCCCAGAGTGAGGGCCCCGAGGACTTCGCGGGCGCTGCGGATGGGGGCGATGGCCGCCGAGCGGATGCCGGTGGCGTCGAACAGGTTGCGCTGTTCCACCGCGATACCGGAATCCGGCTTCCGCCGGTAGGTGTCGGGGCCGACCAGAGTGGAAGCGGCCGCGCGCAGCGCCCGCGACAGCGGCATCGGGGACTCCTCCGGGATCGGCGGCATCGGGCCCTGGAGTTCCTCGTGGTACACCAGCGTGCCGCCCTCGGCGTGGACGACCGCCTTGCGCCACACCTCGTCGCGCTCGGTGACCAGGTCGATGACGGCCCAGTCCGCCAGTCGCGGCACCACCAGCGTCACCAGTCGGCGCAGCGCCTCCTCGACGTCCAGGGTGGAGGTCAGCCGCGTGGTGGTCTCCGCCAGCAGCGCGAGCCGCTCCAACTCCGACAGCGGCCCGGCCACCGCCTCCGGCCGCGGCGCACCCGCTTCCCGCCCTCGCGCGGGGGCATCGAAGACCATCAGTGCGCCGCTCGCCCGGCCACCGGTGTCGTAGGGGGTGATCGTCCAGGAGACCGGCAGGACAGAGCCGTCTCCGCGTGCGAAGTGGTCCTCCTCGGCCCAGGCGATGCGGCCGGCGTGGAAAGCCCGCCGCATACGGCACCGAGTCCTCGGCAGAGGCTGACCGTGGGCGTCCCCGTGCAGCAGGTCGTGCGCGTCCTGGCCGAGCAGATCGCCGGCGGTCCGGGCCAGCAGGTCTTCGGCGTGGGCGTTGACCGCGATGATGCACCCGTGCTCGTCGACGACGTACGCTCCGGCCCCGATGGCTTCCAGCGCCTCGGTGAGCGTGGCAGCACGTGCGTCCGGGGCGGCTCTCCCGTCGGCCTCCGTGTGCTCCGGCGCTGCCATCTTCTCGTCCCCTCGCTGATCGGCCAGTCTCCCGGCAGGCAGCGGGTCCGCTGCGTGGCCTTCGCTTTCTGAGTGCCCCGGCTTCGTCGGATCCAGCCCTGCTCTCCCATGGTGTCGGGGAAACCGGGGCGCCCTGTGCGGCAGGTGTCCTCAAGGGTGTTGTACAGGCCGAGTGAGGACACTTGGGAGCCGGCGGTGGGGGCACTTCTGCCCATGATGCGAGGCGAGGTTGTGCAGGTGGCGTTGCAGGCAACGGTCCGTCGCGACGCGCCCGACTCCGTCCACCAGATGCGCACCGCAGCGCGCGGTCTGCGGGGCTGCCTGCGTTCCCACCGTTCCGTCCTCGACAGGGAAGCCACCGACCTCGTCCGACGTGGACCCGAGCATCCCTGGGCCCCGTCGTCGGCGTTCGCTGTCCGATCCACGTGAACGCGCATGCCGTACAGCAATCTGCACCGGAGCGATTCCTCCGGCAAGACGTACGAGCTACCCATGATCTTGGCGTCGTGAGGCTTCTGCTGCGGCACCAGCACGCCGTACCGGCAAAGGCGGCACTGCCGAAATTGGTCGTGAGTGCCTGCCGACCTGGCGTAGTGTGGGTTCCACGACGCGGGGTGGAGCAGCTCGGTAGCTCGCTGGGCTCATAACCCAGAGGTCGCAGGTTCAAATCCTGTCCCCGCTACTGCTGAAGAGGGCTCGGATCCAGGTGATCCGGGCCCTCTCGCATTGCGGCGAACCAGGCGGTCGGCGTTTTTGGCCGACAGTGGCGGGGAACAGCGTCCGCGGTCCTTCGGGGCGGGCCTGGTCCAGGAGCGCGGTGACCTGGGGCATGAATCCACGCCCGGCCGCCTGATCGGCCTCGTCCACGACGGTGATCGTGAGGGGCGCCGGTGCGCGGCAGGCACGCGGTCTCAGGCTACGGGCGGGGCTGCCGCTTCGGTAGTGCGGCGACTGACAACGGTGACCCGATACTGCAGCGGAGCGTTCAGCGCTCTGACAGACAGCCGGATCGAGCGGCCATGCCAGCCCCGCGTCTGGGCGCCAGCCAGCAGCCGTCAAGCAGTCAGTGCAGAAAGACTCGGGTTCAGATGGCCACGGCCCACACCGCTCCCGTCCGCACTGCCAGCAGCCGATCACGATCGTCGCTCTGCTGGCCACCCCTGAGGCCGCCCGGCCGACCATGCCGCACCACCGCACCGACGTCGTTCCGCCGCGGCGCACCCCCTGAGCAGGCCCGCTATCGGTCCCCGGCTCACAGGTCGAGCTGGGGACGGGCAGGGTCGAGGAGGTCAGGGTCCTGGCGGACAAATGCGTCTTCGAACGCTCGCCATCCCTTCTCGCGGATGAAGGAGGTCTCCTGATCCGTGATGGGGATGAGCCAGACGATCGCGACTTTGCTGCCGTTCTCGATGGTGACCGAGAAGAAGTCGTCATCGAAGTAGACGGGAAGCCCTGCATACAGGGACGTCATGGATCCGCCGGGCAACGGAGTGGGAAGCGGCACCACATCACCGCGCAGGATCGCCTGGCCGCTCGCCACCAACCGCCCGGCGACAAAATCCAGCACGTCGGGGAAGTGTCCATAGCCAGTAGCGCGGCTGGTGTTCTCGCAGGCCACCAACTCCAAGTGGAAGTGCCGGTCGGAAGCCGGATGCCACAGCGGAGTTCGGGAAAGGCCGATCGTCGCAAACGACTGGCAGCCGGCGAGTCGGCCCTCGCGGAAGCACGCCACCTGAGGACTACCCTGCACGGCGTCTGCGGGAGGAGACCAGGCACCGATCATCCTGCCCAGCCTGCTCTCAAGGTGGTCTATAAGCTCCGGCACCAGGCTCTCCCGTCCGACCTCCGAGCAAGTCAGGCCCGGCGATGACCAATGATCCCCTGGACACTAACGATCGCGACCAGAGCAGAGCGAGCCATGTCGACCAACGCACTCCGCGTCCGCTATCCCTTACCGATCATCAGGGCCCGGTGACCTTCGATCACCGGGCCTTCACCTTGACGCTGGTCGCTCCCCACTAATCCCCACAACGTTGAACGCCGAACGAACTGAGGCGAGCATCGTCCCTGGCCGTTTTCTCGACCATCCTCATCAGCAGCAGGCGAGTTTGAGGAACGCTTCGTGGATGTCGGCTCTGCGTTCCCAGCGGATGCGCAGGCGACGAAAGCCGTGCAGCCAGGCGATGGTCCGCTCGACCACCCACCGGTAAGTACCCAGCCCAGTGCCGTGCCGGGTGCCGCGTCTGGCGATGGCGGGCACGATGCCGCGGTCGCGGACCTGGTCGCGGTAGATGTCGTGGTCATAGCCCCGGTCGGCGAAGAGCGAGTCTGGCTTGCGGCGGGGCCGGCCAACCCGTCCGCGGACGGGCGGGATCGCGTCGAGCAGGGGCAGCAGCTGGGTGACATCGTTGCGGTTGCCGCCTGTCAGCAGGACGGCGAGCGGAGTGCCGTGGCCGTCGGTGACCAGATGGTGTTTCGAGCCGGCCCGGCCCCGATCGACCGGCGACGGACCCGTTTGCTGCCCCCTTTTAACGCCCTGACGTGGAAGGAGTCGCCCACGCAGCGAGACCAGTCCAGGCGTGAGGCCGCGTTCAACTCAGCGAGTAGGACCTCGTGCAGCCGCTGCCAGACCCCTGCCTCGTTCCAGTCCCGCAGACGACGCCCTCTGCGCACCGAGACGATCAAGGTGCTGTGGCTGTCCGCCACGGGACGCGGCTACAAACATCGACCGCCTCAGTATCGACGCGCGGGACCAGCAGAGCGGAGAAGACACCGGCGTTCCGCCAGACCCGAAACCGTCCGTAGACGGTGGCCCAGGGGCCGAACTCGGCGGGCATCTCCCGCCACTGGCCCTGGACCGGAACCGCCAGATCACCCCCTCGAGCTGCTCTCGCAGCCGCTCGGGATAGGGACCGTACTCACCGATCGGCAACGATAGTTAAGAGGGTGACGTCGTCGTCTGCGCGCCTGTGTTCGGGAAATTCGTTGTGGGTGGAGGGCTGGGTTCACGCGTGTGGGGTTGCCTTCGTGTCCCAGTCGATGTGGTGGTCGAACTGCCAGGCCATTTTCTCCGGGTTGATCAGCTTCATGGCCGTGGGCATGAGGAGGTCGCGCAGAGTGCGGCCGACCGGGCCCGCGGTCTTGTTGCTGTTCGTGCGGGCCCCGAGCTTGATGATGCGTTCGACGCGGGGTCGGCGTAGTTGTTCGTACGCCGCGAAAGCCTGGTCGGAGGGCAGGTCCCGCAGGCAGCGTGCAAGTTCGACGGCGCTTTCGGCGGCGATGGAGGCTCCCTGTCCGGAGCTGGATGAGGCGGCGTGGGCCGCGTCGCCGATCAGGGTCATGCGGCGGCGGGTCCAGTTTGCGACTCTCGGCATGTTCTCCATCGGGCCGGTGATGAGGAGTTGGCTGGCGTCGGTACGGCTGATCATTTCGAGGGCAGGGGTGCGGTCGTCGGCGAAGGCGGTCCGCAGGATGCGCATCCACTCCTGAGCGCCGATCGCCTGAGCTTCGGCGACTGTCATCGGGGCGCGGTGGGGCAGGTTCACGAACCAGACCGCGGAGGTGTCATCGAAGATCTGGTAGCCGAAAAACGCGCGCTTGCCGAAGCACATGTACATGACGCCGGCGGTGGAGGGCATCCCTGACTGGTCCATCCGCGCTCCGAAGCACACCAGGCCGGCGTAGTTCGGCTGCGGTGCGGCGGGGTCTATCAGGGAGCGGACCGTGGAGCGGATGCCGTCGGCGCCGATCAGGATGTCGGCGCTCGCCTGTGTACCGTCCGCGAAGTGCGCGGTGACGCCGGAGCCGGTGTCCGTCGTGCCGGTCAGCCGCTTGCCGTGGTGGATGGGAACGGAGCGGCGCTCCGCCTCGTCGTAGATCGCACGGTAGAGATCGGCGCGCCAGACGAACTGCAGGGACGGGAGGCGGGAGGGCGGGGCGAACCGTGCGAGGTCCTTGCCCGTCCAGCTTCGTAGCCCCAGAGCGGTGACTGGGGTGCCGATGGCGCGGACAAGGTCGCCCGCGCCGATCGCTGCGAGGGCGTTCTGGCCATTCGGAGCGATGGTCATGCCGCCTCCGGCCCCATCGGCCGTGTGGCCGTACGCCTCGTAAACGGCGGCATCGATACCTGCCCGGCGGAGCGCCATCGCGGCGACCGGGCCAGCGATGCCGCCGCCGATGACGAGCGCGGTGCGGGCTTTGCCGATGCTGGTCATGAGTGGTGCCCCCTCGAAGGGTTGCAGGGCGTCGACGCGCCGTCGCTCGCGTGTGCGGCGCGTAGATCTTTGACGTACACACGGGAGGACGTCGCCGAAAGGATCGCGAAGCCGCCGTGATCGATGTGGATCTCGTACCTGGATCGTTCCTCGGTCACTCCCCACCGCCAGCCGACAGCGATCTTTGGACCCGGGGGTGAAACCGGGCGTGGCAGCGAGGCCGGGACCTGAAGGCTCAAGGTCTGTCGATGTCCCCGCTCGCGCAGCCGAACTCCTTGGGGTAGAGGGGTCGATGACCGCGCATCAGGCTCCCACCGCAGCTTTGGCCTTGGTAGCGGCGACGTAGCGTACGGTGAACAGCACGGGAATGACGAAGCCGAGAACCTGGACGAGCGTCGCCGTCGTGGAGTGGCCGTGGCCGGCGTGGGCGAGGACGGCGAGGATAACTGCCGTGGCGCTGAAGGCGGCGGTCCATACGGTGGTGATGACCACGTTGATCCGGATGAAGGGCTTGAGCCGCCACACCTCGGGCGGTGTGGTGCGTTTCGCGATACCCAGCGTGAACGGCTTACCCATCAGCAGCGAGGTACCCGCGATGAGAGCCAGGGTGGCCGAGGAAAGGGCCGCCGAGTAGGCGTGGGTGGCCGAATGCGGGTCCGCGAAGGCGACGGCCGCCAGGATCGCGAAGAAGACCGCCGAGCCGGTTTCCATGATCAGCGCGTCGAAGCCGACTCCCGTGCGCCTCTGCTGGGCAACTACCACCACCGCCGCCAGCAGAGCGGCGAGTGCCCCCCACTGCCAGTGGGCGGAGGGGACCGCTGCAAAGACGATCCATGGAAGGAAGGTGCGCACGTACGACATCGAAGGCCCCCACACTCTCTGACATTCCTGTTTTGACATGTCAAACCTAGAAGTTCTCGCATCGACCTGTCAAGAGTGGAAGGTATGCTGCCGGCATGAGCCTTCGACACGCCCTCCTCGGGCTCCTGTCTGAGCGTCCCGCCAGTGGCTACGACTTGCTGAAGCGCTTCGAGACGTCCCTGGCCAATGTCTGGCCCGCCACACAGAGCCAGATGTACACAGAGCTGTCCAAGCTCTCCGACAACGGCCTGATCAGCGTCTCGGCGCAGGGCCCGCGAGGCCGCAAGGAGTACACCCTCACCGACGAGGGCCTGGCGGAACTGCGCCACTGGCTGACGGAGACAAAGCCCCAACGGCACACCCGCAGCGACATCCTGCTCCGCGTCTTCTTCCTCAACGTGATCACACCCGACCAGGCTCGGAACTACCTCACCGAGCTCATGGACCTCTCGACGCAAGAACACGAGGCCCTGCGCAGACTGGCCGACTCCATCGACTGGGGAGAGGACCCGCTGTCGGTGAACGGCAAGATCGCCCTGGAGTACGGCCTACGCTTCAACGCGATGCGCGGCGAGTGGGCCGCATGGGCGGCCGACCAGATTCGCTAGAGGGCGTCTGAAAAGCCTGACAGCGGGGCAAGTTGCCTGGTAGCGGAGCGGTGGCGCCACTTTCGGGCGCTGGGGTGTACGGACTGCGTACCCGTTACTCGACGGATCTGTTCGATCCGGAGTGGGAGATCCTCCGTCCGCTGATTCCGGCGGTCAGGCCCGGTGGCCGGCCGGCGAAACACGCCCGGCGGGAGATCCTCAACGCGCTGGCGTACTGGCTGCAGTCCGGCTGTGCCTGGAGACTGCTGCCGCATGATCTGTCGCCGTGGCAGACGGTCTACCACTACTGGCGGCGGTGGCAGCAAGAGGGCGTTTGGGAGCGGATGTTGACGGCGCTGCGCCAACGCGAGCGGGCGCAGCTTGGCAGTGATCCCACTCCAAGTGCGGCCATCGTGGACAGCCAGAGCGTCCGGGCCAGTGAGCGCGGTGGCCTGCACGGGTACGACGGTGGCAAGAAGGTCAGCGGCATCAAGCGCCACTTGCTCATCGACACTCGGGGCGCTGTCCTTATCACCTGCGTGAGCCCGGCGAGCGTCGGCGATCGCCATGGGCCGGCACGGTCTCCGCCAGATCCAGTACCGCAGCAACCTCATCGACGGATGCCTCGCCGAAACCAGCCTCACCTTGACGACACCACGGCCGCAACGTCAGTAGCAGCTGTGGAGATGACAACTCGGCGTTACAAAAAACTCGAAATGATCATAGGATCGCCACATTGTTCACCTCGTCTCGGCCTAGCGCTTTCTCACCTCCTCACCATCATGGGCGCCGAAGGAGAAGGCCGCGCCGCACTGCAGGGCGGCCTGCTCAATGGTGACCCGCGAACTCCTGGACAACGGAGTACTCCTGACCAGTCAGCGCCCGTAACGTCCAGAAGCTGTCCTCGTCGCGGCCTGATCCCTCCACTGGTTTGAGCCTCTCGACCTTACCGGCGACACCGCCGGTAAGGTCGAGAGGCGTTGAGGGCGAGGGGCGACCTCGCCCCTCAGACCCCACGACCGGGATCCGGGATCCGGGATCCGGGATCCGGGATTCCCGCCGCCCAACCACCCGGCGACGTGAACGGCGTTCGGCCTTTTTGGCCTGTTCCGCGGTGGACTTCCCTGACCTGCGAACGCCGACCGGCGACCCCTGACCTGCGACCTGCGACCTGCGACCTGCGACCTGCGACCTGCGACCGCACCGTACTCACGGCACCAGGTCCTCCTGGACCCTGTCGACAGAACAATCGACGTGATGCCCGGGGCGCGAGCAAATACTCTGACGATCCGGGGAGTTCACCGCCCCGCACGACACGACCGAGTGCCGCTGAGCTGTAACCGAGCCCGAAGGGGGGCGCGTTGGCCGCGGCTGCCCGGCATCGATCTCGGCGAAGGCCGCCTGGCCGACAGTCGACAAGACCGTCGCAGCCCGCCTGTAGAGTCCGCCCGAAACTCACAGTCGGCTGCTGAAGGAGCACGAGTGTCAAGAACCACCCCACCGCGGTCTGTTGACATCGCGGCCATCTTCCCGGAGCTGGCGCCGTTGGCCAAGCAAGCTGTCCGCCTGCACCCGCGCGAGGGCCTGCCGACCGTTCACGAAAGCTCCGTCGGCGGACCACTCCTGTGGCCGGCCGATGAAACATGGCCGACCTGCGCAGAGGAACACCACAACGCGCACCCGCCCGTCTCCCTCGACGACATCCGCAACATGCGGGCCATGCTCGACGCGGCCTGGCGCCGCCCCCACGACCCTCGTGAGTTCCGCCTCAACCCCGAGGAGCGCGCGCATTTTGCCACGCTCCGAGCAGGGCATCCGGCGCACACCGAGCCGAATGCCCTGCTGCCGGTCGCCCAGCTCTACCTCCGCGACGTCCCCGGACTCGCGGGCCCCGAGGGAGACGACCTTCTGCAAGTCCTGTGGTGCCCCCTCGACCACGACAATGAGCTTCCCGCGGCCCGCCTCGTCTGGCGGAACGCCGCGAGCGTCGGCACGCTGCTCACCGATCCCCCGGAACCCGCAGACGTCCAGTACTACGGCAGCTACGTTCCCGCGCCTTGTGTCCTCCACCCCGAGGTCGTCACCGAGTACCCGGCACCGCACGAACTCCCGGAGGAGCTCGCCGACCGTCTCTACGCCTGGGGAGAAGAGCAGGAGCTCCCCGATTGCCCGGCATGGCACAACCACCCGGAGGGTCTCTCCTGCCGTGTCCGCGACGCGGAAGATGAAGAGGGGGAGGACCCGGAAGCAGGGCTTGGCGGCCCCTACTACGAGCGCGAACTCTCGGTCGCCCCTGGCTGGAAGGTCGGCGGCTGGGTCCCGTGGATGCACGGCGACCCGAGGCCCCTGCACTGCGACGCCTGCAACGCCCGGTACAAGCCCTTGTTCACCATCGACTCCGGCGAAAGCAGTGGCTGGAGCAACACCTGGACCCCGCTGGTGGACCTCGAAAAACCGTCAGGTCCCATCGGGCTGCGCACTCCTGCCGATGCACCGATGGTGAAGATCGGCAGGGGTCACCGCATGCAGATCTATGTCTGCCCGACGTCGTTCGATCATCCGCACCTCGAAGTCATGCAGTGAGCGCGGACGAAGGCCCGGATCGAGTGACCGATACTCGTCGTCCGCACCTCGCCCTCGGCTATCCTCCGAAGGATTCTCCAGGGCTGTGCGGGGCGCCCGCCAGCGTCGGCTTCGCCTCAGGGCGGGGCGCCAACTCGCCGGGCTGAGTTCCGTGTCCTCCTCCCCGTACCCCGATCCTGCTCGACGGCCTCCCGGATACCCGAAGGAGCATGGATTGCGTGCGAATGTGTTCGTTCGACGATGGTCGCGACTGACGGGGTTTCGCGCGGCAGCAACGATTGCGGTGTCCGCGGCCCTCGTCGCGCCCCTGGCCGCGGCCCCTTCAAGAGCGAAGACGATCCGTGAGAGTACGGCGGTGCGCGCGAGCGCGGCCGTTGCCCCTCGGACGCTCTCGGCGGTCCGACAGCACGACACCGCGGCGACACGTGCTCACCTGCGCAAGTTGGCGCGGGAGTTGGTGGCGGAAGGGGGGCCGGGGGTGATCGTGCGGGTGGACGACGGTCACGGCAGGCCCATCGAGATCTCCGAGCAGGACCACCGGTTCAGGGCGGACGACGAGGTGCGAGAAGCGTCCAACACCATGACGGTGATGGCCACCCTCGTCCTGCAACTGGTCGCCGAGCACCGACTCGCCCTCGACGACCCGGTCGACAAGTGGCTGCCCGGCCGGGTGCGCAACGGCGGAGCGATCACCCTGCGCATGCTGCTCAACCACACCAGCGGGTTGTTCGACTACACGACACAGTCCCGGGCTAGTTGCTCTGACCGCATGGGTTCACCGGATTGAGGCGGGCCAGTTACAGTGTGTAGTGCCAGCCCGGGCGCCAGGCGGGCGGTGCTTGGACCAGTTCTTCCAGCGGTGTTCCGGTGAGCAGATGGTCGAGTGCCCATCGGTTGGCCGAGTGAGCGATCACCAGGATTCTCCTGCCGTCCCATCCGGTGGCGAGGTCGTGGAGGAAGGCGCGGGTGGCCGTGGCGACCTGACGGTAGCTCTGGCCTCCAGGAAATGGTTCATCGATGTGCTGGGCTCGTCGGGCGGCGATGACGGAGACCGGGTGTCCGTTGAGGTCTCCGTAGTTGCACTCACGCAGGCGGATGTCCTGGTGGATCGGGGGCCGGCCGTCGGGGAACGCGGTCCGGGCCGTCTGGACAGCGCGGTGCAAGTCGGAGGCGAATACGGCCGCGAAGCCGTCGCCGCGGCGACGTTCGCCCAATTCCCTGGCCTGGCGGCATCCCAGGTCCGAGAGTCGGCCTGGAAGCCAGCCGGTGGCAATGCCGCCTTCGTTGTCCGTGGTGGTCGAGTGTGTCTCGTAGACGATCTCTACTGCCATCAGGGCTCCTGGATGTCCTCGACGAGTCAGGCTGCATGGCCGAGTGGGCGGCCTCCCCAGCGGAGGTCATTCTTGCTTCTGGGAGATCGGCCACACGGCGCCGGCGCCGCTGCGTGCGCGACGATCGGTGGGTGATGCGGGACGTTCCAGTCCGGTGCTCGTACATGCTCCCTTCTGGCGTTACCGGAGCTCGACGGAGTACGAGCTTCCGCTGAATTCCCAGCCGTCGGTGCCTTCGCCGATGTCGGAGACGATGATGTCGTCGATGAAGCGGTCCTCGAAGTCGTCATCCCGCAGGTCGCCGGCCAGCCACAGCGTCTCGATGTCGCTCCAGTCGCCACGGCTTCCGTCGACGCGCAGCGGGGCGGCGCGGCGGGTGCCGCGTTCGCGTTCGTCGTTGCCGGTTTTCACTATGCCGCTGATCTCGAACTGGCCGTTCGTGACGGTGTCGGAGATGGGGTCGGCGGGGACGATGGCGACGTTCTCGTAGGCGGTGCGGATGAGGTCGCGGTGGCTGCGGCGGACGTTGTACTCCGGATCCGACAGCCACTTGAACAAGGTGTCGGGCAGGACGTCGAGGCCAGCGCTCTCCAGTGCCTTCGTCGCTCAGCTCAACGCCTACGAGCCGCCGTACGACATCCCGATCAACCGCACTGCCGTGACACTTGGATGCAGGAACCATCCATTTCGCCGGTGCGCGAGTTGACGCGAGGCCGGCCTCAAGGGCCTTGCAGCAGTTGGCCGGCAGGCGCTGCCCGCCAGGTAGCGCCACCCCACCGACTGTCCGGCTGTCACCCGAAAGTGAGTAACACCCCTTTGTCCGGCCCATGACTCGAGACGACAAAAAAGGACCCTGCCCCGCGCAACGGGACAGGGTCTCCGCAGAGCGCCGGGCAGGCCTTGTACCTGCATCTCCCCGCAGGAAGCGGAAACAAGTCGCCGGATACCTCTCTCATTCCGGGCTACACCATGCCTGAACAGCAAAAATCAACGGATCACATTCGGTTGCGATACGACTTCTGAAGTCAGAGCGGGTGAAACGGAATCTGAAATAGCTTGCGGACACGGCTGGTATGTCGCGGACGGCCCGAACTCCCCTTCAGGTGAGTGCGGGCCCTCGCTGTTACGGCGGGGGTCAGCAGCTGGAAGCGGAGCTGATGCGGACCTTGTCGACCACCCAGGAGTTGAACGTGGTGGTGTTGTTGGGCGGGGTGCACCACGTCTCGCCGTTGGTGAAGTGCGTGTACACGATGTCGTCGTGGCGGGTGTTCACCATCGTGGTGGCGCCCTTGCTAGCCCCGAGGTTCTGCCAGCCGCTGGTGACGTCCTTGAACGAGCCCGTCTTCGTGGAGCCCTTGTAGAAGCAGACGTACGGGTAGGGGCAGTCGGCGGCGGCCGATTGCGGGGCGGCCGAGGCCAGCGGGGCGAAAGCCAGGCCGGAGCCCACTGCCACGGCGGCCACGGAAAGAGCGAGGCGCTTGCGAATGTTCATCGGGTCGGTTTCCTTCCCGGTAACGGGCCCGGTCCCCCTGTTGGATCCCTCGAATTGGCCCGTGCACGAGCTGATGCGGTGCCGGCGGCCGCTCGGCACCGCGGTGTTGCTGGGCCAAGAACCTAGAGGCGGCGCTGCTGTCCCAGGAGACGGTCACCAGTCAAAGTTCGGCTGCAAACGGACAAAGTTCGGCAACGTCGGATACTGCCGGTGCCAGCTCGATCGCGAAGGACACGGAGGGTGATGATCCGACTTAGACGTCATTTCATTTGGTGATGCGGCGGTGGCATATGAGGGTTGCCGCGATGGCGGTGAAGGCGAGGAAGTGCTCGGGCTTACGCTCGTA
>NZ_JBIWFK010000031.1:0-24419 GCF_044763015.1 Streptomyces sp. NPDC096324 | reverse complement strand
GTCAGGCCACCCCCTTGCGCATACCTCATGCACTTGGCGTACCGCAGGGATCATGGACCGTCAGCCCCCACGACACCACGCTTTGAAGGTCAGTATGAGGTCGCTGCGATGCTCAATATGTCCACGAGCTGGGTCTATAGGGAGGCATCGAAACTGGGCTTGAAGGGCTACAAGTTCGGCCGAAGCAGGAACTCCAAGGTCCTGTACAAGAGGGCCGAGGTCTTCAAATGGCTGGAGCAGCAGAAGATCCATTAGAAGCGGGCCGTTCCTTGTCGGCCCGGACTCACAGTCACCTAGCGGTTGTCGACACAGCAGCTGCTGGAGATCCCGGGCCCGGACTTCCTCACGGCCGGTTTCGGCTTGCATCGCGTTGCTCGGTGTCCTGATCCCGCCACAGCCCTCCACGGCAGCCATTCCAAGTCTGCAGGGGAAGGCACCGAACTGAAGCTTCCCCTTGATCATGGACACTGGGACGTGAGAGCCCAGAGGGAGTAGTGCCAGGTGGGAAGCAAGTACACGAATCGGTACTCGGGCGAGTACAAGTGGGACGCGATCGAGCTCGTGCGGTCGTCGGGCCGGACGGTGACCGAGGTCGCTCGGGAACTCGGGGTCAGCTCGGAGTCCTGCGAGGCTGGGTGAAGAAGGCCCGCGCCAGCCAGGACAACGGATCGGGACCCGGTGCCGTGCGGGCCGCCGACGACCGGGACGAGGAACTGAAGCGGCTGCGGAAGCTGACTGCCAAGCAGGCGAAGACGATCGAGATCCGTTACACCTCGCCCTTCAGCTACACCCCCGCCAGGCGCTTCAAGACAGCAGAAGGCCCCGCCCGTCCGCCTCGGGGGGAGCGGACGAGCGGGGCCGTATCGGGGTCACTGCTGGTGTTGCCGGTGCATGTTCCAGACCCTTGCTGCGGCCTGCATCGGCTGCGCCCATTCATCCGGGCTCTGTTCGGCGATGGAGTCCCACAGGCGCTGTTGGACTCGGGCAAGGGTGTCGAGTCCTTCAGGCGGGGCGGTCTTCCACGCCGGGTGTGCGGAGGCCACGCTCTCGGCGGCTTCCGGGGTGTGGCCGTGGGCGATCAGCCACAGCAGCCAGAGCGCCGGGTCGATCCACGCGGCGCCGGTCGACGCCCACGCCCAGTCGACGAACACAGCACCGTCGTCCGCGATGAGGACGTTGTGCGGGTTCCACTCGGTGTGGAGCAGGCTGTGGCCCTCGAACCATTCCAGTTCGGCGGGGTCGTCGACGTACTGCCTGAACCGGTCCGGCATCGTCTTCAACTCGACGCCGGGAGCCCGTAGTTCGGTGAGCCGCGCCATGGACGCCGACACGGCGGGCAGGTCGGAGGAGCCGGGCGTGTAGTCGGCGTGCCCGCCCTCGACGTGCTCGAAGCCGAGGAGGCTCCAGCCGTCGGCCTCGACGTGCCAGCACAACCGTGGGGCGATGCTGTGGACGTGAACGGCGATGTCCGCCTCGCGCTCCTGTGTCCAGACGCGGGGGTGATCGAGCGGCAGACCCTTGACGAACAGGGTGCCCCTACGGGTCCGGACGACGGCGGCGATGGAGCTGTTGAGACCGGTGTGCACGGTCCCGAGGTCGATGATCGGGCCGCTGGCCTTCTCGATCAGTGCTCGCGCCGTGTCCGGCAGCTCGGTGATACGCGGGGTGGGCATGAAGTCTCCAGATGTACGGGGCGGTGGGGCCGCACGTGATGCGCGGCCCCACCTGGTCGAGCTACTGGTAAGGGTTGTCGTCGCCGCATCCGGCGGTAGTGCCAGCGGCCAGCGTGTCGACGTCGTCGACCAGGACCACGCCATCGGGGTCCGTGACGACGGGCTCCGGCGGGGCCGTAATCTCGATCATGACAGCGGTCATGACTACCTCATTCCGTGTTGGCAGTAGTTCACGAGTGGTGCCTCCGCAGCCTGGAAGACGCGCGCCATCGGGCGGCACACGCGGCAGGTGGCCGAGAGTTTGCAGCCACTGCATCCTCCGGTGCGAAGCATGAGGGACTCGGCGATCCGGCCGAGTCGGGCAAGGCCTGGCACGCCTTCGGCGGTCAGGTCGATGTTCGGCTCCCGGCCCACCTTGCAGATCGAGACCCGGCCGAACGGGTCAGCGTGGAAGAAGGTCACGCCCGCCGGGCAGCCGGTGAACGGCTCCCGGTTGGTGAGGTACTGGGGGGCCTGGGACGGCAGGGTTTCCGCGCCGCCCTCGATCGTCGGGGAGATGTTGGCGTACTCGCGGGACCGCAGGCCGAGTTCCCGGGCCCAGGCCCGCATGGCGTCGGCCTCGTGCGCGTTGGTCCGCACGATGATCAGGCTCAGATCCAGGTTCAGCCCGGCGTCGATCGCCCGGTGCACGCCCGCCCGGAAACGGTCGAAGCCGCCCCGCCGGCGGGTCACCGCGTCGTACGTGTCGGCCGTCGCCCCGTACACGCTCAGTGTCAGCTTCGTCGGCGGGTAGGCGCGGAGCACGTCCAAGACCCTGTCCCTGCGTAACTGGGACCCGTTGGACAGGATCTCGACTTGCATGCCCAGCTCGTTGGCGAGCCGGTAGGACTCGGGGAAGTCCGGATCGATCAGCGGCTCCCCGCCCGTGATCTGGAGCCAGATCACCCCGGCGTCCCGCATCACGGTCAGCAGGGTCCGCTTCCCGTCCATGTCCAGGCCCTCGAAACGCTTCTCGCCGAGGTAGCACATCTCGCAGTCGTAGTCACAGCCGAGGTTGATCTCCCACGTCGCCCGGCTGAACGCGTACGGCCCCGGCTCGCGCAGCAGGAGGACGTCGTCGAGGGCCCGGCCCGAGAGGTCCATCTGCCACTGGGCGGCCGCCGCGGCGACGAGCCACCCGGGCACGCTGCTCAGCGCGTACAGCTCCGCGAACTTGGCGTGGGGGAGCTGTACGGCCTTCGGGCTGCCGCGCCGCAGCACGAGGCGGTGTTCACCGAACGGTGTGGCAACGAGCTCGCGCATGTCGTTCCCCCTCGCGGTTGGGCCCCTGCCGCCGGGGGAGCCAGGTCAGTTGCCCGGCGGCAGGGAGTGGACCGCGTGCGGTGGCGGGACTGGGGCGTACGCCGCCCCCGCACGCGGGGATCAGGAGATGGCGCCGAAGGCCTCGCGGAGGTCTTCCTCCGCGGGAACGGGGCCCGGCTGGAACCGGTCGAGGAGATCCGCCAGGGGCCAGCGCGGCACCAGGCGGTCACCACGGCACGGGCGCACCCAGTGCGGGCCTGGGGCGGCGGTCTGCCGCATGGAGGGCAGGGTGAGTTCGTAGGGGGCGCCCCGGCACACACCGTGGGCGTTGTCCCAGACGGCGTGCGTGCCCGGGGGGACGAGCCATATGAACCAGCCCCGCTCCGGGTCCGCGATCACGGGGCCGCAGGCAGGGGCGTCCGAGCGGGCGCCGCGGAGCCGCTGGACTTCATCCATGAGGTCCACGACCGCGTAGGCCTCGGGGCCGGCGGCCGTCACGACGGCGTCGAAGAACTGGCCGCCTAACGGTAATCGGCTCCGCCTGCCCTGTTGGAGGTCCATCAGGTTCCGCACCCGTGCGGCGAGGGTGCCCATGTCCGGTGCGACCTCTTCGGGAGCGACGTCCAGGTCACGTGCCGCGAAGTCGACGCGTTCCGGCATTCCGCGGAGCCGTGCCGCGCGCTGGGGAAGGGGTGTGTGCCTCATGCGGAGCCGTCCCAGGTTGCGGGAAGGATGGCCTGCACGGTTTTCCCGACATCCACGCCGTCATCGTCCTGCTTCACGTCCCACGAGACGGTTCCGCGGTAGTGGGCCGCCCACCACAGACCGGTGGGGCCGGGCCTGGGCTCGTGGCTCGGGTTCGCGACCTGGTCGAAGTCCGGGAAGTCGGGGCGCGCGTCGTCGACCTCGATGAGCAGTTCGCCCGTACCGGGGTGGGCGATCAGCCGGAGGACGACTTTGCCGTCGGTGAAGGGCCGCCCGTGCTGGGCGGCGTTGCCGGCCAGGTGCCCGGCGACGCGGGCGGCGGCGTCGATGTTGCCGGGCCACCCGCACACGGTGAGGCGGGGCCGGGCGCGCAGCCGGGCGTTCGGGCCCGCTCCGAGGTCGGCGACCAGGCGGGTGCTCCACTGGAACGGGGCCTGTTCTGCGGGGAGCCGCAGGAGCGCGGTCGCGGTGCCGGCCGGGCGCAGCACGGTGACGGTGGCGCCCCCGAGCGGGGGGTCCGCTGGGGCTGCGGGTTCGATGGCGCGCGGTTTCACGGGGGACTCCCATGTTCTGGGCTTGGTCGGGCGCTTCGGTCGGCGAGACGGGCCGCGTCATCGCTGGTTCTGTTGCGTGGCGACTGGCCTGTGTCCAGGTAACTCCCGTGTGCAGAGGGCTGGTTAGGGCGATCAAGCGGCTTTCCAGCGGTACGTCCTAGGGTGATTTGACCTCTTCTTTACCTGTACGCGTGGACACCAACCCACTACTCTGCGTGCATGGATGCCACGCGCAATGAGGCCCTTGAAGCGTGGATGGATGAGCACGGACACAGCTCCAACAGCCTGGCAGAAGCGGTTAACAGGGCCCTTGAACAGCTCACTGGCCGGACCGGCGGGCTGGACGGCTCCTCCATCAGGGACTGGAAAGCCGGTCGGGTCCGATGGCCTAAATCCGCCACACGCAGGGCACTTGAGACTGTTAGCGGCTTACCCGCCACCGCTTTAGGGTTCGTGCCACGGGGTCGGGCTCCGTCCGCCCCAGCCGCACCGCAGGAGGACCCCGAAATGAAGCGCCGCACTCTCGTAGGCGGAATCGCTGTCGCTGCTGCCGCAGCAGCGGCCGCTGCCCCCGGCACCACAGGAACTCGACGCATCGGCATGAGCGACGTCGACCGCCTACAGCAGCGCTTCGCCGAGGTCATCGCGAGCGACCACCGGTACGGCGGCCAGCTCGGCATCGAGCAGCACGCAGCCATACTTGCCGAGGAGGCCCTGAACCTTCAAGCTGCCGGCAGTGCCACCCAGCGCGTACGCAGCAGCCTCTACGGGTGCGCTGCCGCCTTCCGGTCCTCCGCGATGTGGGCGGCGATCGACGGCCGCCGCTACGCCGATGCGAAAGTCCACATGCGCGAGGCCCAGGCCCTTGCCGAGATGTCCGGTGACCAGGCAATCAAGTTCCGCATCTGGAGCCACGCAGGGGCGATGTACCGGCACATCGGCCGCCCCACCGAAGCGTTCGCCGCGAACGACGTCGCGCGCGGCCTGCACATCACACGCCGGGATCCGATGTTCGCCTCTCTGGGCCTGGCCCGCCAAGCAGCCATCCACGGCACGGCCCACGACCACACCGGCACCCGCCGCGCCCTCGACCAGGCGGAGGACGCCTTGGACCGTATCGACCCGGACGCCCACCGGCCGGTGTGGCTGCTCGCCTTCTACGACGAGGCCGAGCTGAACTCTCTCGCACTGTCCGCGTTCCTCGCCCTCGGCGACTACCCGGCCGCGGAGTCCCATGCGCACCGGTGTCTGACCACCCTGCGCCCCCACATGCTCCGCTCGCACGCCATTACAACCACGCGTCTCGCGCACGCTCAGCTCGCACAGGGCGACTTCGAGGCCGCGACCGCCACGGCCATGCGAGTGCCCGCCGACGCCGCTACCCAACACGCCCGCGTCTCCCGCATGCTGCAAGAGTTCGGCGCCGCGTTACGCGCGCGAGCGCCTCGCAGCTCCACCGCGCAGACCTGGACCGAGTACACCCGCGACGCCTGGAGGGCCACCGCATGACCACGGCACCCACAATCGAACTCCGCACCGTCACCGACCTGGGAGCCGTCCGCGGCGACGTGATCGACGTATACGCCGCGGTGCGCGCACCGCTGCTCCACCTGCCGAACTACGCCGTGACGGCATTCGGAGAGCGGCTGGACCGGCACGGTGCAGAGCCGGGGTTCGTGGCCGTTCTCGCGTATGCCGACAGGCACCCGGTCGGCTACGCCTACGGCAACAGGATCGAGCGCGGCGACCGGTATTGGCAGCGTACTGCCCCCGAGCCAGCGGAGGAGTACACCAGCCGTCCGGCCGTGGCGCTCAAGGAGATAGGCGTACGGGACGAGTGGCGGGGGACCGGGACCGCGCGCCGTATGCACGATGCGTTTCTCGCCGCACGCGACGAGTCGTACGTGACGCTCATGGTGAACCCGGCGGCCGGCGACGGGAAGGTCCACCGGCTCTACCGGTCATGGGGGTACCGAGACCTCGGGCAGAGCCAGCCGTCACCGGCCTCACCGCTCCTAACTGTGATGATCCGCGAAGCCCGCTGATTCGGCAGGGTCCTCGGCGCGCGCCTGTTGTACGGCGGCGTGCCGTCATCGAGCAGCAGACGGACGAGCTGATCGGATTCGGCCGTCTGGCCCTTGACCCCCACCAGCAGCGCGGAGCCACCATGGGCTTCGCGCTGCGCCCGGACGTGTGGGGGCACGGGTACGGCGTGGAGACGGTCCGGCTGCTGCTCGCCCTCGGCTTCAAGGGACTCGGCCTGCACCGCATCTGGGGTGCGCGTTCCCCGCTCAACGAGGGATCTGCACGCACCATGGCGGCAGCGGGCATGGTCGAAGAGGACACCATCCGCGAGCACGTGCTGAGGGCCGGGCAGTGGAGAGACTCGGTCGTGCACGCAATCCTCGACCGCGAGTTCACCGACTCTCCCCTCCTCGCGTCGAAGATGCGCGACCCTCTGCGCTAGTCGCCCGTCTCTTCGGCCTTGTGCACGGGGACCTTGGCGACGAGGTCGTTCTTCTCCGCCTGGGCGGGGCGGACGTACACCTCGCGCGGGACGCGGTAGCCCGGACGCCACCGGCAGGCCCGCTCCAACTACTCGTCTGTGGCTTCGTTCGGGGCCAGTTCGGTCGCCGCACCGGCGCGGAGTCCCTGCGATGAGACGTGCCGCCCGTCCGTGACCAGCCCGGCCGCGCCGACCCAGTACTTCACCCGGCTGGCGCGAACACCTTTACCTCGCCTGGGACCTGAGCACCGGTGAGCACCGCCGGGACGCGAGCGAGGCCGGCATGGAGCTGCGCTGGGTCGCGTTGGAGGAGGCGGTAGTGATATGCGGCGATGGCCGGATCACCGAAGCCAGCACTCTCGCGGCGGTCTTGCTGACCGCGCAGCGCGCCGCCGCCCAGCCCAAGCCTTTGACGAGCAGGCCACGGATGTCCGTCTGGCAGACGCAGTTGCCTGAGCGTCGGCGTTTCGGCCAATCCGCCACCGGCGTGTGCTCTTGCGCGGCAAGGGTCGGTGCAGCACGCATCTTCGAAAATCCGCTCAAATCCAGGGTGCGCAACCCGTCCGAAAGCGCAGGTGTTCGAAATCGGTGCGGCGTCGTTGAGCACGGCGACACCACGACCACGTCCACGAGGGGGAACTCATTGCCGTCCATCGAACGAGGCAGCGGTGGGCCGGGAACCCGTCGAAGGCGGTGGCCGGCTCCTGCGACGCCCGGCCGCCGGACCACGAGAGGGCGAGCTGACCCATCGGCGCGAGTTCCGCAGCCCGGCCCCCGAACCGCCCCACGTCGAAGGCGAGACGCCACCATGCCACTCAGCACTTCCGCGATTCGCAAGACCGTCGAGGCGTACCTCGGTCGTCATCCTGACGAGCGTGACGCCCTGGCCGGGCTGCTCGCCGCCCTGGACCGGCCCGTCGACGTGACCGCCCGTACGACGCTGCCCGGCCACGTCACATGCAGCGCCGTCGTCATCGACCGCTGGGGCCGGGTCCTGCACATCCAACACCGGTCCACCGGCGGACTCATGCTGCCCCCCGGCGGCCACATCGAGCCTGAGGACCGGACGCTGCTCGCCGCGGCGCTGCGCGAGGTGTCGGAGAAGGCCGGGATCACGCCGGGCGCCCTGTGTCTGACCCCGCAGATGCTCGGCTCTCCGATCGATATCGACGCCGGCCCGACCAAGGGCGAACCAGCCCACCGGCACTACGACTTCCGCTACGTGTTTCACCTCGCCGGTGAGGAGCCGCCTGCGATCACGCTGCAGAACGAGGAGGTGTCCGGTGCCTGGTGGCTGGCCATGCGGGAAGTCACCTCGCCCACGCTGCGCGCGAAACTCCTCCAGGGGCAGCTGGACGGGCAGCCGGAGCCGGTGAACGCCTCCGCGCTGGTTCACGACGGTACGGGCCGCTACCTGCTTCATCTGCGCGACCACAAGCCCGGCGTCATCTGGCAGTCGGGGGCGTTCGCCCTTCTCGGCGGCGGCCGCACGCCCGACGACCAGTGCCTTGAGGGCACCCTGCTGCGGGAGCTGTCCGAGGAGGTACCCGACCTCCGCCTCGAGGACTTGAAGCCCTATGCCGTGGAGGCCGCCACCAGCATCGACGGCCTCAGCGTCCCAGTCCGGGTCTTCGCCGGCCGGTGGCGCGGCAACCCCGACCGTCTCGCGCTGCACGAGGGTGTGCTGCTGCGCTGGTTCGCGCCCGACGACCTGGACCGGCTGCGTCTGAGCCCCGCCACCCGGGACCTGATTCGCCGGCACGCCGCCGAGAACCCCCCAGACACCGGGTCGGCCGCAGCTCCTCCCGTGTGGGACGGGGGCAGCCGGACCGTACTGAACGGCGTGGGGGTCCACCTCCATCTCGAAGACACCGAGGGCCGGGTGCTTCTCGGCCTGCGTCACCCCGAGTCGAAGTACGCGGGCGACACCTGGCACTACCTGGCCGGGCGGTGCGAGCAGGAGTCCGCCCTCGCGTGCCTGGTCCGCGAGGCATGGGAGGAAGCAGGACTGCTCATCGACCCCGCGGATGTGGAGCTCGCGCACGTCGTCCACGTCGTCGACGCTCCGGGCAACCTGCCCCTGATGCAGCTCGTCTTTCGGGCTCACCGGTGGGAGGGCACCCCCGAGGTTCGCGAGCCCGACAAGTGTCTGACCTGGCAGTGGTGGCCGCGGCATGAACTCCCGGACCGGATCGTTTCCTACACCCGCACGGCCATCACCGCGATCTCCGAAGGCCGCCCCTATTCGCAGCTGGGCTGGTGAGCAGGGTGAGCACACCCGCCGGTCGCGGACCCGACCGACGGGCCCAGGCCGCGCCGACGCACGTGCTGCGGGAATGCCCGCCGGTACGGCCCGGGGCCGATGATGCTGGCCGCGCTCGGAATCACCCCGCTGACCAAGCTCCCGCTGCTGCTCGCCTCTCCCGGTCTTGCCTGGCAGGTCACGATCGGGGCGACGCTCTTTGTGCAGCTCGCCTGCGCCGGTGCCGCAAGCACCACCCAGCGATCGATCCGTCAGATCGTCACCACGAGCACCTGGCTGACGTCCGGCGCCCGGCCCGTGGCTGCGTTCCTCGGCAGCGCGCTGGGCGTGTGGATCGGTGTCCGGCCCGTCCTGACCGCCGGAACCCTTCTACTGCTGGTCCCGCTCGTCGTCCTCGCCTGCTCCCCGATCCGGGCCCTGCGGTAGATGCCGGGCCCGCCCGCTGCCGCTCTGCTGTCGCAGCCCGACGTCCCTTCCGTCTGTGCCCACTCCAGCGTGCACGGACGACGCGCGGCACGACCGCTCACTGGGAGGTGTTGCGCCGTGAACGAGATGCCGAACTCGGCGGCGACTCCCGCTGCCGCACCACCCGATCCCCTGGAGTGCACCGTGCTGACCGACGACACCGTGCCCGCCACGCCCCTCCTTCCGGCGCAGTCCGCTGCCGACACCTCCGAGGCTGTGGCGGCCCGGGTGGCGATGGCCGCCCGGCTCGAGGAGAGCGGAGAGCTCGGCCCCGGACCGGTGTGTGAGGCACTGCTCGCGCTGCCGCGCCAGGTCCTGATGCCCCAGGCGTACGTGCGGCGCAGCGCCCCCGACGAGATGCCACCGTGCTGGGATCTGCTCGACTTCTCCCGTCCGGCCGACCGGGAGGAACTGCTGGAGCGGCTGCACAGCGGGGACAGCGTCGCGATCCAGCACGGAGGCGAGCCGATCCTCGGCCGCGTTCCCGGGCCGCGCCGCGGGGGCGTGATGACCGTCATGTCGAGCACGATGGCCCTGACCGCCGGCCTGCTGCAGCAGCTGGACCTGCGGCTCGGTCAGCGGGTGCTGGACGTCGGGACCGGCGCGGGGGTGACCGCGGCGGTGGTGTGCTTCGTGTGCGGCGACGAGGGCGTGGTCACCCTCGACATCGACCCGCACGTCACCGCTGCTGCCCGCGAGCGGTTGTCCGCCCTCGGCTACCGGCCGGCGGCGGCGGGGGACGGCACTGCCGGGTGGGCCGACGCGGGTCCGTACGACCGGACGTTCGTCTCCTTCGCCGTCCGCCGCGTACCGAACGCGCTGGTGGAGCAGCTGGCGCCCGGCGGCCGCGCGCTGATGACGTTGGGGACGTCTTCGCCGTCGTGGCCGGGCCTGGCGGTGATCGAAAGAAGGGAGGACGGGGACGTGGAGGCGGAGTTGCGCGCGGTCGAGTTCGGGCACCGCGCCGGTGCCGGCTTCGACCGGCTGTTCCTGTCCGCCGCGTTCCTCGCAACGATCACCCCAGGCGGAGGGCGCACGCAGCGCAGCCGACTCTCGCCGCCGCAGGACGCGGCCCGCGGCCTGTGGCTGGCCCTGGATCACCTCCACCCGGGGCTGGTTCGCCACTTCGGCGCTGAGGATCTCACGGTCGGCGCACCCGAGTGCGGGTCGTGGGTGCGCGTGAAAGAGGCCGGCTACCGCCGGTGGGACGTGACGACTTCTGGGCCCCGGGACATCTGGGCGGAGATCCAGGATGTCGCCGGTCGGTGGCGGGCGGCCGGTGCACCGAACGTCTTCCGGATCCACTTCGAAGCCGACGGCATCCAGTGGGCCGCAAGCCCGAACGGTGCACTGACCTGGCAGCTTTCCCCTGGCGAGACTGGAGATGAACGATGACCCGCCTCGACCAACCTGCCTCTGCAGCGGTTTCGGACGATGCCCTGTTCGGGCCCGAGGCCTCCGACTATGCCCGCTACCGTCCCGGCCTTCCGGACACCGCGGTCCACCTCCTGGCCTCCACCCAGCACGGCGTGCCCGCCCCCGTCCTGCTGGACCTGGGGACCGGCACCGGCCAGGTGCCCCTCGCGCTGCTGCCCGTCCTGCAGCGCATGGCGCACATCGACCTGGTCGACGTGAACGAGTCCATGCTGGAGGCGGCCCGCGCCGCGCTCGAACCGGTCCGCGGAGCGTGCACGGTCGACGTCTTCACCAGCGCCGCCCACACCTTCGTTTCCGCCGTGCCCGGCCGGGCGCCCACCCTGATCACCTGCTCCCGGTCCTTCCACTGGATGTCCCGCCCGGAGGTCCTGTCCATGGCCGACCGGGTGGCCGCACCGCATGCCGTCGTGGCGATCATGGGCGACGGCAGCCTCTGGACCCACCGGGCCGAGTGGACGGCCGCCCTTCGGGAGCTGATCCAGAGCTACCTCGGCGAAGACCGGCGCGCGGGCACCCGCGGCACGTACGCCGGGCCGGGCCGCTCCTACGAGGACGACCTGGTCGACTCGGCGTTCAGCGAGGTGACCGAGCACAGTTTCCCCGTCTCCCGCGCCTGGGCGCCCGAGGACGTCCTCGGTTACCTGCGCACCACCAGCTTCGCCCGCCCCGCCCTGTTCTCCGGCCGCCATCACGAGTTCGAGGCAGCTGCTCTCCACCTGCTTCAGGAGCATGCTGGCGACGGTGTCCTGAAGGAGGACGCGGTGTTCACCGTGCTGCTCGCGCGCCGCCCCGGCGGTGACGCGTGAGCGGCACCCAGCGGCACACCGAGCCGCTCGACGTCCACCTGATCGCCGTACGCGACGGCGCAGCGGGCCCTGAGGTGCTGCTGTCCCGGCGGGCCGGGAACGTGTACGCGCCGGGACACTGGCATCTCGTGTCCGGGCACTTGGACGGCCCGTGGGAGGACATGGTCACCGCTCTGGTGCGCGAGGCCCGGGAGGAGTCCGGTGTCGTCATCGACCGGGCCGATGTCCGGGCGGCTGTCACCGTGCACCATCGCTCTCCTGGCGGCGGCGCCCGGATCGGGGTGTTCTTCGAGGTGAGGCGCTGGCGCGGCACCCCGCAGGTCATGGAGCCCTGGGTGTGCGACGCCATGGGGTGGTTCTCGTTCGACGCCCTGCCGGAGCCGATGGTGGCGTACTGCCGGGCCGGGTTGGATGCCTACCGGGCCGACGTGCGGATGGCCGTGCACTTCCAGGAGTCCGACGACCCGATCGCCTACGACCGAGCCGTCGACCGGCTGGTCCTGGTCCCCGAACCCGCCGCGCGTGGCGCGGTCCCGGAGCAGGCGGTGCGCGCGTTCGCCGAGCGGGCGGTCGGGCGGATCACCGCGTGGACGGACGTGTCCTGGGCGCGGGAGGAGAGCCGTGTGTGGCGGGCGGCCTGCGCCGAGGGCGGCGAGTGGTACGTCAAGATCCACCAGAACGACCGCTTCCACCAACGTGAAGTGGAAGCCCTCCGCAGCTGGGTTTCCGGCCTCGGGGCGGCCGCGCCCCGGCTGGTGGCCGCCGACCCCACGCTGCGGGCCTTCGTGCTCACCGCGGTGGGTGGCCGAACCCTGCACGGCGCCGTCCACCCGCCCGAGCAGCAGCGCCGCATCTTCCACCGCATCGGGCAACTCGCGGCGGCCATCCACCACAGCGCCCCACCCCGGCCCACCGCCGGCACCCTGCCGCTGGGAAAGCTGGAGCGCCACCTCGCCGGAACGCTGCCTCATCTCGCGCCCGGCGACGAGAAGTTCATTCGCGCCACCGCCAAGAGGGCTGCCGACCTGGCCCCCTTGAAGACGGTGCCCACGCACGGTGACTTCCAGCTCCGCAATCTGCGCTGGGACGAGACCGCCGGCGCCCTCTACGTCATCGACTTCGAACGGTCGGAAGAAGGCCCGGCCGTGCGGGACTTCGTACGGCTCTCCGACGCCTGGCACGGCCGGCCCGACCTCTTCCAGGCCGTGATGGACGGCTACGGCCGCCCCTTCAGCCCGGAAGAAGAGGCCCAGCTCACGGTCCTGTCCGTCCTCGATGCCGTCTCCAGCATCTCCTACGGCACCGCCCACGGTGATCCCGAGCTGGTGGAGTGCGGCCTGCGCACCCTGGCCCGGCTGCGCGCCGTACAGCGCCCCTGACTCCCGCCCCGCCCACCACGAGGAGCAGCACGTTGACGTACACAGCCCGCGACGAGTGGGAGCAGCATTACGGCGAGGGGAAGGGGTGGCGTCGGCTCGGTGAGCGCGAACAGCAGCTCCTTGCCGAGCACGCCCCGGTTCCCGAGGGCGGGGGCCGGGCCCTGGATGTGGGCTGCGGGACCGGGGAGGTGGCCGCCCACCTGGCCAGGGTGGGCTACACCGTGGACGCCGTCGACTTCGCGGACAGCGCGATCGCCCGGGCCCGCGAGGAGCACGCCAGCATCGAGGGCGTGCGCTGGCTGCAGCTGGACATCGAGCGCGACGACCCGGCGCCGCTGCACGAGGAGGGGTACGACCTGATCACGCTGCGGCTGGTGTACCCGTTCGTGAAGGACCGAAGCCGGACCGTTCACGGGCTGGGCGAGCGGCTGCGCGACGGCGGCGCACTCGTCGTCATCACCCCGGTCGTCGAGAACACGCCGAAAGAGCGGCGCGGGATCGCTCTGGACGAGGACGAGATCACGCTGCTCGGTGCAAACTGGGAAACGGTGGAGCGGCTGGACACGAACGGTCTGGCCTTTCTGGTCCTGCGCGGACCGTGCCACCTCGACACCCGGGCCGTTGAGAAACGGCCGACCACCGGCCACGCCCTGACCGGCGCCCTCGCCGTCGTCACCGACGCCGCCGGCCGGGTCCTGCTGGGCCGCTCCCGGCGCGGCATGCTCGAACTGCCCGGCGGCAAAACCACCGGCCCGGAGGGCTTCGCCGCCGCCGCGGTGCGCGAACTCGCCGAGGAGACCGGGCTGGTCGCCGATCCGACCGACGCGCACGTGGTGACGATGCTGGTCGACGACAGCCACGGGGTCCCGCGGCTCACGGCCGTCGTCCGCATCACCGCCTGGACAGGCACTCTGGCCAACCCGGAACCGAAGCTGTTCGACCGATGGGAGTTCTTCGACCTCCACGCTCTCGCCTTCGTCGGGGACGTGTTCGCCCCAGCCGCTCTCGCGATCGATGCCGTGTGGCCCGGCATCCTTCCCGGCCTGCCGCCGACGACCTCCTACCCCATCGCCGCCGACCAGCCGCCCGTGCCGGGGGAACCGGCCGAAGCTGCCAGGCTGCGCGCGTTGATGACCCAGATGGTCATCGACGGCGGCTGGGCCCCCTCCGCACCGGTCCAGGAGGCGCTGCGGGCCGTGCCCCGGCACCGCTTCGCCCCAGAGGCGAACCTCCTGACCGCGTACAACGGCGGCGACCGGGCCGTCATCACCCGACGCGACGAGACCGGGACGGCCATCAGTTCGGTCTCCGCAGCCTGGCTTCAAGCCGACATGATCGAGCACCTGGGCCTGGAGCCGGGCGCGGTCGTGTTCGAGGCGGGATCCGGCGGCTACAACGCCGAACTCATCGCCCACGTCACCGGACCGGATGGGCGCGTGGTCACCGTCGACATCGACCCGTGGGTCGTGCGCCGCACCCGCCGGTTCCTCACGGAGGCCGGCAGCGGCCGCGTCACCGCCGTCGAAGCCGACGCCGCCCTCGGCTCACCCGCCCACCTCGTACCGCGCGGCGGCTTCGACGCCAGCATGATCACCTACAACTGCTGGGACATCGCCCCGGCCTGGCGGGAGCAGCTGGCCGAGGGCGGCCGCCTGGTCCTGCCGCTGGAGATCGGCGGCTACACCCGGGCGGTCACCTTCGAACTTCGCGGCCAGGTGCTGCTCGCCCGCCACTTCACGTACTGCGGCTTCGTCCGCGACCAAGGGCAACAGGCCCGCACCGTCCCGGTCCTCTCCCTCCTCGACGGCGGGCTGACGCTCCGCTTCGAGCACGGCACCGCCGCCGATACGACGGGCTTGGAGGAGGCGCTGCGCGGGCTGCGGCACGAGGTTCCCACGGGCGTGACCATGGGAGCGAATGCCTACTTCGGCTCCCTGCAGCTGTACGCGGCCACCACCCTGTCCGGCTTCTGCCGCCTGGCCGCCCACCAGGAACCGGACGAGGGTGTGACCGGCATCGCGAAGGACCGCGACGTCCCCGCGATCGTCGGCGACACCTCGCTCGCCTACCTGATCCACGTCCAGACCAAGGACGGCGACAGCCCGCAGGACAAGGAGTGGGAGTGGACCGTCCACGCCTTCGGCGAGCAGGGACCCGCGCTCGCCGAGCGGCTGGCGGCCACGGTCCGGGCCTGGAACCGCCATGTCCGCGCTGACGACAACGACGAGCACGCCGATCCCGTCCTGACGGTGCACCCGGCCGGCACACCCGATGACGCGCTGCCCGCCGGTGACGTCCTGGACAAGGATGACTGCCGCCTGGTGGTCCGCTGGCCCGGGCGTGACGTGCCGCCGCCCCGGCCTGTTGAGCACCCCGGGGCCGAGGTCGTGACGGAGAGGGTGTGACGGTGGAACGGGCAGTGCGCGAGGCGGTGTTCGTCGCACCGACAGAGTGTGGTGAACGACAACGGATGCGGCGCGCGCACGCGGTCGCCGCCCGGCAGTTCCAGGTGGCCGCGTCGGGTCCCGAGGTCTGGGGGTGGCAGTGCCGCACCCTGGGGCGCCGGGCCGGACACTGCTGGCTGCGCATCGTCTCCGCCGAGGCGGGCGGACGGCTGTGGGAGGGGACAGCGACCGCGGACACGCACGTGCCCCGGTCGGTACCGCGGCTGCGGCTTCGCGGCGTTCTCGGCTGGACCGCGCCGACGTCACCTACCGGGCCGAGCTCACCGAGCACGTGTCCCGTCCCGCCGGCCGCCAGCGGCACTCCCGCCCTCGCCCAGCATCGCGCTGCCCGACTCGTGGCGGGCGGAGCTGAAGTCCGCTCTCGGCACGCTCGCGACGGTACCCACCGACCGGGAGTTCGTACGGCAGAACTGGGCCGTCCGGAACTTTCGCCGCTTCCTCGGCCTCGACGCCGTCCGGATCCGTGAGACGACGACCGAGCACGCCGATCTGCACGGGGCGAACCTCACCCTCGCGTCCCTGGTCTTGTTCGACTGGGAGAACCGGGGCCGCCTCCCCGTCGGCTACGACCTGGGTCTGCTCCACGCATATTCGCTTGCCGCGCGGGCGACCACCGCCCGGATCCGGCGTGAGTTCGCCCATGTCCTGGACACGGACGCCAGCCGGACCGACGAACTCGTCGCGCTCGCCCAGCTCCTCCAGGCACGATCCCGCGGCGTCCACCCCACCCTCGCCCGGCTCATCACCCGCCGGGCCCAAGAGCTCACCCACACCCCCATCCCGACGCCCTGACCGGCCTGGAGGCCCTCGTGACGCAACCAACCGCCGTTCCCTCACTGCTCGGAGTATTCGCCCACCCGGACGACGAATCCCTCCTCGCCGGCGGCGTGCTCGCCCAGCACGCCGCCACAGGCGTCCGCACCGCGGTCGTCACCACCACCTGGACGGCCGACAGCCACCGAGCCCCCGAACTCGCCGATGCCCTGAGCATCTTGGGCGCCGGCACCCCGCGGCTGCTCGGCTACGCCGATGCCCGCAACCCCGCCTCGGCACCCGCTGGCGCCGTACGCCTCATCGACGCGCCCCTCGACGAAGCCGTCGGCCGCTTGGTCGCACACATCCGCGAGGTCCGGCCCGACATCGTGATCGGCCACGACGCCCTGGGCCAGCTCACAGGGCACCCGGACCATCGGCGCGCCCACCAGATCACGCTCCTCGCCGTCGAGGCCGCCGGCTTGCAGCACCTGTATCCCGAGGCCGGAGAGCCCTGGCAGCCTGCCGCGCTGTACGCGGCCACGCACTCGGAATCCGGTGTGGGCCGGCTCGGCCCGCTCCTTCAGAGCGTGGGCAAGACGCTCCTCGCGGTGCCGGACGCGTACGTGACCACGACCGTCGACGTCTCACCGTGGGCTGCGGTGAAGTGGGAGGCGATCTGCGCCCACCACAGCGAGGTCGCCCGCGCGCGGCCCCTGCCCGGCCTTCTCGCCCGTCTGCCCGAACCGGAACGCAACGAGACCATCAGCACCGAGTACTTCACCCGGCTCTCCCTCGGTCCCGCGCCGGGCTCCCCGCACAAGCTCGTCGCCTGACCGGCCCACCGTCCGCACGGTCCCGTGATTCCCGGCAGCCAACCAGCTCGCTGCCGTCCACCAGGCCCGAGCGCGGCTCGCGATTCCCCGCGCCGCGCGGCAGCCCGTCACCGAACTACCCGACGCCAGCGATCTCACCACCTTGTAGCCCGCTCCCGGCCCATCTCGAAGCAAGGACTTGTATGAGCAACACATCACCCACCCTCGGCGCGCCGCCCATGGCCGCTCGGCCCCTGCCAGCCACAGGAGCGGCATCGGATGCTCTGGGGCCGGTTCGAACGGGGCATTGCCAGTGTGGCCGGATCTCCTACCAGGTCACGGGGCTCCCGGATGATCCTCATTTGTGTTCTTGTATCCATGAGACGCGGATCTCCGGGGGGCCCGCGGTGCTGTGGGTGGGCTTCCCCTTGGACACCCTGATCTGGACCGGGCCCGGGGGCGAGCCGAAGTGGTACGCGACCTACCCGACCCTCCACCGTGGCTTCTGCCCCGACTGCGGCACCCATCTGGTGTCCGTGGCCGACAACTCCGACATGATCATGGTGACCGGTTTCAGCCTCGCCGACCGCAGCGGCACCGATCCTGTCGGGCACTCCTTCCGCGAGGAAGCCGTCCCGTGGATGACCATCGCCCTCGGGTCGGACCCGTCCGCGCGTTCCCTGCCCGGCACGGACGCCGACTCGTGACACGGCTGCCGCCCGGCGCCGCCGATGTCGCGCCTCCCTGCCCCGCTGTCACGTCCCGGTTCACACCGACCCGCATCGCCCCCTTGGGTGAGAGAACTTCGGGTGCCCCCTCACCCCTCACGCTCGCTCTTCTCCAGCACCCGCAGGTGTGGGAGAGCGAGCACATCCATCCCAGGAGTGCCGTGGTCTGCGACTGCGCCCGGATTCCAGTTCCTCCTCGTCGGCAAGGCCGCTCTCTGGGTGGCGTCCAGGCGAGCGATACCGGGGTGTGGTGCGTGCTGTGCTGACCCGGCAGCAGGCCGTCGCCGTCCCTTCCGGCCGCCTCGGCGGAGGGGAGCCCAGTGCCTCGGCGCCGGCGTACGAAAGGCAGCCGCGGTGATCGGCGATGAGGAGCTGCGCCGCATGGTTGCGGCGGCTCTGCCGGTGGCTTACCGGGTCCAGCCGGCTGAGGTGACGCGGATCCCGGCCGGGACGAACACCCGCAACTACAAGGTGACCGCCCTCGACGGCCGCCTGTGGTTCGCCAAGGTCTACCGCGACCGCCGGAGTGTGGATCGCGAGCGCGCGGCCGTGGAACTCGCCGAGTTCACGCGTGCGGGCGGGGTGGCGGTACCCGCCCTGCGGCGTACCCGTGAAGGCGACCTGGTCGAGGTCCGCGGGCCGGTGCCGATGTCCCTGTGGTCCTATCTGCCCGATACGGAGACCGCCGAAGGGGGGCTCACCGGCAAGCGCTGGGCGGCCGTCGGCGAGGCGGTCGGCCTGCTGCACCGCCGTCTTGGCGACCATCCGGCCGCCCGGCCGGTGCTGGGCCCGGGTGCCGGAGTGTGCGATCTGCCGGGCAACCAGGCGCGCTTCGAGCGCGTGGTCACCGCCTACGGCAGCAAGCCCGGTCTCGACGGGTTCGAACAGTGGGCGGCACGGGCAGCCCGGGAGCGGCTGGCCGTGTTCGGGCGGCTGGCGAAGGTCCTTGCGGCCCTGCCGGAGCTGACGGTGCAGGTCCTGCACGGCGACCTGGCGTCCCCGAACGTACTGCTGCGCGGCGAGGAGGTGGCCGGCATCGTCGACTTCCAGCCGCCGAACCCCCGCTACACCGCCTGGGAGATCGCCAGGATCGGCTGCGACCCGCGCTCCCTCCTGCTGGGGTGGGACGCGTGGCTGTCCGGCCTGGCCCGGCTCCTGGCCGCCTACCGCGACGCGCGTCCGGACGCACGCGAGCAGGACCTGCTCGCCACTCCGGTGGTCGGCTGCATCGCCATGCTGGCCTCGACCTACCCGCTGGCCGAGCCTCTGGACGCGCCCGAGGAGATGACCGCGTCGCTGGAGACCTACGCCCGTGCCCGGCACGAGGCGGCCCTGACGCTGCTGGAGAAACTGGACGAAGCCCAGGAGGCACTGCGTGACAGCCTGCGATGAACCACTCCCGTCCGTACCCGTCCCCCATGCCGCCGCCGAGGCGGAGAGGACGGTGCACCGTGATCTTTCCTTGTACAACAACGGACTCGCGGTGGGAGTGCTGGGCGGGGCGGTCACCTCGGTGGCGCTGCCCTCGTTGGCCCTGTTCACGCTGAAGGCCACACCTATGGAGATGGGCATCCTGTACGCGGCGCAGCGGTTCCCTCCGGCCCTGACCGCGCTGTTTTCCGGGGCGCTGGTCGACCGGCACCGCAAACTCGGGCTGCTGAGGTGGGGCAAGGTCGCTGGCGGCCTGCTGCTGCTCGTCGTGCCCGTGACGGCATTGACCGATTCCCTGTCGCTGGTGCTGCTGTGTGTCGTCGGGTTCGCTCTCGCGGCGGTCAACGACGTCTCCAGCACCGCGGGAATCAGCTATCTTCCCTCGCTGGCCCGAGGCGAGAACCTTGCCGCCGCCAACTCCCGTATGGGGGCACTGTTTTCGTTCACCGATGCCGCCGGAAGCTATCTCGCCTCCGGGCTGATCGCGGCGCTGGGCACCAGTCGGGCGATCCTCGCGGACGTCGCGTCCTACTTCATCAGCGCCGCCTGCATGGCGAAGATCCGTACCCCGGAGCCGCACCCCGAGCCGCGCCCGGCCGACAGCACATTGCGGCGGGAGATCAAGGAGGGGCTCGGCTACACCTGCCGCCATCCGGTCATTCGACCGATCGTGCTCTCCAACACCGCTCTGGCGCTGGCGACGACCGCCTGGGACGTCCTCTTCCTGATCTACGTGGTGCGGCAGTTGCACTGGTTGCCGGTCGTCCTCGCCGTCGTCATGGGCTGCGCGAGCGTCGGCGGCGTCGCGGGGGCACTGGCCGGGCGACGGCTTGCCGAGCCGCGCGGTACCCGCTGGGGGGTCGGGCCCCTGATGCTGTGCGCGCTGGCGTTGCATCCGCTCGCGCTGGCGCCGGTACTCTTCGCGGGACCCGGCACCTTCTGGCAGATCGCCATCGGCGCATGTGTGACCTGCCGCTTCGCGGGCGCCACCGCACACGGCTCCAACCAGCGCTCGGTCCGCCAGAGCGCGTGCGATCCGAAGTACCAGGGACGCCAGCAGTCCATCGGCACCTGGATCACCTTCGGCCCACGGTTCCTCAGCGCCCTGGGCGCGGGCGCACTCGTCGGCGCTATCGGCCTGAAGCCGTCCATGACCATCGCCGCCATCGCCACAGCCGGCGGGTTCATCGTCCTTCTGCTCTCCCCCGTCCGCCGTCTTCGGACGATGCCATCTGCTGGGGATGGTTCAGGTGTGGCAGGCCTCGCGTGAGGCCGGGCGGAAAGCATCACGTCGTACAGGGGGGATTGAGGGGCGTGCTTGATCCGCCCCAGGATCTCGTAGCCCCAGCACAGGTAGGCGCTGTGAGCAGGGTCGTTATCGATGATGCAGATGAGCGTGGTCCATGACTGCTGCTGGCGGCCGGCGATGATGACGTCGTGGAGTTGGCGACCGACGCCGCGGTTGGTGTGGGTGGGCGGACCATGAGAGGTCATCTCATTCGGACTTGCAGGCTGTTCGCGTGACGATCATGGAGCGCTTGGTGATGGACGAGTTATGGGGCCCTGCGGATGTCTGCGTTCGTCGGCCAGAAGGGATCAGGCACCTTCCCCTTCCCACATAGCTACCCTGCTGCTCGGGATGCGCGCACGACCGCGCTGCGAGCCCGCCGACGGTTCGCCGTGGCCCGGCGGTCGATTGGTGAAGATCCGCAGGTGCGCCAGCGTCTCGTGCTCAACGGTACTCAGGTGAGCCGGGCTGGCCAGCACCCACCAACGGCCCCACTTGGGAGGCTACTTGAGAGCGTCTTCAAACACCTTGCGGTGCTCGGCAGTGTGTTCGTGCTCGCGCCGGGACCAGGCGATGCGATCCGAGATCTGCTGGGCCGTAGCTTCGACGGCCAGGAAGCCGGCCTGCACCTCTGCCCAGAAACGGACGTTACGGGCCTGCCGTTCCAACACCGCGTCAACGAGGACGGCGCGCTCAGGACCAACCAGGCCATAGGCGTCGGCTAGCACCCGCACCTGAGTGGCCTGAACATCCACAGGAGGAGCCTCTGCCTTCGACGACAGGCACCACAGCCAGGACATATACCCGACGTCCTCCAGTGGACTGCCCGGCGCGGCCATGTCAAAGTCGATGAAGACGGTCGGCATCTCGTCCTGAAAGACGGCGTTGTTCGGCCCCAGGTCGTGGTGGCACACGACCTGATGCTGACCGGCAAGATCACTGCCCCGAGTGGCATCATGCATCGCGCGCGCCAGGGCGCCGGCCGCAGCAACCTGCGCTTCGGTCCATGGCCGGAACTTGGGCGGGACCCAGCCCGGCACATAGCTGAAGGTGTCCCGACCTTCCTGATCCCGGCCGAGATATCGCGGAGCCCCCGTGAACCCTCGGCTCTCCAGCAGATCAAGCAGGGAGGCGACGAACGGCGAGGCAGTCGAGGCTGGCCGCCGGACCGTGTCACCTATGCGAACGACACCGGAAGTGATGCGGCCTCCCTGCAGGGGGATGACCTCGTCAACAATCTCGGACATGCCTCTGGTTCCGTTCCGTCGCTACTGTCGATAATGCAGCAGCCACACCAGGCCGCTGCCTGCGGCATGCCGGCCACGCGAGAGGTTGACTCGCGACTTGAAGCGTTCGCTCCGCGTACTGTTCCCTGATGCTTCGCGAGCACCAGTGCTTCCCAGGTCCAGCGCTCGACTCGTGATCGACACCATGTCTCATGAGACATGGTGAGCGCGAAGAACACGGACAACCTCGCGCCACGCCTGACGTCCACGGGAGACGCGCAGGCCTTCGTCATCGACGCCCCGGACGGCACGCTGGCTGCCTGCACCCTGAGCCTCGTAAGCCCCGTGCTCCCGGCCCCATCCTATCCCCGGGCCCGAGCCGCGCGTGTGCAACTCGTCGTCACGCACCCCGCATTCCGGCGTCGCGGGTACGCCCGTGCCGTCGTCGCCGCGCTCCTGGACCACCTCACCGCCGAGGACACCACGCTGTTCGAACTGCACACCAGCCCGCAGGCCGCACCCCTGTACCGGAACTTCAGCTTCAGCGGGAGTCCGGCGCTCATGCGGATGACCCGGCGCAGCACATCCGCCCCGGCGTCGGCCGGCACGGGAGGAGGTTACTCGTGGGTGCCGCCCGAACAGTACGCCCAGTCCTTACCCAAGGCCGTCGCCTTCGTCTGCCTCTACATCACGGACGAAGACGACCACCCCCTGCAACTGCACTCCGTGTACTCGCCCTCCCACCCCTGGCACATGATCGGCGGCGCGCTCGACCTGGGCGAGACGCCCTGGGACGCAGCCGTACGCGAATGCCGGGAAGAGACCGGCCTGAACATTGCGGGTCCGCCCCGACTGCTGGCCCCCGCGGCCGCGGCGTCCCTACAGCACAGTGCAGTTCGTCTTCGACGGCGGCCGTTTGAGCACCGAACAGATCCACCGCATCGTCCTTGCTCCGAGCGAGCACGACGAGGCGCGCGTCCTGCCTCTCGACCAGTGGCAGGATCTGATGCCCGAATCCGACTTCGCGCGCCTTCACGCGGTAGAGGTAGAGGAGGCCCCCGCGCTGGCGCGGCTGGCTATTTCGACACCTGGGGGAACACATGACAATCAACGACATCACGCTGATGTCCGACCCGAAGGTCGCGGCCATCCCCGTGCACGACTGCGGCGAGGCCCTGGTCGACGTCCGTGACCATGGACTGCGTGTCGACGACCGCAGAAGCGACGACACCGGTGCGTTCACCCACCTACGCGAAGACGTTCTCGCCCGCCTGCTGCGCGCCCAGGAGCTGCTTTCGGACGGCCTGTGCCTGCTGTTCATCGAGGGCTACCGGCCCCCAACGCTCCAGCGCACGTACTTCGAGGCGTACTGCGACGAGCTCGCCCGCACCAACCCGCACTGGACGGCGGCGCGCCTGCGCGAGGCCGCCAGCCGCTTCGTGTCCCCTCCGGACATCGCCCCGCACTCGGCTGGCGCAGCGGCCGACCTGACGCTCATCGACGCTGACGGCCGGGAGCTGGACATGGGCAGCCGCGTCAATGCGAACCCGGAGGAGTCCGGCGGCGCCTGCTACACCGACGCCCCCGGCCTCAGCACCCAGGCACGCGCGAACCGCACGATCCTGGGCGGCGCGCTGTCCGCAGCGGGCTTGATCAATTACCCGACCGAGTTCTGGCACTGGTCGTTCGGCGACCGGTACTGGGCCCTGCAGACCCAGCAGTCGGCCACCCTCTACGGGCCCGTCGACCTGCCCTGATGCCGAACCACCCCGCCTTCACCCAGGAGGAGCGACCTGTGAGATGCACCCGTACTGACTGGTCCGAGCACTACAGCGACGGGCATGGCTTCGGCGGCTCGGGGAGGAGGAGAAGCGTCTGATCGCCGAGCGCGCCGCCCCCGCACCGGACGGCGGGCAAGCGCCCATCGCCTCGGGCGGTGCCCGCCGAGCAGTCCACGCCAGCCTCGACACCACCGCCCTTCGCCCTTTGTTCGAAGTCATCGTCACCAGCGAGGATGCCGCTCGCGGCAAGCCCGACCCGGGCCTCTTCCTCTACGCCGCTACCCGCCTCGGTGTTACGCCCGCGCGCTGCCTGGTCTACGAAGACTCACCCGAAGGCATACCGGCCGCCCAAGCCGCCGGCATGCACGTTGTGGATGTTCAGTGCTTCCGTGAGGATCAGCGCCCCTGACTGCCGGTCTGGCGGACGTATCCGCGCACCCCATGACAGGACGGATTCCCGACGCCGTATCCGGTGGCTGCGTCACCGACGCGTGCCAAGATCCGCCAATCACGAAGCAACGGTCCGGGCTGGCCTGGGTCGGTCCCACCTCAGTTTCCCTGACACGGCGTCACCAGCTGGCGTGCACGCCGGACGGCCGCGCCGAGCAACCCGTTGCGTCCTGCTCGGGGTTATGCGATCAAGTGGGCACCAGTTCCGCAGGGGTGATCGCTATCAGGCGACAGGACGGCATTTCCATGGGCGCCAGAGCGACAATGCGTACGGCAAATTCTTTCCCTCCCTGCCGGGCAGGGCTGATTCAAAGTCCTGGTGATCAAGCTCGTTGGCTGGCCAGAGGGCGTCCAAGAGGTCGAGCCTGGGTGAAGGGTCGACTCAAGATGGG
>NZ_JBIWFK010000030.1:0-28739 GCF_044763015.1 Streptomyces sp. NPDC096324 | reverse complement strand
GCCCACATGCACAACCTCGCCATGGCCGCGTGACCAGAACAGCCGTAGCCGAGCCCTGACCTGCAAGATCACGGCATTGTGCAACGCGCTTTAGGCCGAGCGGGTCTCCATGGTGCCCGCCTCGTGAAGCTGCGCCGCCGCGGCCGCGCAGAAGGCCGCCAGTCCCTCCACGAGCGCCGCCCGCCCGGCGGCCGGCATCTGCGCGAGGACCGCTTCCAGCACCTCCTCCCGCCGCGCGCGCAGCTCGGCGAGGAAGGAGCGGCCCTGGGGGCTCAGGAAAAGCCGCAGCTCACGGCGGCTGGTGGCGCTCGGCGCCCGTTCGACGAACCCCACGGCCTGCAGTCGGTCGCAGAGCCTGCTGGTCGAGGGAGGCGTGGAGCCGAGCGCGTCGGCCAGGGTCCGCAGGTTGATGCCCTCGTCGTGTTCCAGGATGAACAGCACCCGCAACTGGGAGGCGGAGACCGGGGCCGTCGAGGCGCGGCCCCAGAGGATCTCCAGCAGCTCGGACGCCTCGGCGGTCACGCGAGCCACCTCGTTGCGGTGCGGACGCGGGCCTGAGGAAGTCACCGTGCAACTCTCCCAGTCTTCTCGAGCACTGTCAGCCTGTCGGTCCGACATCAGGAACAAAATGGTGGATATCAACACTCAAGAGATGGGCACGTCCTACATCATGAACAGATTCGTGGCCGCGGAGCGAGCCGTACGCACCGCGGCGCCCCACAAACTGCTGGACGCGGTCCGTGAGGTGCTGTGCGCCCACTACGCGGCCCACTCCGTCGAGCTCTTCATGGCCGACTACGGGCTCACCGTGCTGCAACCCGTCTCGGTGCTTCCGCACACCCTGGAACCCATTCCGGTGCACACCAGCCCCGAGGGACGGGCCTTCGGCGCCCAGGAACCCTTCACCGAGGAACGCGACGGCGGGGTCGTACGAGCGCACCTCCCGGTGACGGTGCGTGGCGACCGGCTCGGCGTCCTGTCCGTCGTCCTGCCCTCCGCCGACTGCGACGCGCGGACGCTCGCCGAGCTCGCAGACATCGCGGAGGTCCTCGGTCACGAGGTGCTCGTGGCCGAACGCGACACCGATCTGTATCTCCAGGCGCGCCGCAAGGACCGGCTGACCCTGGCCGCGGAGATGCAGTGGCAACTGCTGCCCGGCCGCTCCTGCTCCCGGCGCGAGTACGAGCTCGGCGCCCAGCTCGAACCCGCCTACGCGATCTTCGGCGACAACTTCGACTGGTCGGCAGACGCCGAGCGACTGTCCCTCTACGTCACGAACGGGATGGGTGAGGGCATCGAGGCGTCGCTGCTCACCAATCTCGGCATCAACGCCCTGCGCAACGCGCGCCGGGCCGGCATCCCGCTCCAGGACCAGGCGGCCCTCGCCGACCAGGCGATCTACGCCCAGTACCGCGGCGACCGCTATCTGTCCGTGCTCATGCTCGACTTCGAGCTGTCCACCGGCCGGATGCGGGTGATCGACGCGGGCTCGCCCCAGATGCTGCGGCTGCGCGGCCGGACCGTCGAACGCGTGGACTTCGAGGCCCAGTTGCCCCTCGGCATGTTCGAGGAGACCGACTACCTCGTCCAGGAGTTCCGGGTGGAGCCCGGCGACCGGCTCCTCTTCGTGAGCGACGGTGTCCATGCCGTCGCGGGGCCGGGCGGGGAGAGGTACGGAGAGAAGGCCCTGGCGATGGCGATCAACTCCACGCGGCTGCTGCCCGCGACGGAGGTGCCCCGTGCCGTCCTGAGGGAGCTGACCGGCCACCGGGGCAGGCCGGGACCGGAGGACGACGCCCTCGTGGTCTGCCTCGACTGGCACGGCCCGGCGGGCGCCGAGCGCTGAGGAAGTCGACGGTTCGGACGGCCGGGCGCCCACGGGGCCCCGGCCGACGGCACTCGTCAGAAGCTCACGACCTCAGAAACTCACGACCTCAGAAACTCACGACCGCGTGGACGGTCTTGCCGTCGGGGCGGGACAGCACGGTCAGCTCGGAGGACAGCCGGCGCACCAGGGGCCAGCCGAAGCCGCCCTGTCCGGTCAGGTCGAGGCGCCTGGGGCGCGGTGGCTCGGGGTCGTCGTCGGAGACGGAGATGCGTACCCCGTTGCCCATGTCCCTCAGGTCCAGGCTGCACAGCCGGCCGCGGGCGTGCCGCACCACGTTCGTCACGAGTTCCGAGACCACGAGCAGGACGGCCTCGGCGGTCTCGCGCGGCACGGCGCGCGGCAGGGCGTCCAGGAACGTGCGGACCATCCCCCGGGCGTACACGGCGGCCTGCGGATCCCGCTCCAGCCGCGCGCCGAGACCGGTACCGGTACCGAGTTCGCAGGACGGTTCGACGGTGGTCATGCCTTCGCCTCCTTGCCACACTCCCGCCAGCTCGCCGCGTGGCGGCGCCACTTCGTGCCGATCGAAGTGCCGGGCGGGCTGCCTCCCCTTCTTCCCGGACCTTCGCGGCCCATGTCACGGGTTCCCCCACCTTCACACCTCACCCACAGGCGTCCCGTCCGGCGCCGCGCAGCCCGGCCCACCGCGAGATTCCGGGGGCGGGGGGACTGTCACGGCGGATCGGGGGCACTAGGCACGCGTCCCGGACGCCCACGGGCGGTTCGGTGACCCGCTCCCGTGGCGGTCGCGAGGGGCCGGGCGACCCCGAAGGGCCGGCACGGTCGAGCGGCTGGGGTGGTGACCCTCGTCGGGCAGGGGCTGGCGGGGCCACCACCCCAGCACTCCCCCGCGCCCGCCCGAGGCGACGAGGGGGACGCGGTACGCGTCACGGACAGGCGGATGCGCCACGGACAACAGGAGACGGCGGATGTCCCAGACCATCGCGGCACGATTCGAGGGCCACGGAACGGTGGATCCGGCGGAGACACGACGCCGCAAGCAGCGCTTCCGCAGACGCCTGGAGCGGCTGATCGGCATCGCCGCCACCGAGGGGAACGAACTGGTCCCCCTGCGGAACGGCGACCGGATCTTCGCCGCGATGCTCGACGCCGTCCGCTCCGCCGAGCACACCATCGACATGATGACCTTCGTCTACTGGCGCGGGCAGATCGCCCGCGACTTCGCCGCCGCGCTGGCCGACCGGGCGCGGGCGGGTGTCAGGGTGCGGCTCCTGCTGGACGGCTTCGGCGCGAAGCGGATCGAGGGGGACCTGCTGCGGTCCATGACCGAGGCGGGCGTGCAGGTCGCGTGGTTCCGCAAGCCGCTGTGGCTCTCGCCGCTGAAGCAGAACCACCGCTGTCACCGCAAGGCACTCGTCGTGGACGAGCACACGGCGTTCACCGGGGGCGTGGGCATCGCCGAGGAGTGGTGCGGGGACGCCCGCGGTCCCGCCGAGTGGCGGGACACCCACGTCAAGGTGCGGGGGCCCGCCGTGGACGGCATCGCCGCCGCGTTCGCGCAGAACTGGGCGGAGTGCCACGACGAGCTCTTCGACGACCGGGACCGTTTCACCGGGCACGGCCAGCCGGGTACCGCGACCGTGCAGGTGGTGCGGGGCTCCGCCAGTTTCGGCTGGCAGGACATGCAGACCCTCATCCGGGTGATGCTCACCTCGGCCGAGGAACGCTTCCGCCTCGCCACCGCCTACTTCGCCCCTGACACCTACTTCGTGGACCTGCTGTGCGCCACGGCGCGGCGCGGTGTCCGGGTGGAGATCCTGCTGCCCGGTCCGCACACCGACCAGCGGGCCTGTCAGCTCGCCGGCCAGCACCACTACGGCGCGCTGCTGGCCGCCGGTGTCGAGATACGCCAGTACCAGCCGACCATGCTCCACACCAAGATCATGACGGTGGACGGGGTGGCCTCCCTGATCGGCAGCACCAACTTCAACCGCCGCTCGATGGAGCACGACGAGGAGGTCATGCTGGCCGTCCTCGACGAGGCGTTCACCGCGTCCCTCGACCGGGACTTCGACGAGGACCGGGAGAACGCCGTGGGCATCGAACCGACCCGCTGGGGGCGCAGGTCGCCGGTCCAGCGCGCCAAGGAACTGGCCGTCGTGCCCCTGCGCCGCTTCCTCTGAGCCCGGCCGGGGGCCCGCCAGGGCGACCCGACCCGACCGAAGGGGAGATCGCCGAGACCGTCAGCGGGGGCGTTCGCCCGTCTCGCAGACCTTGCGGGCGATCTCCCGCAGTTTGATGTTGTGGTCCTGGGAGGCCTTCTTCAGCACGGCGAAGGCCTCGTCCTCGCCGAGGCCGTGCCGCTCCATGAGAATGCCCATCGCCTCACCGATCTCGTGGCGGGTCTCCAGGGCGTCACCGAGCTGCTGGTGCGTGCGGGCCGAGGACAGGGCGACCGCGGCGTGCGAGGCCAGGATCCAGCCGGCGCGCTGAGCCGAATCGTCGAACATGTTCGGCCGGCGCGAGTACACATTGAGGGCGCCGAGTGCGTCGTCGTCGGTGAAGAGGAGGAAACCCATCATGCTGCCCATGCCCAGCTTCCTCAGCTCGGGCGCGAAGCGGGACCACTTCTCGTGCGGCCGGCGCATGTCCTCGATGGCGTAGAGCTGCTCCCGCTCGGTCACCGCGTCGAAGCACGGCCCCTCCCGCAGGTCCTGCTGGATCCGGTCCGCCTGGCGTACGACGTCACTGGTCGCGGCCAGCGCCTTGACCTCACCGCGGCGGACGGTGAGGATGCCGCTCTCGTCGCAGCCGTTGATCAGCACCTTCGCGTGCTCCACGATCCGGTCCAGGGTCGCCTGCACCGTGTCCTGCGCCAGCAGATCCCGCGCCATGTCCGCCAGGGCGACGGCAAATTTCTCCCAGACCTCGCCGGATTCCTGCGCCATGGGCCATCCGTTCATCCGTCGAGACAGTCGAAGCGAAACCGGCCGTCACCCGGGATCCCATTTTGCCACCCCGGTGCGCACTCGCCGGGGCGGGCGGGGTGACGCCGGTTCGTCGGCCCGGGGGAATCCCGTCGCACGGCGCGGCCGACGCGTGCGGCCGCTCCAGTATCCACAGGATCTTTGCACGGCTCGCCTGTTTCATCGGGTGAATCAAGGGTGACCCGAGGAGGGACCGGATTCCGGAGAACGCGCTCGATTCGATCAGGAGGTTCGCAATGGAGAACTGGCGCGAAGGCGCGTCTTGCCGCACCGTTGACCCCGATCTGTTCTTCCCCATCGGGAGTACCGGCCCCGCGGTGCTCCAGATCCAGGAGGCGAAGGCGGTCTGCGCGGGCTGCCCGGTCCGTGAGGAGTGCCTGCGCTGGGCCCTGGACACGGGCCAGACCGTCGGCGTCTGGGGTGGCACGAGCGAGGCGGAACGGCGCGCGCTGGCACGGCGCCGCTCCCGTCGGCGCTCCCAGGACACCTCCGCGTAGACAGAAGGGGCAGCACCGGGCCGCACCACAGGGCCGGGTTCGGAGCAGGTGACCGGGTCGCGACGCAGCGAGAGGCATTTCGTCGACGAGATCCGAAACGAAGGGCACGATGGAGATCGATCCGAGCCGGAGCAGGAATTCGTCGTCCGCGGAACTGGCGACGCTCACCAGCGCGTTCGGCGGGGAGCTGCGCAACGTCACCGACGCGCGGCTGGCCGCGGAGGGCTATCTGCGTGCCCTCGCGCGCGCCACGCCGCCCTCGGCGGCCGAACACTGGGACGACATCCTGCTGGTGGTCACCGAACTCGCGGCGAACACGATCCAGTACGCTCCCGGCCCCTTCGAGCTCCAGATGCGCCCCACCGTCGACGGGGTGCATGTGACGCTCCACGACACCAGCACCACCCCGCCCGCGCCGCGCCGCTTCCGCCCGTCCGAGGGCGGAGGCGGCATCGGCTGGCATCTGGTCCACGCGCTCTGCGACCAGGTGAGTGTCATCGTGCGGCCCGACGGCAAGGACGTCCACGCGTTCCTGCCCTGGTGACGGACCGGCGCCCGCGGACGCGGGCGCCGACGCGGAGGTGTCGTCCGGCGCGACCTGGGCACTCGGTTCCGGTGAAGGAAGCTGTTCCGTCGCACGATCGAGGTGGAGCGTTGAGTCCAGAGCCGGAACTGTCCGAGCCGGAACCGTCCGAGCGGGAGCACGCCGTGTGGGACCGGGTGCGCCGCGACGCCACCGGGATGAACCATCACCGGGCGAAGGCGGCGCTCGACGACGCGAGGAAGGCGGCCGAGGACGCTTCGTCCGGCGGCACGACGGCACCCGACACGCGGACGGAGGTGGACGAGTGGGAACGGATCACCGAGGCCCTGGCCGACCACGCCGGATCGTACGACCCCGCCACGGACCCCTTCGTCCAGGGGCAGCTCACCGCCCGCGCCCACCGCGCGCGGGCGTCCGGGCGCCGCGGCTGAGCACTGTTCCGCCCACGATGTCAGTACCGTACGGAACAATGCTGGTCAGCCAGAACAGCACCGCACCCGTGCCGTGTGAATCCCGTCCGTCCGTCGAAAGGCCGCCCGCACATGACGCCGACCCCGCACCTCCGTGCCGTGCCGCGAGCGCCGATCGGAGGCCGGTGACCATGCTGCGGCCGCTGCCCCGCACGCACGCCCCGCTCGGCCCCGAAGGCGCCGAGATCCTGCGGCTGATCACCCAGCGGCGGTTCCCCGTCCGTCTCACGGTGCACGCGAACGGCCGCCGCCGGTACGGGTACTGGCTCCCCTTCGACCCCGCGACCGGACGCGGCGGCTGCTACGTGGCGCTGCCCACCGGGGAGTGCGACGCGCTGCACGCGGCGGGCCGGATCGTGCTGGGCGACCCGCTCGTCGACCCGGCGAAGACCACGTACCCGGTCCAGGCTGCGGCACGTACGACCGCCACGGGCCGCGGCGACGCGACCCCCCGGAGCGAGACACCGGGGCGGAGCGAGGGAATCCGGCGGAGCGGGGCCATGGATTCGGGGATCTTTCGACACGCCCTGACGGCCTGAATCACTGTCCTGCACTCACTGTCCTGCCCGGCCACACCGGCTCAGTACCTGACTCAACTGTTCCGCGCGGCCACATCAGCCAGGGCCTGGCCCGCCGGTCCCGCCCGGTCACTCCGGCCGGTACGCCGTTCAGCGCCTTCGGCCGACCGACAGCGGTACCTCGGCCGTGATGCGCTTGCCTCCGGTCCGCAGGTTCGCGACGACGACGTCGGTGGCCAGGGCGCAGACGATCATCCAGCCGCGGCCGCCGACCCGCATCCGGCCGACGTCGTCGAACTGATCACCCGCCACGGGCGGTTGATCGCTCCGGTCGCTCACGGACAGCCGCACCGCCCGCTCGATCGGTATCACCTCGAACCCGGTGACACCGCCCCCGTGGAGCATCGCGTTGGTGACCAGCTCGGAGGCGACGAGCAGGACGTCGCCCATGGCGTCCTCGTCGTGACGGGTGAGGCCGCCGGGCCGGCCCGCGAGGGCGTACCTGACCGCCTGCCGCACGTCGGCGGGACTGCCGGGGGCCGTCGAGACCACCTGCCGGGTACCGGCCACCGTGTAGGTGGCGGACCTCTGAACCTGCCGGCACATCCTTCGTTCCTCCGTTCCAGGCCGAGTCGGGGGCCCGTCGTGACATCACACGTCCTCGCTCCTCGGCCAGGGTGGGTCACTTCTACAGCTCACCGTGACGGGCGATCCCAAACCTGGACGTTCACGCATCCACCGGACGTCGCGATACCGGCCTCGCTCCCCCGGCCCGGCGAGGGCACGCGAACGCCACCCGATGCGCAGGCGGCTGACACATCCCACCTGTACCACTGGCACTTACCCTGCAGTAATATCCGCGGGCAGGCCCCCCGAGGAGGAACCGTGCCACGGCCCGAACGATCGCCCTTGCTGCTCGCAGGCCTTCTGGCCACCGCGGGCGTCGCCCACTTCGCCGTACCACGCCAGTTCGACGCCATCGTCCCGCGCGCGCTGCCGGGAGCCCCCAGGACCTGGACGTACGTGAGCGGCGCCGCCGAACTCGCCCTGGCGGCCGGGGTGGCACTCCCCCGGACGCGCCGGGTCGCCGCGCTCGCCACCGCCGCGTTCTTCGTGGGGGTCTTCCCCGCCAACGTCAAGATGGCCGCCGACTGGCGCGGGCGCCCCGCGCCGCTCCGGGCCGCGGCTCTCGCGCGGCTTCCGCTCCAGGTGCCGCTCGTGCTGTGGGCGCGCGGAGTCGCCCGGTCCGGAAAGGGACAGTCATGACATCTCAGGTGAACGTCGGCGACCAGGTCGAGGACTTCACGCTGCCGGACGAGACCGGCACGATGCGGAGCCTGTCCGAACTGCTGGCCGAGGGACCGGTGGTGCTCTTCTTCTATCCCGCGGCCCTCACCGCCGGCTGCACCGCAGAGGCATGCCACTTCCGAGATCTGGCCACCGAGTTCACGTCCGCCGGAGCCCGGCCGGTCGGGATCAGCGGTGACGCGGTCGACCGGCAGCAGGAGTTCGCCGACCGGCACACGCTCGGCTTCCCCCTGCTGTCCGACGTCGACGGAGCGGTGCGGGAGCGGTTCGGGGTGAAGCGGGGCTTCTCGCTCGCCCCCACCAAGCGGGTCACCTTCGTCATCGCGGCCGACCGCACCGTCCTGGAGGTCGTCCGCAGCGAACTGCGCATGAGCGCCCACGCCGACCGCGCTCTCGCCGCGCTGCGCGAGCACAAGGGCTGAGGGGCCCGGGGCGCGGTCGCGCCCGGCCCGAACACAGTGAACGGGGCCCGCCCCTATGCGGATGGAGGGCGGGCCCCGTTCACTGTGCCCCATTCTGGGCACGGACCGTGTCCGCCGACAGGGAGTGCGACCCGGTGAGGTGGAGGACACCGGACACACCCCGTGCGCGCCGCGCGCCTCCCGTGTGCGCCCCCTCTCCCGCGAACACCCGCCCTCCCCCGGCCGATGCCCGCCACCACGCGCGAGGCGGCCTGTCGGGTGCCCGGTCGAGCGGTCATGCTGGAGCCGACGAGCCGGACCCAAGGATCACGGAGGCCCCATGACGGACCAGGTCACATCCCTCGAAGTGAAGCCGGCGGCGGGACACATCGGCGCCGAGGTCACGGGAGTCGACCTGGCGGAACCGCCGACGGACGAGACCGTGGCCACGATCAGGGCGGCCCTCCTGCGCTGGAAGGTGCTGTTCTTCCGCGGCCAACGGCTCGATCACGCCACGCACGTCGCCTTCGCGCGCCGGTTCGGGACGCCGATCCGTCTCCGGTCCCGGGGCAGCGTGTCCCCCGGGGACTTCCCCGAGGTCGAGACGACGGCCGACCGTCTCGAACTGGGCGGGCGCTACGGGATGGACCACGAGGAGTGGCTGCGCAGACGCCGTCACTCGCTGCTGCGCGGATGGCACAGCGACCACGGCGCCCGGGTCGATCCCCCGGCCGCCACGATTCTGCGCGCCGAGACCGTACCCCCGTACGGCGGCGACACGACCTGGTCGAACCTGGCCGCCGCCTACGCGGGCCTGTCGGCTCCCGTGCGCTCCTTCGTCGACACCCTGCGCGCCGAGCACCGGCTCGGGGTGGGCTACCAGAGCCGGCCGGGCGACGACGCGTACGCCCGTCATCTGCTGGACCGTCAGATCGCCACCGATCACCCGCTGGTGCGGGTGCATCCGGAGACGGGTGAGCGGGTGCTGTTCGTCAACGGCTACTACGTCGAGCAGATCCTCCGGGTGTCCCGGCCGGAGAGCCGGGCGCTGCTCGACATGCTGCTGGAGCAGGCGATCCGGCCCGAGTACACCGTCCGCTTCCGGTGGGAGCCGGGCAGCGTGGCCTTCTGGGACAACCGGGCCACCATCCATCTGGCACCGAGCGACACCGCCCACCTCGACCACCCGCGGGTCATGCACCGGGTGATGCTGGCCGGTGATGTCCCGCGGGGGGTGGACGGCGCGCCGTCCACACCGATCGTGGGCAGCGAACCCGGCCGCTGGTGACCCCGGGCCGGGACGGGAGTGGAGCGCGGACGAACCGCAGCCGTCAGAAGACGCCCTGCCCGGGGACCAGGATCCCTCGCGGGTCGTACGTGTGCCGGGCGGAGGCCAGCCGCCGGTAGGCGGGGCCGAAGTGCTCGCGCCAGTCGGCCGCGTCGAAGGGGACCGAGCCGACCGGATAGTGCGTGCCGCCCGCCGCGTGGACGGTCTCGTAGGCGGTCCGGTTGGCCGCGAGCAGCCGGTCGACGGTCGCGGTGTCCTCGGGCGGGGTCGTGCGCAGGACGGCCAGGAGATAGGACACCGGGTCGTCGGCGGTGCGCAGCAGCGGGGTGTGCAGGTTCGCGCGCAGCACCGGGTACAGCAGGACGACACCGGGTCCGAGATCGGCGGGGGTGAGGTCCGCCAGCAGGGTCTCGGTCAGCGTCGCCGCCGAGCGGCCCGGCAGCAGCAGGTTCAACCAGGGGTGGGCGAAGGCCCACAGTCCCGCTTCCTTGAGGGCGGCGACCGAGGCCGCGAGCCGGTCGAGGAAGTCGTAGTAGCCGAGGTCGCTCGCCTGCACGCCCGCCGGGTCGTGCCGCAGTCCGCTCAGCAGCTCGGTGTCGTCGGGGGCGGGGCCGACGGGCGGTCCGTAGGCGACGGCTTCGAGGAGATAGCCGCTGAAGGCCCCGTCGGCGTCGGCGGTCACCTGGCCCTCGACGTAGTCGAACCGGCCCTCCTCGACGAGCCGCCGCTGGTCGTCGAGGAACGTGCGCAGGTCGTCGTACGGCAGGAGGTAGTGGCGTACGGTCTCGGGCGCGGGGACCAGGCGCAGGGTGGCACCGACGATGATCGCGCACTGGCCGAGTCCGGCGAGCACGGCGTGGAACAGGTCGCCGTGTCGGGTCGGGGAGCAGCGGACGAGGTCGCCCGCGCCGGTGACGACCTGGAGTTCGGTCACGTTGTCGACCTGGGCGCCCCGCTGGTGGGTCTGGCCTCCGATGCCGCCGACCGACAGGGTTCCGCCGACGGAGAGTTCGAGATAGTCGGTGAAGGTGGGCGGGGTGAGTCCGTGGGCCAGGGTGGCCCGGGCGACCTGGCTCCACCGGGCTCCCGCGCCGACGGTGACCGTCCGGCTGCGCGGCCCGACGGGGCCTATCGACGCGAGCGGTGTGGTCTCGATGATCAGGCCGCCGTCGACCTGGGCCTGTCCCTGGGTGGCGTGGCCCTGGCCGCGCGGTGCGACGGAGATGCCGTGCTTGCCGCAGAAGCGCACCATGGCGACGATGTCACGCACCGAGCCGGGTCGCAGGACCGCGGCGGGACGCCGGTGGACGATGTGGCCGTAGTCGTCGGCGTCGGCCGTGAGCGAGGCGTCGTCGGTGTGCACGCTGCCGTCCAGCGACGGGAGGCCCGCGAGCGGCCGGCGGCCGGTGTCGGCCGTGGTGGCCGCCCAGCTCCGGGTGAAGGGATCGAACCCGACGACCGCGGCGCCGGTGGCGGCGAGGCCCTTGATTGCGGTGCGTCGCGAGGGTGTCCGGGGCATGCGCTCCTCCTGGGGCGGCCGCGTCAATTGATCAACTGGGCCAGAGTGTAAGGGACTTGAGGGACATCCGGGCCGGTTGATACAAACGTGGACCATCGTGCGCCCTCGCCTGGGGAAACGGCCGCGTCCGCCGCCCCGGACGGGACGGCGGACGCGGAGGACCGAGGACGGACGAGGGTCAGTTGGCCGACGAGGCGCCCTTCGGCTCGTCGCCCTCGACGTCGACCGGCGTGCGGTATCCCTGGAGTTCGAGCGGGCCGTTCGCCTTCGCGGCGCCGCTCTCGGAGTTCGGTGCGCCCAGGTTCTGGCGGACCGAGTCGAGGATGGTCAGGCCCTGGGCGACCAGGCCGGCCGCTATCTCGCCGAGACCGTCGGCGCCGTTGAGGACGTTGACGTTCGCGCCCGCGAGGCCGCCGGCCGCTTCCTTGACGATCAGGGGCAGTTGGTCGATCAGCATCCGGTCGAGCGCGACCCGGTCGTGCGAGGCGGCCGCCTCGGCCTGGATCTTCATGCGCTCGGCGTCGGCGATGGCGAGCACCTTGATCCGCGCGGCCTCGGCCTCGGCCGGCTTGACGACCTCGGCGACGAGCTGCTGCTGACGCAACTGGGCGGCGCGCTGGGCGAGTTCGGTCTGCGCCGCGAGGACCTCCTGCTGGGCGTGAGCCTGGGCGAGCGGGCCCGCCTGGGCGGCCTGCGCCTGCGCCCGGTCCACCTCGGCCGAGTACTCCGCCTGCACGATGGCCGTCTGCCGGGCGTACTCGGCCTGGTTGCGCGCGGCCACCTGCTGCGCCTCGACGGAGGCCTGCGTGGCCTGCGCCTGGGCGATCTGGGCCTGACGCTGGATGGCCGCCTTGTGCGGCGCGGACATCGCGTCGATGTAGCCGGTGTCGCCGTCGTCGATCGACTGGATCTGCAGCGAGTCGACGATGAGGCCGATCTTCGCCATCTCCAGCTTCGAGGTGTCGAGGACCTCGGCGGCGAGCTTCTGCCGCTCGGTGACGATCTCCTCGACCGTCATCGAACCGATGATGGACCGCAGATGGCCCGCGAAGATGCGGCCCGTCAGGACCGACATCTGGTCCTGGTCGGACAGGAACCGCTGCCCCGCGTTGATGATGCTCTCGGTGTCGTTGCCGACCTTGAACGCGATCACGGCGCGGACGTGCAGCGAGATGCCCTGCTTGGTGACACAGGTCTCGGTGACCTCCGCCTCGCACATGGACAGGGTCAGGAAGCGGGTCTTGCGGAAGACCGGAAGCACGAACTTGCCGTGCCCCGTCACCACTCGGAACGGCGCGCCCCCCAGTCCCCGCCTGCCGCCCGAGATCAACATCGCCTCGTCGGGGGCGGGTACGCGATAACCGAACATGCTTCTCCTTCTCAAGCTTCGCCGACGGCATCGCCGTCGAGCGCGTCCAGTGGATCGGCCCACGTGATGACGTCGACCTCACGGCATCCCCTGGACTCGATCACCAGCACGGTCGCCCCTTTCGGCAGGGGCTCCCGAGACCAGGCATGGAAGGTCTCGGATCCGCCTCTCACGCGCACGAGGACCTCGCCGGGTCCGGCGGACCCCCGGGTGCCGATGAGCAGTTCCCCCGTGCAGCCGATCACGGCTTCGTCCTGCACCATTGCCGGCCACCCCCCATCACTCTGAATCTGCCTCTGACCTTAGACCCAGCCCTCTCCGGGCGCGTACGCCCCCCGTCGGTCGACAGCCCCTCCGGGGGCACGCGCCCAGGCTTCCTCTGAAGTGTGGGCTCAACTCTTGGTGAAGCGATAGGTCTTGCTGTCGGTCAGCACACAGAAGCCCGGGGACACCACGATCACGCGCAGGGTGGCGCTGCGGCGGTCGTAGTCGATGCCCTCCGCCTCGAAGGTGCCCGAGCAGGAGCTGCGCAGCGGGAGCTGCCGCAGTGCCGTGACGTGTCCGGAGACGTCGGCCGAGCCGCCCGGCTCGGCCGACAGGTCGATCTGGAGCAGCGGCTTGGTCATGCCGAAGAGGGTGCCGGCGGGGTCGTCGGACGAGCACAGCAGCCGGGTCGCGGTCACGAAGTCGCAGCCCTGTACGTCGCGTACGGCGTGGTCGAGGTTGACGGCCGACGCCAGCGGAAGGTCGGCCGAGGGCGTGGTCGCCGGGTTGACGCCCGGGGTCGGGAACACCAGGAGCCGGTTCATCGTGCCGTACTCGCCGGACACCATCCAGGTACCGCTCGGCGCGATGGTGACGAAGGAGTTGTTCAGCGCCTCTCCGGCGCTCAGCTTGTGGACGTACTCCGACCAGGCGCCGCCCGGTGCCTGCACGCGGAACATCTTCGCGCTGCCGGAGTCGCTCTGATAGGGCTCCACGTAGTAGCCGTTGTACGAGGCGTCCGGGTCGCCCACGTGGTTCCAGCCCCGGCTGCTCACGCTCACGGGGATCGTGCCGATGCCCGTGTAGTGGTTGGGGCTGCCGGCCGGGACCTCGACGGAGGTCAGGCCCTGGCTCTCGGTCAGCGGGTCGGCGCGGTCCGAGCCCACCTCGTTCCAGGTGTCGGCGGCGGAGGCGGGCGCGCCGGTCGCCACGGAGAGGACGGCGGCGGTGGTGAGGGTGACGAGGCCGGCCAGGACCGCGTGACAACGTTGCCGTGCGGGCATGCGCATGAAGGGTGCTCCTCGATGGGGGGTGTCCGGTCGGCGCACAGTCTGGCCCGCCGCGATGGTCATGTACAGACCAATACGTGGACGCCGGACGACACCCCCGGGTCCGCGAGTCGCCGATGACCCCCGCCGCCCGGGGATCCGGTCCCGCCCCCTCCCCCCGCACCCCCGTCGGACCGGGTCCCGCACCCCGGACACGGCCGAGCCCGGCGGCTCACTCGGGAGGATGAGTGTGCCGCCGGGCTCGGGGCCGGGCAGCGGGTCCGGGCAGCGAGAGCCCGGACCCGCGGACGTCGGACCGTCAGCTGTTCGAGCAGGTGGTCGTGTTCCCCGCCGTCGTGGGCAGCAGCGCCAGAACGTTGGCCGTGATGCCACAGGCGTTGACCGGGATGTGGACCGGGATCTGGATGACGTTGCCGGACAGGAGTCCGGGACTGTTCGCCGCGGCGCCGGTCGGCCCGGTGTCGGCGGCGGCGGTCCCGGCGGTGGCCAGCAGGGCGACGCTGGCAAGTCCGGCGGCGGCCATCAGACGAATACGCATTCCAAGCTCCGTTCATTCGTGGTGGTGCGAGCTCCTTCACCATCACCTCCGCGAACAAAATCCGACATTCCAGCGCAGCCGAACGGGGGTTCGCCCTCCGCGGCACCCGTGGATCAGCCGTGGCCCACGGCGTGTCGCGCGGGGCGTACGGAATGCCCGTAGCGTGAATACAGATCCGGTGGAACAGGGAGAGACCATGCCGATGAGCCAGTCCGACACGTCCACACCCTCCGATGACAGGGCGACCCCCGACGCACTGCTGCACACCGGGACCGAGGGCCCGGTGACGGCCGAGGACCTGGTTCTCGCCGCGGGTCGCGACGTCACACCGGAGAGCCTCGCCTGGGCCGAGCGAAAGCTCCAGGACGAGGGCTCCGCGGCGGTCGACAAGCTGCTGCCGTAGCGCACCGCCCGCGGACGACCGCGGACCCGCTCGGCCGGCTCCGATGCGGCGGAGCCGGCCGAGGACCCATCTGGGAGGCGGCGGGTCAGGCGGCGGGGCACTCCTTCCAGGCCAGGTGGTAAACGGTGCTGATGTCGCCGTCCGTCGAGTCCATGGTCATGAAGCTGGAGCTGCCGGGCGTCGAGGTGCCCGCGCTGACGCGGAGCTCGGTGTTGATGTTGAAGTTGCGCTGCACACCGCAGGGCGCCCAGACCAGTTGGGCCCAGTCGGTGGTGTCCGTGGCCTGCCAGTCGTCGCCGTACGGGCCGCGGAAGGGGTGGGTGATGGACGCCGTGTTCGGGGATCCCTGGAAGTAGTACGAGGCCTTCTCCGTGCTGCTGGCTCCCGGCTGGAGCGAGGCGAAGCCGCGGTAGTCGGCGCTTGCGATGGCATAGGTGAAGCCCTGCGGGACATGCACGATCAGGTTGAGCTGGCAGTTCTTGCGGAACGCGGTGGGGTCGGCGTTGCCCCCGACCTGGGCGAGGTAGTCGCTGTAGGTCACGGTGAAGGCGGTGTTGTCCGGGGAGACGGCGACAGCCGCGGTTCCCTGGGGACAGCCGGATCCGTTGACCGTGGCGACACTGATGACGATCTTGTCCGGGGGCGGGTCCTGGATACCGGAGGACGGGCTCGACAGGGGAAGCGCTGTGGCGAACAGGGCGGCGATCGCGCCACCCATGAACAGGCCACCGGCCATGGTGCTCCAATCCGTTGCGTAGGTGTTCCGGCGGCAGCCCGCGGGCGTACCGCCATGAATGGGGGGTGCGGCTCCCCGAGGGAACGGGGAACCGTCGCGGACCAGTGCGTGGATCAAGCGCGGCTCATTTATGCATGCGCATGACAAATACGCACGCGCAGCCGACTCCCGGCTGTGAAGGAGCTGTGAAGGCCGGGAGCGACGAAATCGTACGTACGGGGGGTCCCGATGGACAGGACCATCTCCGGCCATTCGATACGCGCCGTTCACACCCGCCGCCGCTCTCACGAGGCCGGTTCACGGCGGTTCACGCCACCCGGGGCCGTGACGCGGGGCGTTCCGGCACCGGCAGCCGTCACGACGCGTGCCCGCCACGACGACGCGGGAAGCGGTCGGACACCCCGGCTCCGGGTCCGGCCGGGCCGGAGGGCGGTGGGACCGCGGGAATCACCCGCCCCCTCGGCGCGTGCCGGGCGCCCCTGAGACACTGAGACACATGGATCCACGACACCTGAGACTCGGCCGCCGCCGGATATGGATGAGCAGTGCCGTCTGTTTCCTGGTCCTCGGGCCGCTCGGCTGGTTCTTCGGTGGCTGGATTCCCTTCGCGTTGCTGGCCGTTGCCCTCCTCGTCGCCACCGCCGTCTCGCACTGGCGGGCTCCCAAGTGGCTCGCGCCCGCCATCGCCAAGGGCCAGTCGGAGAACCGCCGGGACGTCGCCACCTTCTGCGTGGTGATAGCGGTGAGCGGCTACGCCCAGCCGCCCGCGCAGCCCGCTCCCTCGCCGGCGGCCCTCGCGGCCCTGCGCCTGGAGGCGTACCGGGCCGCCGCGGACGACGACCTCTCGGAGGATCTGCGGCTCCTGGCGGCCGACGCGCTGGCCGCGGCGGACCAGGCCAACGCCGAGGACACCCCCGCGGGCTGGCGGGCGGCCCGGGCGAGCGCGGAGCGGCTGGCGCACGCCGCCCAGGAGGGCAATCCGTACGTACGACAGCTCCTCATCCAGTGGGTCGAGGGCAACCCGGCGAGCGATCGGTAGCCGATCGGCGGACTGTCCGCGCCGCCCTCAGGGCCGCTCGAAGAACTGGATCACGCCCCCGGCCGAGAAGCACAGCGCCCCCACGAGGGTGCCCCAGTTGGCGATGTCGACGTTCACGAGACTGCCGGTCGTCGGCCGTGTGTAGGCGGCCAGCGCCGAGACGAAGAAGAGCACCGATCCGAACTGGTTGACCGCGACGATCCACCAGCCGAGGTCGCCGGCGAGGACACGCGGGCGCCCGTGGCAGACCTCGACGACGGCGAGGTGACCGGAGACGAGGAACAGGACGCAGCCGACCATGTCGGGCGCCCAGATCAGCCGGTCCGTCTGCTGGACCGAGAGTCCCTTCAGCAGCGAGTCCAGCAGATTGACGCCGAACACGAGCGTCCCCACGAACAGCAGGAACGTGCTGAGCCAGTCGATCCGGCCGGGCTCGTAGCTCCACCACCGCCAGCGCCGCCCGGCCAACGCGTCGGACGCGCTGTCGCGGCGAGGAGCGTTCACCGCCTGAAGCAGTGAGGCGTAGCCCCCGGTGTTGAAGAACAGGCCGCCGGTGAAGTAGATCCACGCGCCCGTCAGGCCCCCCGAGCCGAACTGGGCGACCCCGGCCCCGAGGGCGAACAGCAGCCCGCCGACCATGAACGCGGCCGCGGCGATGACGTTCAGCCGGCGCAGCCGGGCGATCGACGCGGTGTCCGCCCGCCGGGAGCGGCCCTCCGTCTCCCCCGGGACGCGCACGGTGAGCAAGCCGCGCTTGCGGGCCAGGCGGGATTCCCAGACCGCGACACGACCGTCCACGAGACGCCAGGTCAGCCGGGTCGTGAAGGGACCCGCCCCTTCGGAGCGCGCTTCGGTTCGACTCACCCGGCGACCATAGCCCGTGGGGCGAAATCCGGCGTTCGCCCGACTCGTCGCCTTTCAGGTGGTTCGGACTCCACTCGGGCGGTTCAGGACTCCGCCTCGCGCCGCAGGAAGTTGGTCACCTGACAGGCGAGGCTGTCCCGGGCCGTGTCGGGTCGCGCGGCCGCGTCGACGGGCGTGTCGTTCGCGATGCCGCCCGCCCAGAGGAAGCGCTCGGTCCACTCGTCGTCGACCTTGAGCTGGACCTGGATGTCCATCCGGTCGAGGACGGCGTCGGGGCCGGCCGCGAACAGGACCGCGGTGGCCCGGCGCAGCGGATAGACGTCGTATCCCTCGATGAACTGCGAGTTCCGCCAGTCGAGGAAGGCGCTCTCGCCGTCTGCGCCGACGCGGATATCGATCTGGCCGTCTTCGAGGTGGATGCCGAAATGTTCGGTGGCGCGGTTCTCGACGGTCACCCGCAATCTGAAGTAGGTGAGTTCGTCGGCCGCGTCGTCACGCCCCTTCGGGGGCTCGGCCTTTTCCACACCATGAACGCGAACACGCAGGCCGGCCTGCTCGTCGTACTCCTGCCAGTCCCCGACCACGTTGGGCTCGCGCACAGTCCACCTCTCCACTTCAGAGAGTTGTTCCTATCTGTGCCCTCAACGAAGTGTCAAATGCGCCGCACCGGCCGTGGCCAGCGATTTCTCCTTTCTTGATCGGTGATCAAGCCGTGCCCAGCCACAATCATTCCGCGCCACCCGAACGGGGTATTTCGGGGCGTGCTGCACATCACGTTTCCCTGGCGCCTCACAGGCCCTCGCGCAGGCGCCGCATCTGCTCGTCGAGCGGGCCGAGACCGACGTCCCGGCGCCGCTCGTCGACGGTCCCGGGACGGCGTACGGAACAGGGGCGCAGGGTGACCGGGTCGACGCGGGTGCCGTAGAACTGCGGCAGTCCCAGTTCGACGGCGCAGTGATCGGCGATGTAGGCGTGGTGCGGGGCCGGACAGAGTCCGTCGGCCACGGCCCGGGCGATCAGATCGCGGCATCGGAGCTGCAGACCGAGGTCCGGGGCGTGCAACAGGATCATCAGGGCCGCGGTCGAGGCGGCCGGGCCGACCCGGGCGGTGGTCGGCCAGCCGTGCCGCCGGACGATCACCGCGAGCGCCCGGGCGTTGCCCGCGCGGCAGGCGGCCAGAGACTCACGCCACGCTCCGGTGGGGCGGTCGCGCGCCTGGCGCATCAGGCCGCGTTCCTCGTCGGCCCGGCGTACGAGTTCCCCCGCCAGGGCCCTGGCGAGCTCCGGGACCATCGGCACGGAGCCCCGGCCCCCCGGGTGTGCCGCCCCGGGGTCCCCGGCCTGACGCCTCGGGACGGCCTTCACGGCACCGTCTGAAGCACCATCGAGAACCACACCTTCTTTCCCGTGGTGCCCGGGTCGGCCGGCGCGACGCCCCAGTCGTCGCTCAGCGCGGCGATGATCGTCAGTCCGCGTCCCGACTCCTCGGCCCCGCCCGCCGTCCGTGGCGCGGGCAGGGCGGACGAGCGGTCGGCGACGGACACCCGCAGTTCGCGGGGGTCGCACGCGATGCCGACGGTGATGGTGTCGCCGCGGTCGGGGCTGCCGTGTCTCAGGGCGTTGGTGAAGAGTTCCCCGGTCGCGAGCACCGCGTCGTCGACGCGCTGGGCGGGCAGCCGCAGGCGGGTGAGGTACTCGGCGACCATGGCCCGCACACCGGGCACCCGCGACGGGTGCGCCGGGACGGTGGTCCGCAGCCGGTGCGCTCCGCGGACCCGGTTCGTAGGGGTGCCGCCCGGGGCGGTGGCTCCGGCGGACGGGGTCGCCGACGGTTCGAGATCGGTCGGGGCCGGGGTCCCGGACCATACCGGCACAGTCGGGGCCGGGGTCCCGGACGACACCGGCACGGTCGGGGCCGGAGCCTCGGCGCTCAGCGGCTCGGTCGAGGCTGGAGCCGGACCCCGCACGGGCCCGGTCGAGGCCGGGGCCACGAACGGTCCCGGCTCGGTCGGGGCCGGAGCCGCGGCCTGTCGAGGCTCGGTCGGGATGGTGGGCGCGTTGGGTGGGGGCCCCGTGCGCGGTGAGGCCTCGGACCGTGCGGGTTCGATCGGGGCCGGGGCTCCGGACCGTACGGGCGGAGCGGTCGGGACCCGCGGCGCCGGTGGTTCCGACGCGGTCGGTGCCGATGGGGCGGGCCGCTCGGCGGCGTGGGTGCGGAGGGCCTGGTCGTCCGCGGGGTGGACCCCTCTTTCCGGGGCCCGTGTCTCGTGCCCCGGAGCCGGGTTGCCATGGACCGGTGCGGGCGTCGGCTCGCGGCGCGGTGCCCTGGATGCCGGCATCGGTCCTCCTTCGGGTGCGGCCCGGGGGGCGGCTGTCGCTGCGGCTGCCCGTGCAGCCAACACGCGGGACTGCCGGGGCGACCAGGGGGTATTCGGGTTGTCCGGTTGCAAGCGCGTAGTGGCGTGGGATGTATGTTCGATCTTGTGAGGAACGGGAGCGGGGGCGGTGCGACGGTGTCCCTTGACGGTGACACCGGCCGTGCGGGACTGCGTGACAAACGGGTGCTGGTGACCGGCGGTACGCGCGGACTCGGCGAGCAGATCGTGCGGCTGCTGTCCGCCGAGGGCGTACGGGTGGCCACGTGTGCGCGCACCGCGCGGGATCTGGACACGCTGGCCGCCTCGATGGGCCCGGGTCTGTTCACCCGACGGCTCGACGTCACCGCGCCCGGGGACCTGGAGGGGTTCGTCGGGGACGCGGCGGAACGCTTCGGCGGCCTGGACGGGGTGGTGGCCTGCACGGGCGGTTCGCGGGGCGGCGGCTTCGAGGAGGCGGACGCGGACGACTGGGCCGCGACCTGGGCGGTGAACGTCGGTCACGCGACCCGGCTGGTACGGGCCTCGGTCCCGCACCTGCGAGCCGCGGGCGGCGGCTCGGTCGTGGTGATCTCCTCGATCTCCGGCTGGAAGCCGGGCCCGCCCGCGCAGTACTCGGTCGCGAAGTCCGCGCAGATCCAGCTCGCGGCCTCGCTGGCCCGCGAGCTCGGCCCGGACGGGATCCGGGTGAACGCGGTCTCCCCCGGTTCCATGGTGATCCCCGGCCGCCGCTGGGACCGGATGCGCCGGGAGGAACCCGAGGCGTTCGCCCGTTTCGTGGCCGCGGAGCTGCCGGGCGGCGGGCCGGTCGCACCGCAGGAGGTCGCCCGGGTCGTGGCGTTCCTGCTGTCGGACTGGTCGAGCGGGATATCCGGCGCGCACCTCCCGGTCGACCGCGCCCAGAACGCCCCCTCCCCCGACGGGTACTGAACCCCGCGAGGTTCGTGGCGCCGATCCCGGTCACGGCACCGCGCCCGGCCCCGGTCACGGCCCGGCCCCGGTGACGGGCCCGCCCGTCAGGCCGCCGCCCCGAGGACACCACGGGATCGGCGCTCGAATTCCTGCACGACGGGTTCGGCGCGACGGGGTTCGAGGCGTCTGCGGAAGTCCCGCAGGGCCTGGACGGATCGTTCGCTGTGGACGGCGCCGAGGGTCTCCAGCGCCAGGGTCGCGGTGCCGACCGCCTCGTCCAGGCGGCCCTGCTGCAGGTGCGCGGTCGCGAGGACGGAGCGGCTGATGGCCTGGCGCCGGCGCCGGTCGGCGCCCGAGCCGAGCGACTCGCTCGCCGTGCGCTCGGCCTGGCGGGCGAGCCCCAGGTCGCGGAAGCAGAGAGCGGACTCGGCCTGGAGGTAGTGGTGGTCCAGATAGCGCACCCACGGCGACTCCTGCTCGGCCCCCTTGCTCTCCGCCAGGTGCCGCTCCGCCAGCCGCAGCGCCTTCGACGTGTCGTCCGAGCGGCCCCGCGCGGCGTGTCCGCGCGCCGACATGGCGTACAGCCGCATCAGTCCGAGGGGGCTGCCGGCCCCCTGTGCCGTGACGATTCCGGCGCGGGCGAGTGCCACACCCTCGTCGGGGCGGCCGAGGTTGGTGGCGAGGTGGGAGAGCCCCGCGAGGATCTGGCCGCCGAGCACCCGGTCGCGGCCCTCGGCGCACAGCCGCAGGCCCTGGGTCATGTAGCGCTGGGCGAGGCCGTACTCCCCCGCGTCGTACGAACTCCAGCCGGCCATCGCGGCCAGCCGGGCGGCGGCCGCGAACAGCCGTCGGCGCTGCCCGGACGGGGTGCCGCGCCGCTGGAGCATGGGGACGACCTCGGTGGAGAGGTAGTGCACGATGCTGGTACGCACACCGCCGCCACCGTAGTGGTTGTCCATCTGGTCGAAGACGGCGATCATCGCGTGCACCTGCTCGACGGGGCCGTCGCTCACGGGCAGGGCCTGGGAGAGCGACTCCTGATGTTCCAACAGCCAGAGCAGCCACTCACGCTGAGGGTTCGTCAGGGACGCCGGGACGAAGGGGACCGTGCCGAGGAGACTGCGGCGGGAGATGTCGGTGGAGCCCAGTTCCGCGAGCGTGTGCAGGGTCTCGGCGACGTCCTCGCCGTAGACGAGCGCCCTGCTCGCGACGGGGCGCTGGGAGTCGGAGTGGAATCCGAGGTCCGTGGGGGACAGGGCGCGGCCGAGCCGCTCGGACAGCACGGCGGCGATCAACTCCGGTGTGCCGCCGCGAGGTTGCTGACCCTGGAGCCAACGGGTGACCGACGCCTTGTCGTAGTGGGAGTCGGCGCCCTGGCGGCGCCCCAGTTCATTGACCCGCAGGGCGAGGGAGGCGTAGGAGCAGCCGGCCTCCTTGAGCACGACCCCCAGCACCGGATTCCCTCCGGCGGACCTGCCGACGTCCCTCGCCTGTCCTTCGGTCACGGCGGCCATCCCGTATCGCCTCACATCCGCGTGCGGCTGCACTCCGTTCCGAATCTGGCGGTGTTTCAATTGCCGTGCGGATGAGCGCAGTTGAGCGTGAAAGTCGCCGAATGTGCGACAGGTCACTCGATCACTATGGTGGCCCTCCCGCCGCCTGTGCAACCGGCGTTCCGATAATTTCAGAACGATCCGCGGCACTCTGTCCCTGTCACCGGCCGCGTGGCACACTGCCCCCTGAGACGGCCGTTCCCGGGAGGTGGGACGTGGGCGAGAACCGCTCCGGCGGCAGCGCGCCGACCGTCCTGCGCATGGTTCTCGGGAAGCGGCTGCGGCACCTGCGGGAACAGGCGGGAGTCTCCTTCGAGGAGGCCGCGCGCGCCATCGAGGTCACGGCTCTGACGGTCCGCAGGATCGAGAAGGCCGAGGTCGGGCTCCGCATCCCGTACGTGAGGGAGCTGCTCCGCGTCTACGGGGTCCCGGCGTCGGAGGTCGACGACTTCCTCTCCCTGGCCAGGGAGGCCAACCAGCCCGGCTGGTGGTACACGTACCGCGACGTACTGCCGGACTGGTTCAGCGCGTACGTGAGCCTGGAGAGCGAGGCCAGCGTCATCCGTCTCTACGAACCCCACTACGTGCCGGGCCTGTTGCAGACGCACGACTACGCCACGGCCCTGCTGCGCGTCGGGTTCCCCAACGAGACACGGAAGGACATCGCGCGCCGCGTCGCCCTGCGGATGAGACGCCAGGACCTCCTCGCCAAACCCGAGGCCCCGGCGCTGTGGGCGATCCTGGACGAGACGGTGCTGCGCCGGCCGGTGGGCGGACCCGCGGTGATGCGGGCCCAGTTCGACCGGCTCACCGAAGCCCTGGACATGCCGAAGGTGCGGATCCAGATCATGCGCTTCGGCGTGGGTGCCCACCCGGGCGCGTTCGGCCCGTTCCACCACTTCCGCTTCGGCTTCTCCGAACTCCCCGACATCGTCTACACGGAGAGCCTGGTGGGCGCGGTGTACGTCGACCGGCCCGACGACGTCGTCGGTTATCTCGAAGTACTGGACCGGATGTCCGTGCAGGCGGAGCCGGTCACCCGGACCAGGGCCATCCTGGGTGAACTGCGTAAGGAGTTGTGATCCATGGGACCCGTGCACAACGGCATGTCCGCGGCCGGTCTGGGAACCGAGGACTGGCACAAGCCCTGGAGCGGCACCAACGGCGGAAGTTGCGTCGAGGCCAAGCGGCTTCCCGACGGGAGCGTCGCGCTGCGCCAGTCCCGGGACCCCGAGGGGCCCGCGCTGATCTGGTCCCGCGACGAGATGGCCGCGTTCATCGAGGGCGCCAAGTCGGGACAGGCCGACTTCCTGATCGCCTGAGCGAGCCCCGCGCCTCTCCGGGGCCTGTCCACGGCGGGAAGCGCCGGACAGGCCCGCGTCCGCGACCACGCCCCCACAACCGGACAACCCGCACGCACACTCCCGCCGTGCGGGTTGTCCCCCCACACTGGCCGAGCCGTTCGTCCCGGAGGGAGGGATACGGGCATGATCCTCCACCAGGGCCTCACACGGTGCCGGACGCTGGTCGTCGAGGGCCCCGACGGTCTCGACCGGCGCCCGCTCCTCGCCGAGCTGGCCCGCCATCACTTCACGATCCGCCCGCTGCACGGGCATCTTCACCATGTGGACCCCACCCAGCCCTACCGCGAACTGCTGTCCGCGCCGGGCCGGCTGGCCGTCGACGGCGGCCTCGTCCACGAACTGGTCTACGGACCGCTGCGCCGCGGCCGCTCCCGGGTGACGTGGATCCAGGCGCTGGACTTCGCGGAAGCGGTGGCCGAACGCGACGGCGCTCTCGTCCACATGGCGGGCGGGACCGACGACACCGAGGCGGCACACGCGTACGAGCGGGTTCTGCGGACGCTGGCCCAGCACGTCCCCGTGATCACGCTCGACACCGGGGAACCCGCCGGCGCCGCCCACGACCCCACCCGGGCGATCCGTCAACTCGGCCTGCGCATCGGCCTGTTGCCGATAGCGTAAGCAACCGACCGCGTGACGCACGGCAGGAGAACTCCCATGGCCGACCGATCCGCTCCCGACCAGGACGCACTGTCGAAGATCGACACGACGGTGCCGCACTCCGCCCGCATCTGGAACTACTGGATGGGCGGGAAGGACAACTACGAGGTCGACCGGGTCGCCGGGGACGCGTACCGCGAAGTCGCCCCGAACATCGAGACCATGGCCCGCGCGTCGCGCGCCTACCTGATCCGTACCGTCACCTTCGTGGCGGGCGAACTCGGCATCCGCCAGTTCCTCGACATCGGCACCGGCCTGCCCACGTACGACAACACCCACCAGGTGGCCCAACGCGTCGCGCCCGAGTCCCGCGTCGTGTACGTGGACAACGATCCGCTGGTGCTGCGCCACGCCCAGGCACTGCTGACGAGCACGCCCGAGGGCGTCACCGACTACATCGACGCGGACCTGCGCGAGCCCGAGAAGATCATCGAGTCGGCGTCCCGGATCCTGGACTTCTCCCGACCCGTCGCGCTGATGCTGATGGGCATCCTCGGTCACATCCAGGACTACGAGGAGGCCCGGTCGATCGTCCGGCGCCTGCAGGCGGCGCTGCCCTCCGGCAGCTGTTTCGTGCACTACGACAGCACGGACACGGACGCGGCGCTCAAGGAGGCGCAGCAGGGCTACGACGACACGGGGGCGATCCCGTACGTGCTGCGCAGCCCCGAACAGGTCGGCGCGTTCTACGAGGGCCTCGAACCGGTCGAACCCGGCATCGTGTCCTGCCCCTTGTGGCGTCCGGAGCCCGGTACGTCGCCGGAGCCCACGGACGTCCACGGGGGCGTGGCCCGCACATTGTGAACGGGCCCGCCCGGCAGGTCAGTCGCTCGACGCCGGCTCGATGTTCTGGTTCAGCCGGAACAGATTGGCGGGGTCGTACTCGGCCTTCACCCCGGCCAGACGGTCGTAGTTGCCGCTGTAGCTCGCCCGGACGCTCTCCTGGTCCTCGGCCATCACCATGTTGACGTACGCGCCGCCCGCGGAGTACGGGAAGAGGGCGTCGGAGTAGTCGACGCTCCACCGCTTGATCACGTCGGCGTTGGCCGGGTCGGGATCGACACCCGCGTAGACGGCGGCCCAGCCCGAATTGCGGTAGCCCCAGGCGGTGTCCGTCGGGCCGACGTCGTGGACGGCTCCGTCGATGGGGTAGAGGTGCATGGTCGACTTCCAGGTCGGCATCGCGGCGCCGAACTTGGCGTGCAGGTCAACGGCCTCGCCGGGGAGTTGATCGACGAAGCCCGCCCGCCAGTACCACTGGTCGCCGGGCGGGTAGACGCCGTCGAAAGCGGACTGGATGGCCGGGTGCGGCATCGGCGCGGGGCCGTGCAGCAGGGGCTCGGGCAGGGCGTCGAGCAGCGGGGCCATGTCCCGGGCGGCCGCGTCGGTGTCGTCGCCCACGCGGCACCACAGCACACCGCAGACCTTCTTGAAGTGCAGTTCCTCCGGGAACGGCGGTCCCGGCGGGACCGAGGCAAAGAGGAAGAAGCCACCGAGTTCACGCGGCGCGTGGGGAATGAAGTCGCGGTAGGCGGCGAGGACTTCGGCGCCGAGCTCGACGGGCCAGAAGGTGGGACCGGCGACGACCGTGCTCACTTCGTGCAGCCGGAAGAGGAACGAGGTGACGACGCCGAAGTTGCCGCCGCCGCCGCGGATCGCCCAGTAGAGGTCGGTGTTCTCGTCGGCGTTCGCGCGGACGTGCTCGCCGTTCGCCAGGACCAGCTCGGCCTCCAGCAGGTTGTCGACGGCCAGCCCGCACTTGCGGGTGAGATGACCGAGTCCGCCGCCGAGGGTGATGCCGCCGACGCCCGTGGTGGAGATGATGCCGCTGGGTGTGGCCAGGCCGTGCTCATTGGTGGCGCGGTCGACCTCGCCCAGGAGACAGCCGCCGCCGACCCGTACCGTGCGGGCGGCCGGATCGACGGTGATGTCCTTGAGGGGGGAGAGGTCGAGGACCACTCCGTCGTCGCAGGTGCTCAGGCCCGCCCCGTGATGACCGCCGCCGCGCACCGCGAGCGGGAGCGCGTGGTCGCGCGCGAAGCCGATGATCAGGGCGACGTCCTCCGGGGAGGTACAGCGTGCCACCAGGGCGGGCCGCCGGTCGATCATCGCGTTGTAGACGGCACGGGCCTCGTCGTACCCGGAGTCCTCCGGGCCGATCAACTGGCCCTTGAATGCCGAGAGTTCCTGGCGTGCCGCTTGTACCGGTGTTGTGGACATGTGCATCCCCGTATCTGGAGACCGCCCCAGGTCCCGGCGTCCGGGCCGTGGACCGGACAGGCTCTCCGCCATTGGGTCCGATGTGCCCGTTTCAGCCCGATCAATGATTAGCCTAACCCCGTGACATCCGGCTGGCTCGGCGACCCGGACCGGCCGGACGCACCGTCCGGACGCGGCCGGACGGACGACGCCGGGCACGCCGAGGGCGCCGATCCCTGCGGATCGACGCCCTCGACGACCTGACCGGACAGCGCGGCCGGGTCCACCGGCCGGTCACCCGTGGACGGCGGCCGGCTCGGTCCCGTCACGGTTCGCGGCGAGCGCGGGCTCCGGCAGCACCGCGTACAACGGCGTCGCACGCGCCACACGCAGGCAGGGCGCGGGAACGGGCGGGGCCAGCGGGGCGTGGTCGGCGGCGCGGGCCCGCCACGAGGACCAGATGATCTTTCCGCCGAGGTCCGTGGCACAGCAGCCCCAGCCGTCGCTCAGGGCCGCGATCTGGGCCAGGCATCCCTGGGGCGCCCGGTGCGGGCGGATGTCCTGACTGTTGTCCGAGACGGCCGCGAACAGCCGCCGGCCGTTCCACCACATCTCGATCGTCGTGTTCTTGTCCGCCGAGTGCTGCTCGATGGTGCGGAGCAGCGCTTCCGCACAGCGGCAGACGGACTCGACGAGATTCTCCAGGTTCCAGTACCTGAGGTGCGCGGCCAGGATGCGCCTGACCTGCCCGACCTTTTCCTCGCTGAGCTCCACATCCAGGTGGTAGTAGCAGGGAACTGCGGCTTTCATCTCGTTGGCTCCTCACCGGCGAAGCTCTCGCTCCACCTCGCCCCCTGCGGGACCGGGACTCGATTGCGAAGCGTGACCGCCGATCGCTCCTGAGTCACCCTCAGCATGAGAGGGCTACTCCATTCGTGCAACCCGAGCGCGACCCCGCCTGGTTGAAGATCCAACAAGACGCTCGGTCGCCGCACAGGCACCATGAGTGAGGGTGTCGCTCCGTGACGGACCGGCCCCCCTTCGCGTACGGCCCTCATCCGCCGGCCAGGCGAGCCGTGCGCGGTCGAGAGATCGGGAAGGTGACCAGCGTGATGCTGCTGCCTGCCAAAGCCGAGGTCGCCAGGCATCTGGAGCGCTACCGGGCGTGGGAACGCCTGCTTCTCGCGACTCCCTCCGACGGTGTGGTGCGGGGGAATTTCGAGAACACCGGATACACCCTGTGCGTCCTGATGGGGAAGCGGTGCGCGCGGGAGGCGGCGAACGCCGCCGAGGTCTACCTGCAGGACGTTCCGGCACGGATCTGAACGACGGTCCCAGGGACCGCACCGAGAGGGCCTTTCGCGGCAACGACGATTCGGGCCCAGAACCGCGGAGGCGAGACGCATGGACGCGATCACGGACGCGTACACGGAGACCGGCCGCACACCCGTCATGGATGTGCGGCCGGTCGTCGATCGCGGCCGGCGACCGGCCAAGGCGGTTGTGGGCGAGACCTTCCAGGTCACCGCCACTCTTTTCGGTGAAGGCCATGACGCGGTCGGCGCGAATGTCGTCCTGGTCGATCCCGGCGGCCGTCCGGGCCCGTGGACACCGATGCGTGAACTCGCCCCCGGAAGCGACCACTGGGGGGCCCGGGTCACTCCGGCGGCCATGGGCCACTGGACCTACCTGGTGGAAGCCTGGAGCGACCCGGTGACAGGATGGCGGCGCTCCGCCGAGATCAAGATCCCCGCCGGGATCGACGTCGGCCTGGTCCTGGAGGAGGGTGCCGCCCTCCACGAGCGGGCCGCCGCGGGCGTGCCGAAGGCCGCCGGCCGGGCCACGGTGCTGGCGGCCGCGGACACCCTGCGCGACGACTCCCTGCCCGCGGCCGAGCGGTTCGCGGCGGCCCAGGCCCCCGGGGTCGCGGCCACTCTCGCGGAGCATCCCCTGCGTGAACGGCTCACCCGATCCCTCCCGTTGCCGTTGCTGGTGGAGCGGGAGCGGGCGCTGTACGGCGCGTGGTACGAGTTCTTCCCCCGTTCGGAGAGCGGCCGGGCCGGACCGCCGGT
>NZ_JBIWFK010000029.1:0-40327 GCF_044763015.1 Streptomyces sp. NPDC096324 | reverse complement strand
TCCAGCATCATCCCGAACTCATCGACGGCTGCCTCACCGAGACCGGACTGACCCTCACCCCAGACCACCCGAAGGCAGTCCGAAAAGGTCAGTAGTGATCAGGATCTGAGGGAGGGGTTGAAGACAGTCGTAGTTCTGATCCCGTACCGCTATGCGTCGATGCCCTCGAAGTCGGTCACCATGGAGACAATCCTCGCGGGCGCCTTATCGAGGAGGAAGTCGTCGGCGAAGACGACCTCGGGGATGCCTCGGCTGTCTGCGGCCGCGGCTCGCCTGACCGCAGAGATCCGGGGGGATTCAAGTTGGTCGTCAGCTGCCTCGAAGGGACTCTTGGCGGCTACCCACATACGCTGCTCAAACAAGACGGCCGGGCCTGCCCCACCGAGGTCCGGTACGAACTCGGCATCGCCTTCCGGGAAGTCGGCCGCCCAGTTCTGCAGCAGCCGACTGGGCTGGCGCGGCTCGATGCGGGTACCTGTGGCCTCCCCGGAGAGGATGGCAAGGAGGTCGTCGGCGAGCCGCCAGTCCAGGAGCGAGTGGTAGGCCATGTTGGTGTAGTCGCGCAGGCACTCGTAGCAGGAGCCCCGGCAGTCGCGGCCGTGGCTGCCGTCACGGAACTTCTCGACCATGCGGTTGGCGGCGGCCACGAGGTCGTTGAAGACCTCGGGCTCGGCCAGGTGGGTGCAGTAGCCCGCGCCGTTATCGAGGGTGTCGGAGAGGAAGGCGAACGTCCGCGCCCGGGAGCCGGCGGATCCGGCACCGTGGATACCGGAGGCGATTTCGTTCGGCTGGACCTGGAGGATATCGCCGGCTGCCACACGGAGGAGTGCGGCCAGAGAGTACCAGCCGGCACGGCGTCCGGAGCGGTCATCCGGGAATCCGGTCGCCTGGGCGACCGAGGCTAGGTTGAGGCGGAGGCCGTGTTCCAGACTCTCGCCCGAGGCCGGGCCGAGGAGGAAGAGATCGGTGTGCTGGACCGCGCCGATCGCTGTGCCAGGGGTGCTGCTGGCGTCTTCAACGGTTCCGGCCAGCCAGGGCGCGTAGACGGCAGCTTCTGCCTCCACCAAGGCACCGGACCAGTCGGAGGTCGCCTTGGCCGGGGAGAAGTGGAAGAGCCGACCGCCGTTGTCGTTGACCGCGTAGCGGCGGCCCTTTCCGGCATGCACCACCATCCCGGCCTGGGTAATCCGCCGGGGAGCACCGGACTCCAGGTCCGCTGCCGTACGCGGGGAGAGTGATCTGGCCCTCCAGGCGAAGTTGCCGTCGAAGTCGCGCGCCTTCCCTCCGGTCATGAAGCCGGCCGGCTGATGGAGGCTGATCTCCCGGTACGAGCCGTCGGATGCTCCGCAGGCAGGACACTCCGCAGTCCGCTCTTCGTCTCCGCCCGGCTCGGAAACAGCCTTCGCGTCCTCGTCGAGGTGCCCGCACGCACGGCACATACCGATGTGCTGCCCTTCGCCGAGGGGATCACTCACAGCCTTCGGGGTCCCGCCTCCAGGCACGTATCCGACCACACCGACCGATGTATGGACCTTTCCGTCCTTCACGGTCTCCGCGCCGGGGGCGAACTGCGAAATCGCGATGTCGAGCGAGCGGTCGACGACACCTGGCGGGGGCCACGGGTAGGACTCCCGCGGCCGCCTCGTGTAGAGGTAGCGGACCGACGTCGGGAAGCCGAACATCGGGAGGAGGCCGGACTCGGCCAGGCGCTGGCTGAGATCGTGGTGCCCGCGGGATGATTCAGCGACAGCGGTGACTTCGGCAACAAGGCGCTCCGTCGCCCATCGAAGTGCCGCGTCAAGAGCCCCGGTGCTTTTCGTGTGGCTCACGAGCGCCTCGGCCACCGCGCTGATCTGAGCGGCCTCGGATGCGATCCACGCTTCGACTGCGGGGCGGACAGCATGCCAGTCGCGGACGAGTCCGAACTGGCCGTGGACGTTGCGCGTCGGGTCGAGCTCAGCGTCGCCCGCGGAGTTCGCCTGTGCGGATTCGAACGCCCGGCGGAGCACCTCAGAGGCGAGGACCCGCTGGTAGATGTCCTTCATATCCGTAGAGAGGTACGGAGGCGGGGTCGGAGCGTCAACGATGCGCTTGGGGTCCTGGAAGTAGTGCTCGTCGTGACTGCGCCCGCGGCAGACCGTGAGCGCAAGGGCTACGGGCGCCCCGCGGCGGCCTGCCCGACCGACCCGCTGCTGGTAGTTGAAGCGGGTGGGCGGCATGTTGGCCATCAGCACGACGGAGAGCGGTCCGATGTCCACGCCGGCTTCCATCGTCGTGGTCACCGAGAGCACGTCGAGGGTGTCGGGCCGCGGGTGTTCCGCATCGCTGAGGAACACGCTCTGGAAGCGGGCTTGGCGCCCTTGGGCCTCGATCCGGTCGGTCTGGCCGGTGAGCTCCGCGGTGTTCAGGCGGAACTTCCCGATTCCGTTCTTCGCCATCCACGCGTAGTAGTCGTCCTCCGGCGGGTCGAAGTCCTCCGCCTCGGGAGGCAGCGGTCCTCCGCACTTCGTACAGATGCCGGTCCCAGGGTGCAGGTGCCGACGGTGGCATACGCCGCACTCCCACGCGAGGCCTTCACCGTGGCGGAGGGCCACCTCCTCCGGCTGGATCACATACCCGATCACGGCCTTGCCCCAGGCTCGCTCGGCTCGATGCTGGACATCCTCCTCGTCTTGGCCTGTGACCGCTGCAATCCTCTGCCAGTAGTCGCGGAGGCGACGAGGCGGAGTGTCCGCGGCAGTACGGAGGCCTGCGAATCGGCGCAGGTGGCCGAGGACACGCAGGCTTCCCCGTACGAGTGCGATCTCCGAAGCCCGGTCGCTGGTGAGGACCGACCTGTCTGACGCCAGCGAGAGCCAGCCGAGACCGAGTGATTCGAAATCCCTGCCCGCACTGCCGAACAGTCCCATGAGGAGCTCCCGGCTGAGGGACTCCCGTATCTCGTCGCGGAGATCACGCTGCCGCGCGCTGAGAACCGTGCCGGACTCGTCGCGGACCTTCCCTTCGGGATCATCGGGCCATCGGTACAACGACGACCACCGCCGTGTCTCAGTGCCCTTCTCATAGCGAGCCGTCTGCAGCGAGGCGTTCGGTCCCCCCGGGTTCACTCCGAGGTGGACTAGCTTCTCGGCAACGGTGGCGGCGTGGCTGTCCAGACTCGGAACCCTGCTCAGACGCGCGTAGAGCTCCTCCTCCGTGTCGGGTTCTGGATCATCGGCGAGGTCGTCGAGACTCCCGGCAGAGGGCGGCTTCTGGAGCTTCTCCCATTGGTCGTATGCGGCGGGGTCCCTGGGCCGGATCCGCGCACGGGCGGCCTGAGCTGCCGCTAGCTCCTCCTGGGTCCGCGAGGCACTCTGGTAGAAGCCCTGGATCACTGCCAGGTCGGTTGCGGGATCTCCTTGGTTCGCGACTTCCTCCGCAAGCAGCAGACGCAAGAGGTCCTGGTAATGGCGCAAGCCGAGGCCGGCTGCGAGCTTCGCGGCGTCCTGGCGGCTGTCGGAGAAGACGACGGCCTGACGCGTGGGCAGTTGGGCGAGGACGGCGGTGGTAAGTACCTGGTTGACCTTCTCGAAACCGGTGCGCATCGACCGGACTGGAGTCCGGAGGCGACGGGGGTCGCTCAAGCTGAGGTTGTCGTGCCCGATACGCCGGACCTCCCAGTTGTCGCCGCAGCCAGGGCACTGGGACGGAGCGGCCGGAAGGTCTTCGAGCCGGAGGCGGGGGCGTCCGCGTTTCGGCTCTGGAACGCTGGTGTGGAAGGACCAACCGGTGTGGTTCCTGTGGTTGCGCAGCATGCCAGTGCGGGGGTCGTACGCACTCCGCTTGAACTCGAATCCGGCGCTCATCGCCCCCTTGTCGGAACTCGTCTCCCAGTCCAGCTTGTCCGCGGCAGGGTGCTTCTTCCTCGGCCAGTAGACGACGTAGTTAGCCGCGCTGGGGCCGAGGGAGCCCCCGTCGGGTAGCGAGTCGAGGTCAGGCAGGTCGGCAAGGAGACCGGCTTCGAATCCCTTCCCCCTGCGCTGCTTGAAGGCGGATTCCGGGGCGTACCCGCCCAGCAGCACATCGCCGCAGTTCTGGCAGTAGAGCAGTTCGAGGACCCGGGCTCCGCAGTCGCATCGCGAGGTCGGCCGCGAGAACAGCCTTCCGACGGTCCGGGCGCTGTCCTCTCCGTGGGCGGGCTCTCCGTCAGCGGGTTCTCGTCTGGGGATCTGCGGGCACTCAGGATCCGAGCATGCCCAGACTCCGGGGATGTTTCTGAAAAAGAGGTGGCCCCGCAGAGTCGGCAGCTTGGGCAGCCTGCTGCGGCGGAGCGCGGCCAAAATGCCTGCCAGAGCGTCTGCTTGCTGCTCCTTCGCCGCCGCCGGGAACATCCTGGCGGCGACTGCGTCGTCGAAGTCGGCGGTCAGCCGGTCGCCGTCCCGAAGTGCGTTGGTGAGGGCGTCGCCGGCATCGGTACGGGCCAAGAGGTCGTCAGCCTCGGCCGCTCCGGGCTCAGAGCCGAGACGCGCGAACTCGGCAGCATGATCCGACAAGTCGGAGTCCGTGGTCGCAGGCAGGTCCAGACGGCCGCCGAGCACTTCGAACCGGTCGCGTTCGATCCCGAAGAACTCCTGGAGGAAGTCGAGGTCCCGGGGTGCTTCGAGGGAGGCAGACGCTGCGATGACCCGGAACTTGTCAGGACGGTCGGTGAGGCCCAGGCGGTGGCGGAGGTTCCTCAGCAGATACGCGATCTCCGTACCGGCTGTGCCGCGATACGTGTGGAGTTCGTCGACCACCAGTGTGAAACGGGCGTCGGGGACCTGGTGCAGCCACTGGCGCGTCTTCTCGAAGACGGACGCTTCCCGGGACCGCATCAGCATGACGTTCAGCATGCTGTAGTTGGTGATCATGATGTCCGGGGGTGCCTGGATCATGTCCCAGCGGGAGCGCATCTCCGCACCGTCGAGCCGGGGGATGAAGTACTTGCCGTCGCCGTCGCCGCTCTGGGCCTGGCGGGAGCGAGCCTCGGTGGCGGCAAACTCCTTGCGGAGGTTCCTGACGCCGGCAGCAGAACCGATGTCTCCCGGGACAGGTGTCGCGCCTGTGTAGCGGCCGAAGTAGAAGCGGTGTCCAGGGCGCTTGGCCTCAAACCACGCGCGCACGCCGTCGCTGTCCAGAGCCTTGCGCAGACGCATCATCTGGTCGTCGACGAGCGCGTTCATCGGGTACAGCACGAGTGCGCGAACGGCAGCGTGGCGGCCGCGCTCGCCAGCCCTCTGCGGCTGGAAAGCACCGTCGGGCGAGGTCCACCAGCGGTTGGCCGGGGCTGACGTCGCACTCCACGACTCGGACTCCCGCACCAGGTCGGCAAGGATGGGGAGCAGGAACGCCTCCGTCTTACCTGATCCGGTACCGGCAGTGATGACAACGTCGCGCCGGTCCCTGACCGCGGCGGCGAGCGCCTGGTGCTGGTGCTCGTGGAGGGAGCGAACACCCTTGAGGAGGCCCAGCTCGACGAGCTCGGCGAGCTGGGGGTGGGCGGCGGCCTCGCGGACCGATGCGGCGATGCTCACTCCTGCAGAGAGGTACTGCGGCCGGACCTCGATCAGCGGGCGGCGCCAGGCGCCCCCATCACGGTCGAACAACCGGCGCCGTTCCTCCTCCAGTCCATCGTCTGCCAGCCCGAAAGGGGTGTCGTAGTAGCGGAAGAGCGCATTCTTAAGGTGATCAAAGGAGCCGACTATGTCCAGTCCGTGATCTGCCGCGGGTTCTGTCGTCGCGTTGTCATGCATGAAGGTCTCCGAGCGTCTGCCCGAGCGATGCGGCGATCTTCAAGGCCACGTCCCCCGGGACGTTGTCGTACGCAAGATTCTGGGCTGACTCCTGAATGCGGGGTGCGAGGCCGGAGCACATGGCAGCAACCCTCCGCTGCAGGTCCGGCAGCGGATAGCCCCAGTCCACGAAGAGCGTCCCCATGTCGTCGCGACCGCAGTCGGCCTCGGGGCGCCACCGCAGTACGTCGGCGGCGCTGTTCTGCTCGGATAGCACCGTGTAGATGCCGTACTCGTGCGTGGTCTCGAACCAGGCCCCGTCGCGGAGAACCTGGCAGACCCGCTTGCTGTCCCTGCGCTTTAGCCGGTACAGGCCGTCACCCTGCGGACGGACGGTCGGCATGTACCGCCGCTGCTCCAAGTCGTAGCGCTCCAGCGGTGCTCCGTACTCCGGCGCCGAGGTGCGCTCCGCCAGGCCCGAGCCTGGCAGCAGGGCCGCACCCCGGTAGGCAAAAGTGGGAGCGAAGACAGCTCCGAGGTCCTCCGCCAGATCGCGGAGTTCGCTCTCGTCCCCGAATCGGACGAAGTATGAAGAGGGAAGTTGGATGTCCCGAGACGGCCGGTTCGACGAGGCCCGGTACAGCTGGACGAGCCCCTCGTCCTGCAGCTCGTCGAGTCGCCGGTCGAAGGAGGCCGTGCGGCTGCCCGTGATGGCGGCAAGGCCCTGTGCCTTAGGCAGCGGGGTGAGCACCGGTGGCGCAGCGGACCAGCGGCGCCCGCTCCAGTCGACGTCGAGGTATGCCAGAGACACGGCATCGCGGAGCCAACGGCCTGGTGCGCCGGACTCGATCTCGTCGGACTCCTTGGCGCCGAGCCACCACAGACTCTGCTTTGCTTCGGTGAGACTCCCCGCCCCCGCTTCGCTGAACCAGCGCAGCAACAGGTCTCCCGCGCTGATTTCCGTGCTCATTTCCCACCCCGATCGCGCGTGTTGCTGATTTCTGCCGCAGCAGCCACGTACTCGGCCCAGCCTGCCGCCCGGCACGCATCGGCAGCGCTGAGTACGACGTATGCCCAGCGGTAGTCCTCCCAGGTCGGTACCGGGGCAGGAGCCGGAGCACCGGGATCAGCTGGCCGCACCCACCATCGCTGTGGAGTGCGGTAGACGAACCACACAGCGCCATTAGGGATCTCTGCTTCCATCGCGGGGGTTTCGGACGCCTGGGGGATGCGCTTGCTGACCCACGACGGTGCTTCCTGCCTTCGTACCGGCGTCACCGTTCCGTACTGGTCGAGGAAGTAGGACTCCACAACCTCGAGCTTGACGACGACTGTTCGGGCCGGGGCGGGAGCAGACGTGGCATCCGCGCCCCGGATGAAGGCTCCGCTGTCCTCGTCATCGCACTCGCTGACGCGGTGTGCGGAAGTGCCTGCGCACCGGTAACCGAGCGAACCGGTGCCCTCAGGAAGCCCTTCGTGGAACCCGTCGTAGACGGTGAAGATCTGGCGGCTAGAAGATGTGCCTACCTCGTGCTGACCTTCCTCGAAGGCGAGGCAGTTGAGGGGGAAGGGCACCCGGGGGTCAGCGCGCAGGTTCTCTGTCTGGCCGTCGAGGGATACCTCGACGGTACGGTCGGGAGTGTCGGAGGCCGGCAGGAAGAGGTCGGGTTCCCCGCCCCTGAGGTAATGGCCCGCGACGCCGGATCCGGTGCGGTACTCGCGGGCGATGCGAAGTCCGCCGATCAGCTTCGTGTGCTGCCTGATCTGGGGGTGCAGGACGTGGCTGTGCTCAGCGCTGGAGTCCAGCGCCTGCTTGAACGCGGAGGTATCGGCAGCTCGCACGCCCTTGAAGAGCCGCCACCCGGGGACAGGGGCGGCAACCTCCCGCACCGTCTTGGACCGGAGCCCGCTGAGCATGGCGCGCACCTGGGCCGCCGACGACGAGGACGCCAGTATCCAGTGCGGCTCACCGGGTTCGAAATACTCTGTGCTCACCCACTCGCCGAGATCCGCGTGCATGCGGAGCAGTACGACCTCCTGAGGCACCCATTCGATGACGAGGTCGTCGCCGTCGAGATGGACACCGAGGCGGAGCTGGGGCTCTGAAGGCACCAAGGTCTCAAGCCCTGAGTAGACACCCCCGTAGTCGGTGCGGAGGGTGAAGGACCGGCCGTCGTGAATCCGGACAGTCGTCTCCTCTACACCTTCGGCAGCGTCCGCAAGCCACTCCAGACGGCGGCCCTTGTCCGTCACCGCGATGCGCAAGCCCAGCGCCCGGCGCCGCTGCTGACGCTCCGGCTCGTGAAGGGTTCCGTCCCAGGCGGCGGCCAGCCGCTCCACAAGGGCGACGATGAGTGGATCGCCGCCCTCGCCGCTACTGGGCGCAGATGCGAACTTCAGCTCCTCCATCAGTCGGGGAGACAGGCCCCGGCCACGCCCCGCACTCCACGCGTTGAGCCGCCGCAGGAGCTCTCGGCCTGGTATCTCGGTCGAGTTGTGGGGCCGCAGCCGGGTCGTGGCGAAGAAGCGTGTGAGCGCTTGGCGGTCCGACCTGCGGACGAGCGCCTGTGAGACCGGGTATCCCACGCGCCAGTAGAACTCGTCCGTGCTCACTGTGCTCGTCCCGTACAGGCCGCCGGTATCTTCGAGCCAGGAGTCCAGTTCCTCCCACATGGCCGCTACGTCGTCCAGGGCCTTGTCGAGGCGGTTCGCTTCGGGTCCCTCCTGCGGGACGCCGAACATCTGGTACCAACGTCCGCGGAAATTCGTTCGGCGCATACCGTCCGAGGTCGCCATCCGGGTGGCCGCGAGGACCGACGCCGCCAGGACCGGAAGGCTTGGCGGCGCACCGGTGCTTCCTTTCGCCGCCCATACCCGGCACTGGCTCATCACGCGCCAGAGCAGGGCCTTGTCCGACCCCGACCAGTAGAGCTCGTCCGCGACGGCGCTGCTGAGCGACTCCTCGATGCCGAACCGCTGGGCGAGTTCCCGTTCAACCTCGTCGTCGACATACAACACAGTGCTCTGCAGGGCATGGTCAGCACCGAAGAACTCGTCAGAGAGGACTTCGTGCCACCGGTCGTACGCTCGCTTCATCTACCTGCCCCTGCCCACAGCACTGTCCGCATCTAGATCTTGCGTGGCGTGGGGGGATGTGCCCTCGCCGCGGCCTGTTCCCGGCCCGACTGTTGCGCCGCGCGGTGGCGGCGGGTTGGCCAGGTGGCTGCAGCGTGGGGCGCGCAGAGAGGGACGCCCGTGGTGAGCGCACTGATGTCGGCAACGATACGACAGCACGCGTTCCTTGTCAGTAGCCTCCGCAAGCCGGTGACCTGCGCTTGCGTGGCCGGCACGGGCGTCGCTACAGGTCTCCGGGCCAGCTTTCCATCTGGCGAGGGCTCCGGCGTACATCGGCACGGAGCGCTTCCGACCTTTGAACCGAGTTCTGGGCCAGGTTCGCCAAATAAGCGTCGGACATGGCCAAACGCGCACATGCGAGCTCAAACTCTTCCAAGAGTTCGTCCCCAAGAGTCCGCGGGCGACATAGTCCGCGCCGCCGCCCCGGAGGAGCGCATCCCCGCCGCCTGAGAAGGCGCCCGGGGACCGGGCCACCCACGAAACCGAGGCCGTACGCGGGGACCTTAGCAGCGGACGATAGCGGTCGCGAGCGAATCAAGGTGTACATCCGCGCCAGGCTGAGATGGCTTTGCCCTGCATTGCCCAAGCCGGGATCGAAAGGAGTGCGCAGCCAGCCATGGACTATCCGTGGACTGGCCCCGCCTGATCTACCACCTGCAGGGCCGTGACCTGCAGCGTTACCCAGTTCCCAAGGGCCCTCCGGAGCCGTGTGCGTAGGTTTGCACTCTGTTGCGGTACTCGCCCAGCCTGCTGGTGTATTGGGGAGTCGGCCACGGGCGGGGCTGTAGGAGAGGGCGGGAGGCGGGTCGCTGGGCCCGCCTCCCTTTCGTGTCTCTTGCTCTTGTCGTCTCTCGTCGAGTGGGGCGCACTCGCACGGCCAGGTCCGGGAATTTCGCTGTGTGGGGCGGTGGGGGGATTGGGAGCCTGTGGCGCCGGGCTACTGGAGCGTCAGTGCTGGGCCACCACCGCCATGCGTACCGCAGTGGCTACCGGATAGCGGGTGATGGTTGCGGGTCCCGGCGGGAGGGCGCTCTCCAGGGTGATTCCCGTGCCCCGCTCGAAGGTGGCCCCCAGCGCCGTTTCTCGCATTGTCCTCATTTGCGACGCTGGTGAGAGTCAGGAGCTCGCCCGAGGCGCAGTTCTGGTCCTGCGTGACCCCCTTGCGGGTGGGCCAGGTGTGTGAGGGCACCCTTGGCGTGAGCATGAGGTTCTCGCGGGCGGAATCGTCGAGCTGCCCCACGAGACGGGTCGCGAACTCCGCTTCGGGATCGGCACTGCTTTGAGGGAGGGTGTCGGTACTCGCGGCGAGCTGGGCTGCGGCTCCCGGCCCCCGCCTCCCGCTGCCATTCCCCTCCACTCCCGACGGCCTTCCGGCACCTGCCTGACACCTGAATGTGCTCGGAGTAGTTTTGCGCCGCACTCATCGTGCGGCGCTCTCAAGGCCGGCTGCAACGGCAGTACGGACCGTGTCCTCGCGTGTTCCGTTACGTCGTGGTCAGGCGGGCCCTGTTGAGCACGTGGGGTAGGAGGAGTGCGCCTGCTGTTGCGGCGCCCAGGGCTCCTGCGGTCAGGAAGGCGCGGGACGAGCGCCAGGAGAGGATCGACCAGCTCGACTGGGCTGAGAGTACCGAGCCTGTGCTCAGCCAGGAGCCGGCCGAGATCAGAGACAGGGAGGAGCCGATCGAGCCGATCGACAGGGCGCTTCCGATCGAGCCCACCGACAAGGCCGACCCCACGGAGCCCACGGACAGGACCGAACCTACCGAGCCGATCGACAGGACCGAGTCCTTCGACCACAACGAGAGCACCGAACCATGGGAGGGGCCGCCGGTCTGCCGTACGGGCTGCTTAGTCATGAGGCCATCCTGCCCCCGGTCCTGCCGTCTCGGGTGACTGGTGGCGTGCTCCGCGCCGCTCTTCCCACCCCCGCCGTCGTCGGGTCCTCCGCTTGCAGGAGTGCGGTCTACCGACGTGGCCGTAGTGAGGGCGCACGTGTGCGGCCGTGTGCGGGCATCCCGCGGTCAGGTGGGCATGCTCGTCCGGGGGAAATGGCGGCCAGTTGTGGGGAGTTGAGGCGGGATGCGGTCCTGGTTGCGACAAGGGATCTTCCAGGGGCCTCAGTCCCGGACCCATCTGGAGGCGCTCAAGAGGCTCCAGCCCGAACCGCAGGACATGTACGCCCACGACTACCTCTACGAGTGCCTGAGCGTGCTGGACTCCAAGGCTCAGGTGCTGCTGGGCTACGACGGATTCCTCGTGTCGGCCGCCACCGTCGTCCTGACCATTCTTCCCGGGGGCGCCGGTTCCACGGCGCTCCTGGTCGCCGCCCTTGTCGCGAGTGGCCTGTCCGGGGCCCTGAGCCTGATGGTCGTCTCCGTGCACTGGACCGACACGTACGACCTGGAACACCCCCAGGAGATCTTCCCCCGGCTGCTGGAGGTCCGTAATCACCGGACGCTCAGCTACCGCCTCTCGTGGGGGATCGCTCAGATCGCCTCGCTGCTTCTCGTGACCGGCGTTCTCGTGCATCTGCCGGGGTGGTAGCGGCGGCGTCCGGCGCCCATTGGTTCCAAGGCCTTCGGATGCCTTTCCGAGGCCTGTCCTTCTCACGCCGACGTTCGCTTGCGTGGTGTCGCCTTCTTCGCCGGCGCCTTCTTCGTGGCTGACTTCGTGGTCGACTTCGTAGCTGTCTTCGCAGCCGGCTTCTTGGCCGTCGTCCGGGGGGTCTGATCCTTTGCCGCCGTGGTCGACTTCGTCGTCGACTTCCTCGCCGGCGTCTTCTTCTCCGCCGTCTTCTTCGCCCTCGACGTCGACTTCTTTCCCCCGACCTCCTTGGGTGCCGTACGGGCCGAGCCGCGGGACGGCAGCTCGGTGACCTCGGCGTCCTCGCCGGTTCCGGTGGTGTCCTCGCGCGACCGCTTGGCCGCGCGCACGCTCTTCTCCAGGGCCGCCATCAGGTCCAGCACCTTGCCGCCGTCCTCGTCCCCGGCGGGAGCGGTGGGTGCCTCGTGTCCCTCGGCCTTGGCGGTGACGAGTTCCTCCACGGCCTGGCGGTAGTCGTCGTGCAGGTCGTCGAGGTCGACCTCGCCGAGGGTGTCCATCAGGGCGTCGGCCAGGTCGAGTTCCTTGTCGCGGACCGTGACGGCGGTGTCGGGGGCGACCTCGTCGGTGGCCCGGATCTCGTCCGGCCAGAGCAGACCGTGCATGGCGATCACGTCGTCGACGACCCTCAGCATGCCGAGCCGCTCCCGCCCCCGCAGCGCGAACTTCGCCACGGCGACCTTCTGGCTGCGCTTGAGGGCCTCGCGCAACAGGATGTACGGCTTGGCGGCCGGGACGCCGTTCGCCGCCAGGTAGTACGCCGTGTCCATCTGGAGCGGGTCGATGCGCTCCGCCGGGACGAAGGCCACGATCTCGATGGTCCGGGTGGTCGGGACGGGCAACGAGGCCAGGTCCTCGTCCGTGATCGGGATCAGGGTTCCGTCCACGTCCTCGTACGCCTTGCCGATCTCCGCGGACGAGACCTCGCTGTCCTCCAGCTCGCAGACCTTGCGGTAGCGGATGCGGCCGCCGTCGTCGAGGTGGATCTGGCGGAAGGAGATCGCGTGGCTCTCCGTGGCGTTCATGACCTTGATGGGGATGCTCACCAGGCCGAAGGAGATGGCGCCGTTCCAGATGGATCGCACGTGCAGCACCCTTCCGATCACTTTGAGCAGGGTCTGTGACGTTTTCGTGGGATTGTCATCGTATGACGCCGATCACGGAGGTGGAGGGCAGGAGGCTCGCACTCACCAATCTGGACAAGGTCCTCCATCCGGCCACCGGATTCACCAAGGGCGAGATGCTGCACTACTACGCCACGATCGCGGACGTACTGCTCCCCCATCTGCTGGACCGGCCGGTCTCCTTCCTGCGCTATCCCGACGGGCCGGACGGACAGGTCTTCTTCACCAAGAACGTGCCGCCCGGTACGCCCGCCTGGGTCACCACCGCCGAGGTTCCGCGCACGGAGGGACCCGCGCGCATGGTCCTCGTCCAGAACCTGGCCTCCCTCATGTGGGCGGCGAACCTCGTGACGGAGTTCCACACGCCGCAGTGGACCATCCCCACGCCCGGGATCGCCGACCGGATCGTCTTCGACCTCGATCCGGGGGCCCCGGCCACGGTGGTGGAGTGCTGCGAGGTCGCGCTGTGGCTGCGCGAGCGGCTGGCCGCCGACGGGATCGAGGCGTACGCGAAGTCGTCCGGGTCGAAGGGGCTGCATCTGCTGGCTTCCGTCACGCCGACGCCGTCCGCCGACGTCAGCGCGTACGCGAAGGAGCTGGCCGTGGAGGCGGAGAGGGCGCTGCCCCGGCTGGTCGTGCACCGGATGACCCGGAACCTGCGGCCGGGAAAGGTGTTCGTCGACTGGAGCCAGAACGCCGGCCGCAAGACGACGGCCACCCCCTACACGCTACGGGCCCGGGAGGAGCCGACGGTGTCCGCTCCCGTGACCTGGGAGGAGGTCGAGGACTGCGGGTCGCCGGACCGACTGGCCTTCCGGGCGGCGGACATCCCGCTCCGCGTCCAGGATTTCGGTGATCTCCTGGCGCCGCTGTTCGACGCGGAGCGCGCCGGCCCGCTGCCGTGAGGAGCGTGAAGGGGGCGTGCCGACCCCCCGCCACGAACGCCGAAACACCAGGGGTGCGGAGGGGTAAGGGTGCGGAGGGATGAGGGTGGGCGCCTGGTACCGGGGGCGGCGCGGCCTACACGGTCCGGCAGGGCCCGGTCGGCGTTCACACGCCGAGCCACGTGTGCCGGTCGCGGGCGAGCGCGTGCAGGGCCTCCACGTCCGCCGGTTTCAGCACACCGCCGAGCCGGGCGAGGCCCGCGAGGTCGGTGTCCCGCAGGACGCGGACCTCGCGCGAAGGCGCCGGGACGTCCAGGCGGGCGGGGCCGACCACGGCGAGGACGGCGTGGACCTCCGCGGTCAGGGCATGTGACGCGCGGCCGGCGTCCGCGCGAACGCGGCGGAGCAGCGGGCTTGCCGCGTGGCGGCCGACGGTGACCGTCGGGTCGGCGACCAGGACGCGCTGCTTGTGGGCGGGCAGGACGTGCAGGCAGAAGAGGCCGGCGGGACCGATCAGCAGGTGGTGGATGCGGTCGCCGCCCGGGAGCGGAATCGAGTGCAGGGTGTACCGGCCGCCTCCCTCCAGCCGGTCGAGCGCCGTGCCGACGGCCTGCTCGGCGGCGAGCGCGCGGCGGCGCGGGTCGGGGCGCAGCCAGTGCGCCGGGCCGGGGTCCCGGTCGAGGTCGATCACCAGGGCCTCGCCGGGCCGGTTGGGCGCGAGGTCGTCGTCGGGGTGGAGCGCCAGCCGGGCCAGCTCGGCCGAGGTCGGGACGGGCGGTGGTCCGACGGTCACCGGGCCGGTCAGGAACGGACGCAGTACGTCGAGCACGTCCTCGCGCCGGTCCTCGCTGAGCAGATTGACCCTGGCCGTGTCACGGTCGTACCAGGCGACGCTTCTGCCGTCGGTCAGGCACACGTACAGGCGCTCCTGTCCGTGCCGCCGGGCCGGTACGACGCGCAGTCCGTTCATGAGCCATCACCCCATGACCATGGGAACAGGCGGGGTGCTCCAGGGGCAAGAACCCGGTTACCTTTGGCAGGAGTTGGGGCGGTTGGGTGGGAGGCGCTGTTGCGAACTCGCAGAAGATATCCGGATGTTCCGGCCCCGGACAGCCCGTGGAGTGAGATCGTGCCCGGCCTGTGGATGGGCGGTCACGAGTTCGTGGGGCGTTCGGGACAACGGCAATCAGCCGTCGTACACGATGAGTTCGACCTGGTTCTGACGCTGTTGCGGCAGCCGGGGCACGGGCCCGATCCGGGGGTCGAGCATCACGTGTGGCCGATACCGGACGGGCCGCTGGACGGTACGCAGCTCACCGGGGTCATGCGGCTCGCGCGGGCCGCGGACGACGCGTTGGAGGACGGGCGCCGGGTGCTCGTCCGCTGCCTTCAGGGGTACAACCGCTCGGGCCTGGTCATCGCGCACGCGCTCATCCTCGCGGGGCACGGCGCCGACGACGCGATACGGCTGATCCGGGCCCGGCGCTCGCCCTGGGCGCTGCACAACGAACTGTTCGTGGAGTACCTGCGGGCCGGGCTCCCCACGGCACGCCTTCTCGAGGAACTCGCGGAGTAGACGCGGAGGCGAGGCGGAGGAGACGCGGGCGGAGGAGACGAGGAGGCGCCGAACAGGGGGCCGGTGGCGAGGTCTCGCGCGGGCGGGACAAGGAGCCGCCCCGGACGCCGGCGTGATCGGGTTCGCCTCCCGGGCGGCTGCCCACGCGACCCCGCCGGGGAGTTCCATACGTGCGGACGAAAAGGATTTCTGTATGAATAAGGGGTACGGGACGGTCGGTCGTCCCGTGTCGTGCCCGGTCGCCCGGGGTGTGCCCGTCCTCGGCGGGCACCCCTCGGGCGGCCTCCCTTCCTTCTCCTTCGCCGGTCTCGTGCGGTAGGCGGCGCGGCAGCGCCCGCGGACGGGGCCGCCCGGACCCGGGAGCCCAGTGATCCACAGCCGCCGCGCGCGAGGGCTCCGTCTCCGGTCCCGGGTGGCCGGTCGTACCGGCGGGACCGGCCGGACCGCTCGTGCTCTCCTCTGTGCCATCACCGCCCTCCTGGCGACGGCCCTGGCCGGCTGCGGCGACACCGGGGCTCTGCACAGCGCCGGCGCGACCCCCACCGCGATCGGCCCGACCCGGCTGTGGCCGCAGCTTCCGCCCGCCGCGACACCCGCGATCGACTACGGCGAGGCGGACACCGAGACGGTCAAGGGCGTCACGGCACCCGGCGACGACATCCACGCCCTGGACCCGGTGACGGTCGTACGCGCCCAGGTCGCGGCCCATCCGGACGAGTACACCGGACCGCACGCGGTGTACGCGGAGACGGCGCGGCTGCTCGCGGACTGCGGGAAGCCGGGCGCGCGGGGCGGGAAGTGCCCGGTCCTCCGGGCGTACTACCGCGATCTCACCGGCGACGGGAAGGCCGACATGGTGCTCGGCATCCGCTTCCCCGCCCACCAGCTCGCGGTGCGCGTGTACACGTTCCTCGGCCACCGGCTCGTGCAGGTCATGGGGGCCGCGGACAGTGTCGTCAGCGTGGAACTGGCGGGCCGCGACGTGATCATCCGCTCGCCCTCGACCCTGCCCGGATACGAGTTCCGTACGGTCTGGTCCTGGGACCCGCACCAGAACGCGATGCTGGCGACCCGTGACGAGATCCTGCGGGTCGGGCCGCCGACACCGACGGGCTCACCCGCCCCGGCACGATCGCCCTCCGCACGCCAGGCCTCCCCTGCGGTCCCCCCGGCACGATCCCCCTCCGCGCGTCAGCCGTCTCCCGCGGTCCCCCCGGCGCGCTCCCCCGCCCTCGCTCCTGCCGCGAGCGCCCCATGAGGTGGTCTCTGCGTCTGCCGCGCTGGACCGCCACCCTCACCTGGAAGGCGGCCGCGTTCATCGCGGTGATGTGCTGCGGTCTCGTCGCCCTCCTCGGTGCCCTCGTGCACGTCTCGGTGACCGCCCAGACCGTCGGCGAGGCCCGCGGCCGCGCGCTCGACCGGCTCGCCGACGTCACGACGGCCTACGAGGCGGGCGACCGGCTGCCACCGGACGCGGGCGTCGACCCTCCCGGGCTGCCCGCGCGGCTGCGCGAGCTGGCGGAGGACGGCAAGCGCGGCACGATGGTCGGCGAGCACGACACGCACCCCACGATGTGGGCCGCCGGGCCCGCCGGCGGAGGGCGCGCGCTCGCCGTCCGGTTCGACTACGCCCAGGGCGCGCACGCCATCGACGCCCTGGACCGGGCGATCGTGTGGTCCTCGGCCCTCGCGATCGGCGTGACGCTGCTGGTCGGGGTGTTCGCGGTGACCCGGGTGACGCGCCGGCTGCACGCGACGGCGCGCGTGGCACGGCGGATCAGCGCGGGCGACCTCGACGCGCGCGTCAACGACCCGCGCGCTCAGGATCCGACCCGCCCGCAGGACGAGGTGGCCGCGGTCGCCGGCGCGCTCGACACGATGGCGTCGTCGTTGCAGGGCAAGCTGCTGAGTGAGCAGCGCTTCACGGCGGACGTGGCGCACGAGCTGCGCACTCCGCTGACCGGGCTGCACGCGGCCGCCGAACTGCTCCCGCCGGGGCGGCCTACGGAGCTGGTGCGCGACAGGGTAGCCACGCTGCGCACCCTCACCGAGGACCTGCTGGAGATCTCCCGGCTGGACGCCGGCAGCGAGCGTCTGGAGCTGGACTCGGAACCGCTGGTGCCACTGGCCGAACGGGTGGTGCGCGCGTCGGGGACCGACACCGTTGTCCGCGTGGTGCGGGGCACGCGGGTGGAGACCGACCGGCGGCGGCTGGAGCGGGTGCTCGGGAACCTGGTGGCGAACGCCCACAAGCACGGCAGGGCGCCGGTGGTGCTGACGCTGGACGGCTCGGTCGTCACCGTACGGGACCACGGGGACGGGTTCCCCGGCTACCTCGTGGAGCACGGCCCGCAGCGCTTCCGTACGGAGGGCGGCGCGCAGGGGCACGGGCTCGGTCTGACCATCGCGCTCGGCCAGGCGGAGGTCCTGGGAGCCCGTCTGAAGTTCGCCAACGCCCCGGACGGCGGTGCGGTGGCGACGCTGACACTCCCTCAGGACGGGCGGCGGGAGCCGGGCGGCTCCGATGGCGGACTGTGAACTGCGCTCCCCGGCTCCCGCTCCTAATGTGGCGATAAGTCAGCTTCGCCCCCTTCCTGGAGGAGCCCTCCATGTCCCTGCGGTCCTCATACACCCGAATCGGTATGGCCCTGGCCGCCGGCAGCCTCGCCCTGGCCGGTGCCACCCCCGCCCTCGCCGACAACGACGGCGGCACCGGAAACAGCGACAACCACCAGTGGAGCGAGGGCACCGGCGGTCACCAGTGGAACAACGGTGGCAACGGCGGCGACGGCGGCCGCGAGCAGGGCACCGGTGACGACGGTGGGGGCGGTGGCGGCCAGTCGTGGAACAACGGCGGCGGCGGTGACGGCGGGGGCAACCAGAACTGGGACAACGGCGGGGGCGGCAACAACACCTGGAACAACGGTGGCGGGGGCAACCCGAACTGGAACAACGGCGGGGGCGGTAACCAGAACTGGAACAACGGTGGCGGTGGCGGCGGCGACGGCCGCCAACCGGGGAACGGCAACCCCAACCCCAACGGGAACGGAAACGGGAACGGCAACGGCAACGGCAACGGCAACGGCAACAATCAGAACAGCCAGCACAACCAGAACAACCAGAACAACCAGCAGCTGTACCAGGGCCGGGTCACCGCCCGTGGTGGGCTGGCCCTGCGCAGCTCGCCGACCCGCGGCAGCCAGCTCATCCGGGTCGCGCGGCAGGGGGAGATCGTCTCCATCTTCTGCAAGACCCCGGGCGAGACCGTCGACGGCAACCCGCTCTGGTACCTCCTCACGGACGGCACCTGGGCCTGGGGCGCCGCGCGCTACATCGACAACATCGGCCCGGCTCCCCGCTGGTGCTGACACCCGGGGCTCCGTCACCCCATAACGGGACATCGGGTCGCCCGCTTGCTACGTTCCGGACATGATCCAGCCCGGAATGTCCGGAACGGCCGTGGCGGCGGACCCGGCCCCACCCGCCGAACGCCTGGCCACGCGCCGTGGCGTCGAGCTCGCCCTCATCGTCGTCGCCGTCCTGCTCTGCGTGTACGGCTACTGCGCCGTCGGCCTCGCCAAGCACGGCACCGTTCCGCCCGGCGCCGCCGGTTACGGCGCCGGGCTCGGCGTGCTCGCGCTCCTCGCCCACGTCGCCGTACGCCTGCGGGCCCCGTACGCCGATCCGCTGCTGCTGCCCATCGCCGTCCTCCTCAACGGACTGGGCCTGGTGCTGATCTACCGGCTCGACCTGGAGACCCCGGACGACCAGGCGGCCCCCATCCAGCTCATCTGGTCGACCCTCGGCGTCGCGTTCTTCATCGTCGTCGTGCTCTGCCTGCGCGACCACCGCGTCCTCCAGCGCTACACCTACCTGTCGGTGGTCGGCGCGCTCGCCCTGCTCGTCCTGCCGATCTTCTTCCCGGCGGTCAACGGCGCCCGCATCTGGATCCGGATCGCCGGATTCTCCATCCAGCCGGGCGAGTTCGCCAAGGTCCTGCTCGCCGTCTTCTTCGCCGGCTACCTCGCCGCCAACCGCAACGCGCTCGCCTACAGCGGCCGCCAGATCTGGCGGTTCCGGCGGCTCCAACTGCCCACCGGCCGCGTACTGGGCCCGATCGTGACGATCTGGCTGCTCAGCGTCCTGGTCCTGGTCCTGGAGCGGGACCTCGGCACCTCGCTGCTCTTCTTCGGCCTGTTCGTGATCCTGCTCTACGTCGCCACCGGCCGCACCGGATGGATCGCGGTCGGGCTGCTGCTCGCCTCCGTCGGAGCGGTCGCCGTGGGCCGTCTCGAACCGCACGTGCACAGCCGGGTGGAGGACTGGCTCGACCCCTTCGCCTCGATCACCGCGGGCCAGGGACCCAACCAACTCGCCCAGTCCCTCTTCGCGTTCGCCGCCGGCGGGATGCTCGGCACCGGCCTCGGGCTCGGCCATTCGGTCCTCATCGGGTTCGCGGCCAAGTCCGACTTCATCCTGGCGACCGCGGGCGAGGAACTAGGGCTGGCGGGCCTGTCCGCCGTCTTCCTCCTCTACGCCCTCCTCGTCGAACGCGGCTACCGCGCGGGCCTCGCGCTGCGCGACCCCTTCGGCCGGCTCCTCGCGATCGGCCTCGCCTCGATCGTGGCCCTCCAGGTCTTCGTCATCGCGGGAGGCGTGACCGGCCTGATCCCGCTGACCGGCATGGCGATGCCGTTCCTCGCGCAGGGCGGCTCCTCCGTCGTCACCAACTGGATCATCGTCGCCCTGCTGATCCGGATCAGCGACTGCGCCCGCGGTCAGTACGACGGGACGCCGGCGCCATGACCAAGTACATCCGCCGGGCCATCGGACTGTGCGCCGTGCTGCTCGTGGCCCTCCTGGTCAACGCCGCCCGCGTCCAGGTCGTCCAGGCCCCGTCGTACGACCGCAATCCCGCCAACCGCCGCCCGGCGATCGCCCGTTACGGCCAGCCGCGCGGGAACATCGTCGTCGAGGGCCGCACGGTCACCGGCTCCAGGGACACCGGCGAGCTGTTCCGCTACGAACGGACCTACCTGGACGGGCCGTTGTACGCGTCCGTCACCGGCTTCGCCTCCCAGCTCTACGGGACCACCCTGCTGGAGGGCACCGAGGACGGCATCCTGTCCGGCAGCGACCCGATGCTCGCCCCGCTCCCCCTGCTGGACGGCCTCACCCGGGCCCGCGGCACCGGTGGCAGCGTCATCACGACTCTCAACGCGGCCGCGCAGCGGGCCGCCTACGAGGGGCTCGACGGCCGTCGGGGCGCGGTCGCCGCGATCGAGCCGTCCACCGGGCGGATCCTCGCCCTGGTCTCCACCCCGTCGTACGATCCCGCCTGGCTCTCCGGGACGGGGCCGGTCACGTCCGCGGCGTGGGCGGGGCTGAACGCCCGGGCCGACAAGCCGATGCTCAACCGGGCCGTCCGGCAGACGTATCCGCCGGGGTCGACGTTCAAGGTGCTGACCGCCGCGGCGGCGCTGGACTCCGGGGTCGTCGAGGACGTGGACGCGCCGACCAGGTCCCCGAACCCGTACCGGCTCCCCGGCACCACGACGAGGCTCACCAACGAGATCGAGGGCTGCGAGGACGCCTCCCTGCGATACGCGTTCACCTGGTCCTGCAACACGGTCTTCGCGAAGCTCGGCGTCGACGTCGGGCTCGACGGCATGACGAGGACGGCGGCGAACTTCGGCTTCAACGACCGCAAGCTGCGCATCCCGTTCTCGGTGGTGCCCAGCAACTTCGATCTGCGGCTCGACCGGGCCCAGTTGGGGCTCTCCTCCATCGGCCAGTTCGACACACGGGCGACGCCGTTGCAGATGGCGATGATCGCCGCGGCCGTCGCGGGCGACGGTTCGGTCAAGACGCCCTACCTGGTGGAGCGGACGACCTCGCGCAGTGGCGCGACGCTGACCACGACCGGTCCGCGCACCCTCCATCAGGCGATGAGCGCGTCCACCGCGCAGCGCATGCGGGAACTGATGACCGACGTGGTGGAGAAGGGCACGGGAACCGTGGCCGCCATTCCCGGTGCCACCGTCGGCGGCAAGACCGGCACCGCCCAGCACGGCATCGGCAACTCCGGTACCCCGTACGCCTGGTTCGTCTCCTGGGCCCGTGCCGACGGCTCCGTGGAGCCCGCGGTGGCCGTCGCCGTGGTCGTCGAGGACGCGGCGGCGAACCGCGGGGACATCACGGGGGGTGGGTTCGCGGGGCCGATCGCCCGGGGGGTGATGGAGGCGGTGCTGGGGAGTTGAGGATTCCCGCGCCGGGGGTGGACCACTCCATGAGACAGGGGGTGTGACCATCCGGCCGGGCCGCCTAGCGTTCGGGCATGACTCAGTCGACCGCCTCGTTCGAGCTCGCCCAGGTCAACATCGCCCGCCTCAAGGCACCTTTGGATTCACCTCAGTTGAAGGACTTCGTCGACGCCCTCGATCCGGTGAACGCCGTCGCCGACGCGGCCGACGGATTCGTCTGGCGTCTGCAGAGCGACTCCGGCAATGCCACGGATGTTCCCGTCCTCGGCGATCACTGGCTGATCATCAACCTGACCGTGTGGCAGGACATCGACGCGCTGACGGCCTTCATGTACCGGGGCCGGCACCGAGAACTGCTGGCTCGGAGGCGCGACTGGTTCGAGCGGATGGAGGAGGCGATGACCACGCTGTGGTGGGTCCCGGCCGGTCACCGCCCGACGGTCGCCGAGGCCGAGTCCCGTCTGCTGCACCTGCGCGAACACGGACCCACCCCGCACGCCTTCAGCCTGCGGACCTCCTTCCCGCCCGGTGCCGCGGACGACTCCGACCCCTCGGGACCGGACGTCCTGGTTCCCTAGGGCCTGTCTGGCAATTCCCGTCCGCCCTGCGGGCGACGACGCGAACTGTCAGACAGGCCCTGGCGGCGATCGGCTCGCGAGCGCCGGGTCAGGCGCCTCCGGGCACCGCCTCCCTGCGGCTCAGCCAGTCGACGGCGACCGCGTCGACACCGGTACGCGCCGCCACGATCCCACCGCTGATCGCGCACGTCGTGTCGATGTCGCCGAAGCCCTCGGCCGTGCTCCAGAGCGCCGCCGTCAGGTCGTCGGGGTGACGGGCGGCGCACCAGAGCGCGAAGGGCACGGTGTCGTCGGCCCGCACGCGCTGACCGCTGCCCAGGATGTCCGAGGCCTTCCACGGAGCGGTGGAGAAGGAGAGGTCCGCCGCTCTTTCGAGGCCGTCCCGGACAGCGCTCCGCGGGGTCGCGGCCGCGACGGCCGCGAGGTCCTGCTCGCCCCGGGCGGACAACGCGGCCGCCGTCGCCACCGCGACCGCGCCCGCGATGCCCTCCGGGTGCGCGTGCGTCACCTCGGCCGACAGCGCGGCCTGCTCCGCGACGGCCGGCAGGCTCGCCTGGAACCACGCCCCCAGCGGAGCGACGCGCATCGCCGCGCCGTTGCCGAGGCTCCCCTCGCCGCCGAACAGGCCGCGCGCCGACTCCGGCCACCTGTGCGGCTCCTGGACCAGCCTCGGCAGGAGTTCGCACATGCCGCGGCCGTAGCCGCGGGCCGGGTCCGCCTCGAAGGCGAGCGCGAACGCCTGGGCCAGCTCGGTCTGCCGGATCTCGCCGTGCTCGTCGAGCACCCTCATGATGCCGAGGGCCATCGCCGTGTCGTCGGTCCAGTGCCAGGTGGGCTCCTGTGGGGTCTGCCGGGCTCGGATCTCCTCATGGGCCTGGAGCCGGTCCCTGAAGAGCGGGAACCAGCGCTCCCCGAAGGCGTCGCCCAGGGCCAGGCCTTCGAGGCTGCGTCGGGCGGCCGTGCGGTTCGGGGTGATCGACGGGGTCATGAGGGGATCATCCCGGGTGCGAGGTGGGTGCGGGGAGGCCAATTCGAGCGGGATCCCTGTTCCGGCGAGTGAGGGGCAGAAAACGGTTCGTCGCCTGCCCCAGGTGGTTCGTCGCCTGCGGCGCCGCTGTCAGGCGCGGCCCTCTTCGATCGTCGTCCCTATCTCCGCGACGCGGTCCCGTTCCTCGGCCGCGAATCGTTCCGCGTCCAGTTGTTCGGCCATCTCCTCGTCCTGTGCCATCAGGAGGTCCAGGTTGGAGTTGCCCATCTCGAAGACGCCCATGTCCACGTAGGCCCGCTGGAGGCGTTCGCCCCACAGGCCGATGTCCTTGACGCACGGCACGATGCGGCTGAAGAGCAACTGGCGGAAAAGATGCAGGAATTCGGAGTTCTCGCTGAACTCCTCGGCCTCCGCCTTGGGGATCCCGAAGTTCTCCAGGACCTCGACCCCGCGCAGCCTGTCCCGCATCAGGTAGCAGCCCTCGATCACGAATTCCTCGCGTTCGCGGAGCTCGGCTTCGGAGAGCTGCCGGTAGTAGTCGCGCAGGGCCATGCGGCCGAAGGCGACATGGCGTGCCTCGTCCTGCATCACGTAGGACAGGATCTGCTTCGGCAGCGGCTTGTCGGTGGTGTCCCTGATCATCCCGAAGGCGGCCAGCGCCAGGCCCTCGATCAGGACCTGCATGCCCAGGTAGGGCATGTCCCATCGCGCGTCGCGGAGCGTGTCGCCGAGGAGGGACTGGAGGTTGTCGTTGATCGGGTACAGCATCCCGATCTTCTCGTGCAGGAAGCGGGCGTAGACCTCCGCGTGCCGGGCCTCGTCCATGGTCTGCGTGGCCGAGTAGAACTTCGCGTCGAGGTCGGGGACCGATTCCACGATCCGCGCGGCACAGACCATCGCTCCCTGCTCGCCGTGCAGGAACTGGCTGAACTGCCACGACGCGTAGTGCTTGCGCAGTTCGCCCTTGTCGCGGTCGGTCATCTTCGTCCAGTACGGGGTGCCGTACAGGGTCAGCGCCTCGTCCGGGGTGCCGAGCGGGTCCTCGGGATCGACCTCCAGGCTCCAGTCGATGCGTTTCTGGCCGTCCCACTGCTTGTCCTTGCCCTTCTGGTAGAGGGCGAGCAGCCGGTCACGACCGTCGTCGTACTCCCAGTTGAAGCGGGCCGCCCCCGAGGCCGGTATCTGCCAGAGGGGATCTCCCGAGTCCGCGGCGTACAGCTCATGCGTCGGCATACCTCGCAGGCTCACACGGAGTAGACGCGTCGTCAACAAGTCCGGCACAAGGGATTGACGAGCTTGCTGACAGGCAGTCTCATAAGTTGTGACCGCCGGCAACTCCTGAAGTGATCCCGTACGACGAGGTGGGAACAGCCATGACGACGGTGCCCGAAGCCGAAGTGCTCCGTGACGCGCTCGGTCTGCTCAAGGACCGGGAGCAGGTGGCCGAGCGCCTCCTCGACTCCTCCGCCAAGCACTCCTTCGACCCCGACAAGGAGCTCGACTGGGACGCGCCCTTCGAGGAGGGCAAGTGGTTCTGGCCGCCCGAGCTGGTGTCGCTGTACGACACTCCGCTGTGGCGGAAGATGGGCGAGGAGCAGCGGATCGCGCTGTCGCGGCACGAGGCGGCCGCGCTGGCCTCGCTGGGCATCTGGTTCGAGATCATCCTGATGCAGTTGCTGGTGCGGCACATCTACGACAAGGCGGCGACGAGCGCGCACGTCCGGTACGCGCTGACGGAGATCGAGGACGAGTGCCGGCACTCGAAGATGTTCGCCCGGCTGATCACGCGCGGGGGCACACCGCACTACCCGGTGAGCCGGGCGCATCTGAATCTGGGCCGGTTGTTCAAGACCGTCTCGACCACTCCGGGGTCGTTCACGGCGACGCTGCTCGGCGAGGAGATCCTCGACTGGATGCAACGGCTGACGTTCCCGGACGAGCGGGTGCAGACCCTCGTCCGGGGGGTCACGCGGATCCATGTCGTCGAGGAGGCTCGCCATGTCCGTTACGCCCGGGAGGAGTTGAGGCGGCAGATGCTGACCGCTCCGCGGTGGTCGCAGGAGTTCACCCGAGTCACCTCTGGCGAGTTCGCCCGGGTGTTCTCGGTGGCCTTCGTCAATCCCGAGGTCTATACGAACGTCGGGCTCGACAAGCGTGAGGCCCTGGCCCAGGTGAAGGCCAGTGGGCACCGGCGGGACGTGATGCAGACCGGGGCCAAGAAGCTGACCGACTTCCTGGACGAGATCGGGGTGCTGCGGGGGGCCGGGCGGCGGCTGTGGAAGTCGTCGGGACTGCTGGCCTGAGACCGGCCGGGCCGGGGTGCCTCTGGGGATGCCGGGGTGCCTCTGGGATGCCGGGGTGCCAGGGGCGCCGAGGTCTCGGGTGGGGCGGGGCCGCGCCGGTGTATCCGCCCGTATCCGGACGGATCCCACCGGGGCTTCGAGGTGCGGGTTGGTTCCGATCCGTCCGGCCTGCGGGCATTTGATGTACCGGCACGTCCCCTCGCGTCGTACGGCGGCCGCGGGCGAGTGGGTGGTGGCGGTGGGTCGTGGCGGGTGGGGCTTGCGGGCGCGGGGGGCGCCGGTTCGGGTTCGGTTCCGGCCCCGGCGACCGCGGGTGGTACGCGGCTCCGGCTTCCGCGGGTGGTACGCGGCTCCGGCTTCCGCGGGTGGTACGCGGCTCGGGCTTCCGCCCCGCGGTCCCGCTTCGTACGTGAGGGTGTACTGGTGGGCGGTTACGCTGCCCGACATGACCTCGCAGGCTTCCACCCCCGCCTACCGTCGGCTCAGTGTCGAGGAGCGGCGCAGTCAACTGCTCGAAGCCGCGCTGTCCCTGTTCGCCCAGCGGGTGCCCGAGGACGTCTCCCTGGACGACGTGGCGGAGGCGGCCGGGGTGTCGCGACCGCTCGTGTACCGGTACTTTCCGGGCGGCAAACAGCAGTTGTACGAGGCTGCCCTGCGGTCCGCCGCCGAGGAGCTGGAGCAGTGCTTCGCGGAGCCCGCCGAGGGACCGCTGACCGAGCGGCTCTCCAGGGCCCTCGACCGGTACCTCGCGTTCGTGGATCAGCACGACGCGGGATTCAGCGCCCTTCTTCAGGGCGGCAGTGTCATCGAGACCTCTCGGACGACGGCCATAGTCGACGGAGTCCGCCGGGCGGCCGCGGAACACATCCTCGATCATCTGGTGGTCAAGGATCCCGGGCCCCGGCTGCGGATGACCGTACGGATGTGGATCACGGCCGTGGAGGCCGCCTCGCTGATCTGGCTCGACGAGGACAAGGAACCGCCGCTGGACGAATTGCGGGACTGGCTCGTCGAGCAGTTCACGGCGGCGCTGGCGGCGAGCGCGGGCAGTGATCCGCAGACCGCGGCGGTGGTCCGGGCCGCGCTCGTGATGGAGCGCCCCGACGGTATCGCGGGGGCGCTGGTCCGCCGGATGCTGCCCGTTGTCGAGAACGCGGCCCACCTGCTGTGACACTGGTCCGGTGAAGAGCGAAGACACCCCCTTTGTCGGCGGCCCGCTGGACGGGCGCGTCCTGCCGGTCCTGCTCGGGATCACCGGGCACCCGCCGAAGACGTACCGCATCCCGGTGCCCGGCGTCGACGGCGGTTCGTCCACCGTGGTCGTCTACCGGCGCGTCCAGGCCGCCACCAGCAAGCGGCTCGGGCTGCATCAGGGGTGGAAGTACGAGTACGACCCCGAGGGCGACACCTCGGGACGCCGCTTCAAGCTGCCCTGGTCGCCCGGCACGCACAAGGGCGGCGGCACCGGCGGCGCCACGCCGGGCGGCACCGCCGAAGAGTGAGGTTCTTGGGCCGAAGCGCTCTCCCGGCGGGCGCCCGGGATGCGGCGGTCCGATCCTTCGGGTGCGAGACGGGTGGCGGACGGGCCACCCCGGCACCGGAGGTGATGGCGTGTCAGGAAGGCTTCTGCGTATGGTCTGTACGGGGGCCGTGGCGGTCGGGGCCCTGTTCCCCTCCGCACCCGTGATGGCCGCACCCGAGCCCGGTTCCGATGCCCCTCCGTCCGTCGCATCGCTGCTGACGGACCTTCAGCGACTCTACCGGGACGCCGAACGCGCCACCGAGACGTACAACGGCACCGCCGAGAAGCTGAAGAAGCAGCGCGCGGAGGTCGCCGCGCTCGACGCCCGCCTCGCCCGGGCCCGCCTGTCGCTGGCGGACAGCCGGATCGCCGCCGGACGGCTGGCCCGGCAGCAGTACCAGGGTGGCGACGAGATCTCCCCGTACGTACGCCTGCTGCTCGCCCGGGATCCGCAGCACGCCCTCGACCAGGGGCACCTGATCGGGCAGTTGTCGCTGGAGCGGGCCCAGACCGTGCGGCGGGTCGCGGGCGGCGAGAGGCGGACCGACGGGCTCGCGCGGGCGGCCCGCAAGGCACTCGACGGACAGCTCTCCCTCGCCGCGCGGCAGAAGAAGGAGCGGGACGAGGTGCGCGAGCGTCTGGAGGACGTGGAGCGGCTGCTCGCCTCGCTGACCGCGGAACAGCTCGCCGAGATGGGCCGGGTGGAGAAGTCGGGAACCGACGCGGCCCAGAAGAAGATCATGGCGTCGGGCTCCCTCAGCACCGTGCGTCCGCCCACGCGGGAGGGCGAGGAGGCGCTGCGCTACGCCGTCGAGCAGATCGGGAAGCCCTACGAATGGGGTGCGGAGGGCCCGAAGGCCTACGACTGCTCGGGCCTGACGTCACAGTCCTGGGAGCGGGCCGGCCGGCCCATCCCCCGCACCAGCCAGGAGCAGTGGGCCGAGCTTCCGAGAGTCCCGCTGGACGAACTGCGTCCCGGCGATCTGGTGATCTACTTCCCCGAGGCCACCCACGTCGCCCTGTACCTGGGCGACGGGATGGTGGTGCAGGCGCCGCGGCCCGGAGCGAGGATCAAGGTGTCCCCCATCGCGGCCAACCCCCTGCTGGGCGCCGTACGCCCGGACCCGGACGGGGAACCACTGCGGCAGTACACCCCGCCCGAGCTCCCCGAGCACGCCACGGACGGATCCGACGAGGGCTTCGCCGCGGCCGGGCCGGCCACATGACCCGGAGCGGCCCGGACACCGCGAACTTCGACGCCGCCGGGATGCCCACCCCGCGGTCCGTCCCGGCCACGAAGAACCCGCCCGGCCGTGACTGGACCGCCGGGCGGGCGGGTGAACGCGTGGGGCTGTCGCCGCCCTGCCCCGCTGGAGGGCCGGACGGCTGTGCGAGTGTCAGGCCCCGGTGACCGACGCCAGGTAGGCGTTCGTCTTCTCCGGGTCGGAGAAGTGAACCCTCGGCCCCGCAGACTCTCTACCTGCGGTTTCCCTCCAACAGGCGGGCCGTTGCGGGACCGTGGGCCGTCTGTGGGCCGTCAGCCCGTGTGCCGGGCCGTGTCGTAGACGGCCGCGATTGCCTTACGCGTGCGTTCCTGACTGCTCGGCATCAAGTGCGCGTAGATCCGGAGCGTCAGTGCCGGGTTGCTGTGGCCGAGGTACTGGGCGACGGCTTTGATGTTCTCCCCGCCGTCCAGGAGAGCCGACGCGTAGAAGTGCCTCAGCGCGTGCATTCCATGCTCGCGCGCGGCTGAGTAGCCGCGCCTCTTCGTCTCCGGTGCAGGAATGACTCCAGCGGCGACGAGAGCGGGCTTCCACGCCTCCTCGTTCAGCACGGTGCGCCAGACGTGATTTCCGCCGGGCGCCATGAAAGTGAGCCGCCTGGTCACCTTTGGCCCGTCCGGTGTCCGCCAAGGCAGCGTGATCTCAACCGGCGGGAACTGCTTCATGTGAGCCCTGAGTGCGTCAGCCACGGGACCGGGAAGCGGCACGTCCCGCGTCTTACCTCCCTTGGGCAGTGCGAACACAGGCTTGCTCCGACTGAGCTTGAGCTGTTGCACCACACGCAGGGTGTCGGAGTCGAAGTCGATGGCCTCTACGGCAACGCCCAGGATTTCCCCCTGTCGTAGGCCGCAGCCCGCCCCCAGATCGAGCATCGCCCGGTACCTCTCCGGCATGGCTTCCCGCACGGCGAACACCCGCTCAGCAGACCACGGCTCCACACGCTTCGGGTCAAGCGCCGGCGGCTTGACGGAACGAGCGGCACACGGGTGGCGGCTCAGATAGCCGTCATCCACGGCCGCGCTCAGCGCAGCCCGCACGTTCGCGTAGATGGCCCTTCCGTACGAGCCGGGCAAGCCGTTCTCTTCGAGCGCTGCTACCCATTCCCGGATGTGCTCCGGCCTGAACGATCCGAGCGGGCGGGTCCCGATGTACGGGTAAGCGTGCAGACCGAGCTGAGAGTTCATGGACTCGATGGTGCTCGGCTCGCTCGTAAGCGTCTTGAGCCATTTCTCGGCGTACTGCTGAAACGTGAGCCTGGCCTTCTGAGGGTCAACGTAGTCGCCGCTGTTCATGTCAGCCTCGGTGTTCGTGAGCCACCTCTCCGCCAGACGCTTCTGTCCGTCGCGGAAGCTCTTGGACTTCTCGGTGCCATCCGGGCCCATGTAGCGGGCCCGGTAGCGCAGGCCGGTCCCATGCCGGTCTGTCTTGACGCGGATGGTCTTGTCGTCGGCGTCGGTCTCGGTCTTGAACCAGCGGTCTTGGATGTGGCCAGCCATGGGGGCTGATCCCTTCTCGGTAGCGGGGCGCGGCGGGGCCGGGTGGGTTCCGCCGGTCCGTTTTCGGGGTGTGCTGGGCCAGGCCTGCTACTCGCTACAGGCCTGATCGCTGGGGGTTTGGGCTGCTAGCGGGGTTGCTACCGGTAGCGGGTGGGGCTGCTACCGGTAGCACTGCCGGGCGGTGCCTCAGGGAGGCTGGAGGCAGGGGGCTCGGGTGCCTTCAGGAGGGGGTTTTCGGGGGTGCCGGCGCGTGCCTCCCTGCCTCCCTGAGAGGGCATTTGCGCTGATCAGGTAGAGGGAGGCGGGCCAGGGAGGCATTCAGGGAGTTCTCCCTGCCTCCCTCCGCCGAGGGGCGGTTCCTCCCTGCCGTTCGCGGTGTCCACCACGGCGGGTCGGGGAGGCAGCGGCAGAGGCTTCCAGGGGAGCTGAGAGGGGGTGTTCGGAGCGGTGCGGGAGGTGCCTCCCCGCCTCCCCGGCTCTGAAGGGGTTGCCTCCCCGCCGGGCGAGCCCCCTTTACCCCCTCTACCGGGCAGGTCAGCGGCCTTTACCGGGCCCTCTACCGAGGTAGAGGGCTCCCCTTACCCGACGGCCACGGGCAGGGGCGTCCGGACGGGGTCGGCAGAGGGTGCGAGCGGGGCCTGGGGTAGAGCCGGCGGGCTTTACCCCGGCGGGTCAGGCCGCGTCACTGAAGCGGGTCCGTTCGGCCTCCCACGCCCGAACGGCCGCCGGGTTGAAGCGCAGGTAGCGACCGACGCGAAAGCCGGGCGGCCCGATGCGCTTGCGGCGCCACTGGTAGACGGTTTCGACGCTCGGGAGGCTGAACATGGTGACCAGGTCTTCGGGGGTCAGGTAGCGGTCCGGAAGGCCGCCGCGCAGGCTGTCGCGCGGGTCGGTCGGCTCTTCGATGGCCATGGCGGTTGTGACTCCTCGTGTCCGTCGGGCGGTGCGTGGGAGTGGTGCCGGTCGCCGTCCTAGAGGGTTGGCGTATTTCAGCGTCCGCAGCGTTCCAGCGTCCGCGCGGCTGCATCGGTGCAGTTCAGTGGCGGTGAGGGGTGCGGACGCTAGTGCGGACGCTGCGGACGCTGGACGGCTGTAGCGTCCGCAGTTTCGACGTGTCCGGGCCGCTGGTGTGCGGCCCGGCCCGGCGGGTCCTCCGGTTACGTCATGGCTGGTCGGGCGGGGTTCTGCCGTGCCCCGTTGGGGCCACCTCCGGCCAGAGGGAGGCTTGTTCGGGTGCGGACGCTGAGGCGTCGTCATCGGGTGCGCGGGTCAGCGTGAGGAGCTTGTGCCGGGTCCGGTCGCGGCTACGTTGCGTGTCGTCCACCATGATTCCGATGGACCGCAGGAGCGGGGCGAGGCGTTTGACCCGTCCGCTCGCGCGCGTGGGATCTACGGGCCAGGTCTTCGGCCGGACCGCTGGTGCGGGCAGCGCTTCGAGCAACTGCCCGGCGGTGCCCTGCCACGTGCCTGCCTGCTCCACCAGGCGGGCAATGGCCATCGCGAACGCGTCGCCCTCCAGGGCGTCGGTGGCGACGTTCGCCGAGGTGGCGAGGTAGTCGCCCAGGGTGTTCCAGTCTTGCGTCTGGTCCACGGCCGCGAGCACGCGGGCGAAGTCGGCCATGCGCGGCATCGACTCCAGCCGTACCCCGGGCAGCACGGCGAGCACGCAGGCCAGCACGTCGAACAGGGCCCCGAGCACGGCAGGGCGGACCGCGTCGAAGGTGGCGTCCAACTCCTCTTCGGAGCGCCGGTGTTCGGAGTCGATGAGCTGCAAGTCCAGCAGCAGGACCCGTTCGGCGAGGTCCCCGGCGAGAGCTCCCGCGTCGATCGTGGTCAGGGCCAGCACCCGCTTGAAGGTGAGCACCACCACGTCGTCATCGGTGTACAGGGCGCGGTCTACGACTCCGTCACCGGTCACGGCCTTGCACAGGGTGTCCGACAGCCACGGCGGGATGGTGGAGACGTTGTCCAGGCACAGCGCCCATGAGCTGAACGCCTGCCGTGACCACGCCTTTTCGTCGCGCGGCTGACTGCGCTTGGCGGCCGGGGACGGGTCGATCAGGTTGATGAACATCTGCGCGGCCTTCGACTTGCCCGTGCCCTGCTCGCCCTTACAGACCACGGCGGGATGCGGGATGTCCGGAATCCAGGCCGCCACGAGCCACGCCACGAGCTGGTGGAAGGACGGCAGATCCATGTTCAGCAGGGCGTGCAGCTTGGCCAGGCCGTCGCCGTCCAGCACGGGCGCGGGCATCGGGGCCATGGCTCCGGAGCGCCGGAAGAGCACCGGGGCCCGTTCGACAACGTTCCAGCCGGTGGCGCCGACCACGACCGCGCGGCCGTCGGCGCTGCCGAGGTCGATCACGATTGCGCCGGCGGGGTCGCGTCCCACCCGCAGGTGCACCGGTACCGGGTCGGTGTCCTCCGCGATGCCTTCGAGCACGGTCATGGCGTCCGCGAGCGCGGACTGCGAGGCCACCTCTCCGGGGTAGGCGTCCGCGAACTGCCGGGCCAGCCGTTGGCGTAGTCCGCCCTTGTTCCGCAGCGGCAGAGCGATGTTCGGGCCGTCGATGGCGACCGCGTACGGGCGGCTGTCGGGGGACATCACGAACCGGTACTGCTCGCGCGCCATGGCCACGATCCGGGCAGCAGCGGGAGGCTTCTTGCCGCTGTCGTCCGCGCTGTGGTCGGGTCGGCGTCCAGCCGATCGGGGCGGATCGACCTTGGGCCGACTCCCGCGGGCCGTACGGGTGTTCACGGAGTCGGCCGATCCGTTCACGGCCGTGTTCACGGGGTCGGCCGATCCGTTCACGGCGGTGTTCACGGTGTTCACGTCGGTGTTCGCCGTGTTCACGACTCGGGTCGATCCGTTCACGCGGCCGTTCACGTGAACACCGCCTCTCCGGTCGGGCCCGTGCACGCCCGCACCGGTCGGGGCGCGCGCAGGCAGTCGGGTCGTGCCATCGACCGCCGCACGGGGCCGTGCCGGGTCGATTTCACGAGGTCAGCCATAGACCGGTTCCTCTCGGTATCTGCCGATACGTCATCGCGTGTGCTGGGGGTACGGCGGGGTGTGACTGCGGGTGTGACGGGGGTCGTCACGCTGGTCAGAGCCGCCTCGTGAACAGCGGCGAGCCGGGCCAATACCGGCCGGTCGAGAGGTCGGACGAGCGGTGCGGTCGGGTCGGCCCACGCCAGCAGGACCAGGGCGAGGGACAGCGGGAAGCGGTCGGCCTTGGCGTCGTTGCACGGACGGCAGGCCAGCACGAGCGAGGACACCGACCATGAACGCCACAGGCTCACCGGGGCGATGTGGTCGACGGTGGCTTCCCGGAGCTCCCGGAAGGGACGGCGGCAGTAGTAGCACCGCGCCCCGTCGCGGGCGGCGAGCTGCTGCTTACGGGCTCGCCGCCGGTGCGCGTTCAGGTGCGGCGGACGGTGGCTCACGCCGCAACCGCCAGGTCCTGTGCGGCCGTCGCACGGAACAGACCGTAGGGGCGGATCAGGGTCACCAGACCCTCAGCGCGCAGCATGTTCATGGCCGCGCGGACCGTCTTCCCCGAGCACTGGAAGCGGGCGGCAAGGTCGCGCTCCGCCGGTACCCGCTCGCCCGGCTTCAGTGCCTCCACCTCGCCGCGCAGCGTCCCTACCAGGGCGCGCGCGGCGGCCCCCTTCTCGCGGAACGTGCCGTCCATGGTGACCTGCCCGGCCACCCTGAGCGAAGATGCGGCGCTGTAGACGCCCATGATGATCAGGCGGTCGATCCCGAGCCGGGCAGCGATCTGCTTGCTGTCCAGTCCCTCGACGAGGTGCATCAGCAGCACCTGACGCGGGAAGTCACCGATGCGCAGCAGCGCCTGACGCCGGGTGTCGTCCAGCGTGGCCAGCGCCTGCCGCTGCCAGGCAGGAAGGGACTCCAGCGCAACCGGCTCGCGCGCCATCTCCGGGTGGCACATCTGCACCCGCAGCAGCGCCGTTTCGTACAGCCGGTCACCGGTGTGCAGGCTGCACCCCAGACGCGACGCCACGACGACCTTCGAGCAGCCGTCCAGCCGCATCAGCAGCGCCTCACGCTCCCGCTCCGGCAGATCGGCCAGCAGCCGCAACAGGCTCTCGGACGGCTCAGCAAGAGGCGTCTCCTGCTGCTCCTCCACCATCGGGGCCAGCACGTGGGAGGTGATCGGGTCGCTGAAGTCCATCGGCCGCTCGTACGACGACGACCGCTTGAAGTACTTGCCGAGCCGGTTCTGCACCCGCACGCAGAGGAAGGCTCGCGTGTCGCTCTCGCTCAGCGGCTCGGGGGCCAGCAGATCCTTCGCGCCCGTCCGGGACACCTCGATCCAGGTGCACCCTGCGATGTCCTCCGCCAACGTCTCAGCCGCCAACACGCTGAAGCCGTAACCGACTAGCTTGCGCTTCGCGTAGAAGACCAGGTAGCTGCCGTACTGCTCGTAGAGGGAGCCGAGACGCTGCGACTGTTCGGCCGTCAGCGGGATGTCCTCGCCCTGACGTAACCGCCGGCCACCGGGACCATTGCCCTGGCGTGCGCCCTGCTCGGCCCTACTTTCCGCGATGGTTCCAGGCATGATGGATGTACCCCTTGAGGGTCAGGGAGCGGCTATCTGCTTGGCGGTGGAGGCCGCTCCTGCGGTAGTTGGCCCCAACGGGTCCTAGGTGCGGGAACACCGACGACCCGTTGGGTGCCTTGCTGTGCACTACGGTGCACTAGGGCGCCTTGCTCGTCAACCCCCTGTGGTCCTCTAGTGCGCATTGGGGTGCTCGGCGTAGCCTGGAGCTATGCCGATCAATCGAACTGGAGCAAAGCCGCTCAAAGCGCAAATCCTGGATGAGCTCAGACAGCGACTGGCCACAGGGCAGTACGAAGTGGGCACGAAGTTCCCGTCACTGCGCGAGCTGACGTCTGAGTTCGACGTAGCAGAAATGACAGTGCAAGGAGCAGTGCAGGAGCTCCAGCGCGCCGGGTTCCTCGAAAGCGTGGCGGGCAAGGGCACGTTCGTTACGGCGCTCCCCGAGGTGGCGGACGCTCCGCCGGCCGACCCCAACGCGTGTGGATGCGCCGAGGTGGACGAGTTGCGAGTGGAAGTGGCAGAGATCCGGGCCCGGCTTGAGGCTCTTGAGCGAGCGGGCTCCTGACAAACCGTCGACTTGGCATGCTTCGAGCGTGCCTCTGGCGGGAGAACACCGGCAGACGACAGGCGCTGACAGCACTGGACAGTCAACGCGTCCATGGACAGGGGGACACAGCGTATGGACAGGGGGACAGCCGACAAGGATCAGCGGTTAGTTCCGAATCAGGTATTGATCAGCCTTCGGGGTGAGCGTGGGTGGGGTCGGCCAAGGCTGGCCAAAGCGTTGGATTCTCTCTGCGCGAGCAAGGGGTGGAGTTCGCCGGGGTTAGCTGCCCTCGAAAAAGCCCTGTACCGAATTGAAACAGGACGTGTCGTTCGGCCGGACGACTTTTATACGCGCCTACTCTGCGAAGCCTTCGGCAAGTCCACTCGCGAACTATTCGGCGACCTTGACGCGAGAGCTCTAGATCGAGAAACGTCGGTCTGTGGCCTACGGAGTCATAAATTCATTCCGATTTTCGTTGGTCCGGACGTTGCAGCCAAACTGGTTGATTCGCAAGGGATGAAGGGTGCCAGTGATCAGTGGGTCGACTGTCATCGGGCAGACTTCCCGCTCTCTGACGCACAATGCACGCTCTACAGTTGGCCGTTCGGCGTCGTCATGTATCACGTTGTTGAAGATCGGCCGATCGAGCAAGTTGCCGAGTTAGCCGTCTGGCGCCGGGCCTCGTATGAGCAAAATATGTCCTGGGCGCAAAAAGAGTTGCGCAGGCTAACAGGTGTCGAGAGCTTGAGCGCCTCATATGTGCTCAGCCTGTATTGGCTGGATCATTCAGTCTGGTCTGGCATTCAATTGGAAACGGCGCTACGCATGATGTGCATGCCTCGGGTCCTGCTCGAACGCGATGACGTTCGTAGTGACACAAGAGATTCATTCGGGCATGCAACCCTGATCGAACAGGCGCTCTTGCGTGAAGGTTTCAACCATCCAGAGATGGTGGATTTCGGAATCAAGGGCATTTCTCACGGCTTTGCATCATGGTCTGGTGTCGTCTATCACCCAGTTGCGCCTGAGCGAGGCCTGTCTGAGCAAGACCTAGTGGCCTGCGAACTGACCGTTCAAGCGATTTGGGCATACTGCGATTACATACGGGGTCAACTAGAGAAAGGGCTCGACCCTGAAATTCCGCCTGAATTTGGATGGCGATTCCTTAGAGGGATCAGGTCGCGAGTAACAACCGAACGCCCCCGGGAGACGTCTCAACATCGGGCCATGCGTGAAGCAGTCGTAGAAACCAGTGGTCTTGCGCGGCACCTGTCACAAGCCGTGGAAACGCTACGTGAATGCGAAGGGCAGTGAAGATGGACGCAAATAAGGCCGTGCTCGTAGTAGTGGATGCACAAAATGGCTTCATTCGGGAACCATCTCAACCGGTAATCCCTGTGATCGCAGATATCGTTTCTCGGTGGCAGGAGAACGGGGGTGACGTGATTTTCACCCGCTATCTAAACTATCCCGGCAGCCCGTTTGAGCGCATGATTCACTGGACTGCGCTCCAGGATTCACCGCAGACTGATATCGTCCCAGAACTTCTCCCTTTCGCGCGGCAAGCGACGGCCATCCTGGACAAGACGATCTACAGCCTGTTCTCGGAAGAAGGCTCCGAGCTCGTTCGGCGACACGGGTGGACTGATCTATATATTTGTGGAATCGCCACGGAAAGTTGCGTACTCAAGACTGCGGTCGACGCATTCGAACGGGACCTCACTCCGTGGCTCCTCGAAGACGCGTCGGCAAGCCATGCTGGCTCCGCTGTGCATGACGCCGGGATTTTGGTAGCTAGCAGGTTTATCGGTGTAGGTCAGATCATCAAAACCGAGGATGTGCCGCGCTCGCTCCTCCCGGAGTCTTCACCCGTCGCACGCGCTCACGCGGGATAGAACGAGCGGCCAAAGGCCGCACGACTCCTGGCAGTTCGCTTCGCTCACGCGGCAACGCCTATGACCCTGGAGCCCGTTGCGCCCATGCGGAAGGGCCTGGGCCGAAGAGACCACCCTGCCCGCCGGCGGGGGTGGTCTCTTCGTCGTTCCGCAGCGTTCAGCGTCCGCAGCCTTCCCTTACTAAGAGCGGCCGTGAGCTGCGGAAAGACGCTCTTAGTAACTTCTGGTGAACGGACGCTGCGGACGCTAAACTTTTTGTTTAGCGTCCGCTAGAAAAGTGCAGGCCAGATGGGGTGCGCAATGGCAGGCGGACGCTGCGGACGCTGTTTTCCCTCAACTCTCTAGTAAGTGAGGGAAGGACGGCTCTTCAGGAGGGGGTGGTGCGCACTGCCGCCGGTCCCCCTTCTGAAGAGCCGTGGTGTCCCGCACCCATCGGGAGGGGCCGGGAGACGCTCGCTCAAGCCTGCCGTCTGCCCTGGAAGGCATTCAGGAAGGCGTTCCAGGCGAGGCGGGTCCGTCGGCGCTTCCTGGATTGCCGTCCGCGCACAAGCAAGAGGAGCACCCCCCGGCCGGATGGTGCTCCTCTTGCTTGTACAGGCAGCATGGCGGCCCTGGACGCCAGAGAACGGGCCCGGCGCTACTGGGTAGTGGGGCACCCCACTACCCAGTAGGCCACCCAGGAGCGTGCTCGTACGCCTCTACTGGGGTGTTTCTACTGGGGCCCCACTACCCAGTAGCCGCCGCGTGCGGGAGCTCCCGCGGCGAGTAGGCGCGTGATGAACGCCCGCCCGTAGGGCGGTCCTTAAAGCAGCTCCAGCCCAAAGCCGCTCCGCCGCGCTGGCTGGCGACTGCACCCCATGTCGGTCGGGCTGGGCACGCCCACTCGATCACCGCCATTCGCGTGGCATCGAACGTAGAGCTGTTACTCGTCAAGTGCAGTGATCGTTGAGCAGGCCATGAAGAAGACCATTGCATATGCCGTCCTCGCGGCGGCAGCGATCCTGATGCTGCCAAGCACCGCCGCGTGGGCCGCTGGCCCCTCCGCTGCCAACAACCAATCCGACGTCTCCATCCGCCCCGTCAACGCCGAGGACGACTGGGAGCTGCTCGTCGAATGTGACAACTTTGGGGGTTCCTCGCCCCTCAGCTGCGGCTTCGAGCGACCAGTCGCGGAAGGATAAGAGGAGCGGTGTAGTTCGGCCGCGTCGACTCGCGGACCCCTTTCGGCAGCCTCGCTGCCCGGAATGAGCCTGACAACGCTCACCCAAGCACGCCGCCTGCCTCTTGGAAGGCTCGGCGACAGCAATCCAGGCGGACGGGCAGGTCCGTACCCTCCTGGATTGCCGTCCGGCGCACAAGCAAGAGGAGAATCCCGCCGCGCATGCGAGCACCACGCGCGCCGTGGGGGGTGCTCCTCTTGCTAGTGCGCGGTGTCACGCCGGGCGTCACCCCGCCCGATTTAGAGCAGTTGATGCCGCCAGTTGCGTCGACAGCGCCGGTTGACCCCTGCAACCGGCTCCGACCTGCGGGTTGCCGAGTTGCCGGGGTTTCTGGGGAGGGCCCTACGCGTACGCGCGCGTAGAGCGGGCAGAAACTGCCACTGTCGACGCAACCGCGAGGCCATAGACGGCCGTTCGCGACCTTGCCCACCTCCCACCCCGCGCGAGGGGGGTCCAGGCTCTCAGAGAGGCATTCACGGTCTTCGCGTCGACGGTGGGTCGCCGCGTGAGCGTAGCGAGCTGCCAAGGGTCGCGCGGCCGTAGGCCGCTCCTCCTTGCTCTTCTCGCAGCGCGCCCCGCACCGTGGGGCCACTCGCTGGCGCGCTTGTCGCTTGTCTTGTCGCTTGTCGCCTCGGACGAAGTCGTACCGCAGGGGCGCCTAATACAGGCCTCTGACCTGCGAGCCGACAAGCGACAAGCGACAAGGCAGAAGACGGAGCGCGGCCCTTCAGGCAGACCGGTGTTACAGATTTCCCTACCTCGTTCAAGTGCCCGCGCGAGCGCGGGCTGGCCCTTGAGCTTTGGTGGCCCCTCTGCGCCTTCGGCGCCGGGGCCAAGCCCTGGGCCGCAGCGAGTGCGGGCCCGAGTCGAGAACGGTAAACACGCTGACGGGCCGGTTGGCTCCGAGACTTTAGGCAGCCACCATGGGGCGAGCCTCGAAGATCATGGCCCCAACGTCGTGCTTTAACGGGCAGGTCCACAGACTGCCCGACTCGCCGGAAGCTTAAGGGGCCATGATCACTCGCCCCATGGCAGCTCCCGCCCAAAGTCTCGGAGCCAACCTCTCGCCGTCGCTGTCAGCAGGTCAGTTGGCGGCAGACCTCAAGCGCTCACTTGCTTTTCTTGCAGTGGAGTTGTGCGTCGATCTGTCGGGCGGTCTTCGGGCCGCTGCTGGTCCAGTACTGGCCGGCCTTCAGGTCAGCCTTGGAGATCGAGCGCAGGGTGAGGACGTCACCGCGGCCGTCGCCGGAGGAGTCTAGGTAGCTCACGTCGAGGTTGCGCGGAACGGCGGACTTCGCGAGGGGGACCTTGTGGCGCTTGAATCCCTCACCGGACCACAGTCTGACGAATCCGGCCTTGGCCGCGGCTGTCGTCGGCCCGGAGGCCCACCACAGCACAGGTGGTTTCGCGGGTTTCACGTCGTCGAAGTCCACGACTTCCACGCGCCGGATGTCGTCCGTGTCGCAGAGGGGAATCTTGACGACGATCGTCGCCCCGTCCATGCGAGCACCGAACAGGGGAGGATCCGCTGGGTCCGTCGGGAACATACCGCACCCCGTCCCTGCCAGCGCCAGCACGGCCAGGAGCATCGAGGGGGCGACGCGTGAGCGAATCGGGACCATGTGTAACACCCCCTGTAAGCCGCCAGTTCGGACTTCCCGCAGGTCGGCAGCGGATCTTAACTACAGGCGGATGGTCCCCGTCTAGAGACAATCGGCATCGTGCCCCTCCCGTGCCCGTTCGGTCGGGAAACAGCGGGGAGTCACGGGCGCTGCCAGACACCGGGATCAAGAACGGGCCCTGACCGATTCACCTGGTCAGGGCCCGTTCACCTGCGGTGGGTGTGGGATTTGAACCCACGGTGACATCGCTGCCACGACGGTTTTCAAGGTTCATGCCACACTCCAGAGGCTCGGACTCGCGGGCGTACTGACGGGGGACGCATGGAGCAGCGCTGGAGGAGAGTTGGCAACGGCCTGATGAACTGCATATTTGCGGTTTGGATGGGCCACGAGGCTCTCTATGGCGAGGGGTCGCGAAGGATCGGCTCCATCGTCGTGCTGGTTCTGGGCGTGGTGATGGCTGCGGACGCGATCCACGATCGCCTCCGCCCGCGACCGAGGCGGCGCAGGTCGCTGGACAAGCGCGACGCTGGTTGACCGCTTGCGGCTGATGACATCAGCGGCTGACACCAACAAGCACGAACAGCGGCGGTCGAAGCCGGACCTCAGAGGCTGATCGGTCGAGGCGCACGGGCGGTTGGCCGACGTTGGTAGACCCCTGTGATCGACCTGATAAAGATGAGGTCGACTCGCAAAAACTGCGTTCCGCGTCGATTCGGCCTCGGCGTTCCACGGCGGCCCGCCAGTTGAGGCAGTAGCCAGTCGGTTTGAGGTCACCGTGCGCGCCACGGGCGGGAGGAAGCGATGAAGGGGTTCGTAGGAACTTGGATACGAGTCCGGCGTGCGCGCCGACAGCGCAGGGCTGATTCAAAGTCCTGGTGATCAAGCTCGTTGGCTGGCCAGAGGGCGTCCAAGAGGTCGAGCCTGGGTGAAGGGTCGACTCAAGATGGG
>NZ_JBIWFK010000028.1:0-55837 GCF_044763015.1 Streptomyces sp. NPDC096324 | reverse complement strand
CGCTGCGCGCGGGGGTTGCGCTCCCGCTCCGCGGGAGCGCTGGCGGTTCGCTGCGCTCTCCGCTCAACCCGACTGCTGCGCAGTCGGGTTGGCACCCCCTGCGCTGCGCTTCGGGGGTGGGGCTGCTGTGCAGCCTGGCCCGGCCTGCGTCCGGGCTGGGCGGTCCTCTGCTGCGCTCTGACCGCTGGCCTCACGCTGCGCGTGAGGCGGTGAGCCGCGCTCCGCGCGGCTCGAGCTGGCAGCAAGAGGCGATCCGGGGTGATCGGCCGTCAGCTTCTGGAGCCTCGGTGGTGGGGGTGTTCCGCTCCTTCACTGTGAGGGTTTCCCGGTGGGCATCCACGGTTTCGGGGAGGGCGCCGGGGCCTGCACAGCACTGCGGAGCATCTCTTTCAGCGTTTTCGGTGGGGCTTGCTTCTCCTCTTGTGAGTGCATCAACCGGGCTACTGACACCCGTATATGACACTCACGATTCCTCTGCTTGAGGAGCACCACCCAGGCCCCGTCCGGGGCGAGGAAGGCATGCCGGGCCGGCTCGTCTCCGGGCTGGGCGTGCCGGGCAAGGACTCCCGGCAGGTAGTGCAGGGCTGCGTCTTCGGCTACGGCGGTGGCTTGCTCCTGGTCGCCGTTGATGTGGTGAGTGCCTACCAGCATCCATCGGTGCAGTTTCAGTTCCACGTCGTCGGCGCGTTCGGTCTCTCGGGTGTCCTCTTCGATGAGGACGTACCACTCATCGGTCATGTCGGTCATGATCGAATCATAGCTTTCTTCTGGGGTTCTCCGGAAGCTTCTCGATTTGATGCAGCATGTAGAGTTGGCAGAAACGAGGAATCCCCCATGACGCTTCAGAACCGCGCTGCGGAAGGAGGAGGGCAGCCGTGTTGATCTACGAGTACCTTCCCCACGAAATCATCAAGCTGGGGGTGGTCTCGAAAGCGGCCGGCCTCGATCCCAGTGTGGTAGCCGCACAGGCGCGTCTGGCTCAGGAGCGTCTCGGCAGCGCGCAGCTGTCCCCTCTCGAGCCTCACCATCTGAGCGAGCTGCTCATCACAGAGTGGCGGCGGCACCAGTGGGAGCGGATCGTCGGCCTCATGAACAAGGAGGGGATGACCGTGTACGAGCTCGCTCGCGATGCGCGGGGCAGCCGCTACGAACTGCAGCGGCTGCAACGGCTGGTGAAGGACGTGGCGGAGGCCGAACGGTCGGGGGCCGGCGCTGTGGAGATCACACGGCACCGGGACCGGATCTATGCCCGGCCCGCCGCCGGATCGACCGCGCACGTACCGGTCCTCACACTCCATCTGATGGCGGCAACACCCGAGGGCGCGACCGAGAAGGCCTGGACCGTCCACGGACGGGACGGCGGCCTCTACCAGCGTGGCGGATACCGGATCACCTTCGTCGAACAATCCCTTCCCGAACCCGGAGAGCTCTTTTGATCCAGCTCCGAGAACATCAGATGGCTCAGAAGTCGAGTTTCCGGAAATGGGTCGGCTTTCCTGCAAGATCAGCTGTGCCCCCTGAGGGGGCGCGGGGCACGATCGTGTCCGCGACCGGATCGGGCAAGACGATCACGGCCGCCGCGTGCGCGCTGGAGTCGTTCGCGGACGGCCGGATCCTCGTGACCGTGCCCACCCTGGACCTGCTCGTGCAGACCGCCCAGGCGTGGCGGCAGGTAGGCCACCGGGCGCCGATGGTCGCGGTGTGCTCGCTGGAGAACGACCCGGTCCTGAAGGAACTGGGGGTGCGCACCACTACCAACCCGATCCAACTCGCCCTGTGGGCCGGGTCCGGACCAGTCGTCGTATTCGCCACGTACGCCTCCCTCGTAGACCGCGAAGACATCGACGCACCCGAGGGCCGGCGGAAGGTCCGCGGACCACTGGAAGCCGCCCTGGTCGGCGGGGAGCGGCTCTACGGCCAGCAGATGGTGGACTTCAATCTCGCGATCGTGGACGAGGCGCACGGCACCGCCGGTGACCTCGGTCGGCCGTGGGCAGCGATCCACGACAACCAGCGGATCCCAGCAGACTTCCGGCTCTACCTGACCGCCACCCCGCGCATCCTCGCCGCGCCCAGACCGCAGAAGGGCGCGGACGGCGAGGAGTTGGAGATCGCGAGCATGGCCGACGACCCGGAGGGCACGTACGGCGCGTGGCTCGCAGAGCTCGGACTCTCGGAGGCGATCGAGCGCGAGATCCTCGCCGGGTTCGAGATCGACGTCCTGGAGATCCGCGACCCCTCCCCCGTCCTCGGCGAGTCCGAAGAAGCCCGGCGGGGCCGGCGCCTAGCGCTGCTGCAGACCGCACTTTTGGAGCACGCCACGGCGTACAACCTCCGTACGATCATGACCTTCCACCAGAAAGTGGAGGAAGCGACGGTCTTCGCGGAGAAGCTGCCCGAGACCGCTGCCGAGCTGTACGTCAACGACGCCACAGGCGACGACCTGGCCGCCGCCGACTGGCTACCGAAGTCCTCGATCGATGCGGAGTTCTACGAGCTGGAGGCCAGCCGCCACGTACCCCCAGACCGGGTATGGGCGGCATGGCTGTGCGGCGACCACCTCGTAGCCGAACGGCGTGAGGTCCTGCGCCAGTTCGCCAACGGCATCGACGCAGCCGGCCGCCGGGTCCACCGCGCGTTCCTCGCCTCCGTTCGGGTCCTCGGGGAAGGCGTCGACATCACCGGCGAACGGGGCGTGGAGGCCGTGTGCTTCGCAGACACCCGCGGCTCCCAGGTGGAGATCGTGCAGAACATCGGCCGCGCGCTCCGGCTCAACAAGGACGGCTCCACGAAGATCGCGCGGATCATCGTGCCGGTGTTCCTGGAGCCCGGCGAGGACCCCACCGACATGGTCGCCAGCGCCTCGTTCCGCCCTCTTGTAGCGGTCCTCCAAGGACTCCGCAGTCATGATGAACGACTCGTTGAGCAGCTCGCCTCCCGTGCCCTCAGCAGTGGGAAGCGCAAGGTGCATGTCCGGCGCGATGAGGACGGGCGGATCGTCGGGGCCAGCGGCGAGAGCGAGGGCGACGACCAGGAGCACGACGACAGCGATACCGACGCCGCCGCCGAGTCGACGCTGCTGCACTTCTCCAGCCCGCGCGACCCGGCGACCATCGCGGCGTTCCTGCGGACCCGGGTGTACCGGCCGGAATCCCTGGTGTGGCTGGAGGGCTACCAAGCCCTCCTCCGATGGCGGACCCAGAACCAGATCACCGGCGTCCACGCCGTCCCCTACGACGTGGAAGTCGAGGTAGGCGTCACCAAGGACTTTCCCCTTGGGCGGTGGGTGCACCAGCAGCGGAAGGCGTTGCGGGCCGGGGAGCTGGAGGAGCGGCGCAAGACGCTGCTGGACGCCCCGGAGGCCGGGATTCTCTGGGAGCCGGGCGAAGAGGCGTGGGAGACCAAGCTGGCCGCGCTCCGGTCCTACCGGCGAGCGACGGGGCATCTCGCGCCGCGGCAGGACGCCGTCTGGGGCGAGGGCGAGGCGATGGTGCCCATCGGACAACAGCTGGCCAACCTCCGCAGGAAAGACGGCCTGGGCAAGGACCCGGAGCGGGCCGCCGTGCGCGCGGCGCAGCTAGCGGCGATCGATGAGGACTGGAACTGCCCGTGGCCACTCGACTGGCAACGCCACTACCGCGTTCTCGCCGACCTCGTCGACGCCGACGGCCACCTGCCCGACATCGCCCCCGGAGTGCTGATGGACGGCGACGACCTCGGCAAGTGGCTTCAGCGGCAGAAACAACCGGTCACCTGGGCGCAGCTTTCCACCGAGCAGCAGGAGCGGCTGTCCCAGCTCGGCGTCAAGCCTCTTGAGGCACTCTCTCCCGCCCTGGCGGCCACGCCTTCGAAGAGCACGAGCAAGGCACAGCAGGCCTTCCAGCGCGGACTTGCGGCCCTCACCCAGTGGGTGGCGCGGGAAGGTGCGGACCGGCCTGTGCCCCGCGGCCACAGCGAAACGATCGCGGTCGACGGTGAGACGGAACTGGTGACCGTGAAGCTGGGTGTGTGGGTCTCCAACACCAAGTCGAGGCGCGACAAACTCACCCTTGAACAGTTGGACGCACTGCGGGAGCTGGGGCTCGAATGGGCGTGAGCGGCCGTGGTCTGGCAGGATCCGCGGGTGTCCGCTTCCTTGTACGAATCGCATGTGACGGTCCGCTGTGCCGGCCCCGACGAGTGGGTGCGGCTGCGGCGGTGGGCGGCCTCGGGTGGTCTGAAGCTGACGCATATCGTGCTGGCGCGCGGCCGGATGCGTGATCAGCCCATGCTCACGCTGTCGGGTTGCTCGTCGTACGTTGAGCAGGCTGAACGAGTGCGGGACGTCGTGGCGGGGCTTCGTGCGGACGGCTTCGAGCCGGTACGGGTGAAGACCGAGTCCACGCCGTGGGCCGCGGAGGTACCGGCTCGGCTAGGCGGGGACGACGAACGGTACTTCGAGCACCATGTGAAGCTGCTGCTCGACGCGAACACGGACCTGACCGCGCTCGCTGCCCGGGTGGTGCCGCACAGCGCCCATCTGTCGTGGAACGCCTTGCGGGTGCGGGCCGGCGCACGGCACGAGCGGTTTGTGACGCAGCGGTGCCGCGAGGTGGGCGCCGTCGGCGCGGGGCGGGCGCTGGAGCGGTTGCTGACGGAGCTGGGCGGGTTCGTGGTGCTGGGCGTGGAGCGGGAGTTCGTGCTCTATGACAGTGACCTGTCTGTGGACGACGGTTGGATCGCGGAGCCTGTGGGGGTACGGACATGAGTGGAACGGCGTGGGACTGGCGGAGCACCGAGCTGCCTCGGGAACCGCTGGACGAGGCCACCCGCATGGCCGAGGACCTGCCGAAGACGCTGCAGTGGGTGCCGGGGGACGACGTGGTGCAGCGGCCCGTCTTCGACCCGTCGCTGAAGCACCACCAGAACGCCTACCGCGCGAGTGACCCGCGGTTCGGAGATCCGGCGCGCGGCGAGACGTGGCGGGCGGCCCGGCGTCGGGCCCTGCATCTGGTGCTGGACGCGATCGCCGCGTCGCAGTGGGTGGACGCACTGGTGCTGCGGGGCAGCGTGCTGATGTCGGTGTGGTTCCCGGACGCGGCCCGCGAGCCCGGTGACCTGGACTTCGTCGTCGTCCCTCACACCTGGCGGATCGACGACGGCCGTACGGACCGGATGCTGCGCGGGATCGCCGCGGCGGCTCAGACGCTGGCCGAAGAGCGCGGAGGCGAGGTGGGAATCTCGGCGCGGGGCGCGGTGGTCGAGGACATCTGGACCTACGACCGGGTACCGGGCTGCCGCATGGTGCTGCCGTGGGTCTCGCCCGGGCTGCCGGGCGGCCATGTCCAGCTCGACTTCGTATTCAACGAGCAGCTGCCCGAAGCGCCCAAGACGGCAGAGCTGCCGGGCGGCACGGTCGTGCAGGCGGCCACGCCTGAACTGTCCCTGGCCTGGAAGCTGATGTGGCTGATCAACGACATGCACGCGCAGGGCAAGGACCTGTACGACGCCGTGCTGCTGGCCGAGCACCATTCGCTCCGCTACGAGCTGCTGCACGAGGTGTTCCGACTGTCGGGCGAATGGCCACATCCGCAGCGCGAAAAGATCCTGCTCGAGGACGTGACGGAGGCAGTCGGGTACGTGGAGTGGAACCACTTCGTCACCGAGTACCCCCATTTCAGGGAAGCCGAGCGGGAGTACGCGGACCGGCTGGTACGGGCCGTGACGAAGACATTCAAGGGGGCTACCGACCAAGGCTGACGATCACGGGCTCGCGTGCGCCCGACGCGGCCTGGGCACGACATCGAGGGTGGGGCGGTACCTGAAGACTGGCTGTTCCGCGCCGGTTGTGAGGTTCGAGGGGGATGAACTGCGAGTTCGGGGCGGGGTCTACGCTGGCGCTACCTTCAACCCCGCCTAGGAGTAGCGTGCCGCCGGCTTTCGTTCACCGGATCACTAAGTACGATCCTGCCGACCGTGACGAGCACGGCAGCTACCGGGGCACCGAGGACACGGTCAGCGACCACGGGCCCGTCGAGGCCGCGTACCTGGCCGCGATCGCCGCCTTCGCCAAAGCTGCGGGCGTCAACCGGCTGGAGATCCGTGAGCCCTTCGTCACCGGACACGTCCACTTCGGCGCCCGGCCCGCGGTCGAGGGGCATGGACTCGACGGACTCTTCCCAGCCGACCTCGCCGGCTACCACGACGGGGCTGAGGTCTCCCTGGCGGTGGCCCTGGAACTGGTCCGCGTCATGCTCCGCGAGCAGGGCGCCTGGTGCCGGCTGGAGGCGGGAGACGCGTTCACCGTGCACGTCGGCTGGGACCAGTACGTGTACGTAGGCAGCGACCGGCCCTGCACGGACGCCGTGGCCCGTACACGCGCACTCGGCCTCTTCCCGGAACCGCTGACGGCCTCCCCCTACGCCGCGGAAACAGAGGTGACAGAGGTTGCCGACGAAGACTTCTGGGCATCCGTGCGCACCGAACTGTCGGCACGACAGGGACTGCTCCTGGAGGAGACCCGCATGGCCAACGCCACACGCTGGCACCGCCTCACCACGGAAAACCTCAACACGGTCCGCGCCGGTCTCGGTCCGCGAGCCCTGCTGACCGTCTGGCCCGACCTGCAGCCCGACGTCGACGCGGTCCTGACCGTACTACCGTCCAAATGGCACGTGGAGTTCGTCTGGCAGGCGCAGGACGGAACGATCAAAAACGTGATCGCCGACGAGACCGACCTCCAGGAGCTCACCGCCCTGGTGGCCGGTGCGCGGGCGGCCCGCGCCCTGTCCCTCTACGTCGACGAACGCCACCCACTCCTCCACGCCGCCCTGCCCGACGGCGACGGCGTGCTGCGTGCACGCTGGTGACCCGACCGGTGAAGGCCAGCCCAACGAAAACCGCACATCAGCCACGCTGACCGCCCGCAGATGCACCGCTCATCCCCGCCAGGTAGAGCACCCACCCGCCATCTGTAGTAGTCAGCCACCGGTCCGGGCCCGCGCGTGTCGACGATCAGGCAATTCCCCACCCAGACCGGTGTTGGCGTCACGAAATCCCCCACCTTGACGTTCACGGAATTCCCCAGGGGGACGGCGACCGCCGGACGTCGTCCACTGGTACGCGGGCCGCTCGAACCAGGGGTGGCATAGGGTCGCGGCCATGACCCATCCGCTTCCTTCCCCGGTGTTGAGACAGTTCCTGGCGACACTCCGCCGCGGGGACGAACGCTCGGGAGTGGTTACGTCGATCGAGAACTTCGGCGTCTTCGTGGATCTTGATGGAGCCCCCGAGCCTTCGGTGGGCTTCATTCCTCCACCGGAGGTCTCGTGGAAGTGGATCTCTTCCTGCGGAGAGGTCGTGACGATGGGCCAACGGGTGACCGCGGCAGTCCTGGGCGTGGACGCCAAAATACGCGGGCAGGCTGTCCTGTCCCTGATCGCCCTCCAGCCGAACCCCTGGCTGGCATGGGTCGATCAGGTCGGCAGCGTCCTGCGGGGACGCGTCACGAGGCTGGTCCCCTTCGGAGTGTTCGTGAGCGTTGATGACGGCATGGACGGTCTACTCCACAACTCCGAGTTGTCACAGCTGGGCGGCGACCGCGACATCCAGGTCGGCGACGAGCTGACGGCACGGATCGCCGAAGTAGACCCGGCACGGCGCCGCATCCGCCTCTCACTCCCGACCGAGCACACGGCAGCGGACTGACACGGCGGCACGCCTGGGCCGCCTCAGCCGGACAGCCTCTGGGGAATTGCGTGACCGTAGCCCTGGGGAATTACGTGATCGTCCACAGTCCGCTGTTCGGGACGCTGCTACAGCTCGAACTCCAGGTGCTCGACGTCCGTGAACCGGACTTCTTCCAGGCTGCCGGCGCGGCGGCCGCCGTCCTGGAAGTACACCTCCCTCAGCGCCTCGGCGGCGATCTCCTGCAGCTCGCGTTCGCTGGCGCCGGCCTGCTGGGCGTCGAAGAGGCGGGCGGCGTACTGCGGCGGGAGGGCGACGGTCAGGTGGCGGATGCGGTCCTGGTCCGTCGATCCGATGGGGGCGGTGTAGCCGAGGCGGGCGCGGGTGTCGATGACGATGCCACCGGTGGTCGCCGCCCTCTTGCGGACCTTGGCCCGGATCTGCGGCTGCCAGCGGGCCTTCACCTCGCGTTCCAGACGTGCGGCAAGGTCCGGGCGGGGCCTTTTGATCTGGTCCTTCACGTAGCGTTCGACGGTGCGCTGGGAGATCCGCAGCATCTGGGCGACCGCCCTGGTGGCGCCCAGATGTTTGACCAGGTAGCGCATCTGCGCGGGCGCGGTCTTGGGTGCCGGGCGGGTGAACGCCTTGTGGACCGCGGCGTCCAGGCCGTCGCCGAACATGCTCATCGCCTGTCCACTCCCCTATTCGCCGTTGTCGGCGTCGGTGACGGTGCCGTCCTTGATGTACCGGGCGAGGTTGAGCTCCGGTGCGTCGAACCGCTCCCGGACCTCCTCGCCCCACAGCACGGACTGGGTGCCCTCGTGCTTGACCAGACCGGGGTTGATGCCGAGCTTGAAGCCGCCGGGCAGTGGCTTGCCGTCGCGGTAGGGCAGGAAGTCCAGCGGACTTTCGCTGCTGGCCGCGTAGACGACGCAGTCGGACAGGACCGCGACCGGGTACTGACCGGTGAACGCCGCATGCTTGACGATCTTGCGGTGCAGGTTGATCCGGGTGCGGGAGATGACCGCCGCACGGATGTCCGGCCGCCACGTCGGACGCGACAGCGCCCGCCACGGCTCGCCCGGACGCCAGCCCTCCCCGCGCGGGCGCTCACGCAGCTTGCCCAGACCGCCCTTCACCGTCGCCTTGATGGCCGAGACGACGATCGCCAGCTCCGGGTCACGGTCCCTGTAGCCGTCCATCGCCGTCAGGAAGTCGGCCGGGGAGAGGTCGGCGTGGACGCCGAGGTCGGTCATCGTGGCGAGGTAGGCGTCGCGCAGCCGCTGGTACCAGCCGTCCAGGTAACGGCCGTTCTCGTACCGCAGGTAGGCCTCAACCGGCGTGACGTCGTAGCCGAGCTCCTGCGCGTAGGCGACGGTGGGTGTCGCGTACCAGGCCGGGCCCTCGGGCCTCTCGCCCTTCGGCGTGAACGGGCTGGGCAGCAGACTCGCGTCCAGGTCTGCCCACTTGTCCTTGCCGACCTTCACCCTCGACAGGTCGACGTGCGAGACGTCCACCAGCCACGATCCGGGCAGCTTCGCGTCGAACACCGGCGCCGTGACGTGCGTTGGTGCGCCGAGGCCGACGGTCAGGCCGTTGGCGCCGGCAGCGAAGGCCATGTTGACGTCGATACCGACCAGGTGCCGCTGCATGCATTCGGCGTCGGTCATCGGCCGCGCCCAGTCGTAGGCCTCCTCGAACAGCTTCTCCCCGGGGCCGCGGACGTGGAAGCGCGGCACGTCCTTGAGAAGGGGGTGTCCGTCGGGGGCCTCGCACGGCGCCGGGTCCACCGGCTCCCTGCCCAGGCTTCCGGGGTTGTGCTCGGAGTGCCGCTTACCGTCGGCGTCCGGGTCGGAGGCGCGGGTGGGTGGGTGCAGGGCGGTCATCAGTTCCAGGCCGGTCACGGCCGTCGATCCGCGGGGCGTCATCACCCGGGACGCGAACACGCCTAGGACACGGGCGAGTTCCGCCGGCGGGAGCTGCCCCACCTCGCCCCAGTGCCGGGTGCCCAGTGCGTGCCACGACGGGATGCACAGCTGCACGCACTGACGGTCCGAGCCCTGAGCGGGACGGTAGATCCGCGCCCAGGGCCCGAACCCCCGCTTCGTCAGCTGCCACTCCGCACGTACGAGCTGCCTGACGACCTTGTGGCTCTCCGGGATCCGTCCCGCGAGGCGCTCTGCGTCGGCGAGGGTGACGGGCAGGCCATAGCGCTCCAGGGCGGCCTCGGTGAGGACGAGCAGCGGGTCACCGTCCTTGCCCGGACCGGACAGCCTCGGCTGCCCGAGCTTCGCTTCCTTCAGCGTCCAGTCCACCAGGGACGGCAGGGACTTGGCGGGCACGTCCAGGATCAGGCCACCGGTGCAGTACGCCAGCACCTGCCCGTCCTCGACGTCGATGACCGCCAGCGGCCCATTCACAAACCGCGCATCGCCGCCCTTCGCCGGAGTGCCGGCCGGGGCAGCCTTCCGAGCGGGCGCACGACGCGACGTCGACGACTGCCCGGTGCTGCGCGACAGACGCGGCGCAACCTCGGAAGCCTGGGCAGCAGGGGCAACAGGGGGCTGGGGGTGCTCGGCTACGGTCCCGGCCGCAGCCGCCGGTGCCGGATCGATGGACACAGGACGCGCCTGCCCCGAGGCAGACGGCGCCGAAGCGGACGCGGGCGCTGCCGGGACGGGAGTGCCGACAACCGCGGCGGGCGCCGGGGCGGCCGGCTCCTCCGGCGCGGGGTACAGCTCAGCGAGCTGCCGCAACATCCGCGCATACGCCTCACGCTCCCGGCCCCGCGGCTCGACCGGCTTCGTCAACGACTCCCAACCCGACACCGTCGCCCGCCGCACCTGCAACGCCGCAGCAACCTCATCCAACGTCAGGCCGTGCGCGGTACGCAGCCGCTTGCGCTCCACCGCAGGCGGCAACGGCGAGCGCGATGCAACTAGCGCATCCACCGCATCGAACAGCTCAGACATGCAGCACCTCCATACCACCACCCTACCCCGATGACCGTACAGAGTGCGTACATTCACCGTACGAACTGCGTAGGAACGGCGTCCAGGGCTCGAGGTTGCAGGAACGAGGCACCCGCGGCCCCCGACCCCTGCTGGGTCAAAGCTCTACGCCAATCACGAGCAAGCGTTCACCTGCTGCTCAAGGTGGAGGGGCATGCCGCCCTGGCAGGCCCCTCCACCTTGAGCAGGACTCTCGAGACGAGCGCAGCGTCACCCAGGGCCTGCGTCACATGCGCATAACAACAGCTGCGGAGGCGGCCGCGCCGGCAGCCCAAGCAAGGGCGGCTGCCTCCCACTCCTGCATTCCGTTCCGAGATGCCCACCTCTTTGCGAGGGCGTGGGCGCAGGATCCAACGAGTGCTGCTGTGATCTTCTTAGACACGATACTGCCTTTCTGTACGCGGGTTGATTTTGTTCCGAAGCGGGCAGGGTGCATATGCAGGTAGCAAGGGGGCTGAGGGGGTTTGCAAATTGGAGCGGTCCTGTACGGGAGTACTCAGCGTGAAGGGAAGTTAGTGGCCTATCTTCTGGGAGTACTTACAGGGCTACGATCTCTCCATGGGTGTCGACTCTGCAGGTATCGAGAGCGCCGATCTGTTGCGGGCCGCAGCGGCAGCCGGGTTCTGTGTAAGCGAGCGGATGCTCGAGGATTTCCGTTCCAGTGCACGAGGTCTGCTCCCCCGCCCCCAGCGTGGGGCGAACCGAGGTCGCAGGCCTGTGTGGTTGTACCCGCCCGGCTCTGAACGGCAGTTGGTGAGTCTCCTGCGCTGGCGCGAGCACACAAAGGATCCCGATGTCCTGCGTGTGCTGCTGTGGCTGGACGGCGTCCCGATCTCGACCAGCGCCGTACGCAAGTCCGTGAGCGCCAACCTGAGCACGATGACTCGAACGCTGGAACGGGAACTCACGGTTGAGACCTCGCGCCTGGGCCTGGATCCGGCAGCAGGACACGGAGCTGCGCTGAACTCCGTCTCTTCGGCTCCGGCGGCGAAGCGCGGGCCAAACGCCCTGCCACGGCTCGTTCGGGTGACGGCCTCTGAGCGCGCAAGCGCGCCCCGCGGGAGCGGGCAGGCCCAGCTGGATGCGCAGGCGTTCCTTGCCCTTGCGGCCGTGGTAGTCGACGGTGCGGGTGTCCAGGCCCATGTAGCGGGCGATCCTCTTGGTCGGATAGCCGAGCAGATGGCGCAGGACGATGACGGTGAACTGGCGGGTCGGCAGACCCAGGATCGCCTCGTAGAGGCCGCCGGCCGCACCGTTGATCTCCAGCTGGTTACGGACCGCTTCGAGGTTCTGGGCTATCGGGCCGGCGATGAGGAAGGCCGGGGCCGGTCGTCCTCCTGGAGACGCCGCGTCACACCCCGGTGCAGGACGGCGAGGGTCTGCTGCTCGAGATCCCCCTGCTGCAGCAGCGCCTCCCAGCCGCCGAGGATCTGGAGGAACACCTGGTGCACCACCTCCTCCGCGACCCGGCGGCTACCGAGGTGGATCTCCGCGAAGTCGTGGAAGAACTCCTGGTGCCCGAGGTAGAAACCGCATGGCCGCCGTCCTGGGGCGACAGGTCAGTGCTGACGTCGCCAGTGCCCATGAAACCTCCAGGCGATGCAAGCGCCGTCTGCTCCTCATGGAGCAGACGGCGCATATCCAGACGCGGACCAACCGGCCTGTGTAAGGCCCCAGTTGATCGAGGTCCTCCGGCACCACACTCTCGGTTTCGGAGGCGTAAGACTCATGCCGCCTCCAGAATTATTACTCACCGATCACGCACGTAAGCGGAACGTTAGTACCCCATGAGTCCTCTTGTTCGAGACAGGACCCGTGAGCAGCGACGACGCACAAGAAGCGCGGTCCTGCCGGTAGGAACGACCACAACCGTGGCGCATGTCACACCCATTGAGTCAACGCCCGGACGCCCCGCCGCCCAACACCCGCCACACCCTGACACCTGCGCGCAGAACCGATCCACCATCACCCGTTGGAGCGACACCGCCCACCAGCCGGAAACCGTCGCCCTACCGCCCCCGCCCAGGGAGGAGAACAGGAAGCCACCTCTGCACTGTTCGCCGGCGCCATGGGCGCGTACAAGCATCCCGCGAGTCCGGTGGCAGCCTGCGGCGCTGGCTGGGAACATTGGTTATGGCGTCATGTGTGGTCTAGGAGCACGTCATGCCCCCCTTCCTTCTCGCTCGGAAGGACAGAAAGACATCTCCCCTGTGCACCTCTTCTTGGCCGCCTCGGCACCCGCGGATGAAGCCACCGAGGAAGAGGTAAGGCCCGGGAGCCAGGGTGCTCGTCGGCCAGCTTTCAATAGGCGCTGAAGCTGCATCCCTCGTGTGGGGTCAGCTGGACGAGAGAGCGCTGCGGATGGGGCCGAGATCACGGTCACCGACGTCGGCAATTCAAAAGACCCCGTGTGCGAGGACCGGCAGGCCGCTGCCGAGTTCTGGACCCGGTGTTCCAAGGCCGTCCGTGAGCGGAAGTGGGGTGGTTACCTGCCTAACCCCACACGAACCCGGAGGTGAATCCCTCATCATGATGACCGTAGTTGCTGGGTTTACCGGCGCATCGGAATCTTTGATCAAGTCAGTCGGATTCAACCTTGTGGCCGCTATCGCATTAGCCATCGTCGTTTGCATGATGGTCGTTCCCGCTGCGCGAGCTCTACTCAAAAAGCGGGCTTGCTCCGACGGATCGCCGGCCCGGCGTCAACGGTGCGTGCGCGGCACGGTGGAGGACGAAAAAGGTACTCCCCTCAACGGAGTCCGTGTGGACGTGTTCGACCGCGATATCGGCGCGCAGCGTGAGCGGCTGGGTGGACAAATCAGCGGCGCGAACGGGGATCCCGGCACTTTCGAGGTCCGCTACAGCGCTTCCGACTTCGCTTCCGGAGAGGGGGAACCGGAGCAACGCACCATCGCGGAACTCGTCTTCGAGCTCGCTTTCGAGGATCGCGACCGACTCGATTTCACCCTTGTGCGACTCCCGACACACGAAGGCCAGGAGTTCGCGAAAGGGGGCCCCGTCGAGCCGATGGAGCAGCGGCTCGGCGTCCAGGCCCGCGATGACGAAGTGCTCAGGATCGTCGTGCACGGCGTCGAACCACCCCCCGGCCCCTCGGAGTACGAGCGTCTGATGACGGCCCTTCGTCCGCTCACTGACACGTTGCCGCTACGGGACTTCGACGAGGACAAGACACAGGCCATCAGCTTCGCGGCCCGTGAGATCGGCGTGGATCGCGTGCTCGTCGATCAGCTGGTGACCGCACACCGGCTTGCCGCGCTCCCGCTCGGCCAGGACTTCCCGCCACATGTCTTCTACGGGCTGGTCAGGCTGCTTGGGATCACTGATCTGCGGGGGCTGGTAGCGCGTCCTGTGACCGCGTTGGGCGCTGCCCTGGAGCAGGCCGTTGCGGACCGGCTGATCCCTGCCGTCGACAACCCGCAGGGAGTGGCAGAGAGCCTTCAGGCAGCGGGGGCTCATTACCGGTTGGACCTGCCGGGAACCGACACCGAGACCCTCGACCAGGCTCTGCGTCCCGTCATCCCCGATGCGGCAAAGCGGATGGAGATCGCTCTGCTGGGCGTCAACCATCAGGGGTCCGCGGACGCTTTCTGGCGGCAACTCGCGGATCAGGACTCCAGCCTGTCCACACCTCGTGTCCAGTACGCGATCCAGCTTGCCAACCTCTCAGACAAAAATCCGGAGTTGGTCACCGCGCTGCGCGCTGCGGTCCCAGAGGCCGACTCAATGCGCACCCTCACCCTCGGCCTTGACGACGAGCGGCTGGAGAAGGCCATCGCGTCTAGCTGCGCCCTGTCACGTCTCGACCCCGAGGACGACGCCCAGGCCCGGTTGCGTATCCAATCTCAGATCCGCTGGCTCCTGGAAGCCTCCCATCCGACGTCCGTCGTCGCCCGCCTGGCAGGGGACTGGGCCGCAGAATCGCCGGAGAACGTATCGCCCGATACGGCGAAACTCCTTGAGAGGGCAGTGCGTAGAACCGATTTCGAGCTCGCCACCGACGACATCGAAGAACTGGTCGCCCGGGAGTCCGCCAAGCTGTTCCCGGGCACCGTGGACGGTCGAAGCCGTGCCGACGCCGTCGAAGGACTGCTGAGGCTGCAACGCCTGTTCCGGGTGAGCATCGGCACCCGGACCGCCGAACTGCTGGCAACCGGCATCACTCCGGAGGGCCGGCCGTACCTGGGGGCTGCAGACATCGCCCAGTACGGCAAGAAGACGTTCCTCGCCAGCTTCGGCTCGTCGACTACCGGGACTGAGGAGACGCACCTCGCCCTGGGGCGGGTGTACGACCGGGCGCGGGTGGTGGCGAACACCGTCGCCACCTTGATGGTCGCCCACCATCAGGACGCGTACGACGCCAAGCCCCTCTGGGCACGCAACGGAAGCAAAGCAGCGGGCACCGGCACAGGCGACGATGAGGACGACGCCGGAAACGAAGGATCTGTCACGCCTGCCGGCTCTTGGACCGACTTCTTCGGCAGCGTCGAGACCTGTGAGTGCGACGAGTGCCGCTCGCTCACGGGTCCCGCCGCGTATTTCGTCGCCCTCCTCCAGTACCTCGACAAGCGGTGCGAGCCCAATGGGGACGGAAAAACTCCCGCAGATGTGCTGATCGGGAACGCCGCGAAGAACGAGCCTGGGCTGCGCCCAGATCTACCCCACATCAAGCTCACCTGCCAGAACGTGAACACCACCCTCCCCACCATCGACTTGATCAACCAAATCCTCGAGAGTCAGGTGGCGTTCGGGCAAGCGTTGCCGCTCAAGACGGACGCGGATGGCATGTTGATCCAGCCACCAGACCCCGACCCCAACGAGATGTCTCCCGGCGCGACGGATCGGGTGCTGGAGGCTGGTCCCGAACATCTCATTCAGAAGGCATACGACCTGCTCTCCAGCGCCGACTATCCGATGTCGCTGCCCTACAACCGGACCCTGGCCACGGCGCGGGTCTACTTCGCACAGGCGGGCACCAGCCGGGCCGACGCCCTGAGACTTTTCCGATCCGATGCCGATGACGTGATCGCTGCCGAGACGCTGGGCCTTCTACGACGGGACTTCGAGATCCTCACCGGGCGCAGCTTCCAAGAGACGGATCCCGCCCAGGCGGTGAGTGCGGCAAGACTCTTCGGAGGCACCACGCTCGCCCAACCTGTCACTGCCCGGGCGATTCTTACCGCTTTTGGTCTCTCCTTCGAGGAACTTGTTGCCCTGCTGCGGACCCGCTTCGCTGGCGGCCTCGTCCCCGATGCGGACGACGGCAGTATCGCAGCCCGACTGCTCATCAACGTCGACCAGTTGAAGGCTCTACGCGCGGCGGGCTACGTCGTCGAGCCGGATTCCGGCACCGCCGCCTTCCTCGAAGCCGGTGGACTGACGGCTGAAGACGTCCGCGACTTCGTCGAAGGCCTGGGCGCGCGTTTCGAAACAGCCCTGTTCCTTGACCCACCCGCATCCTGTGACCCCGACAAACTTCAGATCCGCAGGCTCGACGGCGGTGACATCCTCGAAGGGCCGTGGCTGCGCCTACATCGCTTCGTTCGGCTGGCCCGCCGCATGGAAATAGGATTCGACGACCTCGACGTCGCCCTTGCAGCGGTCACGGACGACGACGATCTGGCCGCCTTCGCATTCAGCCCGGAGACCCTCCGGCGTCTGGCCTCCCTTGCAGCGCTGCGCACCTCTTTGAACCTGGACTGGCCAACCGTCGCGTCGCTCGTCGCCGACATCGCGACGCACGGTCCTCACTCCCTCTACGATCGGTTGTTCGTGGACCCCGGTCTCACTCTGTCCCAGCCTGGCTTCCGGCGGAACAAAGACGGAATCGTCCTGCCGACCCAGGACTCCATGCCCCTCGAACAGGGGCTTGCGGTGCTGGCCGCGGCGTACGGGTTCACGCCCGAGGACCTCGCCGCCGCAGCGGTCCTCCTAAAGATCGACCACGTGACCCTTGCGACGGCCTCGATGCTGTACCGGGTGACGCTTCTGGCCACCTCCCTCAGCGTGCCCCCGAGGGAGGTCGTCGTACTGACGCTAATTCACGCTGCCAGCCGGACCACGGACACCAAGCCGGACTGGCAGCAGCACCCTGAGGTGTTGGCTGGTTTCCTGGAGTGGGCACGGCTGATGCTGGGCGCCGGCCTGTCAGCCGACCTGCTCACGGACCTGACCTCCCCGCCCAAAGCACCGGACGGCTTGACCGACACGCTTCGCGAGAAGCTGTGGCACGATCTCGACCAGGCGCACGCGACCACCGACGAGAGGGACGCCCGGGAGAAGATCGAAGAACTGGCCCGTAAGCAAGGCGGCTCGGCGTTCCAAGAACCTGAGCTCGCCGCACGGCGCCGGGCCCGATCCGCGTATCGTGATGATCTCGTCGCAAAGGTCCTGGCGCCTGTGTGCGGATCAAACCCCGTGACCGTGGCTGAGCTGCTTGCTTCGCTACCCGTGACGCTCCACAACCTGCGGTACACGATGGCTGCGACGGCCGAGAACAGAGCCAACGCCGAGAAGCTCCTTACCGGCATCGGCCGGATCGAGCGGCTTCGGATGACCCTCGGGCTACCCAAAACCGAGTTCGCCGCCGCTGTCACCTGCGGGAAGCGTTCATCGACGCAGGCTCTGAAAGCGGTCCTGACCGTGAAGGATCGCTCCGCCGTCCTCAATGTGGTCGAGGACTCCGCACTCTTCGTTGACTTGTCCGCTAGCACGCTCCGACCGGCAGCACTGGCCACAGCCGTCCTCGCGCTGCACGCCGACAGCACGAACTGGCCCGCGAAGGCCGTTGCGGCCTCCGCCGACTGGCTGCGCGTGGAGGAGGACCTCGTGGCGCAGACCGTCCAGGCCGGGCTTCCCGGGCTGGACGGTGCAGGAGCTCGCAACCATCCCCTCAGAGCCCTTTCCACCTTGCGGCATTGTCTGCTGACGGCGTCGCGGCTCGGGCACACCCCCAGCCAGGTCCCACAACTGCTGGACGAACCGCTCGCCCAGCAGCCGCTGAGCGGTCTCATCCGCGGGGTCGCCTCCGGGTTCTCACCGTCGAGCTTGCCCGAGATCGCAAGACAGCTCGCCGACCCGATCCGGGAGAGCAGCCGCGACGCGCTCGTCGCCTATCTACTCCACCGCGACGGTCTTCAGGACAGCGGGAAACTCTTCGAGAAACTGCTCGTGGACACCGGGATCAGCCCATTCGCCCTCACCTCACCGATACGGCAGGCCATATTTGCCGTCCATACCTTCGTCCAAAGGTGCCAACTCAATCTCGTGAAAGGCGTTAACCCAGCCCAACTCGACCTGGACGAATGGCAGGTCCTGCAGAGCAAGCCGCTGTTCACTGCCCAGCAGGAGACCCTGCTCTATCCCCACTGGCTGCTCAACCCCTCGTGGCGGGACAACAAGTCGGTCCTCTTCAAGGCAGAGGAGGCGGCTCTGCGACAGACGGACGCCACCGCCTCAGGAACCGTCCAGTCGTTCAGCCGCTACCTCGCCGGACTGTCCGAGGTCGCCACCTTGGAGGTGTGCGGCACCTTCCTGCAGACCGAGTTCGAGTGGCCGGAGAAGGGCCGGTTCACCTCCGTCCTGCACGTCGTAGGACGCACCCGGTCCAGTGCCACACGCACGTACTACTACCGGCGGCTCAACGTGGGCCAGCACTATCGTGAGTGGACTGACTGGGAGCCCGTCGACGTCGGCATCCAGGGTGTCGAACAGGACCGCACGGAACCCCGCACCACCGACGCAGACGCCGAGCTCGTCGCCCCCGGCGTCCATCTGCTCCCCGTGATCTGGCGGGGCCAAGTGTACCTGTTCTGGCCGACGTTCGTACGCAAGTCGGAGGGCAAAGGACAGCCCGCCGATGTGGATGTCAATCATCCGAAGCTCAAGGCGGAGCTGCCTCGCCCATACTGGGACGTCAAACTGTCTTGGACCCACCGTGAACCGGCTGGGTGGGCGCCTAAGCAGCAGTCGAGCGCGCTGGTGGAAACCTGGTGGCGTGACACATCTTCGTGGATTGCGACGCTCGTGGACGCTCCGAAGCTGCCCGATCCCAACACATTCGTCCTGAAGGCGTATGCGGACCAGAAGGGCCTTACCGTCGCTCTGTGTACCCGGGACGACGCCAGCTCCCCGGAACGGCGGTTCGCCTTCGTCTTCGACAGCGCAACGAGCGAGGTCCATGCGGAGTTCGCCTCCGGCGCGGAGACCGGGGACCATCCGCAGTTCACGTCGTCAAACGACGTCCTAGGTCGCTACCAAGGCGTCAGGCTGACAGGAGCGGTAAGTGCCGTAGCCGACCCGGTGGAACATCCGGCGGGTGACGTCCTATTCACTGCCCAGAACCCAGTCACTCTGGTCACACTCAATCAGGGATTCGGGGACAAGCTCCAGGCGCCGCTGTTCATGGACCTGGGGGACCGCGCCTACTTCGGTGCGACACGGGAGGGGGCGACGGGGTACATCGTGCTGTACCAGCCGCCACCACCGGCCTCACTGCTCACCAGCGGAAACAAATCCCGGCTGCTGGAGACCGCCGCCTGCGCGCCTCTTCTGGGAGCGGGCCCCCCCACCAATCCGTGGTGGATGGAGAAGGCCTCGGCGATGGCCGCGTACGCCCGAACTCAGCTGCAGTCCACCGTCATGTCCGACGGTTATCGTTCCGCTGTCCTTGCTGCCGGCGGGGAAACCGGGCTCAGTGCTGTTCTGACAGGTCTCGACCGGCCCGGAGTCGAGACCGCTCTGCCCCTCGTCATCCCGCCGATGCTCCAGTTCGGGCACAAGGCTCTGGACCTGGCCGTCACACCCTTCTCGCACCCCCTCGCTGGAGAGTTCCAAACGGTGCTGCGCCGCGAGGGCATTCACGCCCTGCTAACGCCCGAAACACAACAGCGCACCCTCAGCCCCTCCGACATCTTCGCATCCCGTTGTCCGCCCGACCCGCGCCGAACGACCTGCCCGGCAAAAGAAGGAGTGGACTTCGCGTCGGACAGCCCCTTCGGCAACACTAATTGGGAGATCTTCTTCCATCTGCCCGACTTGATCAGACAGCGGCTTGCCGACAACAAGCAGTTGGACGCCGCGTACGACATGCAGCGCACCTTCTTCGACCCGCTGGGCGGCTCAGCGGACCCCGACGAGGCCTGGCGATTCCTGCCGTTGCGCGAGGCCGCGCCTGTGCGCCTGGAGGACATGCTGAACAAGCTTTCCCTCCCAGCTGGCGATCCCGAGCGGGAAGCTGTGGAGGCGCAGATCGAAGTGATGAGGGAGTATCCGTTCCAGGCTCATCGCATTGCACGGCTGCGGCCCCTGGCATACAAAAAGTGGGTCGTGATCGAGGCGATCAGGCTCCAGCTCGCCATCAGCCGGGAGTTCCACGCCCAGATCCCCAATCCGGAGGCGTTCAATCGTGCCTTCCAGCCGTGCCTGCTCGCCAAGGCCCTGCTCGGGCCACGGCCCGAGACCGTGCGGCAGCGGGCCTCGATGGCGCCCCGCAGTTACGCCGAGCTGGCCCCTGACCTGAACTCGCTCGGCAATGTCCTGCTCACGGCGGAGAGCAAACTGGCTCCCCTGGCGGCCGCCTCCGGCCCCGTGAGCGATGCGGCAACCAACAGCCAGGCCGCAGGTCTGGTGCAACTCGGTGCGATCGGCTACTTCGGCATTCCGCCAGACCGCAAGCTGCTCGCGCTGTGGGATGAGGTGGAAGACAGACTCTTCAAGCTGCGCCACAGCATGACGTTGGACGGCGAGCAGATACAGCTGCCGCTCTTCCCGCCACGGATCGACCCCGCCGTACTGGCTGAGGCGGTCGGATCGGGGCTGAGCATCGACCAGGTGCTCGACGAACTCGGCGCGACCCGGCTCCCGCAGCGGTTCCAAGCCGCCTGGCGCGAGGCCACGGCCGACGCACAGCGGCTGATCACGATTGGCGACGCACTGTTGGCCGCCGAGGAACAGTACGACAGCGAGACATTGGCTCACACCCGTGCCGTACAGGAACAGGCCATGGCCTCCATGATCCTCTCGGTGCGGGAGAAGCAGCACGCCGTGGCGAGCAGCGAGCAGTTGGAGGCTTACGCCCAGCGGGACGAGCACCTCCAGGAGTGGAACCACTTCCGGGAACTGCTTCGGCTGGATCCTCCGCGGGACCCGTCGAAGGTGTTCTTCACCGTTGCGCGCCGGAAGCTGGACATGGTGGCATCTGACGAGATCTCGTTTGAGGACCTTCAGGTCATTCCTGGTCTGGTGAGTCCGGTGCTCACCGCCGCGGGGGCAGTGGCCGGGGGCCCGGCAGTCGCGGGGGTGGCCCATGCCGCCGTTGAGGCGCTCGACGAGTCTGTGGGCGGGACGACGATGGCGCCCGGAACGATCCTTGAGGAGGAGAAGCAGGAGCTGCAGGAATCGTTCAAGGCCGTCAAGCTCACCTTCGAGTCGGCGGCGCTGGACACCCTGGCCGCGGCTGTGGGGGTTATCCCGAACTTCGAAGGTGCGGTCAAGCCTTTCGGCGCCGGCGCGGCGATTCACTTTGGCGGCCAGGCGCTGGCTGCGGTGGCCCGTGCCGCCGCAGGCAACAAAAATACGGCCGCCGGCATGCACCGGTTCCTCGCCCAGGTGTACGGGAAGCAGGCAGGCCTCGTCCTGCGCGAGCGTGAGTGGGTGGAGGGCCTGAATCGCGCCGCTCACGCCGTTCGGGAGGCGGACCTGCGTATCGCGACCGCCGCGCTGCGTATCGCCTCGCAGAAGGCGGAGTTCGACACCCAGGAGCAGGCGCTCAAGAACGCGGCCGAGATCCAGGCCTTCCTGGAGGACAAGTTCACCTCTGCCGAGTTGCACGACTGGCGCCGACAGCATCTGCGCGAACTGTTCCGGCGCTCGTGCGAGGTGGCCATGGAGAGCTTCGAAGCTGCGACGGGAGCGTACCGGTGGCAGCGGGAGTGGTCGGACTTCGCCACGCTGCCACGGGTGAGCAAGCCTGCCTCGGCGCGGGATGAACTGCTCTTCGGTCATGACCTGATGACATGTCTGCAAGAGCTCAACCGCAGGTTCCAGGCCTCGGAAGTGGTGGGACCCCAGGCCGTCCACCGTTTCTCGCTGCGGGAGATCAACGCGCTGGCCCTGTACGACCTGCGTGAACACGGCGAGGCCACCTTCGACCTCGCGGAGGTGCTGTTCGACGTCGACCACCCCGAGCACTACGACCGGCGGATCAAAGGCCTGCAGGTGTCTGTCCTGTGCAACCGCGGTCCGCTCATGGGGACAGGCGGCACGCTCACCCTCAAAAGCAGCCGGCGACGCAGGGAACCGGGCAAGAGTCCCGAGAGTGACCCGCTGCTGGGAACGAACTCGATCTCCCTGAGTACGGGGCAGAACGACTCCGGCACGTTCGAGGTCAACCCCGACTTGTACCAGCCCTTCGAGGGCATGGGCGCCGACTGCACCCTGCACCTGAGCCTGCCGAAGAACTTCCGCAGGTTCCCTTCCCGGGAGATCAGCGATGTTGTCCTCACTCTCCAGATCGTGGCTAAGAGCTCAGGCGACACCAGCCGCGCCGAGGCGATCCGTGACAGCCTCAACGCACTGCTGGAGTATGGCAAGGCCAAGAATAAGGGCGTCTTCCGGCTGATCAGCATGCGCCACGAGCGGACGGCCGACTGGGCCCGGTTCCAGGCGGCCGGGACGGTGGAATCCACGGTGGGGGTCGAAGACCTGTCGTTCTTCATGCGGGACACAGGTGCGCGCGTCGACCCCAAGGTGACACAGGTGTGGGCCTTCCCTCTTCCCCGCGGGAAGCCCGCGTCGGACACCAGCGTGGCGTTGAACCGTTCCGGGACCTCGGACGACTGGACGCTGCCCGCGGCCGCGGCCGGCGAGCAGTTCCCGAAGGACACCACCGAGGACATTCTGCTGCTGGCCTGCTTCTCCCTCTAGTGGACGGCCGTCATGGAACGCTCGAAGACATCCGCCCAGCCGCCCGAGACCAAGCCGCCGGGCGCAACTCCCCCACCGGTGCCGGAGGTGACATTGCCGAAGGGCGGTGGCGCGATACGGGCCATAGGGGAGAAGTTCACGGCCAATCCCGTCACGGGCACCGGTTCCGTCAGTGTCCCCGTATCCGTCAGCCCGGGCAGGGCGGGCTTCGGTCCCGCCCTGTCTCTTACCTACGACTCCGGTAGCGGCAACGGGCCCTACGGCCTCGGCTGGTCGATCAGCACACCGCACATCCAGATCAAGACCCAAGACGCCCTGCCCCTCTACGAGCCGGCCGCCCCAGACGCCCCGGACGCCGACGTCTACGCGCTCTCCGACGCCGAGGACCTCGTGCCGGAGCTGACCGCCGACGGCACACGCCACTGCGACACGACGACGGATCCCCGGTACGTGATCCACCGCTACCGGCCACGGGTCGAGGGCCTGTTCGCACGGATCGAACGGTGGACCCGCGTACGGGACGGCGTCGTGCACTGGCGGAGTCTGTCCGCCGACAACGTCCTGACTCTCTTCGGCGCGGACCGCAGCTCGCGCATCGCCGAGCCCGGCCATCCCGAGCGGGTCTTCTCCTGGCTGATCAGCGAGGCCCGGGACGACCGCGGAAACGCCGTCGTGTACACGTACAAATGCGAGGACGGTGAGGGCATCGACGCCACCGCTCCGCACCAGTTGGGGCGCGGCCCAGCCGTCGACTGCCGCCGGAGCGCGAACCGCTACCTCAAGCGCATCCGCTACGGGAACCGGATCCCGCTCCTCGACAGCAACGGCAGCCGACAGCCCCGGCTCGTGCCTGCGCGCATCGCCGCCGCGAAGTGGCTCTTCGAAGTCGTCTTCGACTACGGCGAGCACGATGAAAAGGCGCCCACGCCCGAGGAGACCGGCGACTGGGCTCTGCGTGATGACCCCTTCTCCTCCTACCGGGCAGGATTCGAGGTGCGGACGAACCGTCTGTGCCGCAGAATCCTGATGTTCCACCGGTTCCCGCTCGACGGCGAACCCGCCGTCCCCCGGCTCGTGCGGTCCACGGACCTCACGTACACAACCCCGGTGAGCGGTGCACGAGCGTGCGGGGCCACCGCCCCCTACGCCTGTCTGTGCGCCGTCACCCACAGCGGTTACGACCGACGCGAAGGCGGATACCTCAAGCGCAGCATGCCGCCGGTGGAGTTCGGGTACACGGCGCCCGTCGTCGACCCGGTCGTCCACGACGTGGACCGCGACCTGCTCGAAGAGCTGCCCGTCGGCGTCGACGAGACCCGGTACCGGTGGACGGACCTGCACGGAGAGGGCATGCCCGGCATCCTCAGCGAGCAGGACGGAGGTGCCTGGTACTACGCCCGCAATCTGAGCCCCGCCAGTGAGCGGACCGTGGACTTCGGGCCCCCAGAGACGGTACCGGCGGTGCCCAATGTGTCGCTTGCCGACGGCTCGGTGCGCTTCTGCGATCTGGAGGGTAACGGCCTGCCCGACCTCGTCCTGTTCGACGGTCCGTATCCCGGCTCGTACGAGCACGAGCGCACCGGAGAGGGCTGGGGACCGTTCCGGCCCTTCGTCCACCATCCCAACCGGCCGGTCCTCGGCTCCGACGCACGATTGGTCGATCTGGACGGGGACGGCCGCGCCGACCTCCTCATCACCGAGTCGGACTCGCTGGTCTGGTACCCGTCCCTGGGCGAGGGCGGTTTCGGCCCCCCGTACCGCCGCACGACCTCGCTCGACGAGGAACAGAGCCCCCGCCCGCTGTTCACCGACGGCGCCGAGTCCCTGCATCTCGCGGACATGAGCGGAGACGGGCTGTCCGACGTCGTCCGGATCAACGGGTCCGGTGAGATCTGCTACTGGCCCAATCTGGGCCGCGGACGCTTCGGTGCCAAGGTGGTGATGGACGCGGCGCCCGTGTTCGACGAGCCGGACCGGTTCGACCCCCGGAGGCTGCTGCTCGTCGACATCGACGGCTCCGGCACCACCGACCTCGTCTATCTGCACGGAACGGGTCCCCGGCTCTACTTCAACCAGTGTGGCAACGGCTGGAGCAGTCCGTCCCTGGAACTTGCCTCGTTCCCCGTGACCGATTCCTCGTCCTCGGTCACGGTCGTCGACGTCAGGGGAAACGGAACGGCTGCCCTGGTCTGGTCGAGCCCCCTGCCTGCCGCGGCCGCCCGTCCGATGCGGTACGTGGACCTCATGAGCGAGGGCAAACCCCATCTGCTCAACCGGATCGTCAACAACCTCGGGGCCGAGACCGCCATCTCATACGCCCCGTCGGGCAAATTCTTCCTCCGCGACCGACGGGCCGGCCACCCGTGGGTGAGCAGGCTCCCGTTCCCCGTCCACGTCGTCGAGCGGGTGGAGACGCACGACGCGGTCAGCGGGAACCGGTTCGTGAGCCAATACGCCTACCACCACGGCTGCTTCGACGGTGAGGAACGGGAGTTCCGCGGCTTCGGCAGAGTCGATCAGATCGACACCGAGCACATCCGCGCCCTCACCAATCCGGATGCGCCAGAGACTGGCCCCCCAGCTGCGGGCGGCGCCCGCGAGGAGGACGGGACCACGGACTGCGCGCCCGTGCTGACGCGCACCTGGTTCCACACAGGCATCTACCTGGACCAGGAGCGCGTCTCACGCGTCTTCGCACACGAGTACCACCAGGACGGGTACCTGCTGGACGACACTGTGCTGCCTGACGGGCTCGCACAGGAGGAGGTCCGCGAGGCGTACCGGGCCCTGAAAGGATCGATGCTGCGCCAGGAGGTGTATGCCCTCGGCGGCGACGGCCCCTGGACGGCCGACACCGAGCCGACCGGCCCCCCTCATCTCGTCGAGGAACAGAACTTCACGGTCCGCCTGCTGCAGGGCCGCCAAGGTAACCGTCACGCCGTCCTGATGCCTCACCCCCACGAGACGCTGACATGCCACTTCGAGCGAAGCCCCGACGACCCGAGGGTCGCCCACTCGCTGACGCTGGAGACCGACCGCTACGGCAACGTCCTGAAGGAGGCCGCCGTCGGTTACGGCCGCGACCCAGGTCGTGCCGTGGAGGAGCAGCAGACGAAGACACTGATCACGTACGCGGAACATGAGGTCACGAACGCTGTCACCGACCTCCCGCACGTCTACCGCACCCCGCGCCCGGCGGGGACCCGCACGTATGAGCTGACCGGCTACTCCGCCACCGGTGCCGCCGGTCTGTTCTGCGCAGCCGACTTCGTCGAGGACTCGGCGGCGGACGCGGAGGTCAAGATCCTGCTCTGCGAGGGGGACGTCGATTACCAGGACGAGCCCGCGGGCGGGCGTCGGCGCCGCCTGGTCGAGCATGTCCGTACGCTGTACCGCCCGGACGACATGGGCAAGGCGGGCGGCGACGACCCGCTCTCGCTGCTGCAACACAAGCAGTTGGAGCCTCTCGCCCTGCCCGGTGAGAGTTATGAACTGGCCTTCCCCCCGGGACTGGCGGCGTTCCTCTATACATCTCCCGACTGCGCCGTTCTGCCGCCGGCCGCGGTCATATTTCAGGGCAGCAGCGGTGACCAGGGCGGCTATGTCGACCTCGACGGCGACGGCGGCCGGTGGATCCCGACAGGCCGGATCCTCTGCTCACCCGCGACGGCCGACACCGCGGTACGGGAACTCGCCTACGCTCGCGAGCACTTCTTCCCGTCACTACGACATCTCGACCCGTTCGGACACACGACGACGGTCACGTACGACGCGTACGACCTGCTCGTCCAAGAAACCCGCGACCCGCTCGGCAATCGGATCACCGTCGGCGAACGCACTCCGGCCGGTACCGTCGATCCAGATGTACCGGGCTACGACTACCGCGTCCTGCAGCCCCGCGTCGTCACCGACGCCAACGGCAACCACGCCGAGGTCGCCTTCGACGCTCTCGGACTGGTGGTCGGTACGGCGGTGTACGGGAAACGCGGCCAACTGGTCGGCGACACCCTGGACGGCTTCGATCCCGACCCTGATGAAACGCTCCTGCGCGATCATCTATCTGACCCCCTCACCGACCCTCACGCTCTGCTGGGCAGCGCCACGACGAGGCTGGTGTACGACCTCTTCGCGCACGTCCGCACGGGCGGCCGGGACCCTGCGGTCGTCTACACGCTGGCCCGCGAGCGCCACGCCCGGGACACAGACGGCGCACATACCCCGATCCAGCACACCTTCGCCTACAGCGACGGCTTCGGCAGACAGATCCAGCAGAAGGCCCAGGCCGAACCCGGGCCCGTACCGCGCCGGAATCCCGACGGCTCGATCGTCGTCGCCGCGGACGGCCTCCCTGAGATGACGGCGGCAGACGCATACCCTCGCTGGGTCGCCAGCGGCTGGACCGTCTTCAACAACAAAGGCAGCCCAGTCCGCAAGTACGAGCCATTCTTCAGCCACACCCATCGCTTCGAGGCGGACGTGCGGGCGGGGGTGAGCCCGGTGTTCTTCTACGATCCGCTCCAACGCGCCGTTGCCACGCTGCACCCCAACCACACCTACGAGAAGACGGTCTTCACCCCGTGGCAGCAGACCACGTATGACGTCAACGACACCGTCGCCCCGCACGCCACCCAGACCGACGTCCCGCACGAGACGGGCGATCCACGCACCGACGCTGACATCGCCATCTACACCGCCCGCTACTTCGCCTCACAGCCGGCCACCTGGCAGACGTGGCTCGCAAGCCGCGGTGAGGGCAGCGCCCTCGGAAAGCCGGAACAGGAAGCCGCGACGAAGGCCGCCGCGCACACGGACACACCGGCCGTCCTGCACCTCGACAGCCTTGGACGCTCCTTCCTGACACTTGCGCACGCAGGCTTCCAGCCCGATGGCAAGCCCATCCTGCTTCGCACCCGCCTGATCCTGGACATAGAGGGCAACCAGCGGGCCGTTTACGACGCGCGCGACCGATTGGCCGTCAGGGACGCCTACGACCTGGCCGGACGCCGCGTCCGGACCGAGAGCATGGAGGCCGGACGTCGTTGGACACTGCCGAACGTGTTCGGCAACGACATCCGCGCCTGGGACAGCCGGGGCCACGCTTTCCGCACCGAGTACGATCCACTGCGCCGCCCAGTCCGCCTGTACGTCGCCGGAAGCGATTCCGCGTACCCGAATCGAGAACTACTGGCCGAGCGTCTGGTGTACGGCGAAGAACATCCGAACGGCACGGATCACAACCTCGCCGGCCGCCTCTGGTTGCACCTCGACCAGGCGGGCCTTGCCACTGTCGAAGCCCACGACTTCAAGGGCAACGTCCTGCGGACCACACGGCATCTGGCCCTGGAATACAAGGAGCCCCTGTCGTGGCAGGCGATGAGCACTCTGGACCCCGCCGCCCTGGAAACGGCCCTCGTACCCCTTCTGGAAACAGAGCCCTTCACAAACCAGGTCTCGTACGACGCCCGCAACCGCCCGACCACGATGACAGCGCCCGACGGCAGCATCACCATCCCCTGCTACAACGCGGCCGGACTGCTGGAACAGATGGACGTACGGCACGGGACCGTCACGGAACGTGTAGTTGAGAACATCGACTACGACGCGAAGGGCCGCCGTACCCGCGTGGCATACGGGAACGGTGTCATCACGGACACCACATACGACCGCCTCACCTCCCGCCTGGCCTCCCTGCTCAGCACACGCCCCAATACCAAACTGCAGAGCCTGAACTACACATACGACCCAGTCGGCAACCTCACATACATCCGGGACGACGCGCAGCAAACCCTGTTCTTCCGCAACCGGTGCGTCGAACCTCACGCGGAATACACGTACGACCCGCTCTACCGCCTAACCTGTGCCACCGGCCGCGAGCACTTGGCCCAAGGAATGAGGGTCCCCCACTCCCCCGATGACGCGTTGCGCATCCGACTGCCCCACCCGATGGACGGCAGCGCCACCGGCCGCTACTGCGAGACGTACGAGTACGACGCGGTGGGCAACCTCCAGGCGATGCGGCACCACGACAACTGTCCCGGAGCGCAGTCGTGGGCGCGCACGTACAACTACCGCGAGCCCAGCCTGCTTGAGGCGAACTCGTTCAACAACCGCCTGACAAACAGTGAAGTCGCAACCACGACGGAGCCGTACACCTACGACGCACACGGCAACATGACGTCGATGCCTCACCTGCCCCTCATGGAATACGACTTCCACGACCAGTTGCGGATGACACAACGCCAGTCGGAGAACGCACCCGGTTCGATCGGAAACCGAACGTACTACGTCTACGACGCGGCCGGCCGACGCGTGCGCAAGGTGACAGAGACGGCCATGGGCGTCCCCGTGGACGAGCGCGTCTACCTCGGCGATTTCGAGACCTACCGTCGCCACGCGGGCCCGTACACCGGGCTCCTCCGAGAGACCCTCCACGTCGCGGCCGCCGAGCAGCGCATCGCCTTGATAGAAACCCGAAACGCGATAGACGACGGCACCCCGAAGACCTTGACGCGCTATCAGCTCGGCAACCACTTGGGCTCCGCAACCGTAGAACTGGATGCCGAAGCCAAGATCATCACCTATGAGGAGTACACCCCCTACGGGAGCACATCCCTCCAGTCCACCCGCAGTGCAGCCGAGACCCCGAAGCGGTACCGCCACACTGGGAAAGAACGAGACGAGGAAAATGGCCTCAACTATCACGGCGCCCGCTACTACGCACCCTGGCTGACTCGCTGGACGAGTTGCGACCCGGCCCGACTGGTCGACGGGCCACATCCCTACCAGTACTGCCGGAACAATCCGGTCTGCTTCGTCGACCGCGACGGCTACCAGACCTGCGATCCCACTGTGGCGAGCTGCCCACCACCGGTCAGCCCTCAGGAGGCCGAAACCAAGACCAGCAGCGTCGTCGAGCAGACAAACGAGGAAAACCGAAAATTCCTCACTGCCGTGGCGACCGGCGAGGCCAAGCTACCGAACTACACAGCCGAGACGTTCATGGCCAACATCGATACCGCGCTCAAGAACGCCTCGACCCCAGAGACCCGTATGGCGCGCGAGGTCGAGATGGCAGCGGCTGAGCGCGACGCGCTCTACGCAGCCGAGCAGAAGGCGGCCGCGGAAAAACAAGCCAGGATCGACCAGGACCGCCCAGGCACTGCGGCCTCGCTCGTACCCGTGCTTGGGGAACTCGGCGACGCCGCAGCCTACTTCAAGCATGGCGAGATCGGCTGGGGCACCGTGCACTTCGCCATGGCTGTAGGCGACATCGCCCCAGTCAAGGCGCTCGGCCGCGGCGGTCTCAAAGCGGCCGCCAAGCTCCTGGCCCGGGAGAGCATCATCGAGGTCGCTGGAAAGGGCGGACGCGGCTGGATCCGCTACGGCGGCCTGGACAAGCTGGGCCGCAGCACAGGCGCAGCTGCCTACCTGACACCCGAGATGGTGAACACCGGTACATCGGCCGCCAATTGGCTGACGCCCGCCGGCTTCCTCGGAGGGGCTGCCGGCCACGAACGGGGCCACCTAATAGCTCGCTTGCTGGGCGGCACAGGAAAGGATCTTCGCGGCCTCGCCACCATCGAGAAGTACGCGAACAGCCCGATCATGAGCGGGTGGGAAAGGAAGGTCCAAGTGGCCCTGGATGCGGGTGAGTCCGTGAAGTACACCGTCGTGCCGGTATACCGGGGGGCCGAGCGCGTCCCGATCGCCTTGACAATTCGGGCGCAGGCGACAGGCGGACTGGACGAGTTCGTGTCCATCCTCAACATTCCGAAGTAGCCCGGTTCCCGGCAGAAGCGTCCTTCACTCTCGTTCCGGCCCGCGCGCGACGGATCGACGTGCGCTTGAGCCGGTTGATCCCGCACTCGACCGCGTGCCGGGCCTTGTAGTCCTCACGGTCGACGCCAGTGAAACGCTGACTCAGTCAAAGGAAGACTCGGAGAACGAGGAGAAGAGCCAGGCCTCGCTGGTCAACTACTGGACCGACGAGAAAGGCCTGATGCACGTCGTCAATCGTTCCGCTGACCCACTTACGGAGGCACTCGTCTATATAGTTGTCAAGCAAGCGGACCTGACACCCAACTATGGAGATCCAGAATGGAAATTCTGGAATCAAGTCGGCCTCTACGCAGTGATTATTGACACGATCGACCCTTGCTCGGGAATCTCAATCTCTGCGACGGACGTCACGGAAGGATACGCCTCCGACTCGGCACCCATCGAAGAACCAGTTAATTCCAGCACATCTGTAGGGATGATCAATTTCGTCGACAGCAACGGGGTGCCGTGGGTGCGAACCGACGGACACCTCATCAAGGAGTCAGAAAACACGGATAGAATCTTTTTGAGGATGTCAAAGGAACACAACGCCAAAGCAGCCATGCTGAAGAATCAGCGTGCTGTCGAGCCTATTAAATCTTGTTCCGACCCATCGAAATAGGTCAACGGCGAACGTTCCGCCGCGACGGGCCTACGGCCAAGGCTTCGGCCTAGTCAGCCCTGGTTCGGTTTGTGACGGTTCGTTTGATCGGTGGGCGTCCCTGAGGCAGGACAGGCACGGACTTCCAAGGTCATGGAGTTCTCTACGCCCCGTGACCTGCCTGGAAGACCGTGCTTGCCGACGCATCATTGCCGGTTCCGCCTGCCCTTGACCAGCTCCGCGAGCAGCCCAGCGTCGGGCCCGGGGAGGTGGCGGGCCTGCTGGAACGGCTCGGTGTGCGCCCGATCTGATGCTGCCCAGGCGGCTGGTGCCAGCCGAGGCAACGGTGCGCCGCCTGCTCTCGCACGTGGACGGCGACCCCCCTGGATCGGACGGTAGACGGCTGGCTCGCCGACCGCTGCCCCGCCGGCTCCGGGTTGCGAGGACTGCGTCCGCGACACCGCCTTCGCCGAGGACGCCTCCCAACTGCGGACAGGCAATGCACCCCGTGCGATGGCGACCTGGCGCAATCTCGCCATTGGCGCCATGCGGCTGGGCGGCGTCAAGAACATGGCCGCCGGTCTCCGCTGCAACACACGCAACGCCTGCCGCCCCCTCGCGTTCTCGGCCTCGCATGATCACAAACCGGACGTCATCCAGTCTTTGTCAAAGCCCTGAGTCCGACGGCTGAGGTTCATCTACTCTGCCGTCATGGCATGCAGGGTATGTGGACTCGATGGGCACAACAATCGCACATGTCAGGGTGAACACCCCACGTGTCCGAACTGTGGTAAGCCGACGGCCAACATGAGCGACTACTCCGAGCGACATGACAGCAATTACTGCTCTCCGTTTACCTCTTCCGATTACTGGGGTGACGCGCGGTGACAGCGCTTGTCTGTACAGGGTGTGACGATCCCGTCGAGAACGCGACTGACTGGGACGACGATTCTCAGATGTGCAGCGCTTGTTTTGAAGTCAGCGGCGGCCCCACGTACTGCTGCGGCGTTATGTACGACGATGGTGAAGACACCTGTAGGAGTTGCGGCGACCCGCTTTAAAGAGACCGTTGTGCTCCCACGTTGCGTCGCGGGCCTGCGACGCAACGCCCGCGATCCCCGATGGCCCCTCGCACTCCTCGGCCTCGGGTGATCACAAATCGGATGCAACGTGACTACGCCGAGGCCCTGGCTGTTAGCCCCTGTCGAAAGGTTCGCTCCCAGCTTCTCCGCTGTCTCGGCTCTGCCACAGGTCGCCTCCCTCGTACTTGCTCCGGAGCAGGGGAATCACCCCGCTGGGAATGCGGAACCCCTTCGCCCAGGAAGGGTCGGCGGCGGGGCCGTAGACGGTGGTGAGCAGGAAGAGAGCGCCTCCTCGGCCGCACACCAGCTCATGGCGCTGGAGCGCAAGGGCTTCCTGCGGCGCGACCCGCACCGGCCGCGCGTACGAGGTGCGGGGCTCGGACCAGTCCTCGGTGCAGCCGACGGACACGGCGGGCAAGCCGGCCGCGTCCTACGTACCGCTCGTCGGCCGTATCGCCGCCGGTGGCCCGATCCTCGCCGAGGAAGCGTGCCGCCGACCAGTCATCGCTCTGACCGCGCTGCCTGTCGGCTACCGCACCGGACTGGTCCCCCGCCGCGCCCTGGATCTGTTCAGGGCGCGTCGCCACCGAGCACCACCGCGGGCGTGCCGTGCAGGCGTTGTTGGACGCCCTCGCTGCTTGAGGTAAAGACTCCGGGGTTCTAGTCAGCTGGACTGTCCGGCCATACGAGGCGCAGGACGACCGTCCGGGCCACTCCGGCGTCCCGCATCGCTTGAACGCGGTGCTGGCCGTTGATGAAGCCGTTGCTGATGTAGTCGTCTCCGGAAGGCTGGATGGCGACGGGCGGGCAGTACAGGGAATAGAGCGCTGCTCGTTCCCACTTGCTCGCGCCGGCCGCAGCAGCGTAGGCATCGGCGTATCGCCTCATGTCTTCCGCTTTCACGTCCTCGTCTCGCGCGCGCGAGAGCGCGGTGAGCGCCATGTCGTTGACCCGGTGCCAGTCGCCCGAGTGGTACCAGCAGCAGCTCGGCCGCAAGAGACGGTCTGTCCAGCTCCGCGACGATGCAGCGGCCGGGCTGTTGGACATGCAGTCTTCGCGGAACGGGTGGGACTGCGCCAAGCGGTGCAGCTCGATCACCTCGAACCGCGGTTCCCGTTCTGCTTCCGGCTCGGGCGGCACGTATCCCTCGCCGCGGTCTTCAGCGACCGGTCCGCCGAGCAGGTGCACGATCTGCTCCGTGCTGATCGTGCACCAGTGCGGCTGGTGCAGCTGATGCTGCTCGCTCTCGCCGAAGGTGACCAACTGGAAGTCCGGTTCTTCGCCGAACGCGCCCGGGAACTGTCGCTGGATCCACACCGGCGGCAGTTCCTGGCCGGGGCAGTGCTGCTGCCACACCAATGCTGCACACGACTCGGCCTCATTGGTCAGGCTCGGGCTCTCATCCTCGGCCTGGGTTGCCACCGCCACCGCCCGCTGTCCCGGCGCCGTGAATAGCTGCAGCCGAAACGACGTGCGCCCCGCACGGAACATATGGTCGTCGACGGTGCGCTCACGCGGAGCGGCCAAGCGCAGCGCTTCCGCGACCATTGCGGCACAGCTGCTCGAAGCGGCAGCCCCGGAGCGGGTAGGCGGCGTTTCCTGCGATGGATCGTCCATGCCGCCATCATCGCCTTCGAGGGCCCCGCCAACACCTCGATTTGCACTGGCCAGGGCTCTTACGTGTCGTGTGTCCGCCACTGGTGGAAGAAGGTCTGTCCCGGCCCGGCACCGAGATGAAGGGGGATGTCGGCGAGCAGGGTGCCGACGTCGATGCTCTGCCCGGACTTCACAACACTGAAGCCCTGCCGCGTGTAGTAGGGCCCCAGAGCGCGTGTGGTGTCGAACTCGTCGAACAACAGGGTGCAGTCCAGCTGCCAATACACCTGGATGCACCGTGCGATCAGCGCGGCCCCGATCCCGCGACTGCGGGCATCCCAGCCACGGCGACCGCTTTACGCTTGGCGTACACCAGCATCGGCATCAGGATTTGCTGCCTTGTGACCGGAAGCCGGGCGAGTCCGGAGATGACCGTGCCCGAGGGGACACCCAGCAGTACTCCGACGATCTGGCCGTCACCGCCCCGCGCGACGAGGGGAAGCGACAACTCTCACGCTGCCCGCTGGAGTTCCCCGGCCGCCGCTGCCCTCACCAGCAGTTCCCCCAGATCGGCGCCAGCGAGAGCGTGCTGGCGGTCGAGGTCTCCCACGTCAGACGGCCACCAGGAACCCGGATGCCCGTCGCACACGGCATCTTCGACATGCGGGCTTACCCCCGGACATCGGTCTTGCGCCAGAGAGCATGCCCGTGCGATCCACCATGCCTCCATGGCCGACTACCTCGCCCGGCGTGGCGACCTCGCCAGAGTCGGAGAGCTGGCCAGCAGATCCCATGGCCTTCCCGTGCCAAGATCCTCCACAGCGTCGGGCCCGAGCCGGACCACGAGCCCACGCTCCAGGAGCAGTTCGTCCAGGACGGGGAGCATCTGCTGCTCGTCGTGGGGAGGAAGCTGCTCCGCGTCCGTACCCGCCCGGCCGGGCGGGTACGGACGCGGAGCAGCTTCCCTGGCCAGACGAGGCGCGGCCGTCTGGAGGGTGCCTGCCCGTATAACCGTGCCGCGGATGAAGGGGATTTCGTATCGCGGGTCAGGTCAGGTCACAGCATCTAAATCCGCAACAGAGACGGTTATTCGGAAATTTCTCTGCTGGCAATCACATGGCATCCACTGCGCTCTACGACCCATTTGACCGCCGCAATTGGGGATTCTTCGTCAGCACCTCCGAGGCAGATCCTCAGCATATCGTTCGCAGGATCAGCCTCTACCGAGGAGAGTACCCATTGATCGTTTTCATCGCCAAACCAGTATGTCCACTGCAAAACCTCCCAGCCTCGCCCATCAACCAAGCGGGCCCGCTCCTGAAGGCTGGCCTTTCTCCATTGACCTAGCCAGGCCCTCTTCTCCACTTCGGACAACTCGGGCGAAAATTCTTCGACTAGCCAATCCGGCAGGCTGGAAAGCCAGAATTCTCGCCCCCTATCTTCTTGAGGTTCGGCACGGCGGAGGACGTCAAAAACCTCCGCCAATTTCATCCTACTGGAGCCCTCGCCCCCAACAAGAATTTCTAGCATTACGCCGCTTCCATAGATTCGGGGAGCAGAGACCACACTGCAGCGGACCTCGACGCTCAGTTATCTTCCGCACTGCCGGGGATTATATGCTTGTACATCTCTCTGATGTGCTCAGGTCGAAGACCAAACTGATCCGTATAGCGCCTGTCGACACTCAGTGGCGCGCCAGGAAAGTCCTTCGCCATACTTTCGGGAACTGCAGTGTCACGCAGCCACTGAACAAATGAGTCGTCCACTCGGAAAGATTTGACGGTGCTGCCCGCGTACCTCGGGTCCGACTTTCTAACCTCAAGGAATTTTTCCATCCTTTTCTTATTCCCAAAGTTCAGGAAGAGCATTTTCTTAGAGTTACGAATGACGGGATATCCATTTATCACCCGCACCCGCTCGTTGGCGCCCTCGACACGATACACCTTTGTCGTGAGCGCTTCATCCCATGCCTTCGCTCCCACAAGGCCAATGGAGGGCCCAAATGCCACCATGGTCTTGTAATAAGCATTTCTAATTCCGCACAGAGAATCCCCATCAGGGCATGGAAGATCAGGAATTTCAGCACTTTCCGGTTGGGCACTCGCTGGCGCACTGCAGGTACCCGCAACCGCGTAAACACAGACACCATTCGGTGCTTGGTACTGGTATTTCTGTGGTGCCGGGCTGTCTACCGTGGAGGCAATGTAATAGACGATCACGCCACCGCCACCGCCACCGCCCTTTCCGGTCGACGCCGTCCCGCAAGGACAGACGCTCCCCCCGCCGAGACTTCCGTCAGATTTCCTGTTGGTGGATCCGTTTCCGACGCTGGGTCCGTGTGGCTGGCCGTCTGCACTGCAGAATGGCGGGCACTGCCTGTCGTCGACGCTTCCACCGCCGCCAGTTTCGGTGGGTTCGGTGACGAGTCCGGTGGGGTCACTGTTGGTGATGGGGTCGTTGTTGGCGTAGCTGTAGCCGTTGAGTGATTGGTGTTGGTCGGGGCTGAGGAGTGGGTCGACGCTGATGAACTGGCCGATGGCCGGGTCGTATTCGCGTGCTCCGATGTGGGTGAGGTTTGTGGATTCGTCGGCGGGCTTTCCGAGGAAGGCCTTGTCGTCGGGCCATGTGGTGGCCTTGGGGTCGCGGGGTGCGCCGAAGGGTGTGGTGTAGCGCTTGGTGATGGCGTAGGTGGTGGCGTCGAGGGCGAGGCTTGCGGTGCCGTGGGGGTCGGTGGCGAGGAAGCTGAGCTTTGTGCCGGAGGTGCCGGACTTGGCGGTGCGGACGGCAATGGTCTGGCCGTTGGCGGTGTAGTAGCGCGTGCCGGTGAGCGTCTTGGTGGTGCCCGTGACGGTCAGCCGTACCTCGGTGCCGCCGAGGTAGAGGACGGTGTCGCCGTCTGCTTTGGCGCGGCGGATGAGGAGTTCGCCGCCCGCGTCGTAGAGGTAGCTGGTCTCTTTAGTCTTCTCGGTGGTCTTGGTCAGTTTGCCTTCGGCGTTCCAGAGCAGGGCCTGCTGTGCGGTGGGGCCGGGGCGTGCTGTGGTGTTGCCCTGCGCGTCGTAGGTGTAGGTGCCGGTCGTGGCTCCTGAGGTGTTGTCCAGCGTGTGAGGCTTGGTGTCGGTGGCGGCGTCGTACTGATAGGTGGTGGTGGCGTCACCCGTGGTGGTGTGTTTGGTTTCGGTCTTGCGCTGGCCGGCGGTGGTGTAGGTGTACGAGGTCCAGTAGGGCGCTGCGCCGTCGATGTTGGATGTGGTGCGGCCTGCGGCGGCGCAGTCCGTGGTTTTGGGGGTCCAGGCTTCGGTCACGCGGCTGTTGCTGTCGTAGCTGAAGCACTGGTAGTCGGGCTTGGTGGTGCCGCCCTGGGTGGAGGCGTCGAAGATTGAGGTGACGTTGCCGGCGTCGTCTTGGGTGTAGCGGGTGTCTTGCGGCATGTAGCCGTGGACGTCGTCAGTGATGAAGGAATGTGTCAGCCGACGGGTGCCGGGCTGGTATTCCCAGTTGAGGTAGGCCTTCTTGGCGGAGTCGGCTCCGTCCATGCCCAGTTGGAGCTGAGTCAGGTCGCCTTGGGGCGAAAATCCGGCCTGCTGTAGGTATCCGGTCATGCCGACAGAGGATGTCTGCTGCCCGGTGGCGTTGTACTTGTACTCGACGGTTTCGGAGGGGAGGCCTGCGACCGCCGGCTGGGAGGCTTGGCTGACCGTGCCGTCTGCTTTGTAGCCGGTGGTGAAGGAGAGCGTGGCGGGGACGCCAGCGGTGACGAGGGGGTCGGTGGCGGGAAGGATCAGCTGGCTTGCGGTGGCCCGGTAGAGGCTGTCGTAGGTGGTGACCTTCTGGGTGTAGGCCTTACCGGTTGCGCCCCCGTCGTAACGGGTCGCGGTGTCGGGCTGTCCCTTTGCTACGGCGTCGAAACCCCAGGCCGCGAGCTTGTTGGCATCCGTCTTATCGGTCTGCCACATACCCGTTTTGCGGCCGAGGTCGTCGTAGGCGTAGAGCAGCTTCTTGCTGGCGTCCTTGTTGGGCGTGGTGCTGACGACCTGGTCAAGGTTGTTGTACTCAGTGGCGCTGGTGCCCTTGTCCGGGTCGCTTGCGGTGACCTGACGGCCGAAGAGGTCGTAGGTGTAGGACCAAGTGGTCTTGTCCGGGCCGGTGATGGTCTCCTGCTGGCCGGCATGCGTGTACAGGTATCCGGTGGTGGTGTAGTCGGTGCCGGTCCGCTTGGGGCCGGCGTATTCGCGGCGCTCGGTGGTCTGGCCAAGGGCGTTGGTGACCACGGCGGTGGCCTGGCCCCCGTCGGGCGCACTGGTCGAGACAGTGTCGCCGGTGTAGGTCGTGTCGATGGTCCAGCGGGGGACGTTGAAGTTCTTCGTCACCGTCTTGACGGCTCGTGCGGCGCCGTCGTAGGTGGTGTCGCTCTGGGCCGGGGCTGCTCCGCCCGCGGTCTGTACTGGTTGGCTGGACGGCGCGGAGGTGTTGTCCCAGATGTCGCCCTGGGCGCTGATGGCCAGGCCTCGGTCGTCGTAGAGGGTCAGGGAGACGAGACGTCCGCCGGCAGGGCTGGTGGTCTGTACCTGACGGCTGCGCAGGAGCGAGTCGTAGAACTGATAGGTGGTGTTGTAGCCGGAGGCCTCACCGTTGAGGGATGCGGTGGAGACCCAGGACATCGCCGAGTTGGTGACGTGGTAGTCGTAGACGTAGTTCGGGGTCTTCTGCAGCGCGCGGGAGCGGTTGGGCAGCCAGACCTTGGTTACCCGTCCGAGGCTGTCGTACTGGCTTTCGGTGATCTTGTTGTTGGGGTCGGTGACCTTGAGGACCGAGCCGGTGGCGAAGTCAATTACCGACGTGGCCTTGTACGTCGCGGCATCGGTGACATCGCTCGCGGTCATCGGGCCCGCAGCGGCCGGTGTGTACACCGTCGAAGACACGGTCAGGTCGTTGGCGTTCTTGACCAGTTTGGGGCGGCCCAGGCTGTCGTAGTCGACGGTGCCGATCTTCTGCCAGCTCGGTGTTCCGTCGGCGGCGTAGCTCTTGGCCCGGCCCGTCCACTGCGCCTCGCCCTTGGTCGGGGTCTGGGTGCTCGTGTACGTCTTGGAGTCGAACGTCGTGGCCGTGTCAGAGATGACGTCGCCGGGTCGTGTCGCGTCGGTGGGCAGGTCGAGGTCGGCGTTGAGTGTGGCGCAGGGCTTGGCGACCACCCGGACGCGGGAGATGAGGGTGTTGATGCCGACGGCGTCGTTGCGGGCGTAGGTATTGCGTGTGCACGTCTCGTCACCGTCGACGTCGTCGTCGCCGCGGTCTTCGACCTTGGAGGCCATGCCGTAGTCGTCGTAGGCCGTGATGGTGGTGCGGACGCGGTCGCGGGGGGCGATGCCACTGGTCACGTTGGTGCGTGCGTGGCTCGCCTGGGTGCGGACGTAGTAGGCCTCGGTGTCGGCATACGACTTGTGCTGGGTGGCTGTCTTTTGCGACCAGGGGTCGTTGATCGTGCCGGAGACTTCGTCGGCGCCGTTGTAGGTGACGGATTCCCGGGTGAAGCCTGCGTACGGTTCGGCGTCGGTGATCTTCGCGGCTTTGACGCCGGTGATGTCGGCGCTCTTGCGGGCGTCGGCGTCGGGGGATTTGCCGTCCGTTCCGAGAACGCGGTCACCGTTCATGCCCCGCATGTAGACGGTGACGGTTTTCATGCGGTCGCTGTCGCTGTCACCGGTGAGGTGGGTGACCTTGCTGAAGCCGCGCCAGATGGACCAGGTGCGTTCCTTGGCCGGTGTCATCGGGTCGTCGTTGTAGTGCCAGGCTCCGCCGCCGGAGTACTGGTAGGTGTGCTGGACCGACTCCGAGCCGCCGAAGGGGTCGGAGGTGCTGACGGCTGTGACCGGGTACTTCTGGAACCAGTCGAGGGTTGGCGTCTTGCCGCCGTTGGGCGACCAGTAGACGGGGTAGCAGCGCTTGGTGTTCTCGTCGACCTTGGGCATGGTCTGCCCTGCGATGCAGTCGGCCTCGGCGTAGGTGACGGCTGTTTGTGCTCCGGCCTCGGAGGTCACGGTCTGCAGGCGTGGCTTGTCGAGCGAGAGGATGTTGTCCGAGGCGCCGTCGACGCGGTTGGGCAGGAAGAGGTGGGTGAACTTGACCGGGTCGAGGGAGAGTTCGGTGCCGTGCTTGCCGGTGTGCTTGATCTCGTCGAGCCAGAGTGACTGGTCAGTGGAGTCGCCGGTGTCGCCCGGGTCGAGGTAGTGCTGCTTGAGTTCCCAGGTGTCCACGGACTCGAAGTCGGGTGTGGTGGCTGCGGCGTTCCAGGCGTAGGTGGTGATGCCGGTCAGGCGTTTGCGGGTGAAGAAGGTGGGGGCGACGTTGCCGGTGCACTTGTCGCCGTCCTTGCAGAGGGCATCGAAGGGGACGTCGGGCCAGCTGTCGCGGTTGTCCTTGGTAAGCGTGTCACAGGTGCTGATCGACGGGTCGCAGCGCTCTTCGTAGGAGAAGACGACCTTGTCGGAGGCGGCGGGTGAGCCGGAGAAGAGAGTGGTGGCGCGCTGGCCGTAGCGGATTTCCTTGAGGTAGCCGCCGCGGGTGTAGTCGGTGCCGGTGGTGTCGTCGCCGAGTTTGTCGTAGTTGTTGTGTTCGGCGGTGTACCAGTAGGTCATGGCGTTGGCGTGGGTGTCCTCGACATAGTCGAGGTTCCAGCGCCAGGCTTGGTTCTTGGCCCGGCCGGAGAATGATGTTCCGCTGCTGTATCCGGGCTCGCCGGTGTCGTCGCCGAAGACGGGAACGGTCCATACGGAGTTGGTGCGGTCGTCGGTGCCCGCGCCGGTGAGTTTGTTCTGGCCGAAGACGTACTTGGTGCCGTCGCCGGTGGTGACGGTCCAGAACTCGCCCTTGCCGTCTCCCTGTCCGCCTGCGATGTCGTCGCCGTCATCGCCGTTGTCGGCGCCTGTGGAGTGGGTGACGGTGGAGGCGTCGTCGTCCTTCAGGCGCCACTTGCCGCTGGTGTCGTCCTTGACGAGTTCGGTCGCCTTGCCGTTGAGGACCAGGGATGCGTTCTCGTACTTCCAGCACAGGTCGAACTTGTCGCTCTGCCCGTCGTCGTCACACGAGCCGTATTTGCGTTCGATGTAGGAGGAGGTGAGGTCGAAGCCTTCGCCGACCTGGCTGCCCTGGTTGTTGGTCGAGGCGGTCCGCCCGTCCACGCTGCCGGAGTTGTAGGAGATGTCCAGGCTGGGTGTCGGCCCGGCGGCTGCCGGGGGTGTGCGCAGCGGGTAGGACCAGGTGAAGGCTCCCGAGGAGCCGCCGGCATCCCAGGTGGAAGAGGCGGCCAGCGGGGTGGCCTTATAGTCGCCGGCGCCGGACTGGGTGCCGGCTGCTACAGCAAGCACCATGGTCTGGGGTGCGCTGGACGAAGGTGTGAAGGCGAGAATGGACGAAAGGCGCTCGTGCGCACGGTCGTTGTCCGACGTGAGCAGATCAGAGGCGCGGCACTTCTGCTTGTCCGGTGCCGTCAGCAGGCACGCAGGGTAGCTGTGTATCTGCAGGCGGCCGGCCCAGTCACCGCCGTAGGCGGTGGCGAAGGCCCCGTAGTCGATGCCAAGGCGCGCCTTGCCGCCCGTTGCGGGGCCGGTCACGGCTAGGACTACACCTTTGACTCCGAGCCCTTTGGTTGCCGTCTGGTCCAGGACTCTCACGCTGAGGGCGTTCACGGCCGGCGAGGCGTTCTTAGCCTTGCCCGTCGTTGGTGCGCTGAGCGTCACCGGAAGGGCTCCGGGATCGGCATGCGCCGTACCTGCTTGGGCCAGCTTCAGCGTGGCGGTGCCGGCACTAGGCCATGTGACGGTACGCCGTTGATCGGCGCGGGCACGCTGGGAGGCCGCGCGGTCGGCCGCGTTCGACTTCGCCACGATCGCGGCGCTCTTCCTGTCAGTGCGGGCCTTGAACGGGGAGACCTTGACCGGGACGGGTTTGTTGCGGTGGGGCGCGCCCAGGGGGTCTGTTCCGGCGGCGAACGCCACCGGGCTCAGCAATCCGGGGACCAGGGCGAATCCCGCCGCCACGGCAATCCGTCGGATCCAGGGGCGGGCTTGGGTGTGACCTCTCCCGGTCAAGCCGGAAGCCAACTGGTTCATGGCATGTCTCCTCGCGTGCGGCCGCCCGGAAGGCAGCCGCACGTCGTCAAAGGTCTGCTAAGAAGATGTGAAGGGGTGCCGGCACTGTCTACGTCGACGGCTGTGCGATCTGACTGTTCACCTGGTCCGCTGTCATCGCGCCGGTCCACACGCGCAGCTTCGCCAGGTCGCCCGGTAGGTAGTTGCCCGTGGCGCCGGCCGCTTGGCCGCTGCCTGCCGAGAGAGTGCCGCTGCCCTGCTGCGCTGTGGCGAGTCCGGCATCTTCCTCTCCCACTTGCGCGAAGGGTCCGACGTAGAGTTTGGCGACTCCGAAGTGCTGGGCGCCGTCGCTCTTTCCGGCGAAGTCAGCCGTGGCGTCGAAGACCCCTGTGACGTCGACCCACGTGTCGAACTCCTTGTCACCGACGGGTTCCTCGGCTGGTGCGAGTGCCGTCGCTACGACCTTGCCGGTGGAGTCGACCGCGGTACGTCCGAACTTCCATTGGTAGACGCCGCTTGTGATCTTCTCGATCCACAGTGCCCACGAGGATTCCTTGCCTGCCGGGGTGGCCTGGGCGGCTACCAGTCCGCGGTAGCCGTCCGGCTTGGACTCCAGCAGTGCCTTGTTCAGCCGCACGCGTGCAGAGACCGTAAATGCGCCGGTTTCATCGATCACCGGACCAGCGGCGGAGGCGTACCCGGAGGTGCCGTTCATGACCAGGGCGGTGGCGTCCTCGCCGGCCAGTGTGGCTCCTGCATGCAGTGTCAGACCGCCGCGCTGGTAGGGAAACGAGGTGCTTGCCGGGTTGTCCGGATCCTCCGGGCTCTCGATCATCCGGCTTCCGGAAGGGGGCGAGATGGTGGCGTCCCAGTGCGCGACGAGTTCGTTGGCCGGCACACCATCCTGCTCGAGACGGAACTCCTGGCGGACCTGGGAGGGCTGGCGGGCGTCCTGGAACACGGCCACCTCGTCAAGGAGGCCGAAGAAGTGCTCTGCGCCCGTTCCCGCCGACACCGAGCGGCCGAACTGCAGCCCGCCGGTCGCGGTCCAGGGCTCGTAGGAGGCGGCGGCGTCGGAAAGGACCACGGGATCGCCCTGGGGCTGCCCGTTGACGAACAACTGGATCGTGTCGTCACTTGCGGTGCTGTCCTTGTTGGTGGCGAAAACACCGGTCAGGTGTGTCCACACCTTCAGCGGCGGATTGGAGGCGTCGGCGAGGGAGCGGATGAACACCGGGCTCGACTTGTCCTTGTCGGCGCGGTTGAAGACCCACTTCTTGTAAGTGGCCGAGTAGTACAGGGCGAAGGCACTGGTGTTGGATCCCGGCTCCGAGAGGACCACCCGGTTCACGGAGGCGTCGGTGAGGTACACCCAGGCCGAAACGGTGAACGAGCCTTGAGTGTTCACCGCGGGCGTGGCCGTCGCCGCATGGCCGGTCTGCTCCGCCGGGATGGAGGTGTCGTCGTTCAGACGCAGGGAGTAGTCCCCCGCTCCGCGGCGTGCACGGGTGGAGCCGCCCGTTCCCGCCTCGCCGACCAGGGTCGCGTTGTGCCGGCTGCCGACGGTGGCGGTGTCGGCGGCTGTCATGGTGCCGGAACCGGGCTTGAGTTCACCGAAGTGCCAGCGGCCGCTGGCTTCGGGTGCCAGATCCACCTTCATGGAGAAGTAGGCGGGCGGACCCCAGCGCACATTTCCGCTCTTGTCGAGTTTCAGGTCGCTGGCCTCGACCGACAAGGTCTGCAAGCCTGACAGACTCGGCTTGATGTCCGTGCGGGTCACCGGGGCATTGGTCGTCGCCGCGTTCACCGTCTTCGTCGCGGAGGCATCGCTGGTCATGAATCTCCAGCGGTACGCCTTCACGTCCTTGTCTGCTGCGTTGGGGCTGAAAGTGAACGTTCCGGCAACACCCGGCCCGCCGTTGGGCACGCAGTCATCGGTCAGGCACGCCGTATAAGGTCCGGCCGATGTGATGGACGGTTCCTTCGGGGCCGTCGAGTCGATCCTCAGATAGCACCATGACGAGTAGGGCGAGAACAGGTCTCCGGATTTCCCGTCATAGCTCCAGTGCGACTGCGTGCGGGCATGGAAGCGGTACAGTCCCCCGTCCGCGCGCTTGCTGGTCGTGGCCTTCTCCAGCGTGTCGTCGGGAACCCACCCGGAGTCCGGTTTGTAATCGGTCCACACCTGCGACCAGCTGCCGGACGGGGTGTCGGTGCTGGATCGCTGCATGACGAATTCGGCCTGCAGGGAACCCTCTTCATCGCCCTGGTGTTGTTCGACCTTGGTCTGCACGCGAGCCTGGACGGTGGGCGTGTCCACGGTCGCCGTCAGCGGGTCGGACGCTGAGGTCTTGCAGGCAGCGGTCGCCCCTGTGCCCGGGATGGCACCGACCGACGTCGGGACGCCGGGCGTGTGCACGTACCAGACCTTCAGCTCCGCGTTGTTGTCGAAACGCTTCCACGCCCGCGGCTCGGTCTCGTCCTTGGCCCGCAGCATGAGTGTCAGGCGGGGGAACTTGCCGTCCGCGAAGGCCCTCACGGTAGAGGTGAGGTTCTCGTCCGGCTCTTGCGGGTTGTCGTTGAACTCGATCCACGAGTCGGGCTGCTCCGGGGAACACAGGTCCCCGCGGCCTGCGGAGACGTACCTGTCGCCCATCTGGTCCAGGGACTTGGGACCCGGCCACCTGGTGCCTTCGCTGATGTTGTCCGTCCGCTCCAAATCCACCCAGTACGGGGAGCAGTTGAACGACCATGTCTCATAGGCTCGGAACGTCGCGTCCAGCACGTGCTTGCCGGCCAGGGCACCTGGGCCGAACTCGAAATACATGCGGTCGGTATAGGCGCTCGCCGCGCAGCCGTATCCGTCCGCGATCCCGCACCGGCCCACTCCCTTGGGCTCGCTGAACTTCCAGAATTTGTCGCCGTCCGAGGACAGCTTGGTCCACTCCGAGAGGCCCAGGCCCACCGGCGGGTCGATGAACACCGGATAGACGGTGTCCTGTCCGCGGAGCAGATCCAGGTCCGGGCGCACCGACAGGGAGCCGTCGCCCACTGTCACGGGGAGCTCCGCGGTGGCATCGCCCTCGTCAGGCTGGGCAGGCTCGCCATCCGAGCCCTCCAGCTCCGTTTGGGGCTGCTGTGCGGCTGCGCTCGCGCGAAGCTGAGCGTGCGGACCGGCGGAGTCGGTTCCGGCGGAATCCCACATCTGGCCGGCCGGACCACGGAAGACAGCGTTGCCGTCCGCATCCACGGCGCGCACGCCTCCACCCTCACCGGGAATCACGCTCAGACCGTCGCCCGTGGCGGTGAGTTTGATCTTCTCCAGCTCAGGACTGGAAGCCGCCTCGGCCGTATTGACCACCACGACCTCGCGATAGCCCTCCGCCGTCGCGGTGAGCTGCAAGTCTGCACCGGTGACCGGCACATCAGCGTAGGTCGCCGTCGCCCCGTCCAAGGTCGGGGCAGGCAGCGAGGAGGGCCAGCCGAGCTTGAGTTCCTGGCCCTCGTGCTCGAGCTGCAGCAGACCCGCGCCGCTGCCCCCGCCGGAGAAGGACATATTTACTACGGACGACTTCGGGCCGATCGTCCCGTCCGCGCGCTTCTCCAGCGTGACGTCGATGTCCCGCCAAACGCCGTCCTCGCCTCGAGCCCGCTGCGGTTCGGTCGACTGGGTCAGTGTGAACGTGCCGTCCGGGTTGGCGACCGTGGTGGTGTATTCGGACCGTGCCGCAGTGACCTCGACCGGCTCGCCAGTTGCCGCTGCCTGCTGGGATGCGGAGTCCTCCGACACCACCGCCGCGGTTGCAGCCGCTCGGGCATCGCCAGCTGCGACCACCGTCACCGCCGGCAGCAGGGACAGCAGCAGCCCGGCCACAGATGCACTGCCAACTACACCCCGCACACCTCTTTTATGCGTGTGCGCACGACAACTCCCCTGCCTCAGCACCACAGTTCCCACCCCAGCGTCACAGATTGCTCACAGGACGCCAGAGTTAATGACGACTCACATCCCCCCGTCAAGGAGAGCTCGACCACAGATCCGGTCGAGAATAGCCCTTTGACCAGCGCAAATGTCCACCGATTTCCGATGCGTGACACACCATCAAGACGGACACAGCCAGTACGCCCCGTGTTCAACCAGAGACACTGCCGAATAGATCAAGCCAGGACTGCATCGAAGCCGCCCGAAGTAGTAGCCCCTCGCTGGACACCAGAAGAACTTCGAGTAAAGGGATGTGGCGCCCAGCCACGCACCGCAGACACGTCAGGAATCAGCCACAGCCGATAGCCCTTCACGGCGTCATGATCACCTGACGTAACTGCCGTCGGACGAGATGCCGAGGCCTTTGAACGGCTCGTTGAACGAGCCGAAAAAGGATCAAGCCAGCAGACGATACGAACCGACATCTCACGGCCATGCTCACCAAGCGCCCGCCCACCCGCCAGCGGTAGCACTTGGCTGGGGCCAGCACACGGCGCAGCCATCGGGAACCATGTACCAGTGGGTCTGCGAAGGGTGACCGCCGAGATCACCGTCGGTGGAACCCGGGTTCCCTCCGAGGCCCCGCGCGGACATCCACGAGCTTGCCCGGCAGGTGGGGGTTTCGGTCCGGGTGAACTGGAGCGGCGATCGGGAAGTCGCGGCCTGGGGCCTGTCCATGGGTACCGCGTAGGACTGGGGGTTGTCGCCCGACGGGTACGCGGAGCGGTGGGACACGGTGATCACCGATGTCCTGCTGGTCGGATCCGAACTGGCCGAGGACCCGTACGCGGCGGCGCCGGTCATCGAATGGCACGACATCCGCGACGCGGAGACGAACCCCGGGGCATGGCCGGTGGCTTCGGCGCAGGACCGGCTCCGCTGGGACTGGACACCGCTGGAGCGGGTCGGCCCGCTTCGGTTCGGGATGACCACGCACCAGGTGCACGCCGCGTTGCACGGTGCAGCGCCGGCCAACCGCCGGGGTTGGCACCAGTGGTCAGGCCACGGGGCCCAGCAGTGGTACCTGAGCGAGGAACGGTTCAACACAACCGGGGTGAGCGCCCACTACTGGTACCCGGAAGGCTTCCCCACGCTGGCCGCCGTGACCGTGCACGGGCGCACCGGACCCCAGGTCGGATGGGACGGCATCCCGCTGATCGGCCGGACACTCTCCGAGGTCGACGCAGAGGTGATCCGGAACATCGAGAAGCGCGGCCTGGGATGGCTGGTCCACTGCGACGGCGGTCCGGGACCGGAAGAACTCAACATGTCCGTGCGAGCAACGAGGGCCGCAGACACCGTCGTCAGCGGAGCCCGCTTCTTCGCTCCGGACTGGGAGAACCACTGACGTCGCACGCCGGGCTGCTGCTCCCACCACCGCTGGCCGCACCGCAGCGATCCGGCAACACGTTCTGGACATGCGGCAACACGTTCTGGACATGCCCGATCGTCGCTGAGGTTCTCGGAAGCGGCGCGGGGGCACGCCCGGGTGCCCTGACAGCTTTGACTATCCAGGCACTGGCGAGGGGGTGGACGGTGGGGCAAGGTCCTCGCCCGCCGTGGGCGGACAGCCGCACATCGGTCACGCGATGTCTGGGGGTGCACAGCATCCGCCGGCGTACGGTGCGCCGCCGATGGAGTGGAGCAGGACGTACGGGTGCTGCTGCACGGCGTCTGCCCTTGTCTGGAGGCGGGTGCCGACCAGGACACCACGGGACCGGGCTCACGCTCGTGGCTCGGGCGTCAATCTGTGGTGGGGGAAGATGACGGCCGTGATCCACTACCCCTGCGTGTGCTGCGGCCATCTGACTTTGGGTGAGCCACCCGGATCCTTTGAGATCTGTTCGGTTTGCTTCTGGGAGGACGATCGCGTGCAGTTGCGCTGGCCCGACTGGGCTGGCGGAGCGAATCGGCCGTCGTTGATCGAGGCACAGAAAAACTTCAAGGCGTTCGGGGCCTCCGAGGAACGATTCGTGACCAAGGTCCGGCTGCCTCGGGACGACGAGCCGCTGGATCAGAATTGGCGGCCCATCGACCGGGACCGGGACCACTTCGAACCTCGCAGCAGGCAGGAGGCCCCGTGGCCCGTGGACTGCACGGTCCTGTACTGGTGGCGCCATCGCGATACCGGATTCTGGCGCCGCGACAGCTGAAGCGATCAGGTGGCTTGCTCGTCAAAGCGGGTCCGGGAACCGTGGCTGCCGGCACGGCCCCTGCCCGACACGTACCTGATCGAGGGCGGCGAACTGCGACTCCAGGAACTGGAGCAGGCAGCCGCCGAGCTCGTTCCGGGTGAGGGCGAAGCACAGCATCCCGAGCCAAAGGACAGCGCCGCATCCTCCCCCGGCCCGGGGCGGCGTCAGCTGGGGAGCGACTCGTGAACGACGGTGACGGACAGGACCGCCAGGCTCGCGCGGATGCGGTGGACCGCGAGATGGCCGCGCGCCTGCTGCCTCCTACCGTGGTAGAGGCGCTGGGCAGGTGGTGGGAGGCGAACGTGTCTGCCTATGCGGACGGGACACCTGGCGCGCACACCGTCCGCTACACGCCCGGCCGGTGGGCGCAGATCACTCCGTGGCCGAAGGCACGGGCCGAACCCGGTCGATCGCGGCAAGAAGGGCAGCAAGCTGCATGTGCTGTCCGAAGCGCAGGGCATCCCGCTGGCCGTCGCAGCGTCTGGTGCGAACGTGCATGACAGCCAGGCGTTCAAGCCGCTGCTTCTGGGCCTCCCCGCCCTACGCTCCCGGCGTGGGCCACGACGACGGCGACCGGTCAAGGTCCGCGCCGATAAGGCGAACTACTCCGCCGACCACCTTGCCTGGCTCCACTCACGAGGCCTCATCCCGCGCATCGCGCGCCCGGGCATCGAGTCCGGCGAGCGGCTCGGCCGACACCGCTGGAAGATCGAAAGGTCGATCGCCTGGCTGTTCGGCTACCGCCGTCTCACCGTTCGCTATGAACGCAAGGGCAGCCACTTCCTCGCCTCCTCGCCTCCTGGGCCTCGCCGCAGCTCTCACCTACTACAAGAAACTCGCGAAACTCACCACGTGAGACAACCTCTAAGTCGATCATCCCATTGGCGAACCCGGTCGAGGTTAATTCCTTCCGGCCACGAGTCACCGCCCGGACCAATCCCAGAGGCGCGCAGCTCACAAAGCGGACCGACTGAAGCATACGCATCCCTCCCGATCTCGAGGTAAGCAGCAGCCACCACACGGAGTGAAGCAGCTCGTGCCGCGGATGGATCAACGCGGCCGGTCGGGCGAAGACCACGCCAGGCGGGAGATCAGGGATAGTGCGGAAATCCCTGGCTTTGCAGTTCATTGGCGAGAGTATCGATGGTCTCCTCGGGAACCTGGCCTATGTCGGTGGCGGTGGGCGTGGTCTTGAGCTCCATTTCGCTTTGGAAGGAGGTCAGCGCGGTGCGGGTGTTGTTGCCGAAGACTCCGTCGAGTCCGTGCGGGTCAAATCCAAGCGTTTCCAAGGCTGCCTGAAGGCCGACGGCCAGGTTGAGCGGGACCGGGAAACTTCCGGAGCGCACGTTGGCATCAAGAGCCAGCCCTGCGTTGTAGACGAGTTGTGTCAGGTCGCCTGCGGGCGGATCGGCGTTCCAGCTGGCCAGGGTGAACAACAGGCCGTTTCTGACGTTTCTGGGGATCACGCCCGGGTTGCCCGTCTCGGTCATCTTGCTTTCCCGTGCCATGGTCAGCCAGTCCTGCTGTGGCGCTGCTGCCTGGAATTTTGGGAACGCAAAGGCTGGCCCGAGCGCCCAGGCCATGCTGAAGAGGCCCAGTTGCGCGTCGGCCGGCCACTCCTCCAGGTCCTCGAAGTCGGTGCGACCCAGAAGGTATTGCTCGAACTGCGACAGCTTGCTTCGCACCAGGTCGTCGATGCTCGCGTTGCTGATGCGCAGCCGTGTGATGGCCTCTTTCGCACCGATCGTGGCGTGAGAGGTGTTGCTGAATTTGACAGTCTTGAACTCCTGGAGGATTTCGCCGCGTGAGACGGGTTCCAGGGTGCCCTTGTCGTACCAGTCGAGTGTGTAGATGTCTGGCAACGGCTTGGGGTTGCTGCCGAATTGCTGCGGATCGTCGGCGTCGAGGAGGTTGCCGACGCCGGTCGAGACAAGACTCTTGACGTCCAGGTACATGAACTGGACGCGGCCTTCCAACGGCGCGCTGAAGGGAAGGAAGGCATCCCAGACGCTCTGGTGCATGGTTCCTCTTTAGGACGGTTGCGGCTTTGGGTCAGATCCGTCCGATCCAGGTGCAGGCGGAGCCTCTCCGGCAGCACCAGCCGCGGGGGCTCAGATTCACCAGAGTCGGTGGGTCTCCTGGTTCGGGTCCGTAGCCTCGGTCGGGCTTCGCCATGATCACAGTGACGGTGCCGTCGACCACTACCTTCTTCACCGGGTAGAGGGGTGACTCCTGTGGATCGCGGCGATCAACCGCCTTGGTCTGAGCCGGAAGGTCGAGTCGCATGGGAGCTCCTGTGGGGGTGAGCCGCTATGGCCGTATGGACTTTTCAGCGTGCCCACGGGCCAGGCTTGCTGGACCAGCCACTGCGGGCAGAGTCGACCGCGTCACGTGGAAACGCCGTACAGGGTCTGGTAGCAAAGCTGCCGGGCAGGGCCGGTCATGTCAGCGCATCGCGTTCTGGCGGCTTCGACGCCGGTCCCATGGGAGCGAGTCGCCGCCTCCGATCGCTGGTCACGCTGGATGGGGCGGGATTGGATGGGCAGCGTGCTGGTTGGCTGCGCCGTCTTGTGGGTCATCGTGTGCTCCTCGTGCGATGGGTTCCTTAGCGGTCCAGGAACTGGTGGACGGGTGCCAGGCTGACGGGGAGTTCGTCACTGACGTCGATGGTGAACTGGTAGACGTATTTGGCGCGCGTGTCGTTTTCCGGGTCGAAGAAGCTCACCTGGACGTCTTGGCAGTCCGATCCCGGACGGCAGTAGGGGCTCTTCGTCACGCGGATGGTGTCCAGGGCGCCCAGGCGCGGCTGCTCGAAGGTGCCGTCGGCCCGCCTGGCCCGGTGGGTGACTCCCGGGGCCAGCAGGCCTTGCTTGATGGTGGACCCGAACAGGAAGCCGTTGGTCCCGGCAAAGTTCAGGGCACGGTCGGCCGAGCTCTGTCCCAGGTTGCGGAACTGGTAGTAGACCTTGTAGAGGAACGCCTTGACCTGATCGCGTACCTCGTCGTCCGGGAGGGCACTCTCCTGAGCTGTGTTGGCTGCTGTGCTGACCGCTTCCAGGATCGACTCGACGAGGAGGGCCTCGTTCCAGGCGCACACGCCGCGGCTTTTGACCTCGACTTCGGGAACGACCTGCCCGGTGAAGAGGCGGGTGGTTCGTCCGGTGAGGAACCCGGGGATGGAGACGCGGGAGACATAGTTGCGGTCGTTTTCGCTGAGCAGCTGTCCCCGCAGTATGTCGCGGAATTGCCGGTAGATGACTGATACCGGCGGGTGAGCGAGGTTCTTCAGGAGATCCCGGAGGTCGCGGGTGAGGTTCTCGCCGTCGACGTCGATCTCGATGCGCTCGTTCCAGTCCATGGCCACCGGCGTCTCGGCCACCAGGGCGTAGACAGGCGTGCCCTCCTCCAGATTCAACGTCCAGACGACCTTGTCCGATGCCCAGGGGTTCTCCGCGAGGTAATCGGCGAGCTGGCGTCCGTCGTGAGGGTTGGCCGGCGATTCGATGTCTGCGTCGCCCTGCCGGTAGACGGGGTTCTTCATCTGCTGGGTGAAGCTGTCTCTTCTTGCTTCGGTTTGGTAGTCGTACCCGAGCGTGCCGATGGCGTAGATCAGCTGCCGCTGTGGGGCGCTGCTGCCGTTCGTTCCGCACTGGCATTCCGAGGGGGAGCTCCCGCCGCAACCGCACGAGGGGCGTACCCCGGGGCTTGCTGCACCTTGCCCATGCCAGGTTCCGGCGGATGTTTCGGCCGCGGGCGCGATCGGTGGTCCAGGCGTGCTGGCAGCTGCGCCGGCCGGGCAGGCTGTCAGGACGTCGTCTCCGCTGGCAGCCCGGGCACCGGCGGCGTGCTCACCGGGCGGCCGCACAGCCGCGGGTTGACCGGCAGCCGCCCGTGGCCGCGCGCCAGATGCCGCGTCAAGTGCAGCCGCGCCATCGCCTGCGCTCTTGGTCTCCCCGAGTGAGACCGGAGCGCCGACTTCACCCGCTGTGTCAGCAGTGCTTCCTGCAGTCTCGGCCGTTCCCGGCGGTACCGGGCTCGTGTCAGGCGTCGCTGCGTCGAGGTTCGTCATGGCTGTGTCTCCTATCGCGCTGATCAAGTCGTAGGCGCGTGCGGCGTTCAGGTTTCCGCCGAGGTAGCGGCGACATGCGGGCGCGTCGGCGGGCTGGCACAGGGCCTCGGACGCGCTGGTGAGGATGGCGTCGCCGACCGTCTTCGGATCGGCACGGCGCCCGGCTCGCAGTTGTGCATCGACTAGGAGTGCGGCCACGCCGGTCACCAGGGGTGCGGCGAAGCTGCTGCCGGTGACGGCTGTCCGGCCGCCACCCGGTGCGGCGCCTTCGATGGACTCGCCGGGGGCAACGACGCCGTGTGTGGCGTAGGCGGCTCCCCAGTTGGTGATCTGCAAGGGCGTGCCGTCTGTCCCGGTTGCACCGACGGCGAGCACGCTGGGCACCGCGGCGGGCACTTGCAGGCAGTCGCAGCCGTCGTTTCCGGCGGCCGCGATCACGAGGACTCCATGGTCCTCGCAGAGCCGCAGGGCACGTCCCAGCAGTTCATCAGCCTGTCCGTCTGGTGCGCGCTCGCCGCCGCTGATGTTGATGATCTGGGCACCCTCCTGGACGGCCCGTTCGATGGCCCGGGCCAGATCCATTTGGGGGACCCGCGCCTCGTCTCCGTCCCGGAATACGGGTAGCAGCAGCCCCCGGCAGTGCGGTGCGATGCCGGTTATGCCCTTGCCGGGCTGCCCGAAGACCAAGCTGGTGACGAGGGTCCCGTGCAGCGACATCGGCCCAGGGCCCGGCGCTTGGGTCACGAGTGTGTCGATTCTTGTCAGGTCGGCGCCCTCGAAGCAGGGGTGGGACAGGTCCACCGGCCCGTCGAGGATGGCAACACACACCTCGGGGCTGCCAAGGAGCTCTTCTTGAGGGGCTTCCACCCCTCGAAGTACGGACCGGGCTTCCATCCCAACTCCCACATGCTCGTCCTGCTCTGCCTTCGAGCATCCGCCAGCCCTGTGCGGCATCCGTTGTCCCGGCAGTGCAAGAGGCGTTCCGCGATCGTTGTCCAGGCATGAACCACACGTTCTTGACGCAGGTCGGACAACGATCGGGGAGGCGTCTTCGAGAACGTGAGGACAGGGACGCGGGCCTCGGGCGGAGCGGAACGACGGCTATACCCGGATGCGTCCGGCACATGCCACCTGCACAGTAAGAATGTGTTGCGGAACGAAACTGCGAACGAACCGTCCCTTGAACTGCTGGGCGACTTCGGGCTCGTCTGCTCTGGTCACAGGGTGCACATGCCTATCGGAGTCCAGCGCTTGCTGGCGTTCCTGGCGTTGCAGAGCGGCGGAATCCATCGGGGCGCCGTCGCACAGCAGATGTGGCCCGACTACCCCTGCCCCCGGGCCGCCGCCAATCTCCGCTCAGCCCTGTGCCAGGGACGACGCGCCAGCTACGTTCCCCTTGTCGACTGCATTGGACAACGATTGAGGCTGTCGCCTCTGGTCCGTGTCGATCTACATACGGTCGGCGTAGACGCACGGAAAATCGTCGACGGCCTGGACCCTCCCAGCGACACAGAAGCACTCATCGACGACCTCACGCGGGAACTACTCCCCGGCTGGACCGAAGAATGGCTCGAGCTGGACCGAGAACGCTGGAACCAACTGCGCGTCTACGCCCTCGAGGGCGTAGCACAACGCATGCTGGCAGCGGGGCGATACCTTCCCGCCCTTCAGGCGGCCATTGCAGCCATTGCCATCGACCCCATCCGCGAGACTGCCCACCGAATCGTCATCGAAGTTCATCTGGCGGAGGGCAACGTGGCGAGCGCCGTACGGTGCTACCAGCACTACTGCGACTTCCTCTTGCAGGAACTCCGTGTGAACCCCTCACCGCAAATGACCAGCCTTCTACAAGGCTTGCTGTCCACATAACCCCTGGTCAGGATGCTGCAGCGACGTTGCCATGACGCTCTTCGAACGCTGCAGGGGATACCTCCACAACGGTCCCGGAGAATGCTGATGACCTCAGCAAAGTCCTCGCTGTTCTTGAGGATGCAGGTGCCTCCCGCGCGATGGTCTATCGGCGGGATGACCAGAAGGGAGATGAGTGTGGTGGACACTTGTTTCGGTCAGGAAGCGGAACGTAGGCCGACCGGCCTTTCCATGCCCCTCCAAGCGCCGCCTGTTTACCGCTCCGCAGTCGGAGCAGCTGGTGCTGCCAGTGGCGCTGGCGTCCAGGCCGACGGTATCGGTTCGTGGCTCGGCGGGCTCGTGGACGACTGGTCGCACGCGATTCCTGGATCTGGAGCCGTCGGCGACGTTCTGGGCTGGCTCGGCCTCTGAGGAACGAGGTGCCGGCAGCCCAAGCGGCTGCCGGCACCATCCGCGGTTGTCGTCGCGCAACCGTGAACCCTGCCAGCCTGAGCAGACATCCGAACAAGATCAGCCCCCGGAGCAAGAGACTCATTCGGCGGCAAGGGCAGTGCGGCCGCGCCAGAAAATCACCGTGGTGGGCCGTGAGCCAGCGACGCTCTCGCTTGGCAGAGCGAAGCCGCTGTACGAGCAATGCCCATGCCCGCTGCCGACGACATGAAGAAACACGAACCCCGCGTCAGATGGCGCTGGCACGGCGACGCCGACCCGGCAGCCTGCCGCTCCAGCCGACCATCGCCTGTTTCATTCACCGCACAGGACGACAAAGTAAAGGAGCATGATCATGAAGCAACCGACCGCCTGCACCAAGGCGCGAACCCGCCCAACCGCTGCACCCAACATGCCGCAGCAGACACCGCCCATCGACCGAACCGAAGCCGCCGCAAGCATCCCCAATGCTGCCGCTGGCGTTGAAGCGAGCATCATCGCGCCGCCGTTCGACTGGAACAAAGTGTGGACAGGGATGGGCAACTCCCCATACAACCCCTTCGGCGGACTCAACGCTCCCTACATCGTCTACTGACCACTCGGGAGCCGACACGCTCACAGCGCGTCCCCGTGCTGAGTACGCCCGGCCTCCCGCTAGACCATCCAGATCGCGGGCTCCCGGCCATGAAGGTGGATTTCGCCATCCTCTGTGAAGCCTTTCGGAGTGCGGCACCTCCCACCTTCAGCCCGTGCCCAGGACCGCGCCGATCGCACCTCCGACAACGGCCTACAACCCCACTGTCCGACTGCTACAGGAGGCATCCCGACAGCAGGCCTGGAAGGGGCTGGGATTGGCTGACACAGAAAGGAAAGAGGTTAGCGCAATGGACACTCGCCGCGTTCAAGGACCACAAGAAGAACGCATGGGCCCTTCCATGCCGACGCAAGCGCCGCCCATCTACCGCTCCTCAGCAGGTACGCCGGGCACCACGAGCTCCATCGTGGGCGTCGAGCCCGCAGGCCTCTTCGACCTTGCCCGCTTTCTCGACATCGACGTTGACTGGGGTCCCCTCCACGGTGGCCTGCACATCTGATCGAGCCATGTGATCGGCAATCGCCACCGTGCACACCCGCACCATGGCTCGAGAACGGCGGCCCAACGGCCGTAGCTCACGGTCTCCAAAGCCGAGCCCATCGTGGTGATCCGCGCTCTGGGACACCCGACGAAACGTCGGCGCGGACCTGCCCGGCGGATAGCGACACCCTCACCAGAGGCACTCGTGTCGCGTACGCGGCCAGCAGGTTCTTGCCACATGCTGCGATCACCGAAAAACAGGCTTCTGCCTCGCCGCCCAGCAGGCGTGGCCCATCGTTCGGGGGATAGCGATGGACCACGCCTAAGACGCCATTTCGTTTGGCGTGATCTTGCGGCAGTCTGGGGTGGTGACTGCTTCGCTTGTTGAGCGGATGGTGCCGGACGGTTTGTGGGAGCT
>NZ_JBIWFK010000027.1:0-64696 GCF_044763015.1 Streptomyces sp. NPDC096324 | reverse complement strand
CGCCTACATCAACACCGGCCTGGTCGTCCCGCACCGCAAACGGCCCGGCCGGCCACTGCTGGCCGGCGAGGAAGCCGACAACAAGGAGCATCGCCGTGTCCGTGCGCGGGTCGAGCACGCGATCGGCCGGCTGAAGAACTACAAGATCCTCCGCGACTGCCGGCAACACGGCGACGGCCTCCACCACGCGGTCCAGGCCGTCGCCCACATGCACAACCTCGCCATGGCCGCGTGACCAGAACAGCCGTAGCCGAGCCCTGACCTGCAAGATCACGGCATTGTGCAACGCGCTTTAGGGTCCGTCCGCGAGGTCGCGTCGTCCGCCCGCCGGGCGGACGGGCGGGACTTCACGGAGGCGGCCCGGGGTCTGCCCGGCTTTCCCGTCTGCCCGGCCACTTCCCGTCCGCCCGGCCCGTCGGTCCGGCCCCGGCCTGTTCGCCCGGCCCCGGCCCGTCGGTCCGGCCACCGTTCCGGGTGGTTCGAACCCTTCCTCGTACGCCACCCGACGCGCGTCGGATCCTCACGGATCCGGCGCGCACTTTGTCTTCCCTCCACAAGTCACCGGGCGTACCTTGACGGCCGATCTGATGTACCGTCAGGAATGAGGGCGAGCCCGTGACGTACCGGACGTACCAGAAGCGAACCGCCGCGCTCGCGTTCGCCGCGGCCCTGGCCGGCTCGGCGGTGCTGACGGCCGCCCCCGCCGCCCAGGCCGACGTGGTGGACGTCAACTACCAGTGCAAGACGCCGATCGGCGACAAGAGCGCCGTCTCCCCCATCGACATCAAGGGCGTCAAGAGCGGCAGCGCCTACAAGCTCACCATGTCCTGGCAGAAGGGCGTCTCCTCCAGCCCCGTCGAGCTCGGCAAGGGCGCGATGTCGCCGAGCGCCGTCATCAAGGTGGGCGGCGCGGACAGCGGCACGGTGGCGGTCAGCGGACCGGCCAACGCGGCCGCCATCCCCGCCAACACCCCCATCAAGATCAGCGACTTGAGCGGAACCTACACGCCGAAGAAGTCCGGCAAGGTCACCTTCACCGCGGGCGTCCTCACCATCAAGGCCCTCGGCACCACGACCACGTGCACGCCCTCGAACAGCCCGGGGCCCTCGCTGACCCTCGACGTCACGGCGACAGGCGGTTCGGGTTCGTCGGGTTCGAGCTCCTCCGGCTCCGGATCCAGCGGGAGCCAGGGCGGTACCGGCTCCGGCGACTCCCTCCCGCAGACCGGCCCCGAGGACTCCGTGGTCGCTCTCGGCACCCTCGGCGGCACGGTCCTGCTCGCCGGCGCGGCAGGCGTGCTGTGGCTGACGCGCAGGCATCAGGCGGTACGCCGCTGACCTTCCCGCACCGCGACCTGGAGCCGCCGCATGCCGTACGCACTCCCCGCCGCCCGCGCGCTGGGCCTGACCCTGGTGCTGCTGAGCGCGGCACCGACGGCCCTGGCCGCCGAGGGCTGGTCCGTCGTGCCGGCCGCGGGCGGCACGGCCGACGGACGGCCCTCCGTCTACGCGGAGGGCGCGCCCGGCACGGTCCTCCAGGACGCGGTGTCCGTGCTCAACCCCGGTACGCGGCCCGTCACGCTCCGGCTGCGCGGCGCCGACGCGGACAACACCGCCGACGGCGCCTTCACGGTGCGCGAACGGGCGGCGGACACGGGTGCGTGGATCGCCTTCGCCGGACACGTGGACGGCCGCAGGACCGCGGTGCGGGAGCTGTCCATACGGGTGCCGGCGCACACCCGCGCCGACGTGCCGTTCACCATCGGCGTCCCGGCCGCGGCGGCGCCCGGCGACCATCCCGGCGCGATCGTCGCGAGCGGCGGCGGCCGCACCTCGGCGGTCCGGGTCCAGCTCCGGGTGCCGGGACCGGCGTTGTCGGCGCTGACCGTGGAGCACGTCAGGGTGGGCGGCGGCGGGATCTCGTACGAACTGGTCAACCGCGGCACCACGGTTCTCGCTCCGCGGCTCGCCGTGCACGCCGGCGGCGTCTTCGGCACCCTGCTCGACCGCGGCCCCCGCGCGCTGCCCGTCGAGCTCCTGCCCGGCCGCCGCGTCACGCTCCACGAGCCGTGGACCGGCCCGTCGGCGTTCGACACGGCGACGGTGCGGCTGACGGTGACGGCGGCGGACGGGGTGCGCGCGACCGGGACCGCGAAGGTCCGGCCGGTGCCGTGGAGCGTGGTGGCCGCGGTGTCGGGGGCGCTGGTGGCGACGGCGGCCGCCTTGTCCGTCGTACGGCACCGGAGGCGGGCCGGGGTGTCGGGGCCGGGGCGTCGCGGGCGCCGGGTCCGGGACGGCCGGACCGGTGAACAGAGCGGCACGGAAGTCGAGTTGACGGGAGCGGTGTCGTGAGCGTCCTGGACGGCAAGATACGGGCGGCGGCGCTGGGGGCGGTGCTGGCACTTCTCCTGGTTCCGTCGGCGGTGGTGGGCTCGGCGGGATCGGTGGCCGCCGCCGGGAAGCCGGCCGTCACGCTGTCCAAGTCCGAGGCGGGAACCGGTGGTTCGATCACCGTGACCGGCAGCGGATGGCGGCCCGGGACGCTGCTGATGATGCTGGTCTGCGGGCAGTCCGTGCCCTCGCGCGGGGTGATCGGCGGCACCAACTCCTGCGCCAACGCCGACGGACGGGCCGTCACCACCGACGCCAAGGGTGGCTTCAGCAGGAAACTGCCGGTCGCCGAGCCGCCCGAGCCCTGCCCCTGCGTGGTGCATGTCGCCACCGTCACCGGGGAGAAGGCCGAGGCCGACGCCGTCTTCATGGTGGCCGGCCACGCGGTCGAGCCGCTGCCGAAGGAAGAGAGCGGCGGCCGGATATCGGTGCTGACCGACCCCCGGCTCGACGGGTCCAGTGGTCTGCTGACCTGGTTCGGGTCACCGCCCTCGCGCACCCTCGTCCTCACCGTCGGCAACGTCGGCACCGGCCCCGTGAAGAACCCGGTCTTCCAGGTCGGCACCTCCCACGGGGTGTTCGCCCCGCAGTGGGAGGAACAGCAGTGGCGCGGCAGCATCGCGCCCGGCCGCAAGGCGCAGATCAGACTCCCGGTCGAACTGTCGGCCGGGGCGCACGGCGACTACACGATCTCGCTGAAGTACGGCGGGAAGGTCCTCGCCGAGCAGCCGTGGGGCGTGGGCCGCCCCTGGGGAGTCACCGTCTTCTGGATCCTGCTCTGCGTGGTCGTCCCGGCCGCCGTGTTCCGCGTCGGCATGGCCGTGGTGGACCGGGTGCGCCCCCGCAGGTCGACCGGGCGGGCGGGACGGCACCGGGGGCTGCGGCCGGGCGAGCTCACCCTGCGCCTGCCCTGGGCGAACCCCGCCCCCCGGACACCGGCGGACGACTCCGCCTCCCCTGTTCCGGCCCTGCCCTGGTTCACCCCGGAGACGGATCCGGGGACCGGGGCGAACGGTCAGCTCTCCGCACCGCACGAGAACGGTCCGACGACGCAGACGAGAAAGGGGCATACGTGAGCACGCAACGGAGAGTGGTACGGGCCGGAGGCCGCAGAGCGGGCGCGGCCGGGGTCGCGCTGATGCTCGGCGGTGCGGGCATCCTGCTGGGAGTGGCCGCCGCCCCCGCGCAGGCCGCCGAGGTCTCGTACAGCACGGAGTGCATTCCGCCCGCGATCTCCGGGCTGCCCGCGGTGCAGGGCACCACGAAGGTGGAGATCACCGCGCCCGCCGAGGCGAAGGTGGGCGACGAGGTCACCATCACCTGGAAGTTCACCCAGGCCGCCTCGAAGAACCCCGACGTCCTCGACCTCGACGCGAACACCGTCAAGCCCACCGGGACGCTGAAGGCGGGCGGCGCGCAGACGGCGGACATCGCGATGGAGGGACCGCGCGAGAACCCCGCCATCCCCAAGAACAGCGCCATGAAGCTGTCCGACATGACGGGCAGGCTGAAGCTGACGACGGCGGGCGACGTCACGCTCACCCCGAACGCGTACAACATCAACGTCAGCAAGCCGATCTCCACCGACACCAAGTGCACGCCCAAGGAGGCGGTGAACCCCTCGGCGACCATCAAGGTGACGAGCGGTGGCGGTCCGGGCGGCACGCCGACCCCGACTCCGTCGCAGACTCCCACCTCGACCCCGACCCCGAGCGGTTCGGTCACCCCGTCGCCGAGCGGCAGCGGGACCGACGGGGGCGGTGACACCGGCGGGTCCGGCGGGCAGACCGACTTCACGGGCAAGGAGGTCTCCGTGCCCTACGCGTGCAAGACGCCCATCGGAGACAAGAACGCCACCTCGGCCGTCCAGATCAACGCGAAGAAGAACGGCGGGAGCTTCGGCCTCACCGTGCAGTTCAAGGCGTCGGTGATGGACAGCCCGGCGGACATCCCCGCGGACTCCGTGAAGCCGTCGATGGAGGTGGTCCTGGGCGGCGCCGACAAGGGCACGGTGCATGTGGAGGGTCCGACGAACTCCGCGCCCATCAAGTCCGGCGACCCGATCGCGATCCCCGATCTGACGGGCACCTACAAGCCGGGCGCGACCGGGAGTTCGACCCTCTCCCCGGGCGTGCTGACGGTGATGGCCCTGGGCACGACGACGACCTGCACGCCGACCAGGTCCGAGGTCTCGCTGACCCTGGACACCTCGGAGCAGGCGAGCGGCGCCTCGGGCGGCGGCTCCACCTCGTCCGGCTCCGGTTCCGCGGGTACGTCCTCCAGCGGCGGCCTGGCGGAGACGGGCTCCGACAGCCACAGCGCCCTCCAGGCGCTCGGACTGGTGGCGGGCACGGTCGTCCTGCTGGGCGGCGCGGTCTTCACCTTCATGCCGGGCCGCCGCCGGACACGGTGACCGGCACGCGCTGATCCCGGTGGCCGTCGACCCGGTCCCCGCCCCGGCCACCGGCCGACCGCGGGAACGGCCGCGGCAACGGTCGCCGGATGGCCGCGGGAACGGCGAAGGGCCGCCGCACCGAACGGTGCGGCGGCCCTTCGCCGTGCTGGGGAACCGACGTCAGTGGACGTCGCCCATGAGCGCCTTGACCTTCTTGCGGTACATCCACACCGCGACACCGGCGATCACGGCGAGCGTGGCCTCCAGAGCGACGATGCCCGTCTTGTTGAGGTCGACCTCGGCGATGGAGAGCAGACCGGTCGTGGCGTCGCCGGCGGTGACCGCCAGGAACCAGACACCCATCATCTGGGAGGCGTACTTCGCCGGAGCCATCTTCGTGGTCACGGAGAGGCCGACCGGGGAGAGCAGGAGCTCACCGACGGTCTGCACGAAGTAGATCGCCACCAGCCACATCGCGGCCGCCTTGTGACCGCCCTCGGCGATCATCAGCGGGGCCAGGAAGAGGAAGAACGACGCGCCGATCAGGATCAGACCCGAGGCGAACTTCGTCGCCGTGCTCGGCTCCTTGCCGCGCTTGTTCAGCCACAGCCACGCCCAGGCGAAGACCGGCGCCAGCGCCATGATCATGACCGGGTTGACCGACTGGTACCAGGAGACCGGGAACTCCCAGCCGAAGATGGTGTTCTTGGCCGACTCGTCGGCGAAGATCGACATCGTCGAGCCGCCCTGGTCGTAGATCATCCAGAACACGGCCGCGGCGACGAAGAACCAGATGTACGCGGACATCTTCGACTGGTCGGCGCGGTCCAGGGACTTGTCCCGCTTGATGCGCCCGATGACCATGACGGGGATGAGCAGACCGGCGATCGTGATCGGGACCAGCAGCCAGTTCAGCGTGTAGTGGCCCGAGAAGCCGACGATCGCGTAGAAGACGACGGCGACAGCGGCCCACAGCGCGGACTTGCGCAGGGTGGAGGACTTCTCCTCGGCCGTCAGAGGCGTGGGGACCTCGTGCGAGCGGGCGCTGAGGTGACGGCCGCCGAGCAGGTACTGGATGAGACCCAGCGCCATGCCGAGCGCGGCGAGGGCGAAGCCCAGGTGCCAGTTCACGTTCTCGCCGACGGTGCCGATGATCAGCGGGGCGGCGAAGGCACCGACGTTGATGCCGACGTAGAACAGCGTGAAGCCACCGTCACGGCGCGCGTCGTCCGGGCCGTCGTAGAGGTGGCCCACCATCGTGGAGATGTTGGCCTTCAGCAGACCGGAACCGATCGCCACGAGGCCGAGGCCCGCGTAGAAGGTGCCGGAGGAGGGCAGAGCCAGCGTGAGGTGGCCCAGCATGATGATCAGACCCGCGACGGCGACCGTCTTGCGGGGGCCGAGGACACGGTCCGCGAACCAGCCGCCGGGCAGGGCGAGCAGGTACACGAGGGAGAGGTATACCGAGTAGATCGCGGTCGCGGTGGCCGCGCTGAGGTGCAGACCGCCCGGTGCCACCAGGTACAGCGGGAGCAGTGCCTTCATCCCGTAGTAGGAGAAACGCTCCCACATCTCGGTCATGAAGAGAGTGGCCAGTCCGCGGGGGTGGCCGAAGAAGGTCTTCTCGGAGCCAGGGATTCCCGGGGTCACCGAGTCCTTCGTCAGGCTGGACGCCATGGTCGATCCTTGCTGGTCGGGACGCGCTGTTGGGGGGTCCCCTCACTCACGCCGACAGCGAGAGCTCGGGGGAATTGCGCGCCCATGGGGGGCGGCCGGCACCGGCGGGGTCCGGCGTCCCTCCCCACGCCCATGGGGAGTCCGCTCCGGTATTGCCGGAGCGGCGGACGGCGACCACCGGGATCCACGCCCGTCACGCGTCAGCGTGTCCGGGCCCGGCCACAGGTCTTTCCTTCGAGGCTGGCTGACACCAGCCCGCACACAGAAGAGACCTTCAGCATCAAGTTCGAGCCAAAGGTCCCGATGTGGTGCAACAGGCGTCTGGTCACCATACGACATCGCAATGCCCCATATGGAAGGACTTGAGATATGGATCACAGGCAATCATGGAACCGCAAGCGATCTTTCGAAGGTGTCAGTAAGGATCGCATCGCACACCCGCAGGTAAGAAACACCCGGACGGAGGGTGTGAATCCCACGGGCGGATCACTGCCCTGACGCGCTGCACGGCGGACTACCATCACCCCATGACCCGTGTACTGCTCGCCGAGGACGACGCGTCCATCTCGGAGCCGCTGGCCCGTGCCCTGCGCCGGGAAGGTTACGAGGTCGAAGTCCGCGAGGACGGCCCCACCGCGCTCGACGCCGGCATGCAGGGCGGTGTCGACCTGGTGGTCCTGGACCTCGGACTGCCCGGCATGGACGGCCTGGAAGTCGCCCGCCGGCTCCGCGCCGAGGGCCACACCGTGCCCATCCTCATCCTCACCGCGCGCGCCGACGAGGTGGACACCGTCGTCGGCCTCGACGCGGGCGCCGACGACTACGTCACCAAGCCGTTCCGGCTCGCGGAACTGCTCGCCCGGGTACGGGCGCTGCTCCGGCGCGGCGCCGCCGAGCCCCAGCAGCCGCCCGCCACCCACGGCGTGCGCATCGACGTCGAGTCGCACCGCGCCTGGATGGGCGACGAGGAACTCCAGCTCACGGCCAAGGAGTTCGACCTCCTGCGGGTCCTGGTGCGGGACGCGGGCCGCGTCGTCACCCGCGACCAGCTCATGCGCGAGGTCTGGGACACCACGTGGTGGTCCTCCACCAAGACGCTCGACATGCACATCTCCTGGCTGCGCAAGAAGCTCGGCGACGACGCCGCGAACCCTCGCTACATCGCGACGGTACGAGGGGTCGGCTTCCGGTTCGAGAAGAGCTGAGGCTCCCGCCGGGGTCCCGACGACGGATGTCCCGGGTCCCCGGGGTTCCGGGTGCCTGTCTCCCGGGGCGGGTGTCGTCTCGATGCGTCCGGTTCCCCGGGGCCGCCGCGGTTCGGGGGACGTCCCGCCGCCGGGGGAGGCCCTGGGCCTGGCCGGTCCTGCCGGTGCGGAAAACCCGCGTGCCCGGACCGGTGACCGGCTCGGGCCGGAGCGGCGAGCGTGCACACTGGTCCCGGTACAGCCATCTGCCCGGAGGGCCCCGTGCGTCGCCGTCTGATCCAGTCCACCCTCGCCGTCGTCCTCGTGGTGATCGCCGTCTTCGGCGTCTCGCTCGTCATCGTCGAGACCCGCACGATCAGCAACAGCGCCCAGGAGCGCGTGGACTCCGAGGCGCTGCGCCTGGCCAGCATCGTGGACAGCCGCATCGTCGGCGACGAGAACATCACCGGCGACACGTTCAGGAACCAGGTCACCGACCGGCGCTACGCCGTGATCAGGATTCCGGGCCGCGACCCCATCGAGGTCGGCAACCAGCCCACCGGCGACGTCATCCAGTACACCGCCAGAGGCGAGTCGGGGGAGACCGTCACCGTCCAGGAGCCCCGCTCCTCGGTGACCAAGGAGGTCGGCCGCACGCTCCTGGTCATCGGAGCCGTCGCCCTCCTCGCGATCATCGCCGCCGTCCTGCTCGCCGTACGCCAGGCCAACCGCCTCGCCTCCCCGCTCACCGACCTCGCCGAGACGGCGGAACGGCTGGGCTCGGGGGACCCCCGCCCGCGGCACAAGCGCTACGGCGTCCCCGAGCTCGACCGGGTCGCCGACGTGCTGGACGGCAGCGCCGAGCGCATCGGCCGCATGCTCACCGCCGAGCGCCGCCTCGCCGCCGACGCCTCCCACCAACTGCGGACACCGCTGACGGCCCTCTCCATGCGCCTGGAGGAGATCACCCTCACCGACGACCCCGACACGGTGAAGGAGGAGGCGACCATCGCGCTGACGCAGGTGGAGCGCCTCACGGACGTCGTCGAGCGGCTGCTCACCAACGCCCGCGACCCGCGTACCGGCTCCGCCGTCTCCTTCGACCTCGACGAAGTCATCAAGCAGCAGCTGGAGGAATGGCGCCCGGCCTACCGCAGCGCCGGCCGCGCGATCGTCAGCTCCGGCAAGCGTCATCTCCAGGCGGTGGGAACCCCGGGCGCGGTCGCCCAGGTCCTCGCGGCCCTGATCGAGAACTCCCTCATGCACGGCGGCGGCACCGTCGCGCTGCGCACCCGCGTGATCGGCAACCAGGCCGTCATCGAGGTCACCGACGAGGGTCCCGGCGTTCCCACGGACCTCGGCGCCCGCATCTTCGAGCGCACCATCAGCGGCCGCAACTCCACCGGCATCGGTCTCGCCGTCGCCCGCGACCTCGCGGAGGCGGACGGCGGCCGTCTGGAGATGCTCCAGGCCCAGCCGCCGGTCTTCGGCCTGTTCCTGTCCCGTACCCCGCACAAGCGCCCGCCCCGGCTCGCCGAGGACGACGAGGGGCGCACGGTCAGGTAGGGGAACCCGGGATCGGGCGGAGGGAACGTGCGGTCGGGCGGAAGGAACGCACGGTCGGGCGGAAGGAACGCACGATCGGGCAGGGGGAACGCGCGGTCAGTTCACGCGGGCCCGCGGACGGCGCGTCCCGGTCTCGGGCTCCTCGTCCAGGAACGATTCGGCACTGGCCACCGCCTCCCGGGCCGGAAGCGCCCGGAACACCCAGGTGCGGTAGGACCAGAAGCGGAAGAGCGTCGCGATCCCGATGCCGAGGAACTTGAAGATGTTGCTCTGCAGCGGGCTGTCCCAGCCGAAGCCGTACGTCGCCACGTACAGGACGCCGTTCTCGATGACCAGGCCCACCGCGCTGAACAGGAGGAACAGCGTCAGTTCCTTCGTGCGCCCGCCCTTGTCGCGGTCCCGGTAGGTGAAGTAGCGGAACCCGACGTAGTTGAAGACGATGGACACCACCGTGGCGATGACACTGGCCCGCACCACCTGGAGGTCCGTGAGGTGGCGCACCAGGTTGAACACGAGCAGGTTGACGAGCAGCCCCGCACCGCCCACCGCGCCGAACTTGGCGACCTCACGGAAGAGCAGGTCGAAGCGGCGCCGAACCGCGCTGCGAGGCCCGGTATGAGGCCCCGGTGTAGCACTGCCCATGGTCTTGCCAGCCCCCGTCGGTGGGTCTTGATCGTGTGCGCGCCGGTGGACGCGCGATGGAATACGCCAACCAGCCCATGCTAACCAGCGCTCCCGCACGGTGCCTGTGCATGTCCTCACAGGTAAGAAAAGAGGCGGTCAGCGAAAGGGAAAATCGGGCGAATCGCCGCGGAAATCGGCCACTCCGGCGCGGCCGATACTCTTGGAGCGTGACGTTCCCGGTAGTCGGCATGGTCGGCGGTGGCCAGCTCGCTCGTATGACACACGAGGCGGGCATCCCGCTCGGCATCAAGTTCAAGCTCCTCAGTGACACTCCACAGGATTCCGCGGCGCAGGTCGTCGGCGATGTCGTCGTCGGCGACTACCGCGACCTCGACACGCTGCGTGACTTCGCGCGGGGCTGTGACGTGATCACCTTCGATCACGAGCACGTCCCGACCGAGCACCTGCGGGCCCTGGAGGCGGACGGCATCCCCGTCCGGCCCGGCCCCGACGCGCTCGTGCACGCCCAGGACAAGGGCGTCATGCGCGCGAAGCTCGACGAGATCGGTGTGCCGTGCCCCCGGCACCGCATCGTGACCGACGTCGCGGACGTGGCCGCGTTCGCGGCGGAAGGCCTCGCCGAGGGGGAGGAGGGCGACGGTTTCCCGGTCATCCTCAAGACCGTCCGCGGCGGCTACGACGGCAAGGGCGTCTGGTTCGTCCGCTCCCTGGAGGAGGCCGCCGACCCGTTCCGCGCCGGCGTCCCCGTCCTCGCCGAGGAGAAGGTCGACTTCGCGCGGGAGCTCGCCGCCAACGTCGTCCGCTCCCCGCACGGCCAGGCCGTCGCGTACCCCGTCGTCGAGTCCCAGCAGGTCGGCGGCGTCTGCGACACCGTGATCGCCCCGGCGCCCGGCATCGCCGAGGAGCTGGCCCTGGAGGCGCAGGAACTGGCGCTGCGCATCGCCAAGGAACTCGGTGTCGTCGGCCACCTGGCCGTCGAGCTCTTCGAGACCCGCGACGGACGCATCCTCGTCAACGAACTGGCCATGCGCCCGCACAACTCGGGCCACTGGACCCAGGACGGCGCGGTCACCTCCCAGTTCGCCAACCACGTCCGCGCGGTCCTCGACCTCCCGCTCGGCGACCCGCGCCCGCGCGCCCCGTGGACGGTCATGGCGAACGTCCTAGGCGGCGACTACCCCGACATGTACTCCGCGTACCTGCACTGCATGGCCCGCGACCCGCAGCTCAAGATCCACATGTACGGCAAGGATGTGAAGCCCGGCCGTAAGGTCGGCCACGTCAACACCTACGGCGACGACCTGGACGACGTCCTCGATCGCGCCCGGCACGCAGCCGGCTACCTGAGAGGCACGATCACCGATTGACCTCGTCCCCTCCCCGCGGGGAGGGGGCAGCCACGGTTCGCACCACGGCGCTTCCTGCTTCGTCGCCGACTGCCCGCCCGGAGGTGCTCCGTTGGGGTCTTACACCGGCTCCACAGGCCGACACCGCCAGCCCGGCGGCCAGAATGGTCTTGGCGGCGTTGTGATCCCGTTCGTGCCGGGTGCCACATCCCTCGCACGTCCACTGCCGGACATTCAAGGGCAGTTCGTCGCGGATCCGGCCGCAGCCGGAGCAAGTCTTGCTCGAAGGGAAGAAGCGGTCGATCGCGATGATTTCGCGCCCGTACCACGTGCACTTGTACTCGAGCTGGGAGCGCAGTTCCGTCCACGAGGCATCGGAAATCGCACGCGCGAGTGTGTGGTTGCCGAGCAGGGTGCGGACATTCAGATCCTCGATCACGATCGTTTGGTTCTCACGAACGAGCCGAGTGGTCAGTTTGTGCAGGAAGTCCCGGCGTCGGTCGGCGATCCGCGCGTGAATGCGCGCCACTTTCAGGCGTGCCTTCTCCCGGTTCTTCGACCCCTGAGCCTTGCGGGAGAGTTCCCGCTGGGCCGAGCCGAGCCGAGCCCTGTCCTTCCTCTCGAACTTCGGATTGGTGATCTTTTCGCCGGTGGACAGGGTGAGCAGACTGGTGAGACCCGCGTCGAGGCCCACCGCCCTGTCCGAGGCGGGAGCAGCCGGGACGGCGGTTTCGACGAGGAGGGAGACGAACCAGCGGCCCGCCTTGTCTCTGGTGACAGTGACCGTGGACGGCTCGGCGCCTTGAGGGAGGGGGCGCGACCACACCACAGCCAACGGATCGCGCATCTTCGCCAAGAGGATCTCTCCGGCACGGAAGCGGAACGCGGAGCGCGTGTACTCGGCGGAGTCCTTCGATCTTTTCTTCGACTTGAAGCGCGGGTGCCGGGCTCGTTTGTCGAAGAAGGCGGCATAGGCGCTCTGCAGATGTCGCAACGACTGCTGCAGTGGCACAGAAGAGACCTCTGTCAGAAAACCATGCTCTTCGGTCTTCTTCCACTCGGTGAGCATGGCGGACGTCTCCACGTAGGAGACCCGGCGGTGCTCCAGCGTCCATGCCCGCGATCGCGCATCGAGCGCCATGTTGTAGACCTTGCGCACGCAGCCGAAGGTGCGCGACAGCTCGGCTGTTTGCTCCTCGGTCGGATAGAAGCGGTACTTGAATGCCCGCTTCACGCACTTGGTCGCCACGTCTCACACGTTAGGGCCTCCGATGTGAGCCTGTCTGGCAGTCTGGGAATCTTGATGCGCGGCAAACCAGATGAGCTGCTTCCGCCTGCGAGCGGGACACCCACCCAAACCTCTCGGCCGAGGCCGAAGAGGCACGCAAGGAGATCGAGATGAGTCCAGTTGTAGGCATCGTCATGGGTTCGGACTCCGACTGGCCGGTCATGGAGGCCGCCGCCCAGGCGCTGGACGAGTTCGAGATCCCCTACGAGGTGGATGTCGTCTCCGCGCACCGCATGCCGCACGAGATGATCGCGTACGGCGAGCAGGCCGCGGAGCGCGGGCTCAAGGCGATCATCGCGGGCGCCGGCGGCGCCGCCCACCTGCCGGGGATGCTGGCGTCGGTCACCCCGCTGCCCGTCATCGGGGTGCCCGTCCCGCTCAAGTACCTCGACGGCATGGACTCGCTGCTCTCCATCGTGCAGATGCCGGCCGGCGTGCCGGTGGCGACCGTCTCCGTCGGCGGCGCCCGCAACGCGGGTCTCCTGGCCGCCCGGATGCTCGCCGCCCACGACGAGGAACTCCTCGGCCGGATGCGGGAGTTCCAGCAGGAGCTGAACGACCAGGCCACCGAGAAGGGCAAGCGGCTGCGCGCCAAGGTCGAGGGCGCCACCGGCGGCTTCGGCTTCGGGAAGTGACGCGGATGTCCTCGTCCTCCCTGCCCTCGATCGACCGCGCCCGCGCCCTGCTCGACGAGTTCCCGGTCGTCGACGGACACAACGACCTGCCCTACGCGCTGCGGGAGCAGGTCCGCTACGACCTCGGCGCCCGTGACATCGCCACCGACCAGAGCGCCCATCTGCACACGGACCTGGCCCGGCTGCGCGCGGGCGGCGTCGGCGCGCAGTACTGGTCGGTGTACGTCCGCTCGGACCTGCCCGGCGCCCTCACCGCGACACTGGAACAGATCGACTGCGTACGGCAGTTGATCGACCGGTATCCCGCCGACCTGCGGGCCGCGCTGACGGCCGCGGACATGGAGGCGGCCCGCGCCGAGGGCCGCATCGCCTCGCTCATGGGCGCGGAGGGCGGTCACTCGATCGACAACTCCCTCGCCGCCCTGCGCGGGCTGTTCGCGCTCGGCGTCCGCTACATGACCCTCACCCACAACGACAACATCGCCTGGGCGGACTCGGCGACCGACTCTCCCGTCGTGGGCGGCCTGTCCGCGTTCGGCCGTGAGGTCGTCCGGGAGATGAACCGCGAGGGCATGCTCGTGGACCTCTCGCACGTCGCCGCGACGACCATGCGCGACGCGCTCGACACCTCCGTCGCGCCGGTGATCTTCTCGCACTCCTCGGCCCGCGCCGTGTGCGACCACCCGCGCAACATCCCGGACGACGTGCTGGAGCGGCTGCCCGCCAACGGGGGAGTGGCGATGGTGACGTTCGTGCCGAAGTTCGTCCTCCAGGCGGCGGTCGACTGGACGGCCGCGGCCGACGACAACATGCGCGCGAACGGCTTCCACCACCTCGACACCACCGCCGAGGCCATGAAGGTGCACCGCGCCTTCGAGGAGGACAACCCGCGCCCGATCGCCACCGTCTCGACGGTCGCCGACCACCTCGACCACATGCGCGAGGTCGCCGGCATCGACCACCTCGGCATCGGCGGCGACTACGACGGCACGGCGTTCACCCCGGCCGGACTGGACGACGTCTCGGGCTATCCGAACCTGATCGCCGAGCTCCTCGACCGCGGCTGGTCCTCCACGGACGTGGCCAAGCTGACCTGGCAGAACGCCGTGCGCGTGCTGGGCGCGGCGGAGGACGTCGCCCGCGACCTCCAGTCCCGCCGGGCGCCGTCGAACGCGACGCTGGAGCAGTTGGACGGCTGAGGACTGATCGGCTGACGGCTCATCGAGTCACCCGGCCCCGGACTCCGGGGCCCACGAAGGCGCCCGGGCTCCCCGCCCGGGCGCCTTCCGTGTACCCCTGGCAGGGGTGCGGGGCGGTTTCCGTCTGTGTCGGGCAGGGGTGCGGGGCGGCTTCCGTGTGCGTCCGGCGGGGTGCCGGGCGGCCGCCTGGACGGCGGAAGAGGCGCGCTACCCCGAACGCCGCACCCACCAGGAAGCGCGCCGGGCCCCGTGCCACGGTGGCGGTGACACCGCTGGTGATCACCGCTGCCCACATCCCGGAGCCCGTCATGGCAGACCTGCAGGACGAACTGCACACCACCGCCGAGGTGGGAGAGCTCGACCCGCCCGCTGCCTGGCCCGACACCGAGGCACTGCCCTCCGGAACCCTCCTCGGCGGCACCGCGGGCCTCGCGGCCGGCTCCGGCGTCCCTGACCGTGCCCCGGCGGCCGCCGACGGCTCCGACCCGCTGGCACGGGCCCGTACGTTCCTGGCCGGCACCCCCGTCGCCGACGGCTACAGCGGGCTCCCCTGGGCCCTGCGCCATCTGCCCTGGTTCGATCTGGAGCTCGGCGAGAGCGCCGTGGACACGGACCTGCCGCGACTGCGCGAAGGGCACGTGGGCGCCCTGTTCTGGTCGCTGCACCTGCCCAGGGGCCTCGCCGGGGACCGGGCCGTCGGCGCCACCCTGGAGCAGGTCGACCTGGTGAAGACCGTGATCCACGCCCACCCCGAGGGCCTGCGGCTCGCGTGCGGGGCGGGCGAGGTCGCCGACGCCCGCAGCCGCGGCCGCGTCGCCGTCGTCCTCGGTCCGGCCGGAGCCGCCGCGCTCGGCGACTCGCTCGGCATCCTGCGTGCCCTGCACACGCTCGGCCTGCGCGTGCTCACTCTCACCGGCGCCGCGTGGGCGGGTGAGACGGGTCTGACCCGGTTCGGCGAGGAGGTGCTGCGCGAGATGAACCGGCTCGGCGTCCTCGCCGACCTCTCGGGCGCCTCGGACGCCACGGTCGGCCGCGCTCTCGCCGCCTCCAAGGCCCCGGTCCTGTTCACCCGCTCGGCCGCCCGCGCCCTGCGCCCCCACCCGTCGAACCTGCCCGACGAGGTCCTGGTCGAGATCGGCTTCGCCAAGGGCCTGTGCATGGTGCCGCTCACCGCCGAACAGACGGGCCCGTCCGTCCGGGACGTCGCCGACCACCTCGACCACGTCCGCGCGCTCGCCGGAGCGGAATGCGTCGGCCTCTCGGGCACGTACGACTCCGGGACCGCCCACCCGCAGGACCTCGCCGACGCCTCCTGCTATCCGCATCTGGTCGCGGAGCTCATCACCCGGGGCTGGTCCGCCTCCGACCTCGCCCTGCTCACCTGGGGCAATGTCCAGCGCGTGCTGCGCGGCGCGGACTTCACCGCCCGCGCCGCGCAGCACCGCAGGCCGCCGTCCTCCGCGAGGATCGCCGACCTGGACGGCTGACCGCCGCCGGGTCCGTTCAGCAGGCGCAGAGGCAGAACGGGTGTCCGGCCGGGTCGGCGTACACCCGGAACGAACGCGACCTGTCCTCGGTGTCCAGCGGTGTCGCGCCGAGCGCCAGCACGCCCTTCTCCGCCACGTCCAGGTCCTCGACCTTCAGGTCCAGGTGCAACTGCTGCGAGCCGTCGGGCGACGGCCAGCGCGGCGGTACGTACCCGGGCGCGGCCTGGAACGCCAGCTTCCGGCCGCCGGGCACCTCCAGGTCGATCCAGTCGGTCTCCTCCGTGATGGTGCCGCCCAGCACCCCCGCGTAGAACTCGGCGAGCGCGCGCGGGTCGGGACAGTCCAGGACGACGACGTCCAGTTCGGCGAGAGCCATGACTTCCTCCGTGGGATCTCCGGCAACACCGGCGGGTCACCTGCGAACACCTTCAAGCGGTAACGCCTACCCCATGCTCCCGCATGCGATTCGGCCCGACGGCGGGCAAGGCGGCGGGGCCGGGCCACGACGCGCCGCCACCGCGCCGAGCAGCCTCCGGCCACGGTAAATCCTGCGGGCGGCGGGGCCGGGAGCCGGACGTGGTCCGGCGGTCTCCGGTCACGGCACAGCGAAGTGGTGCAGAATGCAACCGGCGACGGTCCGGCCGACTGAGCCTCGGCCGGACCGTCGTCCACCGTCAAGCCCTCGGCCGACGCCCTGCTCACCGCACCCGCCGACGCCCTGCCCGACGCGCCCACCGACGCTCCGCCCGAAGCCGAAGCCGAAGCCGAAGCCGAAGCCGAAGCCGAAGCCGAACGCCGAAGCCGAACGCCGAAGCCGAACGCCGAACGCCGAAGCCGAAGCCGAACGCAGAAGCCGAACGCAGAAGGCGGGCGCCGAGATCGGCACCCGCCTCGGGACCGGAACCGGGCCCTGCCGTCCGGAGCCGGAGCACAGGCCCCGGCCGGCGGCGGTGTTCAGTCGTCGAGGGTTCAGGCCGTCGGGCGGCCCATCGCCCGGTACGTCCAGCCGGCCCGGCGCCACGCCTCCGGGTCCAGCGCGTTCCGCCCGTCAAGGAGCACCCGGGACGTCGCCACCTCGCCCAGCACCGCCGGGTCCAGCTCGCGGAACTCGCGCCACTCCGTCAGGTGCAGGACGACATCGGCACCCCGTACGGCGTCCACGGCGGAACCGGCGTACCCGAGCGTCGGGAACAGCCGCTTGGCGTTCTCCATGCCCTTCGGGTCGTACACGGTGACCTGGCCGCCCTGGAGGTGGATCTGCCCGGCCACGTTCAGGGCCGGGGAGTCGCGCACGTCGTCCGAGTCCGGCTTGAACGTCGCGCCGAGCACGGCGACCCGCTTGCCGAGGAACGAACCGCCGCCGAGCGCGTCACGGGCCATTTCCACCATCTGTCCACGGCGCCGCATGTTGATGGAGTCGATCTCGCGCAGGAAGGTCAGCGCCTGGTCGGCGCCCAGCTCACCGGCGCGTGCCATGAAGGCGCGAATGTCCTTGGGCAGACAGCCGCCGCCGAAGCCGATGCCGGCCCGCAGGAACTTCTTCCCGATCCGCTCGTCATGGCCTATGGCCTCGGCCAGCTTGGCGACATCGCCGCCGGCGGCCTCGCAGACCTCGGCCATCGCGTTGATGAAGGAGATCTTGGTGGCGAGGAAGGAGTTCGCGGACGTCTTCACCAGCTCGGCGGTGGGGAAGTCGGTCACGACGAACGGGGTGCCCTCGGCGACCGGCGTCACGTAGACCTCGCGCAGCAGCTTCTCGGAGCGCTCGCCGCGCACGCCCACCACGATCCGGTCGGGATGCAGGGTGTCGTTCACGGCGAAGCCCTCACGCAGGAACTCCGGGTTCCAGGCCAGCTCGGCGTCCTCGCCCGCGGGCGCCAGCTCCGCGAGCCGGGCGGCCAGCCGCTCCGCCGAGCCGACCGGCACGGTGGACTTGCCGACGACGAGGGCGGGACCGTGCAGGTGCGGCGCCAGCGCCTCGAAGGCCGCGTCGACGTACGACATGTCGCAGGCGTACTCGCCGTGCTTCTGCGGTGTGTTCACGCAGACGAAGTGGACGTCGCCGAAGGCGCCGACCTCGGCCCAGTCCATGGTGAAGCGGAGCCGGCCCGTGGAGCCCTCGATCCCGGCCACGTGCTTGCGCAGCAGCTCCTCGAGACCGGGCTCGAACATCGGGACCTCGCCCCGCTGGAGCATCTCGATCTTCTCCGGCACGACGTCGAGTCCGAGGACCTCGAAGCCGAGCTCGGCCATGGCCGCGGCGTGGGTGGCGCCGAGGTAGCCGGTGCCGATCACGGTGATCTTGAGGGCCATGGGTGCTCCTGAGGTGTGCGGCGCGTAGGTGCGCGCCTGAGCATAGTCGGGGCTTCGGGGAGCGCTTTCACGGGCAGTTTTCCCCCTGTCGCCAACCTCACGTATCCGTCCCGCGGGCGGGGGCCTAAAATTTGTGTTACTTAACGGTAGTTAGCGCCGCCAGCACAGCACCTTTTGGAGCGTGAGAGACCTTGGCCGGATCGGCTGATTTCGACCTGTACCGCCCGTCTGAGGAGCACGACATGCTCCGGGACGCGATCCGCTCGCTGGCCGAGGCGAAAATCGCGCCGTACGCCGCCGCGGTGGACGAGGAAGCCCGCTTCCCGCAGGAGGCGCTGGACGCCCTGGTCGCGAACGACCTGCACGCCGTGCACGTCCCCGAGGAGTTCGGCGGCGCCGGTGCCGACGCCCTCGCGACGGTCATCGTGATCGAGGAGGTGGCCCGCGTCTGCGTGTCCTCCTCCCTGATCCCCGCGGTGAACAAGCTGGGCTCGCTGCCGGTGATCCTCTCCGGCTCCGAGGACCTGAAGAAGAAGTACCTGAGCCCGCTCGCCAAGGGCGACGGCATGTTCTCGTACTGCCTCTCCGAGCCGGACGCCGGTTCGGACGCGGCCGGCATGAAGACGCGGGCCGTCCGCGACGGCGACTTCTGGGTCCTGAACGGCGTGAAGCGCTGGATCACGAACGCCGGCGTCTCCGAGTACTACACGGTCATGGCGGTGACCGACCCGACGAAGCGCTCCAAGGGCATCAGCGCCTTCGTCGTCGAGAAGTCCGACGAGGGCGTCTCCTTCGGGGCCCCCGAGCGGAAGCTCGGCATCAAGGGCAGCCCGACCCGCGAGGTCTACCTCGACAACGTCCGCATCCCCGCCGACCGCATGATCGGCGAGGAGGGCACCGGCTTCGCGACCGCCATGAAGACCCTGGACCACACCCGCATCACCATCGCGGCCCAGGCCCTCGGTGTCGCCCAGGGCGCTCTCGACTACGCCAAGGGCTATGTCAAGGAGCGCAAGCAGTTCGGCAAGCCGATCGCCGACTTCCAGGGCATCCAGTTCATGCTCGCCGACATGGCCATGAAGATCGAGGCCGCCCGCCAGCTCACGTACGCGGCCGCCGCCAAGTCGGAGCGCGGCGACAAGGACCTCACCTTCCAGGGCGCCGCCGCCAAGTGCTTCGCCTCGGACGTCGCCATGGAGGTCACCACCGACGCCGTCCAGCTCCTCGGCGGCTACGGCTACACCCGCGACTACCCGGTCGAGCGCATGATGCGCGACGCGAAGATCACGCAGATCTACGAGGGCACGAACCAGGTCCAGCGCATCGTCATGGCGAGGAACCTGCCGTAGTACGCCGCCTGCCGGGAATCGACCGGCAGGGGACGGCGGCAGAGGTGAGAGGCGCCCCGATGCGCCTCTCACCTCTTCGTCGGTGATCAGTCCTTTCGCATCCGGTCAGTCCCGCGCATCCGGTCGGTCCCGTCGCATCCGGTCAGTCCTTTCGCATCCGGACCCACGCGAGACCGAACCCGTAGGCGCTGTCCATCTGCTCCTGGACCGAGTGCCGCGGCGTGCCGGTGAACCAGCGGACCTCGCGGCTGACCGTGAGGCCGCCCTCCGCGGGCGCGGCCAGGGCGATGGCACAGCCCGTCGCGCCCTCGGGGGAGTCGTCGAGCGCGATGCGGAAACCGCCGGACGGGGCGGTCACGGTGGCCGTGGCGCCCAGGCTCCGGAAATCCACGGCGCCGCTGTACACGTACACGTGGAAGAGCAGCCGCCGGAACAGCTCGCGCCGCTCCAGGTCCACCCGGACCGTCTCCCCGTCCGCGGACGCCCCCGTACGGTCGTCCTGGTCGAGTTCCATGTACGGCCACCGCGACAGTGAGCCGAAGGTGTTCCCCAGCGGCTGTACGGCCGCGCACGTGCCGTCCGTGAACGCGGCCATGCAGCCGAGGTCGAGGTCGGCCCCGGTCCCCGGCGGCCGGTTGAGGTTCACCTGAAGGACGCCCCGCCCCGTGATGCGGGCGCTCGGCGCCGACCTGGTCAGCATCGTCTCGGCCCGCGGGGCGGGAGACCGCGGCACCTCACGTGCCGTCGGGGCCGCGCGCCGCGCGTCGGTCCCGGGCCCGACGCCGGGCGCCGGTCTCAGGCGGATGGTCGCCCGTCGGCGTTCGTCGTTGCTCAACTTGTCCCCCTCGCGCCGCCGTCGGGGAGAGTGGCGGGTGTCGGGAGTTTATGCGCGGAGCGTGCCCGCTGGAGTACTCTCTGTGCCCTCGGCCGCGCGTCTGGTGCGTGTGAACCGGCGGGGGACACGGCGGCATGTGACACGGGTGGGGATCCAGGGTCGCCGTCGACGCGCCCCCGCGTCCGTCGTGTTGTGGGGGTGGGCATGCCGTCAGGCGCCCTGATGGACCGTCATGTGATCGCGCAGAGCATCGAGGAAATCGCGAAGCGTCCGGCGCTCGGAACCCGGAAGGAAGAACTGACCGCGCTCGCCGCGGCACTCCGGAACCAGAACGCCACCGAACTGGACCCCTGGTCCGAACTCGATCTCCTCGCCGCCTACGCCCGCCCCGAGAGCCTCCGGGCACCCGGCGGCCGGGTCGCGGAACACGCGCTCTGGTCGTATGCCGAAGGAGTGCTGGGCGCGCTGGTCTTCGTACCGCTGATGCTCACCTGGTACGGCCTGACCCGGGCGTCGAGCGCGTACGGAGCGCTGACGGGCGCGGATCCGAGGGCCGCCTCCCGGCCCTTCCTCCAGCTCTGGCAGTCCGGGTTCGAGGGGCACCTCACCGGCGCCTTCACGTTCGGCCATGTGGCGATGAGCGCCACCGTCGCCATCGCGCTGCTCTTCGCGCTGGTGCTCGTGCACGGCCTGCGGAAGTCCGCCGTCGGCCGCCGGGAGGAGGACGCCGAGCGCGGGCGCGAGGAACTGCTGGCGGCTCTCGTCCCCGCGCTGACCCGCGCCCAGCTCGTGCTGAACGGGCAGCGGTCGAGTTCCCCGCAGCGCTTCGCCGCCGAGCTCACCGAGTCCGCCGCGACGCTCAGGCGGCTCGGCGACAAGGCGGTCCGGGTCCAGAAGGAGCTGACGGCGGCGGCCGCGACGGTCGGCGAGGCGGTGCGGGACGCGGAACGCACGCTGTCCGGGGTCGACACCTCCGTCAAGCCCCTGGAGATCGCGGTGGGGCGTGTCGAGGCCGCCGTCAGCGACGGCGGGGTGCGGATCGGCAAGGCGCTCGACGACGTGCGCGAGGCGAGCGGTGAGGTGCGGCTCGCCGTGCACGGCGCCGGCGACCGCGTCGAGGAGTCCGTCACCGTGCTGGCCGCGTCCCAGCGGGCCTACGCCACCGGTATCGAGGTGACGTCGGACATCTCGGCCCAACTCCTGGGCCGGTTCGGCGCGGTGGCCGAGGACACCGCCCGCGCGGTCGAGGAGTCCCAGCACGCGGTGCGTGAACTGAACGCCCAGAGCGGTGCGTTGCGGGCGGTGGCCGACGAGTTCGCCCAACTGGTGGCCGAGTTGAGGGCGGGCGGCCCCACGTACTTCGGCCCTCCGGGTCAGGGGGGCCAGGCAGGCCACGCGGATCGGGCGGGCCGGACAGGCCACGCCGGCCAGGCGGGACAGACGGCGCAGCAGGCGGGGGCCTGGTCGGCGGGTGGCCACACCCACGGGCATGTCCGGTCCCCCGGCCCGGGCCACGCCTCCTCCGCCGACGCGGGCCACGCTCCCTCCGCCGACGGGGGCCACGCTCCCCCGGACCGGTTCGGGTCGCCCGTCGAGCAGGCAGACGCTCCCGCCGACCGATTCGGGCCCCCCTCCGATGACCCGGGCCACCCCGGCGCCGCGCTGCCCGACCCCCGTCGTCAGCCCCCGCCGCTGCCTCCCGCGCCTCCCCTGACCGAGGCCCGATGAGCCCGGTGAAGCGCGGCGGAAGGTTCCAGCCCCTGCACATGGCGGGCTGGCTGTTCGCGGACATGCTGCTCGTCCTCGCCCTGGTGGCCATGGGCGACCAGGGCGACCCGCAGGCAGCCGAGAAGCGCCCCGCCTCCTCGTCCTCGGCCCCGGCCGCCGGGAAGAAGCCCCGGCACACCGGCCCGCGGGCGGTGGTCCGCACACCGGTGAAGGTGGCCGTCGACGCCGCCGAAGGCGACGACGAGGGCATCGTGCGGGCACTGCGCGCTGCGACCGCCCGCTACCGGGGCCGGCAGGCCGCCTTCGTGCTGACCTTCGGACGCCACACCGACCCGGGCGCCGGAGGCCGCTACGCCCACGAGGTCAACGCCCTGCTGGAGAAGGCCCGTCCGGACATGTTCCGTGCCGCCACCACCCGCGACTTCTGGAAAGGCGGCGCCTCCCCGGGGCACGCCGACATCGAGATCTACTTCTACACGTACTGACCCGGAGGTACGAGACCTTGCAGATCCTGCCCTTCTACCTGCTCTGCGACGAGTCCGGGTCGATGATCGGCGAGCCGATCGACGCCATCAACGGCGCGCTCCCGGACCTGCACCACGAGATCAGCACCAATCCGACCGTCGCCGACAAGACGCGCTTCTGTCTCATCGGCTTCTCCGACAGCGCCACCGTGCTCCAGCCGCTCGTCGACCTCAGCGACATCGACTCGGTCCCCGCGCTCGCCGCGGGCGGGCTCACCTCGTACGGCGACGCGTTCCGCACCCTGCTGCGCTGTGTCGAGGCCGACGTGGCGGCACTCAAGGCGGAGGGCCACGAGGTGTACCGCCCCGTGGTCTTCTTCCTCTCGGACGGCATTCCCACCGACCCGGACTGGGACCAGGCGTACAAGGAGGTCACCCAGTCGCGGTTCTGCCCGAAGATCATCGCCTTCGGCATCGGCGAGGCGCAGGAGTCGACGATCGCCCGGGTCGCGAACTTCCGGGCCTTCATGCAGCAGGACTCCTCGGTGTCACCGGCGCAGGCGCTGCGCGAGTTCGCCTCCAGCCTCACCCGGTCGATCGTCCGGTCCGCCGGGAGCATCGGCGCGGACGGCGGGAACGGGTTCACGCTGGCCGTGGACGACACCGTGCCCGGCTTCTCCATCGTCTCGCTCGACAAGATGTGAGGGGGCATCGATGGGGAACGACATGAACGCCGCCGGACCGTCCCGGACCGGCCCGCACCAGACCACCCCGCACCAGACCACCCCGCACCAGACCACCCCGCATCAGGCCGTCCCGCAGCGGACGGGTCTGCGCGAGCCCGGTCCGCACGAGTCCGCGCCGCACGAGTCCGCGCCGCACGAGCCAGGTCCACGCGAGCCCGGTCCGTACGACCCGGCCGCGGTGGAGCCGGACCGGGCCGGCCCGGAGCTCAGATGGCCGGACGCGCAGCAGCCCGATCCGCTGGAGGCGACCTGGCAGAGCGTCGACCAGGTCTTCAACGACCAGTCGGAGTCCGACGCGCCCTTCGCCGTGCCCGGCACCGGGCCCGGGACGTCCGCGAACCCGCCCGCCGGGCCGGTCCCGCCCTACGCGTACGGGCCCACACCGCAGTCACCGCCGCCCTCGACGTACGAGCCGACACCGCCGTACGTACCCGTACCCGTCCCTGTCCCGGCGCCCGCGCCCACACCCGCGCCCACGGCCGGGTACGCGTCCGAGGAGCCCGCCGCCGGGGCCGGAGCCGTCCGGACGCTCGGCGCGCCGCCGCATTCCGGACCCAAGCCCCCGCTGTACGCCCCCGAGCCCCGGGAGCTGCCCTCGGTCCGGGAGGACCCGACCGCCGCGCTGACGCCCGACATGGTCGTGGACGGCGCCGGGTACGGCGCCCTGACCGTGCGGGCGGCCTCGGTGCGCGGCGACTCGCACCGCTATCAGGGCGAGCCGCGCCAGGACTCGCTGGCCGTGGTGCGCCTCGGCGCGGACGGCCCGGACGGACTGCTGCTGCTCGCGGTGGCGGACGGGGTGGGATCGGCGGCCCGTTCGCACGTCGGCTCCCAGGAGGCCTGCCGGCTCGCCGCGATGGAGCTGGACGCCGTGTCCGCGGACCTCGCGGAGACCGTGCGCACGGGCGACCGGCCGGGGTTCGCCGCCCTGGTGGACACCGCGGTGGGTCGGGTCGCGACCCTGCTCGCGCACCGCGCCCGGGAACGCGGCGACGACCCCGCCGCGTACGCCACCACGCTGCGTGCCCTGCTCGTGCCGCTCGATCCCCGGGTGCGTACCCGGGGCTTCCTGGCCGTCGGCGACGGCGGCACGGCGCTGCTGCGCGGCGGGGAGTGGAACCTGACCCTGACCGACCCCGAGCACGACGGCGACGGAATGATCGACACCCGCACCGCCGCCCTCCCGCACGGCCATCGCGCCCGCGCGCTGCTCCTCGCCCCGGCCCTGCCCGGCGACGTCCTCGTGCTGTGCACGGACGGCCTGTCCACACCGCTCGCCGGCGACGCGGAGATGCGGGAGTTCCTCGGGTCGGGATGGGGGCGTGGAGCGGCGCCCTCACCTGCCGACTTCCTGTGGCAGCTCCAGTACCGGGTGAAGTCGTACGACGACGACCGCACCGCCGTCGTCCTGTGGGAGGCCGTGCCGTGAGCGCCGACGACGGCGTCGACGTGACACTCGGCTCGCTCACCCTCGGCGCGCGCGTCGGCGACGGCGGCCAGGGCGAGGTGTACGACGTCGTCGGTCCCGGCCTGCTGCTGTACAAGAGCTATCGCGAGCCGGGGAAGGCGGACGGCGGCGAACTCGCGGCGCTCGTGGCGCTGCGGCAGGGGCTCGCTCCGGCCGAGCGCGAGCGTCTGGACCGGGAGGCGGCGTGGCCGCTGTGCCGGGTCGTGGACGGCGGCAGGGCGACCGGCTTCCTGATGCGCCGCGCGCCGGACTCCATGACCTGGCCGACCTCGCGCGGCGAGACCCGGCTGACCGACCTGTCCTATCTGCTCCGGCCGCCGAGGCCGGCCTGGCAGGCCGTCGCGCAGCCGTCGCCCGCCGAGCGGTTCGCGCTGGTGGTGGCCGTTCTCGGGCTCTTCCGGTGGCTGCACGCCCTGGGTCTCGTCGTCGGTGACGTGTCCCACGCGAACGTGCTGTGGACGGTCCGGCCCGCACCGGCCCCGTATCTCCTGGACTGCGACGGCGTCCGCATGGCCGGGCGGCCCCCGGTCCTGGAACAGGCGGACACCCCCGACTGGCACGACCCGCTGACCGCGGCCGGCACCGCCACGGTGGACAGCGACCGCTACAAGGCGGCTCTGGTGGTGGGCCGTGTCGTGAGCCAGGACCCGTACGTGACGCCGGGCGAGCCGCTGCGGCCGCTGTCGGGTGTCCTCGACGACCGGCGGGCCGACGCGGTCCGGGTCCTCTGGGAGGAGGCGTCGGGTCCCCGGGGCACCCGCCCGCACCTGGCCCAGTGGTGCACGGCCCTGGCGGGGCGCGACATCATCCGCCTGATGGCCGCGGAACCGGCCCCGAGGCCCGTCGTCGACCGGTCCAAGTTCGACGGCCCCCGCACGCGGGGCCGGATCACGCTACGAAAATGACCCGCCGACGGCCGGCGAGCGGCGGTGTCGGCGGGTCGTCCGGCCGGTGGTGACCCCCGGTGACGCGGGCCTCGTCGGCGATGGCGGCCGGCGGCGGGTCAGTTGCCCGAGACCGTGACCTTCTCGTCGTTCTTGAGCTCGTCCACCAGTGTCTTCAGCTTCGTCTTGTCCCAGACGAGGTTGCCGCCGACGGAACCGGAGATCGGCATGTTCATGGACTTGCCGTCGCCGCTGGTGACGCCCTTCATGGCCCAGAACATGTCGGCCAGGTCCCACAGGCTCATGTCCTTGTCGACGACCAGCGAGTCCAGGCCCGCGCCCATCGTCGGGTACAGCTTGAAGGGGTTCAGGACCGTCGAGGGGGTCGCGACCTGGTGGGCCAGGGCGGCCAGGAACTTCTGCTGGTTCTTGGTGCGCTGGAGGTCCGAGGCGGCGAAGGCGTGCCGGGTACGGACGAAGGCGAGGGCCTGCTCGCCGTTCAGCGTCTGCTTGCCCGCCTTGAAGTCGGCGCCGGAGTACTTGTCCTTGAAGCCCTGGTCGAGGTTCATCTCGACACCGCCGACCGCGTCGACGATGCCCGCGAACCCGGCGAAGCCGATCTCCACGTAGTGGTCGATGTGCAGGCCGGTGTTGTACTCGATCGTCCTGACCAGGAGCGTGGGGCCGTCGAAGGCGTAGGCCGCGTTCAGCTTGTTCTGGCCCAGCGGGCCCTTGATCTTGCCGGACTCGGAACCCTGGAACTTCGGGATCGTGACGTTCGAGTCACGTGGCAGCGACAGCAGCGTGGAGCCGTTGCTGCCGGTGTGCAGGATCATCATCGAGTCGGTGCGCTTGCCCTCGGCGGAGCCCGTGTGGAGCTTCTTCTTCTCCTCGGCGGACATGCCGGCGCGGCTGTCGGAGCCGACGATCAGGTAGTTCGTGCCCTCGCCGGTCTCCGGCCGGTCTATGACCTTGGAGAGATCCACGTCACGGTGGAGCTTGGAGTCGGCCCAGAAGTACGTTCCGACGGAGACCACGACCAGCGCGGTGACCAGCGTGATCGCGGTCCACTTGATCCGCTTCCGCCAGTTCGGCGCGGGGCGCTGCGGGTACGCGCCGTCCCCGCCGGGGCCCTGCGGACCGCCGGGGCCGTTCCCGTACACGTGGCCGGTGTTGTAGCCGGAGTCGTACCCGTTGTCGTAGCCCTGGCCTTCGTCGTAGCCCTGGCCGTCGACGTACGAGGGCTGCCGGGGGACCCCGTTCCCGTACGGCGGAGCACCCTGGCCCGGGGCGGGTGCGGCGGGCCCACGGCGGACCTGGCGCATGACGCGGGCGCTCTCAGGCTGTGCGCCTGCGCTGCCGCGTCCGTAGCGGTTGCTGCGGTTCTCGTCGGACCACCCGTCGGGCCAATCATTCATGCGGACCAGTGTGCCGCTCTCCACCAGGCGCCTTACAAGAGAGCAGGGAGATCTGGGTCACGCCTGTTGCAGAGCTGATGCAAATCGACCGCCGCGCGCCCGGCATAAGGTGGAGGACATGACAGACCAGGCCTCGAACCCGGAAAACGACATCCCGGGCAAGCCGACCTCCGCGTCCAGGACCACCCTCAGCCACATCATGACCCACAACGACACGAACCTTCTGGGGTCCGTGCACGGTGGCGTGATCATGAAGCTCGTCGACGACGCGGCGGGCGCCGTGGCGGGGCGGCACTCCGGTGGGCCCGCGGTCACCGCCTCGATGGACGAGATGGCCTTCCTCGAACCGGTCCGCGTGGGCGACCTGGTCCATGTGAAGGCCCAGGTCAACTGGACCGGGCGGACCTCGATGGAGGTCGGCGTGCGGGTCCTGGCCGAGCGCTGGAACGAGTCCACCCCGCCGCAGCAGGTCGGTTCGGCCTACCTCGTCTTCGCCGCCGTCGACGCCGACGGCAAGCCCCGCCGGGTGCCCCCGGTCATCACCGAGACCGAGCGTGACGAGCGCCGCTTCCAGGAGGCGCAGATCCGCCGCACCCACCGGCTGGCCCGCCGCCGCGCGATCATGGACCTCCGCGAGAGGCGCGCCGCGGAAGGCCTCGACGACTGAGTACGGACCCTCAGGCCCGACTCGGGCCCCGGGCGGGCGTCCGGGATCAGGGGCACACCACCTGGTCGCCCGTCACGACCCCGGACTCCCCCTGGGCGGGATCGTCGGCCCGTACCCGCGTGACCTTCCTGTAGTCCGCGCCCGCGATCACCTTCAGCAGCGGACCCTGCCCGGGGACCGCGCGCAGCTCCGCACCGGGCAGCGCGGCCGCGAGGGACTTCGCGGAGCGGTCCCAGCGGGGGTCGTACGCGACGACGGTGCGCCGGACCCCGGAGTCGTGGCCCGTCGTGGGCCGGCCCGTCGTGCGGAACCCGGTGGCGGCGAGCGCGCCGTCGACCCGTTTGCCGAGACCCGTCGTGGAGGTCCCGTTCTCGATCTGGACCCGGATCCGCTGCGGGGCCACCGCGACCCGGACGGCCTTCGGCCGCGGCGCCCCGCGCGCCGCGAGCGGCTTGTCCTCGCGCAGCTCCTGGAACAGCTTCCGCGCCTTCGGCTCGTCCCATTTCAGGGTCGAGCCGATGCCCTTGACGGCATAGGCCATCTGTCCGATCGGCACGGTCGTGAACTCGGACGAGGACGGCGAGAAGTTCCGCATCGCGCGCCCCAGGTCCAGCAGCTCGTCGGTGCCGAACCCCTTGTCGGCCCGCACCGAGCCCAGCACCGCCCGGGTCACGTCCCGGAACTTCATCGGGTTCAGCAGCACCCCGGACGACGTGGCCCGGGAGACGAGGGACGCCAGGAAGCGCTGCTGGCGCTTCATCCGGCCGAGGTCGGAGGAGCCGTCGGTGTGCCGGGACCGTACGTACTGGAGGGCCTGTCCGCCGCCCAGCAGATGCGGTCCGGCCGCCAGGTCGAGGCCGGTGTAGCGGTCCTTCAGCGGCTGCGCGGTGCAGATGCGGACGCCCCCGAGCACGTCGACCGTCTTCATGAAGCTGGTGAAGTCGACCTCCATGTAGTGGTCGATCTTCACGTGGGTCATGTTCTCGACGGTCCGCACGGTCAGGGTCGGGCCGCCCTCCGCGTACGCCGCGTTGAGCTTGAGGGCGTGGGGGCCGTGCCGCTTGCCGGTGACCGCGTCGGTGTGCTCGGGCGCCTCGGCGTAGGAGTCGCGCGGCAGGCTGACGATGCTGGCGCGCTCCCGGTCCTCCGAGATGTGCACGATCATGACCGTGTCGGTGCAGTGGCAGGGCAGGCCGCCGAGCCGGTACTTCCGCCGCTCCGCCTCGGTGACTTTCTCCCGGCCGTCGGTGCCGACCATCAGCAGATTCATGCCGTGCCCGCCCTCGGGCCGGTTCTTCATGTCCTTGAACGGGTCGACCCGGGCGATGTCCGCGTCCAGGCTGTTCAGCACCGCGTGCCCGATGCCCGCCGAGGCGAGGACCACCACGGAGACGGTGGTCAGCGCCCGCATGGCCCAGCGCGGCCTCCTGCGCCGTACGGGGCGTACGGGCCGTCCGTCGGAGCGCCGGGCCGGGCGCCGTGCGGGAGACGGCCGTGGGGGGCGCTGAGGGCGGACGGGGGAGCGGGGCGGCGTGGGCAAAGGGAACACCTCCGCGAGGCGGGACGGGGGAGGGAAGCGTTCCGCGGGCCGGACGGAGCCGCGTTCCGCTGGGCGTGGGGATCCGTGTGCACGGTAAGCCGATACGATCTGCGGCCCGGTCCTTACGCCGGGCGGCGCGCGACCGTGTCCCCCGTTCGCGGTAACGTGAGCGCCGATGAGCGAGAAGTCTGACGTGCGGTCCCCCGCCGTTTCTGTGATCATGCCCGTCCTCAACGAGGAGCGGCATCTGCGCGGGGCCGTCCAAGCGATCCTGGCGCAGGAGTACGACGGCGAGATGGAGGTCGTGATCGCCATCGGTCCCTCCACGGACCGGACGGACGAGATCGCCGCCGAACTCGTCCGTGAGGACCCGAGGGTCCATACGGTGCCGAACCCGACCGGCCGTACGCCCGCGGCGCTGAACGCCGCGATCAAGGCGTCCCGGCACCCCGTCGTCGTGCGGGTCGACGGGCACGGCATGCTGTCCCCGAACTACATCGCCACCGCGGTACGGCTCCTGGAGGAGACCGGCGCGCAGAACGTCGGCGGCATCATGCACGCCGAGGGCGAGAACGACTGGGAGCACGCCGTCGCGGCCGCCATGACGTCGAAGATCGGCGTGGGCAACGCGGCCTTCCACACGGGTGGTGAGGCGGGTCCGGCCGAGACCGTGTACCTCGGGGTGTTCCGGCGCGAGGCGCTGGAGCAGCAGGGCGGCTACAACGAGGAGTTCGTCCGCGCCCAGGACTGGGAGCTGAACTTCCGTATCCGTGAGGCCGGCGGGCTCATCTGGTTCTCGCCCGAGCTGAAGGTGTCGTACCGTCCGAGGCCGTCCGTCAAGGCGCTGGCCAAGCAGTACAAGGACTACGGCCGCTGGCGGCACGTCGTCGCCCGCTACCACGAGGGCTCCATCAACCTGCGCTACCTCGCCCCGCCGACCGCCGTCTGCGCGATCGCCGCGGGTGTGGTCGTCGGCGCGGCGCTGACGCCGTGGGGTCTGGTCGTCCCGGCCGGTTATCTCGCGGCCATAGGACTCGGCTCGCTGCCCGCGGGCAAGGGGCTGCCGGCGAAGGCCCGGCTGCAGATCCCCGTGGCCCTCGCGACGATGCACATGTCGTGGGGCTGGGGCTTCCTGACGAGCCCGAAGGCGCTGGCCCGGAAGGTCATCGCGTCCCGGCGTCCCGCGGTCCTCAGCGGCGCCAACTGATCTTTTCCGTATACGCGTCGGGCCCCTCTCGATATCGGGAGGGGCCCAACTTTCTTTGCCGGCAGGCCGGTTCTACGACCAGGTGTAGTTCGGGTCGACGTGCATGCAGGCGCCGGTGTCCGAGCCCTTGTCGAGCTTCGCGGACTTGGGCGTCGAGTCGTCGTCCGCGGGCGCCTTGTACGTCGTGCCGTCCCGCCAGTCGGCACCGACGACGAGCGTGACCCCGGAGACGTCCGCCGACTTCTCCACCGCGTGGGTCGAGATCCCGAGGGCCTTGGCGACCCGCAGGGCGTCACCCTCCAGATCGGCGCTCGGGTAGCGGATCACCGTGGCGTCCTCGGCGGTCGACGTCGACGCGTCGGCCTTCGCCTGCGTGAACCCCGCGCCGACGAGCAGTTCGCTCACCGCGCTCGCGCGTCCGGGGACCGGGGCGAGCGTGGTGGTGCGGGTGCCGTTCTGCACCTGCACCGCGATCTTGTCGTCCGCCGCGGCCGGGTCCGAGGAGGTCCTCTCCGCGGTCTTCTTCTTGTCCTTGCCGTCCAGCGCGATGTCCTCGCGCAGCAGTCGCCAGACCTTGTCCGCGTCCGTCGGCTTGGGGAGCACGCGGTTGCCGTCGCTGGAGTACACCCACGGCATGGTGGTCATGGTGATGCGCTCGGTCGGGACCTTCTTCAGTTCCTTGCTGAGGTCGTAGAGATCGGTGACCGAGCCCAGGCCCTGGTCGACCGTCAGCGCGCTGGTGGCCGTCTCGGCGAGGCCGCGCAGCTTGCCCGGGTTGCTCAGCGTGGCGTTCTCCCGGAGCTGGCGCACCATCGAGTTCATGTACTGGTGCTGGGCCTTGGTCCGGCCGATGTCGCTGCCGTCCTCGAAGCCGTACCGCGTCCGCAGCCACTGCAGGGCCTGCTTGCCCTTGACGGACGTCGTGCCCTTCTCGAGCTTGAGCCCGGAGCCGTGACCGGTGGAGGTGTGCGAGTAGACGTTGGCGTCCACACAGACGGGGACGCCGCCGATCGCGTCGGCCATCGACACGACACCCGCGAAGTCGACCATGATGAAGTGGTCGATGTGAATGTCGGTCAGCTTCTCCCAGGTGGCGACCGTGCAGCCGGGTCCGCCGCGGCCCAGCGAGTCGTTCGTCATCGTGAGCGAGGTGCTCTCGGCGTAGGTCGTCCCCGTTTTCGTGTCGGTGCACTTGGGTATCTGGAGCAGGGTGTCGCGCGGCATGCTCACGACCGACATGTTGGTGCGGTCCGCGGACAGGTGCAGCAGCATCTGGACGTCCGCGCGGGCCGGTGTGTCGAAGGTGTCCTTCGCGCCGCCGAGCTTCTGGTTCTCGGTGGAGTTCCGGGCGTCCGAGCCGATCAGCAGGATGTTCAGCGGGGTCTGGCCCGCCGCGTTCGGTTTCGTCTTCGCGGCGCGGTCCTTCGCGTCGCCGATGTTCAGGGCGTCCCGCTTGAGGTTGTTGTTCAGGTGCCGGTAGTAGAGATAGCCGGCACCCGCGGTGCCGAGTATCAGGACCGACAGCACCAGCGCCGACCAGCGAAGTATTCGGCGTCTGCGCCGGGGGCGGCCCGGGGTTCCGTGCCCGCCGTCGTCCCCGTCGTGCGGACCGTGCCCCTTCGGGCCGGGCGGCACGGCGCCGTCGGCGGGGCGTGGGCCGTCACCGTCGGGCCGGGTGCGTCCGCCGTCCGCCGTCCGGACGGACTCGCCGCCCTCGTCGTACATGCTGTCGTCCCAGCCCAGTTCGCCGGCCTGCGGGACACGCGGTCGTGCTCCCTCCCCGCGCACACTGCTTTGCGCCATCTCCCAGCCTCTCCCCACCCTGCGCCTGACAAACGGGTCCGTCGGGCGTCCGGCCGGGCGTTCCCACGCCCGGCCGGACAACCGCTCGCGCCCTGTAGGACGCCTGACGAACCCGTTAGGTCACTTCGCGCACACCGTTTTGTCCGCCGTGGACTTCTCCACGTCGGGCGCCTTCGTCGCAGCGGTCAAAGGCACACCGGCGCCCTTGAAGTCCTTGCCCAGGGTCAGCACGATCGCGGGCAGCCCCTGTGAGTTCTTCTCGCTCTTGCCGGGCTTCATCGCCGAGCCGGACAGACCCATGAGATCCGCCAGCTTGCGCGCCTGGTCGGCCTGGTCGGGAGAGTACTCCAGGGTCGTCCTGCTCAGTGTTTCGTCGGCGTTGCCGAGCTGGCTGGACTTGAGCACGCCCTCATCATTCTGCAGCCAGTTAAGAGTTTCCTGTGCGGAGCCCGCCTCGGCCCCGCCGTTGTAGATGTCGACGCGGATGTCGGAGGCGGCGGAGCGGGAGCCCTTGAGGCGGGCGGCCACCGCGGCCTTCTCCTTCTTCTCCTTCTGCTTCACGGCGGTGAAGGAGACGTCGTTCTTGATCGCGTCGAAGACCGACTGGGCCGTGTTCGGGTTGACCACGACGGTGGCGTGCACCTTCTCGGCCGGGTTGTCTATCACCGGAACCGTGGTGAAGGTGATGTTCTTCGTCGGCACCTTCTTCAGCTCCAGGGCCATGTCCTTGAGCGTGCTGACCTTGCCGATGCCGGTGTCCACGGTCAGTGCCTTGGTGGCGGCCTCGGCCAGCTTGTACAGCTTGGTCGGGCTGGTGAGGGTGTCGCTGGAGCTCATCTTGCGCATCAGGGAGCCGATGAACTGCTGCTGCACCTTGATGCGGTCGAGGTCGCCCTGGTTGCCGAAGCTGTGCCGGGTGCGTACGAAGGCGAGGGCCTGCTCGCCCTCGATGGTGTGCTTGCCGGCCGAGAGCTTGAGGTGCGAGTCGGGGTCGTTGACGTCCTTGGCGACACAGACGTCGACACCTCCGACCGCGGTGGTCAGCGTCTTCACGGCGTTGAAGTCGGCCATCATGAAGTGGTCGACCGTGATGCCGGTGACGGCCTTGACCGTGTCCATCGTGCAGCCGGGGTTGCGGCCCTCCTGGCCGAGGCTGGTGTTGAAGCGGACGTTCTCGGAAGGCTGGATGACCTTCTCGGTGCCGTCCTCCTGCTTCGACTTGCACTCGGGGATGTCGACGATGAGGTCGCGCGGAATGCTCATCGCGGTCGCGTTCGTCCGGTCCTTGGAGACGTGCAGCAGGATGTTCGTGTCCGCGTGCCCGACGCTGTTCTTGTCGCCGTAGCCCTCGTTGCCCGCACCGGTGCGTTTGTCGGTGCCGATGATGAGGATGTTGAAGGCCTCGTCCTTGCTGAAGCCGTCCTTGGCCGAACCGCCGACGTCCTCGGTCTGGACGTTGCCCTCGAGGTGCTTGAGATAGGCGTACGCGGCACCCGTGACGGCCACCAGGACCAGCGCCATGATGCCGCCGGTCCAGAGAAGCACCTTCTTCGCCTTCGACTTCCTGGGCGACTTGGTGCGCCCGCGCCGCCGCCCGGGAAGGGGCTCCGGCGGCTCGGCGCGCCGTCGGCGCTGTCCCGGCACGTCGGGGCCGGGCGCCCCGCGTTCCCGTCCTGGTGCCTCACGGTCCCGGTCCGGTGCCGCGCGGTCCCGGCCCGGCGCGCCGCGGGTGCGCGTCGCCGCGGAGGGTGTACCCCTCCGCGGTCGCGGCACAGCCGATTGCGCTCCGGAAGGGGGCAGTCGCAGTTCGTATTCACCGGTGTTCGGGTTGAGCACCCACTGGTCTGCGGGGTCGATGTCGTCCGCCCGCCCACGGCCTTGCGCGTCCACGGTTGTCTGAATCCTCCGTCGGGGCCACGCGGCGCCCTTTCCCCCTAAAAGGCGCTCGGGTCTCGGTCAAGCAGTGCGCGACCCCCAAGGACGGACCTCGTGGCCGGGTGCACCGGATCGCTCACACTATCCGCCCAGTTCAACGTCCAGCGACGGCCGTGACAGATTCAACATTCCTACAACCGGGCAATCCGCCCTATTTTCAGAGACTTCTTGGCTCGCCTGTTCCCCACCTTGGCGCTCGCTTTACCCGCAGGCGTCCTGAGCGGCCGTGTTGCCGCGGAAAGTCGGAGCCGGATCGGGGGTGCCGGAGAGCCGGACGACCCCTATTGACGTCGACATTCCGTCGCCGGCCGACTCCCCTTCGTAGTCGCGGAAGGAGTTTCCGTACAGACTCACGGAATGCGGCGACTGCCCCTGGGCCGGCCTCGCGGGCGGCGCCTTCACGACCACGACGGGCTCGTCCGCGCGCAGTCGCCCGAAGAGCCGGGCGGCCGCCGGCTTCACGAGCTGATCACGGTTGGCGTTGAGGACGTAGGACGTCCGGGGCACGGTCAGGAACTGGATGTCATCGGTGGGGATGTCGCGCATGCCGCGAGCCAGGTCGTACAGGCCGCGCAGACTCGCGAGTCCCGGGTCGGTGGTCAGCGACGAGGTGGCCGCGTCCAGCACCGGATACAGCTTCGCCGGGTTGAGCAGGACGTCGTCGCCGCGCACCTTGCTGATCAGCGCGCCGAGGAACTTCTGCTGGCGGTCCATGCGGTCGGTGTCGCTGCCGTTGCCGATGCTCTTGCGGGCGCGCACGTAGCCGAGCGCCTGCTCGCCGTTGAGCACGACCCTGCCCGCGGGCAGGTTCAGCTTCGCCGCTTTGTCGTGGATCGGCTTCCGCAGGCACACCTGGACGCCGTCCACCGCGTCGACCATGTCCTTGAAGCCATGGAAGTCCACCACCATGTGATGGTCGACGCGGATGTTCGTGAGCTTCTCGACGGTCCGGATCGTGCAGGCCGAGCCGCCCACCTCGAAGGCGTAGTTGAACATCGCGAACATGGGGTCGGTGCGGGTGCCGTCGGGGCGCCGGCAGCTCGGCACGTCCACCATCAGATCGCGGGGCAGCGACATGGCGGTCGCGCTGTGCCGGTTCGCCGAGAGGTGCAGCAGGATCGTGGTGTCGGACCGTTCCGTCCCCGAGTCGCGGCCGTACTTCTTGTTCCCGGCCCCCGAGCGTGAGTCGGACCCGATCAGCAGGATGTTCTGCGCGCCGCGGACCAGCGCGGTGGGCCGTTCCTTCTCGTAGCGGGCGAGCTCGGCGGCCGCGTCGTTGTCGGCCGTGATGTTCCCGTTCAGCTTCTCGTAGGCGGCCCAGCCGACCGCCACGGCGCCCAGGACCACCACGGCCGCCCCGGTCGCCGTCCAGCGCAGCCAGCGGCGCCGCCGGCGCCCGGCCCCGGTGGGCGACGCTCCCCGCCCCTGGTCCTCCGGGCTTCCGGAGGGAGTGCCCGCGGTGTCGGTCACGTCGGGACCACCACCCCTCATGGCGTACGAGCGTGTCTCGCCGCTCCTACGACCATGTCCCGACGCGGCGGGCGAGGGGGGCCGGTGATGGGCCGAACGGGGGACGCGCCGGAGCGGAGGCCCGCCCCGGCACGGGGCCGCTTCGACGTGGAGGCCGCCCCGGCTCGGGGTCGCCCCGGTTCGGGGTCGCCCCGGTTCGGAGGGCGCCCCCGAGCGGCCGCCGGGCGCGGGGTCCTAGCGGGCCGTCGCGGTCACCCGCTCGCTCTCGATGCGCCGGGCGAGCGCGTCGTCGTCCAGCCGGTCGAGATGGCGGCACAGCACCACCGACCCGCCGGTCGCGAGCGGCGCGTACAGACCCGCGGTCACGCCCTCCCAGGTGTCGTACGAAAGCGCCGACAGGATGCGGGAACCGGGGCCCGTCAGATCCAGCCCGGGAGCGTCGCCGCGGGCCTGCTCCACGACCTCCGCGCCCGTGAGCGTGGCCCCGGCGACGATCAGGGCCCGGTCCTCCGGGTCGACCGGCGCGTACGGCGCGAAGCGGTCGCCCTGGCTCGGCACCTCGACGGCGTAGTCGGCGTAGCCCGCGGGCGGTGTCGGGAAGCGGCGGCCCAGCGGGGCGAGCGAGAGGGCGACGCGCTCACCGGAACAGGCGAGCCCGGCGTCGAACCGGCCGGGGCCGGCGACGACGTGGTCGGCGGCCGCCGGGTCACCGCCGAGATCCGCGACGACGCCCACCGAGGAGCAGGCGAGCAGCCACACCGCCGTCTGCCAGTGCGCCGGCAGCAGCAGCGCGACCCGCTCGCCGGGCTCGGCGGACATCTCGCCCTGGAGCAGGTTGGCGGTCTTGGCCACCCAATTGGCGAAGGTGGCCACGGACAATTCGACCCGTTCGCCCGTCGCGTCGTCGTAGAAGGTCACCAGAGGACGCGCGGGGTCCTCGGAGAGCGCGGATCGCAGCAGGTCGGCAGGGGTGCGGTCGGTGGCTTTCACGCGCGCAAGCGTACGCGGGGGCGCCGCGCGGCACGGGCCGAGCGCGCCACCGGTTCGGCGGAGCGCGGTCCGACGGTCCGTCAATTCCGGGATGGACAGATATGTATGACTATGTTCAGGATCAGGAGCATGCGTGGATTCCTTGCTTCCTCGGTCGGCGTCACCTGCGCGGCCGCTCTCGCCCTGCCCCTCACTCTGCCCGCCACCCCGGCACAGGCCGGGCCGGCGACGCTGACATCGGAGGCCGCCGCTCCCGGCAGCACCCAGTCCCTGCCCCTCGTCCCCCTCACCCGCAGACGCTCGCTCGGCCCGACCGCCTCGACCCAGGGCCTCAGCCGCCGGAACGTACGGCCCTTCTCGCTGGTCGGCGTGGTCTGGGACGACCCGGCCACCGAGCTGAACGGCCGGGTCCAGGTCCGCACCCGGGCGACCGGCACCGGCGACTGGTCGGACTGGCAGGACGTCGAGGCCCACAACGACGAGCACGCCGCCGACCCGGACACCGCCGAGAGCGCGTCGAGCCGGGTGCACGGCTCCACCGCACCCCTGTGGGTGGGCGACTCGGACGGCGTCGAAGTCCGCGTCGAGGCGGAGCAGGTGGCGCGGGACGCCGCGGACGGTCAGGAGCCCGAGGAGGGCGCCGCGGACGGCCCCGAGACCAGGCGCGCGACCGCCCCCGCGGCCGCGTCGCTGCCCGGCGGCCTGCGCCTCGAACTGGTCGACCCCGGCGGGGACCCCCCGGCCCCGGACGCCCGGACGGCCGGACGGACCGGGGGCACGCCGGCGGGCCTGCGCGCCAGGAGCGTGCACGGGAGTGCGCGGGCCGGCGTGTCGGACGGCCTGCTCGCGGGAGCGACCGAGATCCCCGCGCTCTCCCGGGCGGCGACGCGGCGCACGTACTTCCCCGGCGGCACGGCCCAGCGGCGCGTGACGCCGTACATCGGACCGCGCCCCCGGATCGTCACGCGGCGCGGCTGGGGCGCGAACGAGAACCTGCGCGAGCGCGGCTTCCTCTACACGAAGACGGTCAAGGCGGCCTTCGTGCACCACACCGCGTCGGGCAACAAGTACACCTGCGCGCAGGTGCCTTCGGTCATCCGCAGTATCTACCGCTATCACGTGGTGAGCAGCGGCTGGCGTGACATCGGCTACAACTTCCTCGTCGACAAGTGCGGCAACATCTACGAGGGCCGTGCGGGAGGCGTCGCGAAGGCGGTCCAGGGCGCCCACACCCGCGGGTTCAACACGAACAGCATGGGGATCGCCGTGATCGGCACGTTCGGTGCCACGAAGCCCACCGACGCCGCGCTCAAGGCCATCGCCCGGCTCACGGCATGGAAACTCGGTCTGTACGGTGCCAATCCGCGTGGCAAGACATACCTGAAGTCGGCCGGTGGCAATCTCTACCGAAAAGGAAAGAACGTACGACTGAACGTGATCTCCGGCCATCGGGACGGGTTCGCCACGGAGTGCCCCGGACGGCTTCTCTACGGCAAGCTCGGCTCCGCCCGGACGACCGCGGCCCGCTACCAGGGCCGTTAGACCGCCGCACGGCCGCCGGGAAACGGCCCGGCCGGCGACGGACCGGCCGGGCCACGCCGGCGGAGATCACCCGACGTCACGGCAGAGGCCCGTCGAAGGACACCGCACGGCCATCGAGGGCGCCATCGAACGGTCTGCATAAACTGGCCGGCCGAAAGACAGTTCGGCCGGTCCCGGCAGGAAGCAGAGACGACAGGTGACAGAAGCGATCCTCCTGGTCGGCGGCAGAGGCACCCGGCTGCGCCCGCTCACCGTGCGCACGCCCAAGCCGATGGTTCCGGCGGCCGGTGTCCCCTTCCTCACGCACCAGCTCGCGCGGGCGCGCGCGGCGGGCGTCGAGCACATCGTGCTGGCGACCTCCTACCTCGCCGAGGTCTTCGAGCCGTACTTCGGCGACGGGTCCTCGCTGGGCCTCCACCTCGAGTACGTCACCGAGGAGGAGCCGCTGGGCACCGGCGGCGCCATCCGCAACGTGGCCTCCCGGCTCCGCTCGGGCCCCGACGACCCGGTCCTGATCTTCAACGGCGACATCCTCACGGGCCTGGACATCCCCGCGCTGGTCGCGGTCCACGAGACGACGGGCGCGGACGTCTCCCTGCACCTCACCCGCGTGGAGGACCCGCGCGCGTTCGGCCTGGTCCCCACCGACGTCACCGGGCGCGTCACGGCCTTCCTGGAGAAGCCGCAGAGCCCCGAGGAGATCGTCACCGACCAGATCAACGCGGGGGCCTACGTCTTCCGCCGCTCGGTCATCGACACGATCCCCGCGGGCCGCCCGGTCTCGGTCGAGCGCGAGACGTTCCCCGAGCTCCTGGCCACCGGCGCCCATCTCCAGGGCATGGTCGACTCCACCTACTGGCTGGACCTCGGCACCCCGCAGGCCTTCGTCCGCGGCTCCGCCGACCTGGTGCTCGGGCGCGCTCCGTCCCCGGCCGTCCCCGGCCGCTGCGGTGACCGCCTGGTCCTGCCCTCGGCGACGGTGGCTCCCGACGCCAAGCTCACCGGCGGCACGGTGGTCGGCGAGGGTGCCCGCATCGGCGAGGGTGCCCGCATCACCGGCAGCACGATCCTCGCCGGAGCCGTCGTCGAGCCCGGCGCGGTCGTCACCGACTCCTTCGTCGGCGCCGGCGCCCGCATCGGCGAACGCACCATCCTGACCGGCACGGTCATCGGCGACGGCGCGGTGGTCGGCCCCGACAACGAACTCCGCGAGGGAGTCCGAGTCTGGTGCGACGCCCGACTCCCGGCAGCCACGCTCCGCTTCTCATCGGACCAGTAGCCCACCCGCCGGAGGGGCAAGGATTCAGCCCCTCCGGCGTTTGAGGAGCGGGGTCCGGGGCGGAGCCCTGGGTACGGGACGGGTAGGGGCGGAGGGGGCGAAAACCGTCTGTGCGGAGGACCGGCACGGGCGGAGAGGCGCCATGGGCGGAGGAGCGCCGAGCCCCGAGGTTCGCCAAAGCTCGCCTAGAGCAGCCCGATGTCCGTACGCGGCATCTTCGGCGTACGCCGCGGCGGCGTACGCCCGGAGAGCAGGATCAACCGGGCGGCCCGATGCCGCTGCCCGGCATACGGCTCCAGCAACTCCAGCATGACGGAGTCGTCCGCGTCCCGGTCCCCCGCCAACGCCCACCCCACGATCCCCGGCAGATGCAGATCCCCCACGGTCACGGAATCCGCCGAACCATGACTCCGCTGCACGACCTCCGCGGACGTCCACGGCCCGACACCCGGCACCAACTCCAGCCGCTCCCGCGCCCGCACGGGATCGAACCCGACGGCTTCCTCCAGCCGCGCCGCGACCCGTACGGCCCGCAGAATCGTCGCGGCCCGCTTGTCGTCGACCCCGGCCCGGTGCCACTCCCAGGACGGGATCAGCGCCCACGTCCGCGGCGCGGGCATGACGTACATCCGCTCGGGAGCGGGCCCCGGCGCCGGCTCCCCGAACTTCCGTACGAGCAGCCGCCACGCCCGGTAGGCCTCGTCGGTGGTGACCTTCTGCTCCAGGACGGACGGGATCAGCGACTCCATCACCAGCCCGGTCCGCACCAGTCTCAGACCGGGCCGTCGATGCCGGGCGAGCGCGACCAGCCGGTGCCGTGGCTCGAAGGCTCCGGGATCGTCGGCGGCGCCGAGCAGGTCGGGGAGCCGGTCGAGGAGCCATACGGCCCCCGGTCCCCAGGCCGTGCCCCGGGCCACCCCGCCGCGCAGGGCGACCCGCAGCGTTCCCGGCCCGGCGGGCGTTCGGCTGGTCCGCCACACGGAGCCGTCGGGCGTCGTGCGGAACGTCGGGTCGCCCGGTCCGCGTCGCAGCGGTCCGAGGACGAGCCCGAGATCCAGCGGCCCGTCGGGGGTCCAGGTGCGGACGCGTCCGGGCTCGGCCCCCTGGTGGGGCACTCCGCCCGGCACACCGCCGGGAGCTCCGCCGGGCACCACGACATGACCGCCGCGCACGGTCGTACGCGTCGGCCGGGGAGCGAAACGTCCAGACACGGATGAGGTCCTAGGGATGCTCGGGCTGCCTTACGAGGGTAGGCGCTCCCCGCCGGAACGGGATGCCCGTCCACGTGAACCGGACCACCGGGACCACCCGCCCGGACCGGACCGCCGGGACCACACGCCCGGACCGAACCGGACCATCCGCCCGGACTGAACCGACCGAACCGGACCGACCGAACCGGGCCGGGCCGTCCGACCGAACCGGGCCGCCCGACCGGATCACCCGCCCGAACCGCCGGGACCGACCGCCTTCACCGGGACCGGACCTTCACCCGGATCAGCCCGAGTCCGTCCCCGCCCGGACCCGCCCCCGCCGGGTCGGACCGGCGTCCCCGAAGACCGGCGTCCCCGAAGACAGACGGCGCCGTCCAGGCCCCGGACCGGACCCTCAGCCCCACCGCGAAGGCGCCCCGCCAGTCACCGCACCTCGATGAAAGCGGCAGCGTCCCGCTCCGGCCGGCTCCTCGGCTCCTCCGCCGCGTGCCCGACGGCCACGGCCCCCATCGGGTCCCAGTTCTCCGGCAGCTCCAGCACCTCGCGGACGACGTCACGGCAGAACATCGTCGACGACACCCACGCGGAGCCCAGCCGCTCCCCGGCCAGTGCGATCAGGAAGTTCTGCACGCCCGCCCCGGTGGCGACCACGAACATCTCGCGCTCGGCACCGTCGCGCCGCACGTCGCCGTACGTGTGCGACCCGTCCATGACCAGGCACGGCACCACGAGGTACGGCGCCTTGCGCAGCACGTCGCCCCGCCGGACCCGCTTGGCGATGGACTCCTCGCTCTTCGCGTCGGCCCGCAGATCCGCGATCCACGCGTCCCGCATGGCGTCGAGCAGGCGCGTCCGCGACTCCTCGGACTCCAGGAGCACGAACCGCCAGGGCGTGGTGTGGTGCGGCGCGGGAGCGGTCACCGCCGCCGCGACCGCCCGGCGCACGGCACCGGGGTCGACGGGCTCGTCGGTGAAGGCCCGTACCGTACGCCGCTGGGTCACGGCCTCCCGTACGGCCTCCGAGGTGCCCAGGCGGAACATGTCGTCGCGCGCGTCGCGCACCATCGCCCGCGCCCCGGTGCCGTCCTCCTCGGCCACCAGGTGCGCCAGCCCGCGCACGACGGCGACGGGCAGTCCGGAGGCCTTGCCCTTGACCAGGTCACCGGCGGCGGCCAGTTCGTCGGCGAGGGCCACGACGGTCGCGTTCAGCGGGTTGCCGTGCGCGTCGGTGCCGCCGCGCAGGTCCTCCAGCACACGGACGCCCGCGGCGCCGATGGCGACGTCGGTGAGCCCGGTGCGCCAGGGCCGCCCGAAGGTGTCCGTGATCACCACACCGACGTCGACGCCGAGCGCGTCCCGCAGCCCCTCACGGATCGCCCGCGCGGAGGCGTCGGGGTCCTCGGGCAGCAACAGCACGGTCCCGGCGGGAGTGTTGGAGGCGTCGACCCCGGCGGCGGCCATCACGAGACCCTGCCGGTTCTCGACGATCCGCAGCGTGCCGCGCCGCGCCACGACCCGGACGGTCTCGGAGTCGATGGCGTCCTCGCGGTCGGCCGCCTCGACCGACCGGCCCTCGGCCTTCGACACGATCTTGGAGGTGACGAGCAGCACGTCCCCGTCGGCGAGTCCGGGCCCGGCCGTCGCGATGAGTTTCGCCAGGTCGTCCCCCTGGCGCACCTCGGGAAGTCCGGCGGGCGCCCAGACCCGGTAGCCCGCGTCGGCGGGCCGCTCCCGGTGGTTCCCGTCGGTGGCAGTGGCACGCCCGGCCTCGCCGGGAGACGTCGCGTCCATGGTGCTCACGGCGTCCGGACCTCCTCCGCCAGTGCCAGCGCCTCCCGCGCCATCCGCGCGGTCGCGTCGAGGTCGGACATCATCAGCGGCACGGCGCGGCAGCGGATGCCGGCGGCTTCGACGCGCTCCACGGCGGAGGCGTCGACCGTGTCGACGAGCCAGCCGTCCAGGAGGCCCGAGCCGTAGTGTTCGGCGACCGCGGCGGCGGTGGACTCGACGCCCACCGCGGCCAGCACCTTGTCGGCCATGCCGCGCACGGGCGCGTCACCGACGATGGGGGAGAGGCCGACGACCGGCACGCCCGCCTCGGCGATGGCCTCGCGGATGCCGGGCACGGCGAGGATCGTGCCGACGGAGACCACGGGGTTGGACGGGGGGAAGAGGATGACGTCCGCCTCGGCGATGGCCTCCAGCACCCCGGGAGCGGGCTTCGCCTGTTCGGCGCCGACCGGCACGATCGCCTCGGCCGGTACGGAGGCCCGCAGCCGGACCCAGTACTCCTGGAAATGGATCACCTTGCGCTCACCCGCGGCCCCGGCCGGATCGCCCTCGGGCAGCGTGACGGCGACATGGGTCTCGACCCGGTCGTCGGACATGGGGATGAGACGCACGCCCGGCTTCCACCGGTCGCACAGGGCTTCCGTGACGGCGCTGAGCGGATAGCCGGCGCCCAGCATCTGCGTCCGGACGATGTGCGTCGCGAAGTCCCGGTCGCCGAGCCCGAACCACTCGGGTCCGAGCCCGTACGCCGCGAGCTCCTCCTTCAGGTGGAAGGTCTCGTCGGCCCGCCCCCAGCCCTGCTCCTCGTTGATGCCCCCGCCGAGCGTGTACATCACCGTGTCGAGGTCCGGGCAGACCTTCAGCCCGAAGAGGTGGATGTCGTCGCCGGTGTTGCCGATGACCGTGATGTCCGCGTCCGGCACGGCCCGCTGGAGACCACGCAGGAACCGTGCACCACCGATACCGCCTGCCAGAACCACAATGCGCATGGGGGTCAGTCTCGCAGGCGGGTACGACAGAGCGTCAGCCGGTCGCGTGACCCCGGCGAGGGCGGGCCGCTGTCGGCGCGAGGACGTCACACCGTTTCGGCGACCGCGCAACGCGCCGCGTGCATCGGCATCTCGGTGAGGCCCGGGTAGTAGACGTGCAGGCTGACGGCCGGTTCGAGCGTGTCGTTGACGACCTCGTGGACGTAGCCGGGCGCGAACACGCGCTGAGCGCCGGAGCCCAGGGCGCGCGTGCCCCTCCCGGTGTGCTCGGTCAGCGCGCCGTCGAGGACGGTCAGCACGCCGGAGGAGCCGCCGTGGTCGTGCGGCCCGCTGCCCTGTCCGGGCACCCAGGACAGGAGCCACACCTCGTAGCCGGGCCCCGTGCGCAGCCGGTGGTACCAGCGCGAGGCGGCGTCGTAGCGGACGAGGTGTTCCCACTGGGAGCGGTCGGCGGCGATGGAGCGCGCGAGGCCGGCGAACTCGGCCACGGTGGAGGGGTGTTCGCGCGGCGGCTGGAGCAGGTGCGGGACTTCGAGGATGTCGCCGGCGATCTGGAGGTCGCTGTCGCTGTTCATGGGTGCGGTGGTTCCTCGGCGGGAGAGTGCTGGGGTGTCGCTTGCCGTTTCCGCCCGGGTCGCGGGCGGGGGTTCCGCCCTGGTCAGGAGCGGGAGGAGCCCTGGTGCGGGCAGTGGCCCCGGTGGGGCGGGATTCGCCTCAGTGGCGGCGAGGCAGCCGGAGCGCGGTAGGGCTCAACAGCTGGAACAGCAACAACAGCTACAGCGCGCGCGGGCAGCACCGAGGGACCCGGCGGTGCGGGTCGAGGTGATTGCCAAGTGCGCGAGCATGCCCACAAGGACACCGGTTCACACCTCCACTGTCAACTGCATGTCCGGTATGTGGAAGATGTTTCACCTCATCCGGTTCATCTGACAGGCGAAAGGTTTGTTCAGGCGACTCCCCGGACACATGGCGCACAACCGGGTGAACAAACCTCGGCGCGGACCCGTGATCTAAATGTGATCAGTTTCGCTTCGGGGTCCGCGTCGGAACGAGATCGAACGTCTGGACGTCCTCCTCTGCGAGGGGGTGGGCGTCTGACCTGGCCTCTTGGGCTGTCAGGGTTTATGCCGATTTGAACACTTTCCGCATAGCCTTGGTTCCGCAGAGTGAATAAGGGGCCCAATAGCAGATCTCGGCTTGACTGGCCCGGATCGGCACACTTGTAATTTCACTCGTGTCGTTCAGCCGAAATCGGTAACGGCAGCATCACGGGGACGCGAAAGACAGACGAGGGGCGCACATGACCGAGCTGGTGCAGCAACTGCTGGTCGACGACGCGGACGAGGAACTCGGCTGGCAGGAGCGCGCGCTGTGCGCCCAGACCGACCCCGAGTCCTTCTTTCCCGAGAAGGGCGGCTCCACCCGCGAGGCCAAGAAGGTCTGCCTCGCCTGCGAAGTCCGCTCCGAGTGCCTCGAATACGCGCTCGCCAACGACGAACGGTTCGGCATCTGGGGCGGTCTGTCCGAGCGGGAACGGCGTCGTCTGAAGAAGGCCGCTGTCTGAAAAAGGTCGCACGGACGAGCGGACGCGGAACACCGGTCCCCACCCGCGGGTGCCACCGACCAAACGGCACACACTCTTACGTAAGGAACGGCCCGGCGCACGTGGGTTATCCACAGGCGGCGGGCCGCCGTCTTTCCCAGCCGTTAGTGTGGGCCCTCGTCCGAGACGTCCCGCTGTCCCCGCCGGACACAGACGTCCACCGCAGTCCATCGAACCGGGGCCCGTACCTCGATGTCCGCGCACAGCCTTTCGGCAGCCAGTAACGACGCCGCTGCCGCCCCTGAGTTCCCGCGCCACGTGGTGACCGCGGTGCTCGTCTCCCACGACGGCGCCCGCTGGCTGCCGCAGGCGCTCGCCGGGCTGCTCGGCCAGGACCGCCCCGTGCAGAACGCGATGGCGGCCGACACCGGCAGCGCGGACGCGTCCGCCGAGCTGCTCACCGAGGCGCTCGGCGCCGACCGCGTGCTGCACCTCGCGCGGCGCACCGGCTTCGGCCAGGCCGTCGAGGAGGTGTCCCGCACCGCCCCCGAGCTCACCCCGGACGACCTGCCCTACCTCAAGCGTCCGAGCGGCTGGGACCCCGTCACCCGTAGCTGGCGCGACGACACCTACGACCTGCCGGACCTCCCGCACGGCGAGCCCGAGCAGTGGCTCTGGCTGCTGCACGACGACAGCGCCCCGGAACCCGACGCGCTGGCCCAGCTCCTGCGCGTCGTGGAGAACGAGCGGGAGCTCGGCCAGGACGTGGCCGTCGTCGGCCCCAAGCTCCGCGGCTGGTACGACCGCCGGCAGCTCCTCGAGGTCGGCGTCACCATCGCCAACTCGGGCCGCCGCTGGACCGGTCTGGACCGGCGCGAACAGGACCAGGGACAGCACGACCACGTCCACCCGGTGCTGTCCGTGTCCACCGCGGGCATGCTGATCCGCCGTGACGTCTTCGAGGAACTCGGCGGCTTCGACCGCCGGCTGCCCCTCATGCGCGACGACGTCGACCTGTGCTGGCGCGCCCAGTCCGCCGGCCACCGGGTGCTCGTCGCCCCGGAGGCCGTCGTCCGGCACGCCGAGGCGGCCTCCCGCGAGCGCCGCGCCGTCGACTGCGTGGGCCGCACCGCCGCGTCCCCGCACAAGGTCGACAAAGCGGGCGCCGTCTACACCCTCCTCGTCAATGCCCGTACGGCGCAGCTCCCCTGGATCCTGATCCGCCTGGTCCTCGGCACCCTGGTGCGCACCCTCGCCTACCTCGTGGGCAAGGTCCCCGGACAGGCCGTCGACGAGATCCGCGGCCTCCTGGGCACCCTGCTGCGCCCCGAGCGGATCATCGCCGGCCGGCGCAGGCGCGGCCGCCCGCAGGTCGACAAGGGTGAACTGCGGTCCCTGTTCCCGCCCGCGGGAGCCACCGTGCGGGCCACCATCGAGCAGGTCGCCGGCAACCTGACGAGCGACTCCGACCCCGACGCCGTCACCGGCGCCGGCCGGCACGGAGGCGCCGTCGAGTCCGGACCGGGCGGCGACGACGGCGACTTCCTGGAGATCGAGCAGTTCGCCCGGATCAAGCGCATCGCGCGCAACCCCGGCCCGATGCTGTTCCTGGTGCTCCTGTTCGTCTCGCTCCTCGCCTGCCGCGAACTGCTCGGCGGCGGGGCCCTCTCGGGCGGTGCGCTGCTGCCCGCACCCTCCGACGCCTCCGACCTGTGGGCGCGCTATCTCGACGGCTGGCATCCGGTGGGCGCGGGCTCCACCCGGTCCGCCCCGCCCTACCTCGCGATCGTCGCGCTGCTGGCGTCCGCGCTCCTCGGTTCCACGGGGCTCGCGGTCACCGTCCTCCTCGTGGGATCCGTGCCGCTGGCCGGCTTCGCCGCCTACTTCGCCTCGCGCCCCCTCGTCGAGTCCCGTCTCCTGCGCGCCTGGGCGTCCGTCGTCTACGCCTTCCTGCCCGCCGCCACCGGCGCGCTCGCCGGCGGCCGCATCGGCACCGCCGTCCTCGCGATCCTGCTGCCGCTCATCGCGCGCGCGGGCATCGCGGCGAGCGGCCTCGCGCACGGCTCCCGGGCCCGCGGCAGCTGGCGCGCGACCTGGGCGTACGCCCTGCTGCTGACGTTCACCACCGCGTTCACCCCGATCGTGTGGCCCATCGCGCTGGTCCTCGGCATCGCCCTCCTCGTGGTGCGCCGCAGGGAGATCCCCGCCTACGGACCGCGTTTCCTGGCCCAGCTCGGCACCCCGCTGCTGGTCCTCGCCCCCTGGTCGCTGACCCTGCTGCCGTTCGGCTTCTTCCAGCAGGCCGGCCTGGACTACGGCACCGGCGCGGCCTCCGCGCTCGACCTGCTCAGCGCCAGCCCCGGCGGGCCGGGCACGGTCAGCGGACTGATGCTCTTCGGCATCGTGCTCGCCGCGCTGGCCGCGCTGCTGCGCTCCGAGCGCCAGGCGGGGATCCGGACCGCCTGGGTCGTCGCCGTCGTCGCCCTCGTCTTCGCGGCCCTGTCCAACCGTTCCACCTGGGCGGGACCCGCGACCCTCGTGTACGGCCTCGCGCTGCTCGCCGCCGCCGCCGTCGGCTCCGACGGGGCACGCGCGCGTGTCGCCGAGCAGAGCTTCGGCTGGCGCCAGCCGGTGGCCGCGCTCATCGCCTTCGCCTGTGCCGCGGGCCCGCTGCTCGTCGCCGCCGGATGGATCATCCGCGGCGCCGACGGACCCGTCGAGCGCCGCGACCCGGTGCAGGTGCCCGCGTTCGTCGCCGAGGAGAGCAACACCCGCGACCAGGCCCGCACGCTCGTCCTCGACAGCCGCTCCGCCGCCGACGTCGGCTACGTCCTCGTCCGCGGCTCCGGCGCCCGTCTCGGTGACGCCGAACTCGCCGCGGCCGGTGGCGAGAACAAGAAGCTCGACAAGGTCGTCGCCAACCTCGTGGCGGGCTCCGGCGCCGACCAGGCCGATCAGCTCGGCGGCTTCGCCGTGCGCTACGTCCTGGTCCGCAAGGGCGCGCCGCGCGAGGTGAGCCGCGTCCTGGACGCCACCCCGGGCCTGTCCCGGCTGAGCCAGCAGGACGGCAGCGCCCTGTGGCGCGTCGACCAGCAGGTCTCACGCGCCGCGATCGTCCCCGCGTCCGGTGACACGGAGTCCATCGCCGCCGGTCCCGTCGAGGTGCACACCACGGTTCCCACCGGGGACGAGGGCCGCGTCCTGCGCCTGGCCGACGCCGCCGACGCCGGCTGGACGGCGACCCTCGACGGCAAGCAGCTCAGCCGCACCACGGTCGACGGCTGGGCCCAGGGCTTCCGGCTGCCCTCCACCGGCGGCAGGCTGGACGTCACGTTCGAGGCACCGCTGAGCCACACGGCCTGGCTGTGGGCCCAGAGCCTCCTCGCCCTGGTCCTCGTGGTGCTCGCCCTCCCCGGGCGGCGCCGGGACGTCGACGACGACCTCCCCGAGGAGCAGCAGCCCGTAACCGCCCAGGACATGACGGGCGACGGCCGCCGTGCCCGCCGACTGCGCGCCCAGGCCGAGGCCGAGGCCGAGTCGGGGCAGCCGGACGAGGAAGCGGAGTTCGACGAGGCCTTCCCCCTGGACGCCGACGCGGACGAGGGCGAGGACCGGGAGGCCCCGGCCGTCGCCGTCCCGCATCAGCAGGCGTACGGCGAATGGGACTCCCCGAGCTACGCGAACGCCGAGTACGACACCTACGGCGGCGAGCGGTACGAGGGGCAGCAGGGGTACCCGGCGGGCACCTACGACCAGCAGCCGTACCCGGCGGATCCGTACCAGGGCGGCCAGTACGACCCGTACGCCTACGGCGGCACGGCGGCGTACGACCAGAACTACGGCCAGGGCTACGACGCGAACGGCGTGCCCTTCGATTCCCGGGGCCAGGGCTACGACCAGGGCGGGCAGGGATACGACCCGGCCTACGACCCCACGCGGCCCCCGCACGGCACCGACAGTGAGCGCCCCGACGGGAGCCAGCAGTGAACCGCACCACCCTGTCCCTGATCGCGGCGGCGACCGCGCTCGCCGCCGTCACCGGCTTTGCGACCCTCAAGCCGTCCGGCGCCGACGGCGACAGCGCGTCCGCCACGGCCGCGCGGCTGCCCGTGGAGCGCACCAGCCTGCTCTGCCCGCAGCCGAGCACGTCGGACATCGCGGACACCGCGTACACGTCCTTCACGCCCGTCGTGGACGGTGCGAGCGGCAGCGGGAAGGCTCAACTCCAGGCCGCCGCCGAGGAGTCGGCCGAGGGGTCCGACTCGGCCGACGGCAAGAAGAAGGGTGCCAAGACCGCCAAGCCCGTCGTCCAGCCCAAGGAGCCCGGCAAGCCGGCGGCCGGCGACACCTCGGGCGCCGAGGCGCCCGCCCTCGTCGGCGTCGCCTCGGGCAAGTTCGCGCCCGGCTGGACGGTTCAGGAGACCACCGAGGTCGCGGCGGGTGCCGGGCGCGGTCTGCTCGGCACCAACTGCGCCGCGCCCGACACCGAGTTCTGGTTCCCGGGCGCCAGCACCACCGAGCAGCGCGCCGATTACGTCCATCTGACGAACCCGGACGACGCCGCGGCGGTCGTCGACATCGATCTGTACGGCAAGGACGGCACGCTCAAGTCCACGGTGGCGGACGGGATCACGGTCCAGGCGCACGCCAGCGAACCGATCCTGCTGAACACGCTGACCAGCGATCCGCAGGCCGACCTCACCGTGCATGTGAAGGTCCGCAGCGGCCGGGTCGGAGCCGCCGTCCAGGCACTCGACGCGAAGACGGGCGGCGACTGGCTGGCCGCCTCCGCCGACCCCGCGGGCACTCTCGTGATGCCGGGCATCCCCAAGGACGCCACCTCCGTGCGCCTGGTCGCCTTCGCGCCCGGTGACACGGACGCCGACCTGAAGGTCCGCCTCGCCTCGCCCTCGGGGACGATCACCCCGGCGGGGAACGAGACGCTGCACGTGAAGGCCGGCATGACCGCGGCCGTCGACCTCGGGGACGTCACCCGCGGCGAGGCGGGCTCCCTGGTGCTCAGCCCCACCGGATCGTCCGCGCCGGTCGTCGCCGCGCTGCGGGTGGTGCGGGGCAAGGGCGCCGCTCAGGAGACCGCGTTCATTCCGGCCACCGCTCCGGTCGGCGCGCGCGCGACGGTCGCCGACAACACCGCCAAGGGGTCCACGCTCGCCGTGACCGCCCCCGGCGAGGGAGCCACGGTCAAGGTCACCGCGTCCGCCGGCAGCGGGGGCGGTACGGCGGTCTCGAAGACGTTCACCATCAAGGGCGGGACCACCCAGAACGTCGCGGCACCCGTCCCGAGCGGGCTCAAGGGCACGTACGCCCTGACCGTCGAGACGGTCTCCGGAGGCCCGGTGTACGCCTCCCGGATGCTCTCGGCGAGCCAGGACGGCGTTCCGGCCTTCACCATCCAGAACCTTCCGGACGACCGCGGGACGGTCTCGGTGCCGGACGCCGAACAGGACCTCTCGGTGCTGCTCGGGCCGTGACACGGGACCGGTGATCCGTCCGGGCCGGAGCGGCCGTTCCCGGGCGGGTCTCAGTCCTCGCCGTAGCGCGGGTCGACCGTCTCCGGTGTCAGGCCCAGCACTTCCGCGACCTGTTCCACGACGACCTCGTGCACCAGGGCGGCGCGCTCGTCGCGCCCCTTGGTGCGGATCTCGATCGGGCGGCGGTAGACGACCACGCGCGCGGGATGCCCCTCGCGAGCCGCGACCGTGCCGCCCAGCGGCACCGCCTCGTCGCTCCAGCCCTCGCCCGAGCGCTCGAGGCGGGGGACTTCGAGGATCATGAAGTCGATGTCCGCGAGCTGCGGCCAGCGTCGCTCCAGCCGTTCCACGGAGTCCTGCACGAGGTCCGCGAAGACCTCGGAACGGCTCGCCGCGAGCGGTACCTGGGGCGGCGCCACGGGGCCGCGCATGCCCCTGCCGTGGCGGTCGCGACGACGGGGACCGGGCGCTGCGGCACGGGGTGGTACGGGGCTGTCCATCACTGACGAAGAGTAGTCCCCCCCGGCCCGGCCGCCCGGCCCCACGCGCCGGTCGTCGACGGGCGGCCGACGGGCGGCCGACGGGCGGGAGGGCGGACGTCCCCGGTCCGTCCCCGGCCCCACCTGTCTTCCGGATGACGCCCGATGACCGTTCGCGTCAAGATTCAGCTCGATTCCGTATCTCTCCAAGACCGTCTCTGACAGGGCAATTGGCATGATTCGCACCAAGTGATGACCGGATTCAGGTCTGTTCGGTATCTCGGCACCTGATGTCGCCCCAGGTCATGGCCTGATGCCCCGGAAGCGGTGTGGGGCGTCTCACAGCACGACACGGTGGGGTGACCTGGGGGAGAGTCGTCGCGGCCCGCTCAAGAGTGCGGTACCGTCCAACCTCGTGAGCCTTGTACGTCGCTGTTCGCGCACCGCTTGCGGCCGTCCCGCCGTCGCGACGCTGACGTACGTCTACGCCGACTCGACCGCGGTTCTCGGCCCGCTCGCCACCTACGCCGAACCCCACTGCTACGACCTGTGCGCCGAGCACTCCGAGCGCCTCACCGCGCCGCGTGGCTGGGAGGTCGTCCGCCTCGCCGACTCCTCCGGTCCCGCGCGCCCCAGCGGTGACGATCTGGAGGCCCTGGCGAACGCGGTGCGTGAGGCGGCCCGTCCGCAGAAGCGCGCGGCGGAGGCCGGCGGCAGCGCCCGCTCGGTCGACCCGATGGAGGTCGCGCGCCGCGGCCACCTGCGGATTCTGCGCTCGCCCGAGAACTGATCGCCGCCCTCCCGGCCGCGGCGCCCTTCGCATCCCGATTCCGATGACCGGCGCACGCCCATTGACGTGAAGTTGTCGCGGACACGACGATTCCGTTTGCCGTGAGAAATCGCTTTCCGCATCACGGAATCCGGGGAGGCGTCCGTGTACGTCCAGGAACTGCGACCCGTCGCCGACTCGCTCGGCCTGTCCGCCCTCGTGGCCGCCCTGCCCCTCGTCGTCGTGCTGATCCTGCTCGGCGGAGTCCGGCTCAAAGCCCACCTGGCGGGCCTGGCAGGCCTTCTGGCGGCCTCGCTGGTCGCCTGCCTCGCCTACGGCATGCCGGTGGAGCAGACGCTCTCCAGCGCCGCCCAGGGCGCCGCGTTCGGCCTCTTCCCCATCCTGTGGATCGTCGTCAACGCCCTGTGGGTGTACCGGATGACCGTCCGTACCCGGCACTTCGACGTCCTGCGCCGCTCGTTCGGACGCCTGTCGGACGATCCACGCATCCAGGCCCTCGTGGTCGCCTTCTGCTTCGGCGCGCTCCTCGAAGCCCTCGCCGGTTTCGGCGCGCCCGTCGCGATCTGCTCCGTGATGCTGGTCGCCCTCGGCTTCGACCCGGTGCGCGCGGCGGTCGTCTCCCTCGTCGCCAACACCGCGCCGGTCGCGTTCGGCGCGATGGCCACCCCGGTCGTGACCCTCGCCCAAGTCACCGGCCTGCCGCTGGACTCCGTCGCCTCGGTGGTGGGCCGGCAGACACCGCTGCTCGCGCTGGTCGTGCCGCTCGTCCTGGTCGGTCTCGTCGACGGCCGGCGCGGACTGCGCGAGACCTGGGCGCCCGCCCTCGCCTGCGGAGTCGCCTTCGCCGCCGTCCAGTTCGCCGCCTCGAACTACGTCTCCGCGCAACTCGCCGACATCGGCGCCTCCTTGGCCGGCGCCGCCGCCCTGGTCGCCCTGCCGCACGCGCGCGTGCCCGCCACCGAGTCCGTACGGGCCTCGGTCCTGACCGGCGCGCGCGGCGACGAGCTCGACGAACGGGACCCGCGCCGTGACGTCGTGCGCGCCTACGCCCCGTACGCCCTGATCGTCACGGTCTTCTCGATCGCGCAGATCCCCGCGGTGAAGGACTGGCTGGCGCGGGCGACCCGCACGTTCGACTGGCCCTTCCTCGATGTCGTCGCGCCGAACGGCGAACCGGTCGGCGGGAACGTCTTCACCTGGCCGGTCGTGTCGACCGGTGGCACCCTCGTGCTGCTCGCCGGTCTCGCCACCGCCGTGGTGCTCGGGGTGCCCGCGCGCGTGGCCGTCCGGGAATGGCTCGCGACCGTGCACGAGTTGAGGTTCGCGATCCTGACCGTGACGTCCGTGCTGGCCCTCGCCTACGTCATGAACCTCTCCGGACAGGCCGCCACGATCGGCCACTTCGTGGCGGCGGCCGGCTCCGGACTCGCCTTCCTGTCACCCGTCCTGGGCTGGTTCGGAGTGGCGGTGTCCGGTTCCGACACCTCGTCGAACGCCCTCTTCGGCGCCCTCCAGGTCAGCGCCGCCCGGGAGTCGGGGCTGTCGCCCGAACTCCTCGCCGCCGCCAACAGTTCGGGCGGTGTCCTCGGCAAGATGATCTCGCCGCAGAACCTGACGATCGCCTGCGCCGCCGTCGGACTGGAGGGGCGCGAGGGCGACCTGCTGCGCAAGGTGCTGCCCTGGAGTCTCGGACTGCTGCTCGTCATGTGCCTGATCGTGGTGGGACAGAGCTCGCCGGTCCTCTCCTGGATGCTGCCCTGACCCGGGACGCGCGACGCCGGAGCCGGGCTCCGCCCGCGGTCGGCCCGTACGGGTAGTTTGGGGCGACCGAAGTGGACTCCTGGAGGGTTGGCCGTGACTGCTGATCTGTCGCAGCTCGTGAAGGCGTACGACGTACGCGGGGTGGTCCCGGATCAGTGGGACGAGCCGCTCGCCGAGCTGTTCGGTGCCGCCTTCGTCCAAGTGACCGGCGCGGACGCCATCGTGATCGGGCACGACATGCGGCCGTCGTCGCCGGGCCTCTCCCGCGCCTTCGCGCGCGGCGCCGCGGCACGTGGCGTCGACGTGACCGAGATCGGCCTGTGCTCGACGGACCAGCTCTACTACGCGTCGGGCGCGCTCGGCCTGCCGGGCGCCATGTTCACCGCCTCGCACAACCCGGCCCAGTACAACGGCATCAAGATGTGCCGGGCGGGCGCGGCCCCCGTCGGCCAGGACACCGGGCTCTCCGAGATCCGCCGGCTCGCCGAGACCTGGCTCGACTCCGGCGCCCCGGCCTCGGACGCCACACCCGGAACGATCACCCGGCGTGACACGTTGGAGGATTACGCGGCCTACCTCCGCTCGCTCGTCGACCTGACCTCGATCCGCCCCCTGAAGGTCGTCGTCGACGCGGGCAACGGCATGGGCGGACACACCGTGCCGACGGTGTTCTCCGGTCTGCCGCTCGAACTCGTCCCGATGTACTTCGAACTGGACGGCACCTTCCCGAACCACGAGGCCAACCCGCTCGACCCGGCCAACATCGTCGACCTCCAGAAGCGCGTCCGCGAGGAGGGCGCCGATCTCGGCCTGGCCTTCGACGGCGACGCCGACCGCTGCTTCGTCGTCGACGAGCGGGGCGAGCCGGTCTCCCCGTCCGCGATCACCGCGCTGGTCGCCGCCCGCGAACTGGACAAGCACGGCGGCGGCATGGTCATCCACAACCTCATCACCTCCTGGTCGGTGCCGGAGGTCGTCCGCGAGCACGGCGGCACCCCGGTCCGCACCCGCGTCGGCCACTCCTTCATCAAGGCCGAGATGGCCGCCTCCGGCGCGATCTTCGGCGGCGAGCACTCCGCGCACTACTACTTCCGCGACTTCTGGAACGCCGACACCGGCATGCTCGCCGCCCTCCACGTCCTCGCCGCCCTCGGCGGCCAGGACGGCCCGCTCTCCGGGCTCGTCGCGGAGTACGACCGCTACGCGGGCTCCGGCGAGATCAACTCCACGGTGGACGACCAGGCGGCCCGCCTCGCCGCCGTCAGGGCCGCCTACGAGGGCCGTGAGGGCGTCGAGTTCGACGAGCTCGACGGTCTGACGGTCACCCTCGGGGACTCGTGGTTCAACGTCCGACCCTCGAACACCGAGCCCCTCCTCCGTCTCAACGCGGAGGCCCCCGACGAGGCCACGATGGCGAAGCTCCGCGACGAGGTCCTCAAAATCATCAGATCCTGACCGACTCATCAGATCCCGACCCGGAACAAGCGCCCTGGCACCCTCACCCGGGGGTCCGGTGAACCGCCGGGTGGAGCGCCGTCCACGTACCGCCCCGCCGTCCGCGTCCCGGCCGTGCGCCGGACCGGCGGCAGGTCGGCGGGGCCGGGCACCGGGGTGAGCCGCGTCCCTGGTGCGGGGCCCGGCGCCGACGGGGTCCGCCCTGGCGGGCATCGGTTCCCGTGGGGACGCCGGGTGCGGAGGCTCGTACACCTGCTAGGCGCGCCTCACGAACCGTGGGCGCGCCCCGGCACCGGGCTTCCCGCAGCGGTACCCTGACCAGGCCGCATCCACCGTTTCGGAAGGACACCCCATGCCGCTCGAAGCCGGCCTCCTGGAGATCCTCGCCTGCCCGGCCTGCCATGCCCCGATCAAGGAGCAGGAGACCGAGCTGATCTGCACGGGAGCGGACTGCGGGCTCGCCTACCCGGTCCGCGACGGCATCCCCGTACTCCTGGTCGACGAGGCCCGGCGCCCCGCGTAAGCGACGCATCCGCCTCGCGCACAGCGGCGCCGCGACCGCCGCACGCGAGGCGACAGCGGCGCCGTCCCCGCGCGCGGGCCGACGGCGCGGCAGGCACGACGAGCCACGACACCCGACGACGAGCGACGCCACCGCCGCCCGGCCGACGGCGACGCGGCCGTCCCGATCGACGGCCGGCGCACGCCCGGCCGGCACCCGGTCCGACCCAGCGCCGCTCGGCCCCTCCCGCGAGCGACCCCGTGCAAGCGACCCCGGCGGCTCACGCGCAAGCGCCCCCCGGCGATCGGAGGCTACCGACCCCATGCTCGACGAATCGCTCCTCGACGATCCCGACGCGCTCACCCGGGCCGACCGGCGGGCCCTGCTCCGCGGCGCCGCCGAGGCCGGTGCCCGGGTACGCACCGCGGTCCGGCACGCCAACGAGGCCGGCATCTCCGAGCTGAAGCCGGACGGCCGCCCGCGCGCCGTCCTCATCGCGGGCCCCGGCATGGCCGCCACCGGCGTCGCCGAACTGCTCGGCACCCTCGCCGGAGCGAGCTGCCCCCTCACCCGGCTCACCCCCACGGGCGTCGCCCCCGCCGGAGGCGCCCTGCGCTGGGACCTGCCCGGCTGGGCCGGCCCCGTCGACCTCCTGCTGATCGCCACCCCCGACGGCAGCGAACCCGGCCTGGAACTGCTCATCGAGCAGGCCTACCGGCGCGGCAGCACCGTCGCCGCCGTCGCCCCCGCCGGCTCCCCGCTGGCCGAGTGGGTGGAAGGGAGCCACGGCCTCTTCGTACCGATGGCGACCGCCCCGTACGACCAGGAGGAGCCCCTGGGGGCATCGGCCCCCGGCGTGCTCTGGGCGCTGCTCACCCCGCTGCTCGTCCTCCTCGACCGCACCGGCCTGGTCACCGCCCCGCCGCAGGCCCTGCAGAAGGTCGCCGACCGCCTCGACCGCGTCGCCGAGCGCTGCGGCCCCGCCATCGCGGCCTACAGCAACCCCGCCAAGACGCTCGCCGTCGAACTGGCCGAGGCGCTCCCGGTGATCTGGACGGAGGGCACCTCCGCGGGCCCGGCCGGTCGCCGCTTCACCTCGGCGCTCGCCGAACTCGCCGGCCGCCCCGCGCTCACCGCCGAACTGCCCGAGGCCCTCGCCTCGCACAGCGTGCTGCTCGCGGGCGCGCTCGCCGCGGGCGCGGACCCCGACGACTTCTTCCGGGACCGCGTCACGGAGGCACAGGCACTGCACGCGCGCGTCGTGCTGCTCCGCGACCGTCCCATCGGCGGGATCAGCGCCGCACCCGCCGCCCGCGAACTCGCCCTCAGCCACGACACCGCGATCAGTGAGCTCGAACCCGAGGAGGGCGGCGAACTGGAAACCCTCGCCGAGCTGATCGCCATCACGGATTTCGCCGCCGTTTACCTGGCGCTCGCTTCGGGGGCCTGATCTTGGGCGGGACCCCGCGCCCGGCGCGCCGCACCGCCGGACCCCGCGCCGGGCTCCCCTGACACCACGCCTCCGATCGACGCCCGCCCCGGCGGGCCGCGCAGCGCACGTATGGAGAAGAAGACACCGATGGACCGCCTCGACAACACCGTCCGCCCCTACGCCTGGGGCTCGACCACCGCCATCCCCCTGCTCCTCGGCGTGGAGCCGACCGGCGAACCGCAGGCGGAGATGTGGATGGGCGCCCACCCGGGCGCGCCCTCGCGCACCGGGCGCGGTCCGCTCAACGAGGTCGTCGCCGAGGACCCGGAGCGGGAACTCGGCCGCGCCGCCGTCGCCAGGTTCGGCCCCCGGCTCCCGTTCCTGCTGAAGCTCCTCGCCGCCGGCGCCCCCCTCTCCCTCCAGGTGCACCCCGACCTCGAACAAGCCCGGGAGGGGTACGAGGACGAGGAGCGCCGCGGCGTCCCGATCGACGCCCCGCACCGCAACTACAAGGACGCCAACCACAAGCCCGAACTCATCTGCGCCCTCACCGAGTTCGACGGCCTGTGCGGCTTCCGCGACCCCGAGGAGGCCGCCGCGCTCCTCGCCGCCCTCGACGTCGACTCCCTCAAGCCGTACGTCGACCTGCTGCGCGCCCACCCGGAGGAGGCGGCGCTCCGCGAGGTCCTCACAGCGGTGCTGAGCGCCGACCCGGAGGACATGGCCCGTACGGTCACCGAGACCACGGCCGCCTGCGCCCGCCTCGGCGGCGACTACACCCCGTACGCCGGCCTCGCCCACCACTACCCGGGCGACCCCGGAGTCATCGCCGCGATGCTCCTCAACCACGTCCGGCTCCAGCCCGGCGAGGCCCTCTACCTCGGCGCCGGCATCCCGCACGCCTACTTGAACGGCCTCGGCGTCGAGATCATGGCCAACAGCGACAACGTCCTGCGCTGCGGTCTGACCCCCAAGCACGTCGACGTCCCCGAACTCCTGCGCGTGGTCCGCTTCGAGGCGGCCGACCCCGGCGTCCTGCGCCCGGAGGCGTCCCCCGACGGCGAGGAGGTCTACGCGACCCCCATCGACGAGTTCCGGCTCTCCCGTTACGCCGTCGCCGAGGGCGCCGATCCGCGCGACCTCACCCGCGAGACCCCGCAGATCCTGCTCTGCACCGCGGGTTCCGTGCGCGCCGACGGCATCGACCTGACCCCCGGCACCTCGGTCTTCGTACCCGCCGGCGAAAAGGCCGAAGTGTCCGGGTCCGGCACGATCTTCCGTGCGACAGTTGTCGCCTGACGGGACGACGGAAGGGACCTGAGGCGCGTCTCCGACAAGCCGGGCTGCAAGAATGGCCCACCGCAAAGGGTGGGCAAAGCCGGGACCGGACGGGGTACGAGGGTACGAACGGGTCCGGACGCGTACGAAGGGACAGCAGGAGCAGATGAGCGCTTCAGGCGGCACCAAAGCGATCGTGGCGGCACTCGGCGCCAACCTCGCGATCGCGGTATCGAAGTTCGTGGCGTTCGCCTTCAGCGGCTCCTCCTCGATGCTCGCCGAGGGCGTCCACTCGCTCGCCGACTCCGGCAACCAGGCGCTGCTCCTGATCGGCGGCAAGAAGGCCCAGCGCCAGGCGACCCCGCAGCACCCCTTCGGCTACGGCCGTGAGCGCTACATCTACGCCTTCCTCGTCTCGATCGTCCTGTTCTCCGTCGGCGGCATGTTCGCCGTCTACGAGGGCTTCGAGAAGATCAAGCACCCGCACGAGATCGAGCACTGGTACTGGCCGGTCGGCGTCCTGGTGTTCGCGATCATCGCCGAGGGCTTCTCCTTCCGTACGGCCATCAAGGAGTCCAACGAGCTGCGCGGCTCGCACTCCTGGTCCCAGTTCATCCGGCGCGCGAAGGCCCCCGAGCTGCCGGTCGTCCTCCTGGAGGACTTCGGCGCGCTCATCGGTCTGGTCCTCGCGCTCGGCGGCGTCGGTCTCGCCCTGCTCACGGGCGACGGCGTCTGGGACGGCATCGGCACGGTCTGCATCGGCGTCCTGCTCATCCTGATCGCCCTGGTGCTCGCCGCCGAGACCAAGTCGCTCCTGCTGGGCGAGTCGGCGGGCCCCGAGGACACCGCGAAGATCGAGGCGGCGATGGTCGACGGCGACACCGTCCCCCGCATCATCCACATGCGCACGCTCCACCTCGGCCCCGAGGAACTGCTGATCGCCGCGAAGATCGCCGTCCGCCACGACGACACGGCCGCCGAGGTGGCCAACGCCATCGACGCGGCCGAGGCCCGTATCCGCGCCGCCGTCCCGATCGCCCGGGTGATCTACCTGGAGCCGGACATCTACAGCGACACCGAGGCGGCCAAGGGCCCGGACCCCGCCGCGACCCCCGGCGGACCCACGCCGTCGCCGGCCGACCACTGACCCCGCCCGCCTCCGAACCGCCGTTCCACCCCGCCGGGGCCCGTCCGCGACACGGACGGGCCCCGGCGGCGTTCCTTCGTCCAGCACCCCGCTCCGGCACTCGCCATCTGCGCCGGGCCCTTCCGATTCAGGCCCGTGAAGGCTGCTTCGTCCGGACGTGGACTGGGGAGGGACCGGCCCACCGGTGTAGCTTGGTGACCGAGCCAGACGTCGCTGCTGATGGCGGTCGGGCGGTCCCACCGCGGACCGGCCGAGGGAGAGAGGGCCTCCGACGGACTGCGCTGCGCGCACCGGGCACACCTGTGCCCTGCCGGTGCACGTCCGTGCCCCGGTCGGGCACGCGTACGTGCCGCCGCCGCGCAGAACAGCCCTACCCACCTCGCCCCGATTCCGAGGAGCAGCTCGCATGACGACTGTCGACAACCGACAGGACTTCAAGGTCGCCGATCTCTCTCTGGCCGAGTTCGGCCGCAAGGAGATCACCCTCGCCGAGCACGAGATGCCCGGCCTGATGTCGATCCGCAAGGAGTACGCCGAGACGCAGCCCCTCGCGGGCGCCCGCGTCACCGGCTCCCTGCACATGACGGTGCAGACCGCCGTCCTCATCGAGACCCTGGTCGCCCTCGGCGCCGAGGTCCGCTGGGCCTCCTGCAACATCTTCTCCACCCAGGACCACGCCGCCGCCGCGATCGCGGTCGGCCCGAACGGCACACCCGAGAACCCCCAGGGCGTCCCGGTCTTCGCCTGGAAGGGCGAGACCCTGGAGGAGTACTGGTGGTGCACGGAGCAGGCGCTGACCTGGCCGAACACCCCCACCGGCGGCCCGAACATGATCCTGGACGACGGTGGTGACGCCACCCTCCTCGTCCACAACGGCGTCCAGTACGAGAAGGACGGCAAGGCCCCCTCGGTCGACACCGCCGAGAACGACGAGCACCGCGTCATCCTCGAACTCCTCAACCGCACGATCACCGACGGTTCGCAGAAGTGGACCCAGCTCGCCTCGGAGATCCGCGGCGTGACCGAGGAGACCACCACCGGCGTCCACCGCCTGTACGAGATGTACCGCGACGGCACGCTGCTGTTCCCGGCGATCAACGTGAACGACGCCGTCACCAAGTCGAAGTTCGACAACAAGTACGGCTGCCGCCACTCCCTGATCGACGGCATCAACCGCGCCACCGACACCCTGATCGGCGGCAAGACCGCCGTCGTCTGCGGCTACGGCGACGTGGGCAAGGGCTGCGCGGAGTCCCTGCGCGGCCAGGGCGCCCGCGTGATCATCACCGAGATCGACCCGATCTGCGCCCTGCAGGCGGCGATGGACGGCTACCAGGTCACGACCCTCGACGAGGTCATCGACAAGGCCGACATCTTCGTCACCACGACGGGCAACAAGGACATCATCATGGCCACGGACATGGCCAAGATGAAGCACCAGGCGATCGTCGGCAACATCGGTCACTTCGACAACGAGATCGACATGGCCGGCCTCGCGAAGATCCCCGGCATCGTCAAGGACGAGGTCAAGCCCCAGGTCCACACCTGGAAGTTCCCCGACGGCAAGGTCATCATCGTGCTGTCCGAGGGCCGCCTGCTGAACCTGGGCAACGCGACCGGCCACCCGTCGTTCGTGATGTCCAACTCGTTCGCGGACCAGACCCTGGCCCAGATCGAGCTGTTCACCAAGCCCGAGGAGTACCCGACCGACGTCTACGTGCTGCCCAAGCACCTCGACGAGAAGGTCGCCCGTCTCCACCTCGACGCGCTCGGCGTGAAGCTCACGACGCTCCGCCCCGAGCAGGCCTCGTACATCGGTGTCGAGGTCGAGGGCCCGTACAAGTCGGACCACTACCGCTACTGAGCACGCCCGCCGAGCAGCGGTACCACCGCTCGGCGTCCGGATGTCAGCAGGCCCTCGCCGTCCCGGCGGGGGCCTGTCCCCGATGAGGACCTGAACGCCCATGCCCCGCGGCCGCTATTCGCTCCATGATCCGCACGATCACACCCCTCTCGCCGACGAACACTTCCACTGCGCGCCCGGCCCCTCCGGCTGGCGCTACGTCTCCCAGCTCACGACACCCTCCGGCACGACGCCGGACGGCCTCCCCGAGCCCGCGACGGCGACGGTCACCGGCTCCGTCGACCTCGCCCTCGACGATCTCGGCCGTCCCATCCGTCTCGAACTGCACGCGGCCGGCTGGCAGGTGCGGGGCGCCGCTCTCGACGGCGTGACCTGGGTCCGCACCGACCCCACCGGGAACGAGGCCACCGAAGGCAACGTGCCCGCCCACGCCTTCACCGGCACCTCTCCCGCCTTCCTCGTCGCCATCGCCCGTCTCCTTCGTCTCACCCCTTCCGCCACCCCCTCGGCGACCCGTGTCCGCCTCGTCGCCTTCACCGACCCGGTCCTCGCCCCGCGCACCCTCGACCAGTCCTGGGCCTTGATCGCAAGCGAAACACACGCCACTGACAACGGACCGCTGACCGTGGACGAATACCAGGTCACAGCGCTGGACACCGGGGAACAGCACGCCGTGCACATCGCCGGCGACGTGGTGCTCGCCGCCCCCGGCATCGAACTGGAACACCTCGAATCACCGCCGTCGGTGTTCACCTGACGGCGGTGCCGGGCCGACGGCGCGGGCGGCTACGCCGGCGGCGCGAAGCCGGTCGACGGACCGTCACCCCGGTCGGCGTGCCCGACCGGGGTGACCGGGTCGGCCGAACCGACCGGAGCCGTGGACGGCTGCGGCGGCGCGACCGGATATCCGGCGGGGACCGGCGGGGTGGAGGGGACACCGGGACCCGGATAGAGGGGCCGGCCGGAAGGAGTACCGGGCTGAAGGGGAGAACCTCCGACGGGAGCTCCGGGCTGGTGGGGGTAGCCCGCGGGCGCGCCGGGAGGGAAGGGGTAGCTCGCGGGTGCGCCCGGCTGGAGGGGGTAGCCCGTGGGTGCGGCGGGCTGGAAGGGATAGGCCGCGGCGGCGGGGGGCTGGAAAGGGTTGCCGACAGGTGTGCCGGGCTGCGGGTACGGATAACCGGTGGGCGCGGGCGACAGGAAGCCGTTCGGCGCGGCACCGAATGTCCGCCGGGCCTCGCGGGTCTGGCGCTCGTGCACGACAGCCGCCAGATACGCGCCCGCCGGAACACCCTGCGGCGCCGGAGCCCCGGTGCGAGCGGCGAGATCCGCGGCGAGCCGCTCCGCCATCGCCCCACCGATCTGCGGATCCAGTTGCCGCATCCGCGTCAGGTACTGGCGGACCGCCAGCCACAGTTCGTCCGGTACGCCGGACAGATCGAGCTCCGCGAACCGTCCCGCCAGCCAGGGCGGCGGAGCGGGAACGTACGGCGTGCGCCCCACCGGGATCCGCTCCCGCACGACAAGAGTCCCCCCGAACACGTCACCGAGCCGGCGCCCGCGCTCCGACACCAGCGAAGCGATGCAGGCGACGATCCCGAAGGTCATCAGGATCTCGACCACCCCGATGGCACCGCGCACCAGAGCGTGCCGGAACCGGATCGGCCCGCCGTCGTCCCGCACCACCCGCAGCCCGCACGCCATCTTCCCCAGCGAACGTCCGTGGCTGAGCGTCTCCACGGCGATCGGACCGCCGACCAGCACCAGCAGGAAACTCGCGATCGAGACGGCGATCTGTGCCGCGTCGTCCAGCGTGGAGGTCGCCGCGACCAGACCGATGGTCACGACGATGTAGACCACCACCGCCACGACCAGGTCGAGCACCACGGCGAGCGCCCGGCTCGGCAGTTTCGCGGGCCGCAGCTCCAGTGCCACTGCCTCGCCCGTCACCAACTCGCGCACGCGCGCCGCCCTTCCCCTGACCTGCCCCGACAACCGCCAGTCTGCCAAGCTGAGGGCGCATCGCGCCCCAGTAGGACAAGCTGACATCCACGACGAGCCCCAGATGCGCAGCGAGGAGCAGGCAAAACGATGGACCTCGACGTCTTCGTCTCCGCCCACCGAGCCGAGTGGGACAGACTCGACGCCCTGCTGCGCCGCCAGCGCAGCCTGACCGGGGCCGAGGCCGACGAACTCGTCACCCTCTACCAGCGAACGGCCACCCACCTCTCACTGATCCAGTCCAGCGCGCCGGACCCCCAGCTCACCGGGCGCCTCAGCCAACTCGTCGCCCGCGCGCGCAGTGCCGTGACAGGCACCCGCCGGGCCTCGTGGCGCGACGTCACCCGCTTCCTGACCCAGGGATTTCCCGCGGCCGTGTACCGCGCCCGCCACTGGTGGGTGCCCACGGCGCTCCTGTCCACGGTCATAGCCGCCCTCCTCGGGTGGTGGATCGGCACGCATCCCGAGGTCCAGGCCGCCATCGCCGCGCCCGACGAGCTGCGTTCCCTCACCCGCCCCGGCGGTGAGTACGAGACCTACTACTCAAGCCATCCGGCCGCCGCCTTCGCCGCGCAGGTGTGGACGAACAACGCCCAGGCCGCAGCGATGTGCCTGGTGCTGGGTGTCTTCCTGGGCCTCCCGGTCCTCTGGATCCTCTTCGAGAACATGCTCAACCTGGGTGTCGGGATCGGTCTGATGTCCTCGGCCGGCCGGCTCGACACCTTCCTCGGGCTCGTCCTTCCGCACGGCCTGCTGGAACTGACCGCCGTCTTCGTCGCTGCCGGGACGGGGCTGAAGCTGGGCTGGACCGTGATCGACCCGGGCCTTCGATCCCGTCGTACGGCTCTCGCGGAGGAGGGGCGCGCCGCGCTCGGCATGGCGATAGGACTGGCGCTGGTCCTCTTCGTCTCCGGTGCCATCGAAGGCTTCGTCACGCCGTCGGGCCTGCCGACCTGGGCCCGCATCGGCATCGGAATCGCTGTTGAACTGGCCTTTCTCGCGTACGTCTATGTTCTTGGAGGTCGCGCGGCACGCTCCGGCGAGACAGGAGACGTCTCAGCATCCGAGCGAAGCGCCACTCTGCCGATGGCCGCCTGATGTGCGTGGGCCCCGGTTGACCTGCTAGCCTTCTCGTCACCCCAGAAAACCCGTTGACACGGGTCGAGCGGGGAGGTAGATTCGAACAGTTGCCTAGAACTGGACACGTCCGGTGGCAACGGTTAGAGTCTGCTCGCTTCTCAAAGCAATCGACACGTCGATTCAGAAGAAGCCCCTCCTGATGATTCAGAAATGGCCGCCGGTCAATCCGGCCCCCAAGATTCTGATAAAGTCGGAGCCGCTGAAAAGGAAAACGCGAGAGCGGATTACCTTGAAAGCACCGAGGAAATCGGGCCCGAAAGGATCTGATAGAGTCGGACTCGCCGGAAAGGGAAACGCGAAAGCGAGAACCTGGAAAGCACCGAGGAAATCGGATACGGAAACGGTCTGATAGAGTCGGAAACGCAAGACCGAA
>NZ_JBIWFK010000026.1:0-66679 GCF_044763015.1 Streptomyces sp. NPDC096324 | reverse complement strand
GTCGCCCAGCTCATCTCCGACGGCCGCGCCCAGGGCTATGTCCTCAACAACGACCTGTTCGTGTTCCTCGGCCGCGGGAAGATCGCCGGCCTGCCCGCCATGGTCTGTCTGCTTCTCCTCGTGGCCGCAGCCCTTCACGTCCTGCTCAAGTACACCGATATCGGCCGCAACATCTACGCCGTGGGAGGCAATGACACCGCCGCCCGCCTCGCCGGCATCAACCTCAACAAGTACCTGCTCGCGGTGTACGCCCTCAGCGGCATGGTCGCCGCTGTCGCCGGCATCCTGCTGACCGCCCGTACCGGCTCCGGCCAGCCCGTTTCCGGCAGCGAAGGCCTCGAACTCCAGGCGATCACCGCCGCCGCCCTCGGAGGCTGCGCCCTCAAGGGAGGCAAGGGAGGTATCGGCGGCACCCTGCTCGCCGTCGCTCTGCTCGGCGCGCTCCAGAATGGCCTCACGGTGCAGGGCATCAACACCTTCTGGCAGAACGTCGCTCAGGGCGCCCTTCTGGTGGCCGCTGTGGTCATCCAGCAACGACGGTCCGGTGATCGAGCCGTCGGTCTGCCCGCGTAGAGGTCGCTTCAGCCCAGTCACCGCGGCTCGGGTTCTTGGCCGCGCCGGAGCCGCGGTTTCCTCGGCTCAGGTGTCGGCCCTGGTCGGGGCAACGAGTGGCAGCCCGGCGAGGAGACCGCCGTCGACGCGCAGTTCCATGCCGTTCACGTAGCTGGCCTGGTCGCCTGCGAGGAAGGCGACGACCTCCGCGACCTCACGCGGTTCGGCGACCCTCCCCAGCGGATGCATCGAGGTGGCGCGTGCGGCGGGAAACGGGCTGGTGCTGCTCACCATCGACGGCATCGTGCCCCGCCGGCACCAGCTACGCGTCGAAGCGTGGCGCGGCTGGAAGGAGTCGGGCAAGGGTCTTGAGCCGATCATCGAGGCCCACGCCCTGATCCTCGACCGGATACGCGAGCGCGACCCGGAAGCCGCGGCACGGGCGATGCGGGAGCACCTGGGCCAGGCACGCGAAGGCCTCGTCCGCCTCCGAGACGGGCGGCGGGAACACCCGGGGCATGATCACACATAGGCCTCGACAAGCAACAGGCGTCGCCGAAGCCGGCTGATCCGTTGTGGCGCGGGCTGGTGCCGGAAAACGCCGCGCCGGCCGATGGGGCCGGGTGATCGGTCGTGTGTCGAAGTGTTGGCAGCGTGTTCTCGGCGGTGTCCTGGTCGACGCTCCATGCACTGAGAGTTTTCCGCGTGAAGTGGCGGGCGATTCGTGAGGATTCGCGGCGGTCGTCGAACCCGCATGCCTCGGAGCCGGGGTGCCCGTTCGGCTGGCCGGAGCAGGTGTCTGTGTCGGGGCTGCTGTGCATCGCGAATTCCATCCGTCGCGCTGTGGTTTCGAAATCCGGAGGGGCATCCCCGGCTCTGCAGTCCATGAGAAATCACCCATAACGTGGCGTACAGGACTTTAGGCCCCATATTCCACTACGGAACGCGCCGATGTATTCGGTGTCCATCGGTAGTGGGCTCGAGGGATTCAGGGGCCTGGCGTTGGCGGCACCGGTGGGGTGTACCCGAGGCATAGGTAGGGGCGTGGGTGGACAGGACTCTTCCGAAGTCAGGGTGATCTTGTAGACGTTCAGGTCACGGCGGTGTGGCGGCGTTCGGTCGGTGCGCGACGTACGCGATGAACCTCCGTTGTGCGGGTGACCTCCTACCGTGTATCCCCTGATGCGCCGTCGGGTAGGTCGGCGCTTGATCGGCATCAGTCCTGGTGCGATCGGTGATGGGTGTCCGGGCAGGCGATTGGCCGGTGGCGTCACAACCGCCTGGTTCGCACGGAAACGCAGGCAGGGAGCCTTCGCGTCAGAGTGAAGCGGTGTTCCCAGTCTTCGAGTCGGAAGCGTGCCAGTGTAGGGTGAGGGGCGCCCTTGACCTGCAAAAAGCGGGCAGGGAGCCGTCTTTCAGGAGTCCAACATGCTGCGCACTATGCTCAAGTCCAAGATCTAGAATCTGGGCGTTTGCACAGGTCAGTGGCCTTGTAGGGTGGCTCAGGTCAGCAAATGGTCAGCATCGGGCTTGAAGGTGTCCCGGCTTGCTGACCTGGTGACCGCCGAGGCAGGCCCCGTGCGCGGATGCCCGGCTCCCGTTCGGAAGGTTTGCTTGGTGGCTCGTCAGCTTGCTCGCGGTATGGGTTCGTTCTTCAAGGACTGCGATTGCGTCCGGCCGTCTCGGTGTCCACACCCGTACACGATCCGTTTCCGCAACGGGGCAGGGAGGCAGGCCGAGGAGGGCGGCTTCGGCACGCAGGACGATGCGATCGAGCGCCTGACGCAGATCTACACGGAGAAGAAGCGTACGGCGCCGACCGTGGCGGAGGCGCGCCGTGAGCTGGGGCAGTTGACGGTGGCGGAGTATGCGAAGCAGTGGCGGCCGCGGCAGCGGAGGATGACGGCGTATTCCACGGGCGAGCACGTCGACAGCGCCATCAACGTCCACATCGTCCCCCGGATCGGCTCACGGAAGCTGATCACGGTGACGCCGATGGTGGTGGAGCGCTTTCTGGACGAGCTGGAGGCCGACGGGGTCGGCCGGGGTCACCAGGTCAACATCTTCCGCATCCTGAAGACGATCCTGCGAGACGCCTACGACAAGGGGGCGATGGCGGAGGATCCGGTGAAGGGCGTGCAGGAGCCGGAGTACGTCCGCGAGAAGGTGGTCATCCCGACCCTCACCTACCTCAAGCAGGCCCTGGCCGTCGCGGGGGAGGACCTGGCGCTGGAGATCGTGATGATGGCGGGGTGCGGGCTGCGCAACGGTGAGGCCCGGGCCGTGAACGTCCGCAACCTGGTGGCCGCCGACGTCTACCGGGTGCACGAACAGATCCACTCCAACACCCACCGGCCGGCGAAGCTCAAGCACCGCAAGGCGGGGGAGTTCCGCGAGGTCCCACTGCCCCGCTCGGTCCGGGAAGCGATCGAGCGCTATGAGGCGAAGCACGGCACCACCCGCGAGGGCTACCTGCTGCGGGGCCCGAGCGGCTACTACACAGAGCCGATGGAACGCCGTCGTGTCCACACGCTGTTCGACAAACTGCCGGTGGTGGAGGGGATGGGGATGTACGGGTTCCGGCACTACTTCGCCTCCAACGCTCTCGGCAACGGGATACCGATCACCGACGTCGCCGAATGGATGGGCCACAAGTCGATCGAGGAGACGTATCGCACCTACCGGCACCTGATGCCGGGAAGCATCACGAAAGCGGCACGCATCCTCGATGCCGGCCTGTGGGACACAGCCTGACCCGCCTTGGAGGCCGCCAGCAGGCGAGCGCCGCCCGGTCGGTCTCGCTCAGCTCATAGCGCGGCCGGGCGGCGGGCGCATCCGGCTTCGGCGGCGCGAGCCAGCGCCACACCGTCCGCTCCGACACCTCAAGCCCGTCCGCGACCATACGCACGTGCGCCGCGGTCAATGCCTCGTCCTCGCGGAGCCGGGACAGCCGTTCGACGGCCGCCAGGCGCTTCTCCGCCGGCACCCTCCCCAAGGACTGAAGTGTCAGTGGTGGCAGAACCGGTGAGACCGAACATGTGCCCGCATCTACACGTACGGGTGGACTGCGCGCGAACCGGTGGCAGTGCTGGAGTTCTTGTGATCCCGGTGGATCACCCGACGTCGGGGTGCGTCACCTCGCTCGGCTTCGGCGTAGACCAGGAGTTCGAGCTCGACCTCATCGCCGCAGTCGCCGCATCGGCGGACATCCTTCTCGCCAATCACTCGCAGATGGATCATCTCCGTGGTGGCCTTGCAGCCGCGGCAGTGTGTGTCGGATAGTCCGACGTAGGAACGGAGTTGCCCCTACGTCCCGAAGCCCCCTTCCCCTGCTCGGTGCCCGGTTGCCCGGAGGGTCATCATCGGGATGTGAGCCAAGTGGCAAGACCGCTTCCTGTGACGGTGGGGAGGGCTGCCACCGCCAGACCTTTGTCGGGCTGCCCCGGCAACCGTCACAGGCGAGGGGTTCGCGCCGCCACCAATGCGTTGATGGCCAGTGCCCCGAGGACGGCAACAAGGAGCGTTGTAGCAAGCACCAGCTGGACTCGCTCCGTGACGTTACCCATCCGCAAGTAAGCCTTACTGCAGCCGAGTTCGAAGTCACTGGCGGGGGTGGAGGCAGCGCCGCTGCCACTCGTGTTCCTGGTCATGGACGCAGGACACCGCGTCTCGGGCGGTACGTCAAATTCCGCAGATACCGGGGCGTTCAGGTGATCGAAAACGAGTGGGTGTACCGCGACAGCTGGCTCGGTCGCGCGTGTCACTGTCGCCAGGCCGCGGACCTCGGCGACCGCCGAACCGGCGCGGCGGATTGTATAGACCGCTTTCGGATGGGCAACCGGCGTGTGGGTGTGGCTCCACTCGAAAGAGGCATCCACCTCGACCGCACCTGACGGGACGTCTATCAAGGCAGGGGAACAGACCGGAGTCCTTGTCCCCGTTCGAGGAAGCAGAGCAGGGTCACGTTTGTCTCGTGGGTCCGCCGTTCGGTCAGCGACGCGGGGCCGTCTGGTTTCGAGGCGCTGGCGGTGCCGGTTTCGTGGGCGAGGTTCTCGGCGAGGTCGGCCAGCAGTGAACTCGGTGTGTTCGGGGACGCGGTGAGGGTCCAGGTGGGTCGCTCAGGATGTGGAACGGCCGCGATGGTCCAGGTGGCGAGGTTGTGGCTCGGGTGCTGGGCGGTGAAGGCGTCGAACTGGACGCTTGCGTCTCTGGCGGGGGACGTCCACCGGATCCATCGTCCGTCCACGGAGTGCTTCCACCCGGCCTCGGAGAGGGGCTGCGTGGCCGCGGTGACCGTCTTCTCGTCCACCGGCGCGCCGGCGGTGGTATCCCAGCCGTCGCCATAGGCGAGGTGGTCCAGCAGTTCCTGCAGCACCGGGGCCGGGGTGGCGCCGGTCGCGGTGAGGACCCACATGCGGTCGGACACGGGCGTCTCGCAGGCGGCCACGGTCCACGCGGTCTCGTCGATAGACGCTTCGTGGACGAGTTCGATGCGCAGGGTCTGGGACTCGTGGACGGCGTGCGTCGTCTCGTCCGACCAGGTCCGCCACTTCTCCCACTCGCCGTGTGTATTGAGGAACGTGTTGAGGAGGGCGTCGTGGTCGCCGGCATCGGTCAGGTAGACCGGGACAGTCTCGAATTCCAGGCGCCCTGGTTCGGGCTGGGCCGGGGGAGGGGGAGGGGGAGCGGGGTGCGGGCTTCGGCGGCGGCGCGTTCGGTGTCGGTCAGGGGGGCTGGTCCTGGGCGCATTTCGGTGCGGTGGACCTCCTCGAAGGCGAGCAGCGCTTGGGCGGGTGAGTCGAAGGTGTCGGCGATCTGGCGCAGGTGGTCCTCGCCATGGAGGTAGACGGACTTGCTGTTGGCGCCGAGGTAGGTGCCGACCGCGACGGTGGTGTGGCCATCGTGGGCGTGGGCGTGGATGAGGAGCTGGCCGTGGCGGATGTCGTCGTGGATCTTCTGGGCCTCGTTGGAGATCTTGCGGATCTCGGCGCGGGTGCACCAGGGCATCGGGTAGCTGGCCCAGGTCCATTCCTCATCTATGGCTTCCCGGAGGCGGGGCGTGATGTCGACGGTGATACCCGCGACGGTCAGGTGCTTGGCCGCGTCCTGGGCCCAGTAGGGCTCCTCGTGATCGACGCGGACCAGGACCAGGACGTTGTCGGCCAGAACGGTCCAGTTGGCCGCTTCCAGGCCCGTGTGGCGATGCGGGCCTGGGGTACGGTCAGGACGGCGGTCACGGCACTGGGATGAGTGGGGTGGGTGTCGCGGCGGACGTGGCGTCGATGGGGAGCCTGGCGGGGTGTCGTCTCTTCTGCCGGTGGCCGGCCCTTCGGGTCCGGCCACGGCGTATGCGGGTGCTATCGGGTTGCTCGCACAGCGCGGGCGGCAGGTGCGGGCGTGGTGGCTGGCGGGCTGGCGCGGGTGGTGGATGCCGGGCGCGGTCGCTGTGGCGGGACCGTTCCGGTGGCGTGCTGCCAGCGGGTACGAATGGCGCTGATGTCGGCGAGGGATCGGCGGGCGCCGACGACGAGTTGGAACGGGGTGTTCGTCAGGTCGCCGGCGTATGCCTCGATGCGCCGGCCGGTGTTATCGGCGGTGGCCAGGAGGGAACGCTGCAGGGCGCGTTGGCCCCAGTGCTCCACCGAGCCAACCGGTTCGGCCAGCAGGCGGAGGACTTCGCCCGGGTCGCTTCCGTCGTCCAACAGGCCGCGCTGCTGGGCCTCCCACAGGACGGTGACGGGGTCGGCGGGCTCGTGGCGCCGGGCGAGGGTGGTCAGGCACTGCCACAGGCCGACGTGCAGCGGCCGGGTGAAGTCGGCGGGGAGCAGCCACTGGACGGACTCGATGTCGGAGGGGTGGGCGGTGGCGGTCGCGAGCAGCAGCTGTTCCTCCTGGACCGCCTCGGTGTGGTCGGGCGCGATGGCCGGTGGCAGTGCCGCGGTGCGGGGCAGGACGCCGGATCGCGGCGGGAAGCGGGCTGCGATGTCGTCCACGACCATGGCGAGCGCGTCGGCCTCGTCGAGCACCGTCTGTACCGGATGGGGGAGGGAGACGTCCTGGACGCTCTGGACGAGTTGTTCGGCGGCGGCCCGCATACGGCAGCGGGCGTGTTCCGCCTCGACCATCCGCGCATAGGTCGGTGCGTGGCGGGACCAGGGGCAGACCTGGATCAGGTCGTGAAGGTAGGAGACGGTCAGTCCGCGGTTCTGCTCGCGGCCCTTGGCGAGCACCTTGTTGAGCCATGTGGTGTTCGCGTGCTCAGCCGGGTTGGGCGGGGGCACTGTGCTGATTGCGGCGAACAGGGCGGCGTGCGTGGCGGTGGAGAAGGAGGCGGCGGAGATGCCGGTCACGTCGTCGAGACGGTGCGGATCGAGGAGGAGGGCGCCGAGGAGGGCCTGCTCTGCGTGGAACACCGGCTGCGGTGGCGGGATCGTGTCGAGGTCGGCTTCGTCGGGTTCGGGGCTGGAGGGCATCAGGCGGCGAGAGCGAAGTCGTTGGGGTCGAGGGTGACGCCGAGGTGCGGGGCCAGGAGGTGGCCGGCGAGCAACGGCGGTACGGCATTGCCGATCTGCGAGAACTGCTGGCTTTTGTTGCCGGCCCAGGGGTAGTCGGCGGGGAAGGTCTGCAGGAGGCCGGCCTCGCGGGCGGTGATCCGGATCGGCTGCGGTACTGCCCGCGCGTCCGTGTCCTCGGTCTGCGGCGAGGCCGGCGCGGCGACCCAGGTGCACTCGTTCGCCCGGTGCCCGAAGAACAGCGTGCCCGCCGGCTCGGACAGCAAGCGGACGGTGGCGTTGGCCTGGTTGTTGCTGCGCAGCGACCACTTCCAGTGGGTGGCCTTGCTGGTGAACGTGGGTGCAGGCTCGTGGGCTGGGGTGGCGACGCGGGTACCGTGCCGGGCGGTCCAGCCCGCTCCGCGCGTCTGGGGTTCGAGTACTACTTCTGCCCCGGCAAGCCGGGGCTGCCAGTGGCCGCGCTCACGAGCGTTGGCGAGCGTCTGACGGGAACCGGAGGGAAACGGCTCGGGGCCGCCCCCGGGTCCGCCGCCAGCGCAGACGGTGGGGACGGGCCGGTCGGTCGCGCCCCAGCCCAGGGCCTCGGCCATGCTGACCCAGCGGGTTCGGCCCGGGCCGAACAGTGGCTCTGGCTCGGCGACTTGAGCGTGCGTCGGGGTAGGGGGTTGCGCCGTACGGACGCGGGAGGCCAGGAGTATCGCCCTCCTCCGGGTCTGTGGAACACCGAAGTCGGCGGCGTTGAGGATTCCGTACCAGACGGAGAATCCCCAGCTGCGTAGGACGGCCGCGTACTGCTTCCACAGCGGCAGGACGTCGGGCACTTCCTCCAGGGCGACCCAGTCGGGCTCGCCGACCGCGTTGAGGGCGTGGAGGTAGCGCATGGGCTCGGCCGCGAGAAGGGAGCGCTCGTCGCGGCAGGAGGCGAGGAGCCGTTCGCGGGTGTCGCGCCCGGCGGCGAGGTCCTCGACCGCGGCGTGCACCAGCGGCTGGTCCACCAGGCCGAGGCGCTTGCCGGCCTTGCTCCACGCCTGGCACGGAGGAGACGCGATCACACCGCGCGTCCGGCCGAGGAAGGGCCAGACCGGATATATCGCCACGTCGGTCCGAACCGTCAACTGCCCGGCAGCGGCACGGGTCCTGCACGCCCACGCATCCCATTCCAGCCCGACATCGCGCACACCGAAGACATCCAGTGCCCTGCTCCAGCCGCCCGGCCCCGCGAAAAGGTCGAGTATCACGTGGCCAGACCGAACTCGTCCTGCGTCAGCGCGTCCGCATCTCCGCGGCACGCCCAAGGCGAGCAGCCGTCCACGACGCCGTTCTCCAGCTCGTCGGCCTCGTCCGCGCCGATGCGCAGGGCTGCCCGTTCGGCGGCGGTGACGTGGTCGATCGGCGCCTTGTCCAGCGGGACGCGGGAGCGGTGCAGGAATGCCTCGCCGAGCAGTCGGCTGCCCGCCGCGTTGGCGCGGGCGTTGCCCTGCCGGATCGCCGCGTCGAATTCGACGACATCCGCCCACTCAGACGGCGATGCGTCCCTGATGTGCCTCCACTGAGCATTTCCGTGGAACGGGCAGCCGAGGCAGCTCGATTTCGGCGTATCGGCCAGCCCCAGCGAGGTCAGGTAACGGATACAGTCCGCTCTGCTCCAGTTGAGTTCTAGGAGGGGATGTCGGTTGCGCATGTACTTCACGTCGGCGTCCTTGGCCCGGTGGAACTCGTCAGTTGAGATCCCCACCCACTGCTCGACGAAGACCCCCTTGGGAATGCGTATCGGATAGGGGTATCCGAGCAGCTCGCGAACCTGCCGCTTTATCGGTTTTACCTTGTACTCACCGGTGCACTGCCGTCGGGTCATTCCGGGCCGCCCGTCCTTGTTCAAGATATGGAGGGGCATGGACGCGAAGCGGTGATCCGGGTTCAGGGCGTCGTCGCGAATGTTGCCGGACGATACGCGAAGCACCGGTATCCCGGCAGGCTTGGCTATCTCCTCTTCCAGGCGGTTCAGATGGACATAAACCGCCTGGGGTTCCCATCCGGTGTCGGCGAAGATGGCGTAGTCGACCTTCGGGAGAATGCCCTCGGCTGACAGGGACAGGAGGGTGCTGGATTGAACTCCCGCGCCAAGAGAAAGGGCGCGGAATCGGGGATGATCTGAAATGGTCTGTCCTGGGGGTGAGGGAAACGGGGGGTGCGCCCTCAAAGCGTCTGGTGCGTCGGCAGACTGGGCGGGATCAGCCGGTCGCGGTGGATGGCGTGGCAGAGGGCGGGGATGCGGTCGAGGAGGTCGGTGGCCGACTCGATGAACTGCCGGGGTGAGGGGCCGATGAGGACGATCCGGGCGGACGCGGCGTGGGCTCGGCGGCGCTGGTTCTCCACGGCGCGGGCGAGGGCTGCGGCCAGTTCGGCGCCTGCGCCCTGGGCGGCTTTGGCGATCTGCGCGACGTGGTCGAGGAGCAGGAGGACCTCGCGCATGGCGAGTGGCCTGTGCTGGGCCAGGTCGAGGAACAGCCCCAGGGCGGTCTGGACGATGGCCTGGGCTTCGGTGATCCGGGCGGCCAGCGCACCGGCGTGGTCACTGCCGCCGGCGCGCAGGGACTGGTGCAGGGCAAGCGCGTCGGCGGTCAGGCGAGAGAGTCTCGGCCGGTGAGAGGAAGTCAGTCAGGCTCTCCGTGAGACTGCTCGGGCGCAGGGCCTGGGCGAAGGCGGCGGCCAAGACGGGAGCGTGACCGGGGTCGGTGGCCAGCGCGCGGACGATGGGGGTGCCGATGACGACGGCGTCCACCAGCGGGGCGACACGTGCGGCCAGGGCAGGGGCGGAGATCCCCACCCCGGAGACCACGGGCAGCGGGCTCGCGGCGCGCAGGCGCTGGATGAAGCCGGCAAGGGCCAGGACATCGAGCGGGCCCTGGTAACCGGTGGGCGCCGTGCTGGCGGGCGCGTAGAGCCACCCCGACGCCCCGCCAACCACGTTGGCGAGGCCGGTGTTGGTGGTGTGACGCGGGACCAGGCGTGCACGAAGTCCTTCGCCTCACGTGAGCGGACCGGCACCAGGTGCAGCCGGACGTCGCTCACACGGCCTTCCCGATGTCGGACTGGGGCGAGTGCTTCGCCACGGCGCGGGCGGTGATCGCCTTGGACGCGCGGGCGGACGCCGCGGACAGCTCCTTAGCTCCGGGTTCCAGGTACCACGGGCGCAGGTCGAGCATGGCGGCCCGCATACCGGTGGCGAAGCAGAGCGCGGTGCCCTTGGGCAGGGCACGGATGGCGTCGGCGGGCAGGATCCGTTCCTGCCGCATGCTGACAGAGGTCGACTTACCGGACTCCGAGTGCGAGGTGGAGGTCGTCTCGACGTCGTGGTCGCCGATCAAACGGCTGAGCTTGTCCGCGAAGTCCGGGTCGTCGATCCCGGAACCGATGACCTTGACGGTCGAGGCGGACCACATGGCGTCCATGCCGGCGTCCGACCACACCTTCTGGCCCTGGCGGTAGGACTGCAGGATGGTGATCGGGATGATACCGCGCGACCCGAGGTGCGAGTACAGGTCCGGCAGATCCGAGATCTTGCAGACGTTGGCGGCCTCGTCGAGGATCGCGAGCATGGGCGGATCGAGGCGTCCGCCGACGCGTTCGGCCTGCGCGGTCGCGGCACGCATCACCGAGTCCGCGCACGCGGCGATCAGAGCCGAAGCGCCCCCGCCGCCGTCCTTGCTGAGCAGGAACAGCGTGTCGGTGGAGGTCACGAACGCGGACGGCCTGAACTCGGCGGTGTCCTTCTGCGGGGTGACCCAGGCGGCGATCTCGCTGTTCAGCAGCGCGGCGGCGTACTGGCGGGCGGTCTCATAGATGCCGTCCCGGGTTTCCGGCGGTCCCTCCACCGTTCCCTTGAGCTGGGCGGCGACGGCCGCGAATTGGTGGTCGCGGAGGATGTCGAGCGGGGTGCGGTCGGCGGGGAAGGCCAGCCACTGCATGACGTCGGTGATCGGCCGCTCATCGAGGGCCGCGGCGAGGAAGAGCTGGGCGAGGATGTTGGATCCGGCCTTGGACCAGAAGTTGCCCTGCTGAGAGGCGTCCACGCTCGCGGCGAGGAAGTGGCCGGCCAGCCGCCCGGCGCCGTCCAGGGTTTTGGCGTCCGCCAAGGGGTTCCACCACATCTCGCGTGCGGCGTGCGCGATCTGCTGCGGGTCCATCGACCACACCTGTCCGACGCGGGCGCGGGCGTCGTAGGTCGCGGTGAAGGCGTCGCCGGCGGCTTTGTTCGAGGTCAGCAGGACCGGGCCGGGCGCGGCGAGGACGGAGGGGATGGCGAGCGAGGTGGTCTTGCCCGAGCGGGGCGCCATGATGGCGACGGCCACGTCCTCGTAGCCCATGCGCACCTCGTGCTTGGTGCCCTGGAGGTTGCCGAGCAGGATGCCGGTGTCGCGGGCCTCGATGTGCTTGGCGTCCTTCAGGCTCGGGCGCAGGGAGCGGGCTTTGTCGGTGATCGCCTTGGCCATCAGCGGTTGGATGTCCCGGGCCTTGGCCATGTCGGTGATCTTCTTCCGGCCGCCGCTGCGGTTCCTGTGTCGGACCCACAGGGCGCCCGCCGCGGTCCCGAGGGCAACGAGGAGGAGAACGGGAATGATGCGCGCGCCGATCAGCAGGGATGCCTCTCCTGCGTCGGGCCAGACCTGCTTGGGGTGGAGCAGTGCGGTGGTCGGCTGGTACGGGGCCCAGCTGGATCCGGTGAGGCAGGCGGTGATGTTGCCGGACAGCCAGGCGAGGTGGGACAGGGGGACAGCGACGGCGAGTACGCCGATCAGGAGGCGCAGGACGAGGTCGTACCCGTCGGCGTTGCTGTTGGAGGAGGGAGGGGGCAAAAGGGCTACGTGCTTCCGGGCGGGGACGGAGGAGTCAGCGGCTGCGGCCGTTTTGGGGCGGCGGCTGCCGCGAGGGAACCGGGCTCAACGGCGGGCCGGCGAGCCGGGCAGCGAGCGAGCGGACGCGTTCTTCCAGCGCCCCAGCGGCGAGTGTGGCGGCCACGTCCGTGCTCACTTCAGTGCTGCACTTCGCCGGACGGGCGCGGGGGCCGGTGCGGGGGCCAGAGGCGAACGGGTCGTGCGAGCAGCGGAGTTGATCTCCAGGAGCGCCTTGCCGTGGGTGGCCCAGTCGTCGAGGTAGCTCCACGATTCGGCGTGATGCTCGGCGAGGGCGTCGTCGAAGGCGGCGGTACCGGGCTTGGCGGCGGTGGGAAGGGAGTCCCGGGTCACCAGCCACTGCTCGTGCAGTTCGTCGAGCCGGTCGAGGGCGGCGTACAGGATGCCCAGCTGGTAGACCCAGCGGCTCTGCATGGTGTCTTGCGGCAGGCGCCCCAGTTGGATCTCCGCTGTGGCCAGCAGGTGACGGGCGCCGTACCGGAGCGACTCGAACGCCTCGGCGGTGTCGGCGTCGCGCTGGCTCGCGCGCAGGCCGTAGGCATGGTTGTCGTAGGGCCATCCGTCGCGGTCGGTGTGCTCGTCGGAGTAGGCGTCCCAGGCGTCGAGGATCTTCCTGCTGCCGCTCATGTAGCGGTTGAGGTGACGGAGGGAGTCGCGGTGTGCGCGGTGATCGGCGGAAATAGGGAGGGGTCCTGTCAGTTCAGCGGCGGGTGGCTGGCCGGGGGGTGCGGGCCTTCGTCGGGGTTGGTGCGGGCTTTGTCTGCTGTCGGCGGGCGGAGCGTGCCTGGGCGCGAAGCGACTCGATACGTGCGGCGTGCGCGTCGACCACCTGCTGCGGGCGCAGCGGGCTCGGCTTCTGTACGGCGCTTTAGTGGCCGGTGCGGTCGTACATGCCGCGTTGGAGCGGGCTACGGTCGGCCAGTGCGGTGAGGAACGATCCGACGAGGTGGGCCGGGGTGTGTTCGTCGAAGTAGGCGTGCCAGATGCACGGGCCGGGGTACCCACCGTGACCGGGCTCACGGGTCTCGACGTGCCAGGACGGCCGGGCGCTGAATTCACTCAACGGGCGCAGTTCGATAAGGCACATGGAGTCCGGTGAGTACGCCGTGCCGTCTGCGTTGCGGGGCCAGCCCGCCGAAGTCACTGGCTGCCACGGGTCCTGCTGTCGTGGCGGCGGGGCGATGAGGGCATCGGTGAAGCCGACGAGGACCTCGGCGGGCACGAGTTCGCCGAACTCGGCGTACCAGCCAGGCTCGGCATCGGTGGGCTCGGCCCGCAACCGCCACCACGCGAAGGTGGCGGACTGCGGGTCGAACTGCAATCGGTGGCGAAGGTCGGGACTGTGCAGGACGATCTCGGCACCCAACGGGTCGGAGACGGCACTCCATCCGGCGGCGGCCAGGCCGTGGGTGACGTGGCGGGCATCGCCAGGGCCGGCGAGGTGGCGGGGGCTGGTGTCGAAAGGGATCTGCCAGGCGTGCTTGTCGGCGAACGCGGCGAGCTGCCGTTTACTCAGGGACACCAGCCATGCCCCTGCTCGCTCGCGGCAGTGCGCAACTCAGTGATCAGGAGATCGACCTGCGCGGGGCACGACGTGTCTGGGTGTTCCTGTACGGCGCGGGCAAGGGAGCACAAAGTGTCGGCGAGGCGGACAGGCAAGCCCGTGTATTCGTCGAGGAGGGGCTCGATGAGAGCGCGGACTTCCACGGGATCGGGGTTCTCGCACAGGTGGTCGGTGAGATCAGACAGGGTTTCGGGAAGTGTGAGCATGGTGTCCAGAGCAAGTGCGGGCATTGGGCTCCATGGAACGAGGCGTCGGGTCAGCGGTGGGCCCGTGCGCCGCCGACGGAGATGTCGGGACGAGCGGTGGCGCGTGACCGGGTGCTTCGAGCGCTGTTGTGGGCCCAGGCGGCGGCGCGGGCAGACGTGACTCTGGCCTGCTGCCACGCACTGAGTTGGGAGGGCTTGACGGAGACCGACCGGGTACGGATCTGCGCACTCAGCGGAATGCGTCCGCGCGGACGCATCACGGGATCGGGGCTGGCGAGTTCGGCCGAGAAGGCTTGCACCAGGTGCATCGGGGTGCTCGGCGTGAAGTTGGCCGTCCAGCCGTGGCCCTGTCTGTCCTTCGCCCCGGTCCACCACATCGCCGTCCCGTCGGGACTCTGCTGGTACTGCATCCACGTCGTGCCGTCGGGACTGGTCGCCGTGTAGTCCTGGCCCTCGAACCGGGTGTGCCAGTTCTGTTCCTCCAACGGTGCCCAGACGTTGGGGGCATGGGCGGAGCGGGGACGAGTGAGGGCGTCGGTCAAACCGGCGACGATCTCCACCGGGGTCTGCCGGCCCAAGTGCGCCGACCACTCGCTGTTCCGACTGCCTGCTCTGCCGTGGATGGTCCATCCGCCGGGAAGGACGTAGGGGTCATAGGCGATACGGACGGTGCGGTCCGGGCTTTCCACGAGCAGAGGACCGCCCTTCTTGGACTTGTCCCGCCATCCTGAGGCGCGCAGGAACTCCGAGATGTGCCGAACGTCGCCGCCACCGGCGAGGGCGCGAGGCTGGACGAGGTAGTGCTGCTCGGCCTGCTCGCCTGGTCCCCAGTTCTGCCACTGCCTTTTCTTCACCGGCGCCGCCAGACCACGAGCGGTGCAGGTGCCGGGGGCTTCGCCGCGGTGGTGGGCAGGGAGCCGACGTGCTGCAAGGTGGCCTTGTGTTCGTCCAGGTCGAGGCTGATGTCGCGCAGTTCGTTCGTTGCGCGGCCCAGGGCGAGCCAGACCTCCGCGGGGAGGGCGCCTCGTTCGGCCTGATCCTTGGCGAACATGCTGCCGGTGGCGACGAGGTGGGTGATGCTGCCGAGGATTCCGGCGTCCGGATCGAGAACGCGGGCGATGACCCGCGCGGCCTGGGGCGTGGGGAGCTGAGAGAGGTGGTCGGCGAGCTGGTCGAGCTGGCGGGTGATCTCGTCGGCCAGTTTCACCGGGTAGAGGGCGGGGTGGGACATGCTTCTCCGGGGCAGGGGGCGGTCAGTGGCGGTTGCTGACGCGCTGCGGCTTGACGAGGACGGCCTCCGGGTGGGTGCTGGCCTGTGGGGAGGCATCGTCCGGGTCGGTCGGGATGCAGGCGTGCAGGTAGCGGCGGAACAGTGCGGTGGCGAGTCGGGGCTTGAGCCGGTGGGTGATCGGTGGGGGCGTGCGGGCTGCTACGGGTTTCTCCGGGGATTGAGCGGTGCGATGGGCGGCCTCGACGTGATGCCGGTTCGCTGGAGGATGTCCGCTGCCTTCTTGGTGTCGCTGATAGCCACGATCAGATCAGTGCAGGGATCTTTGGCGATGGGGACGTACTTCCGCACCCAAAAGGGAGGCTTCTCGAACGTCATCGAGTCCGGGTGACCGACGTACGAGTGCCGACCGGGACCGGTGGCACGGAAGCGGGGGCGGAGGTGGGTGCGGTCCGGCCTGCGGGGTGCTGCAGCGCGATGCCGACGCCTAGCATGTGCAGCCGGGGGCCGATCTCGCGTAGGGCGCGCGCCTGCGCCTGGGTATCGTCGCCGTTGAGGCGGTAGACACCGTTCTGCGGGTCGTGGACGAAGCCGTGGGCGACGAGGATCGCACCGGCACGGTCGTCGGCGGGGTCGGTGGCGATGCTGCCGTCCTGCTGCCAGGTCAAGACCACCCGGTCCGACTGGGAGGGCTGGATGCTGGCCAAGGCGTTGTAGCGGACTTGGGCGAGGGCGCTGTCGTAGCGGGCGAGCAGGTCGCCGGCTATCTGCTGGGCACTCAGAAACGGGTCGTCTGCCAGGGCGATGCCGTTGGGCTCGGGAACGGCGCGGTACGCCTCGTCGGGTAGGGCGCGGGGGGCTACGGCGGCGATGAGGAAGCCGTCGCGTTCGTCGTGCCGGTCCAGGACGACGAGCTGGGCGCCGTCCGGGCGGCTCAGGACGACGGTCTGCCGGAGCGGGTGCTCGGCGAGGGAGGCGGCGACCAGGTCCAGGTCCCAGATCCGGTCGGCGAGTTCGGTGAGGTCATCCTTGGCATCCGGATGCAGGTGGGAGCTGGTCCAAGTGCCGGGGAGTTCGCCGGCGAGGACGTCGGCGTACGAGGCGAGGCGCTCGGAGATGTCGTGGTCGTGCATGGAGTCCTTGGGTGAAGTGGGAATCAACGGCGTAGTCGGGCGGTCCTTGGGGCAGGGAGCGTGCGCGGCGGAGGCGGGCGGCGCATACGGCGGAGCGCTCGTGTTCGGTGGTGGGGATCAGCTCCAAGCGGTACGCCGTGTCGGTGCCAGCGGCTCCCGGTTGACGGGCGATCCGGTGCGCGGTGTGTTCGACGAAGCCGCGCGCCGTAGCCAGCGGACCGAGCTGCTCGTCGGCGAGTTGCGTGAGGACTCTCGCGAACTGGGCCGATGCCGTGGGTAACGACCGTGTACTCCGCCGGGCCCTCGTCTGGTGAGACCGGCCGCCTCAGCGCCTCGGCGAGTGTGTCGTGCGGTGTGGGTCCGCTCGTGCATGCGCGGTATCACCGGCCGACTCTGATGTCGGCGATGTGCACGAGCTGGTTGAGCGCAGTGGTGGTGTACCAGCCGCAGTCGATCAGCTCGTTGCGTCCGGCGAACCGCCGCAGGAGGACGTCCTCCATGGCGCGCAGGTGGATCAGGCAGTCTGGGCAGCGGCGCGAGAGGTGCACGAGGTAGCGGGGGTGGGCGGTGACGTAGGACTGCTCACCGCCGCTCGCATCGCGCACCCGCCATCCGTCCTCGTCGGTCGGGGTGTGCCATGACGAGGCGACTACACGCAGCGCGTCGCCCCACAACTCTTCGCCGACCACCCCTTTCACGACGACGACCGTGTCTCCGGCCTGGAAGTGTGCGTGGGTGATGTCCCGGCCGGGGGTGAGCGGGTCGGGCGTCGGAGCGAATGCCGGGGTAGGAGGGGGCAGGGGCATGCGAGTCCTTCCACGCGAGAGGGGCGGTGGGGGAACAATGGTCCAGAGGATCGCCGGTTTGGCTAACCGGCGATCAGCGGCTATGTTCCGGTCCCGGTCAGCGAAACGGGTTCTCCGTCCCGCGGTCGTTCTCGTCCGCGGCATCGAGGAGTTCGGGCAGGTCGCCGCCCTGTGCATCCCGCTGATCGATCCACCATCCGGCACGGTGGATGGAGCGCGCCTTCTCCTCCAATTCGGTCCAGGCAGCCTCGTCCACACCGCCCTCGACGACGAGAGCAGTGTGCGCGGACGTCATCAGCTGATGACGGGACCGCTCGCCCCAGTCCAGAGCCTTCTGGGAGCCCTCCAACGACGGCATGTCGAACTTCCGCGCCCAGTCGGCGGCGTCCTGCTGCTCCGCGGCGCGCTTGGCGGCGAGCCATTCCTCCTTGGACTCCGTGTCGGCGTCGCGGGTTGCCTTCCAGCAGTCGGAGCAGTCCCGGCCAGCGAGCCAACGGGCGAATCCGGCGCGTTTGTCGGCAGGACGCTTGGACAGGTCATGGGCGACCTGGTGAGAGCAGGCGTGCTCGACGGTCCAGTGCGTAGGGATTGCCACGTAGTTGTTCCTGCTTTCTGTCTTCTGCGTCGTCTCAGCGTGTCCTGCGGATGGCGTCTGTGGCCGCCGCGGCGATGGCGACGGGAGCGCTGGAGGGCCGGGGCAGGTGCAGCAAGGTGGTCCCCGGCAAGTGGTGAGACTTCGCGGTGAGGGTGAGCTGGAGTGCGGCGCAGCCGGCGGTCGTGAGCTGCTTGACGCGGGTGACGGCTTGAGCGGTTTCGTCGCTGCGGTACCGGGCGTCGGTGACGATCACGAGGAGGCGGCCGGCGCCGGGGCGGCTGAGTTCGAGGCCGTGGTCGAGTGCGTCGATGGCGTCGCCGAGGTTGTGGTGGCCGCCGTTGGCATCGAACGTCGTCACGCGCTCTGGTGCTCGGTGGGTGGGGCGGGTCAATGCGGTCAGGTGCATGTCGTAGGCGATGGTGGCGGTAAGGGAGTCGGGGTCGGTCAGGGCTGCTGCGCGTGCCACGATCCAGGCGGCGGATGCGACGGGTGCGCAGGCGGCACGCATGGAGCCGGAGACGTCGACGGCGATACCCACGCGCAGCGGTGGGGTGGGGGAGTTCCGGCGGCGGGTGTGGGTGAACGGTTCGGCGGTGGGGACCGACCCGGCCGCGCGCTGAGCGTCGCGGGCGAGGGCCGCGCGCATGTTGAGGCGGCCGGGTGGGGTGGGGCTGGTGGTCCGCTCCTCGGTCCGCTCGCGGTAGGCGGCGGCACGCAGGGCGCGGCTCAGGCGTGCGGCGGCACTCTGCTCGGCGGCGGTGGGCCTGCGGGTGCCGGTGACCGGGTTGCCGTAGGGCGCCGGTGTGCCGTCGGGGGTGACGGTGGTGCCACGGGCGTTGAAGACCGACTTGGCGGTGGCGGCGGCTTTGCGTCGCTGGCCGGCCCGTTGGGCGCGGTCCTGAGCCTGCGCCTTGGACTGCACGGCCATGGCGTTGGTCGCTGCGGCCTGTGCCGCGAGGTCGGCGGCGTCGGTGGCTGCGGTGTTGTCCATGACGACCCCCACGGCGCCGGACAGCAGATCGGTGAGGTTCTCCGGCACGGGCAGGGCGGGGGCCGCGGTGTCCAGAGCGTCGCACCATTTTCGAGCGTGCGCGAGCATGGTCGTGGCGTCGTGGTCGGCGCACTGGTGGGCTGCGGTCCAGATGCGGGTGAGTGTGGCCAGCAGGTCTGGGCCCAGCACCTTTTCGCACAGATCGGCGACGGCCCGGGTCTCGCCGGCGTCCAGGATGCCAACGTCACGGCGGCCGAGGACCAGGGCCGCCACGGCGGCGGCGTGCTCGATGCCCTGGAGCGTGGGGTGGGCGATGTCGGGCATGACCAGGGTTCGGGTACTGGTGCGCAGGTAGGTGCGGTCCGTGGGCCGCGTGATCAGGTGTGCGCCTTCGACACGGCTCTCCTCCAGCAGGAGCGCGGCCTCGACGACACGGGGGTTCGCTCCGGGAGGCGTCGTCCAGACGGAGTGGGCCGCGTGCGCGGCCTCGTGGACGAACACTCCCCAGGCGGCGGGATACCGCTCCTCGTCGCCCACGATTCGCGGATGGATCTCGTGGGGCTGGAGCGGGGCGAACAGGCCGGCGTCGAACTCGACCTCGCCCAGAGTGGGGAAGAAGGCGGCCGGTGCGCCGCTGCGCGTGCCGGGGCGGCAGGTGACGAGGAGGTCCTGGCGGCCGGAGAGGGTGACCAGCCGATCGCCGAGTTCGGCTCCCACGCGCAGCCACGCGTCCGGGGAGGAACGGGGTTGCGCGGGCGGGGCGCCGTCGTCGTCCCATCGCGCGAGGTCGGCGTCGTCGTCCAGCGTGGTGGCGGGGGACTGGACGTGGTGGTGGGCGCTCATCGCGAGCGGCCCCGGTGCGCGGAGCCGGTGCTGCCCGGGGGCTGCCGGACGGCCGAGGCGGAAAGCTGCTTGCCGAGAGTGAGGGGGGTGACCTGCTTGACGCCGACAGTCTTGATGACGGCAGCGGCGACGGCGTCGCGATCCTCCAGAGGGGCGATGCCGACCAGGTTCGCGAGCGCGGCTTTGGTGCCGAGGACGGCCTCGGTCCTCTGGTAGCTGAGCAGTTCCCGCAGTTGGGGGGCCCAGCCCAGCTCACCGAGTTCGACCTGGTGGGAGAGGTGTCGGGCGACCCGGACCACCCGGGCATCGATCCTCAATGCCAGGGCGAGGTCATAGTCCGTGCCGATCTGGATCTGCACGCTGAACCGGCTCGCGAGCGCCTCCGTCAAAACCGCCCCGTGGACGCCGGGATTGTGGCCCGCCACCACGTAGAAGCCCGGCTCGGCCTTGATGGTCTCGCCCTTGTGGGCCTTGACCTGGATCTGCCTGCGCCCGTCCATCGCGGGATACAGCGCCGCCAGGACCTTCGGTGAGATCAAGGTGGCATCGTCGATCAGCAGGGCGCGGCCCTCGGTCATCGCGGTGACCAGCGGACCGTACTGGAAGACATAGGCTCCCGCGTCGTCCTGTGTGTACTCGCCGATCAAGTCGCCGACCGTGGTGTCGCCGTCACCGGCGACGGTGAGCAGGTCCGGGAACGCCGCCTCGACCAGACTCGTCTTGCCGGTGCCCGGAGGGCCGTAGAGCAGCACCGGCACCTCGGCGTCACGCAAGCGATTCAACGCCTCGACGTCGGGCAGATCGGCCAGCTCCCGGGGGTGGTAGACCTGGCCCCCCGCGCGGCGGATCGGGCCGGTCTGCCTGGGCGTGGCTGCTGCGGGAATGGTCGTGCGGGCCCTGGCCGCCTGGGCGCGCGGAGAGTGGGTGCCCGGCGGGCTGATCACAGCGGTCTGCGCGGCTGCGGCGGTCTTCGCGTTCGCGCGGAACTCCGGTTGCCCGGTTCCGCCTTGGTCGGCCTCGCCGCGCCGCACCAGGGTGAGGGCGGCGTTGCGGACGGCGCCGTGGGAGTGGCCCAGCTGCCTGGCCATATCCCCGATGGTGAGCGTGTCCGCCGGCCGGTCTGCTAGCAGTCGGGCCACCTTGGCCCGTAGTTCGCCGCCCTTGGTACGCGCTGGACTGGTAGGCGTTCCGGGTGTGGTCAAAACGAGACCCCTCCAACAGGTGTAGATACGGGCGGGGTTGGCGATGCGCTGGAGAGGCTCGCCGCTCTCGGAGCGGATCACGGACTGTGCCGACATCGGCGACAGGGCCAACCGGGGGAGTACTGTCGGCGCTCACCGGCCGACCGAGGGCTCGGTCCAAGTGGACGGGATGGCCGGCGACGAGCAGCTCGCTGGCTGCCGAGCAGGCCCGTGCGTCCGCTCCGTACCGGGTTCCGTCGCTCGGCAGGCGCAGCCTGGCGTCTCTTCGAAGCCGTCCTGGAGAAGGATCCGCCGGGCGGCGGCGTTGTAGCCGGTGGTGGTGATCTCGCCGGTGATGGTGTGCCGGATCGTCATGAACGGCTCTGCTGGTGCTTCGGGCAAGGCGGATCTCCTATCGGTGGTGGCGAAAGCGGTGGGGTGTTGGGCGAAGGCGAGGCGGGCCCGGAGCTTCCAGCACATCAACGGTGCGTGGCTGGACCACGAACGATGGGCAATGACTGCCGACATGCTCCAGGGCGGGCCTCACCGCCCCGCAGCTACCTGACTCGCCTTTCCGCACGTTCCGATAGCCGGGTGTACCAACAACTGTCACGGGTGATGGCTCTCCTCAAAACGGTGCAGGATCGGGGATGTCGAAGCCTGCGGGCCTTGATCTTCTGGTGGCCCGAGACACGCGGTTGTGGTGTCGAGGGAGACGGCTCTATGGGGTCGGCATGCGCGCGCAGGGAAACAGGGCAGCGATCGCGGACGCGAAACCCGCGGCTGGCTCAACGCCGTTGCCGTGGTGGGCTGCCGGCAGGAGCGGGCTGCGTGGTCGTCGCGACCCGTGTCCGGCCTACGACCGCAGGAGCCGATCCGTTGGGCGGCGTGGTGCACAGGTCAGGATCGAGGTCGACGTGGTACCGGGCGGCGGTCAGCATGTTCGCAGCCCAGGTGGCGTGCTTGTTCTCCCAAGCGCGACCCAGGTCGAACGGGAGGCGAATCCACCAACCCCGCAATGCGGGGTAGGTGGCGAATCCAGCGCGGGCCAGCACGTCGGCGGCGAAGGCGTCGACCGGACCCCGGACTTCGACTTCACCGCCCGGGCCGCGGATGATGCGAATGGCTTCGGAGCTCACCGGCTTCGACCCATTCGGGCCGACTGCGCGCGGCTGGTGAGGGGCACGTTGGCGGGGCGCGGCGGCTCGGTGCGGTGCGCAGCCGGGATGGCGAGGTTTCGAGGGGAGGGTGTCGCCGCCACCTGCGCGATACGGCGGTGCCGCTCCATCAGGCTCTGACCCAGGGACGGTTGAGGCGGCTCGGGAGTGCGGGCCGGACCGAGAGGAAGGCCCGCTTCCACTGTGAAGCCCACGCGGCGAAGGTCGCGGACGGCCTGGCGGTTACGGCGTGGGCCGTCCAGCTCGGGATTGGCCAGCCGGTACAGGCCAGGGACCGTGACAATGGGTTCGAACTGCTCGCTGACGAGGAACCAGTTGGCCAGGTGCGCGGGGATCTCTGATGAGGAGGTCGCCGCAAAGCCGTGGTTGGGATCGGTAACGAAGCGGAAGTGGTCAGACAGAGACAGATCCTTTCTGCGCGGTCAGCGGTGTGCGGCATCCGTCCGGGATGCGGGCGGAGGCGTCAGGCGGGAGGTGAGCTGCAGCGGGCTGGGAGCGGACAGCGCAACGGGGCCGCCCGGCGCGGCGGCGCGGGCCTGGCGCTCGAACGCTTCGCTGCCGGCGAGCCATGTCTCGATGGCCGGCAAGACGGTGAGACCGAGCCGCCCGCGGACCTTGCTCCATTCGTGGGCCGCCAGAGTCCGGGGGATCGAGTACAGGTCGCGGCGCAGGGCGTTCCATTCGTTCCAGGCGCCCTGGCTGTCGACGAGGACCTTGCCCAGCCGGGACAGCGCAGCGGCGTCATGGGGCCAGGCGGTGGCGGCAGGACGGCAACGGGCGAGCAGCCCCGGGGCGTGCTCGAGGACGACCAGGAAGGAAAGCCAGGCGTGGTCGGCGAAGTCCCGCTCCATTCCGGTGATCAGACGGGACTCCTTGAGCGGTACCCCGTCGCTGTAGCGGCCGGAATCCTTGATCACCTGGAGCGTCTCGTGCTCCTCCCGGATGCGTTCCAGACCGTCCAGGACGATGTGCAGGTCCTGGTTATGCAGAGCGCGGCGGTAGGCAGACAGGAAGGTATGGGAGATCGCGTGTGCGGCGAGGCTGGGATCGGCCGGCAACACGACGCCGGCTGGCGTGGTGGGGTCCTGGCGGGGGTCCTCTTGCTCGCGGTCGGTGAGAGCGCCCAGCAGAAAGTCGTTCCGGTGACCGGGGCGCTCGATCAGCAGCAGCTCGGTGTCGGCGCCGTTCTTGAGTACGCAGGTGAAGGGGATGCGGTGGTCTTCGAGCGCGCGGTGGATCTCTCCGGCCTCCCACAGCATGGGCCAGAGGTCTTCCTGCCACAGCGGGTGGCTCAAGATCTGCAGCTCCGCGCTCCATGACCCGGGGAGCCGCGCAGCGACGTCGGATCCGAAGTCGCCCAGGTAGGGCCGGCTGCTGGTGGTGAGGGTGGCGCAGTGCGCGTGGGCGTGGTGGACCAGGGCGCTGGCGGTCGCCCGGGTGGCCTGCGGGTCGGTCAGCGGGAAGGTGAACGCTCCGTTGGGCAGGCGGCTGAATCCGGCGGCCTTCAGAGCGTGCTCGGCGTTCTGGTACTTCTCGCCGGACGCAATGGCGACGAGGCCGAACGTGCGGCTGGTGGCGAGGGTGATCTCGGCGGAGAGGGGTGGCATCGAGGTCCTGTGGAAGGGAGGATCGAGCAGGCGCGGTCGCCGGGGCGGGCGAGGCAGGAAGAGGCCACGGGATCAGCGGGAAGGTATCCTCGCCTGTTGCATGCCCTTCAGCGGGGCCGCCTGTCGCGCCGGGGAGAGGGCGCGGTGCTCGGCCGCAGTACGGAGCACGGACGCCGCGCGGACCAAGCGCTGGTGTGCACGGACGACGGTCCACCCAGGCCGTCGTGCACGAAGGCAAGTGCCCGTTCACGGGCGGGACCTGCGGGCCGGTGCTGGCAGTCGTCGGCGCGGCCCAGGCAGGACAGCGCTGCGGCGAGATCTCGCAATGCGGCGCCGACCGGGTCGGCGGCCATCACGATCGCGGTGGTGGTCTGCCTGATGTGGGTGGCGGGCGGGAGAGGTTCCCGGCTGCCGGCGCGGATGCGGAAGGCGGACTCGCTGGCCAGGTTGTTCAGCAGGGCTCCGACGGCGCGGATCTCGTTTTCCAGGATCTCCGCGAGGGCTGCGTCGGGCTCGATCTTGTCGGGCAGCGGAAGTCTGTCGGCGGCGTCGTTGAGCTGCTCGGCCAGGGTGCTCAGCAGCAACCGCTGGTTGAGGTCGGGCAGAAAGAACTCCTCCCAGAAGGCTATGGGCTCAGCTCAGCGGCCGAACCAACGTGGGCCGGGAGACTTGCCGGGGTCCCGCACAGCTGTCCGGACGGACACCCACGGGCACCCGAATCCCGGCATGTCACCGCCGAGGCGGACGAGGGCTGTTGGCCGAGTTCAGTGGCGGCGTCGGCGGTGTTGGCCGTTCGGGACGCGAGGCTTCGAGGCTCGGCGGCGGGTCGTAGTGCGCGCGCAGGAGACCCAGGTCTGCCTCGAAGGCCATGCTCAGCCCGCGCCCGATGTGGCTGGCTGCGTCACGCAGCCGCGCTGGCGGTGAACCGGGTTCGGCGTTGCGATGCTCGCGCTGCCGAGTGACGCTTCTGCCGAGACAGTCGAGCACCTCGTTCAGAAACGGTCCGGTTGCGTCGAGCAGGGCGTTGAGGACGTAGCTGAACTCGGCTGGCGTCTGAGCGGCGCGCAGGGCCCCGGTGAAGGGCGTCAGGTCCGGCGCGAGGAACGGCTGCGGCAGTGGGTGTTCGGTACGGAAGCGTTCGGAGTCGCGACGGGCCCAGCGCATCAGATCGTTGTCGGTGGTGGCCCCGAAAGCGGCGGCAGCGATCTGTTCACGGGAGCGACCGATGTTGTCGTACGACTCGAAGTCGAGGTGGGACAGTAGTACTCCTCATCTCAGTGCATGCGGGCGTCGGTGTCGAAGAGCGCCAGCTCGTGGGGGTGCAGCAGGTGCTGCACGATGAAAGATCGTCCGGCGACCTTCCACAGGCCACGCCCTCGGTTGAGGTGGGCGATGGCGTCCATTTCGACGGAGGTCAGGCCAAGTAGCAAGGCTGCCGTGTGGAGTTGGTCCGTCTCCTGGCGGTAGATGATGCGGGTGGAGCAGTCCGCGAGGAGTCCTTCGGCCAAGGCGCGCCCTTGAGACCCTGCGTCGCCGGCGGTGAGCAGGTCGCTGAGCCGGTGGATCACCATGAGGTTGGCGATACCGAGGCCGCGGCTGAGCTTCCACTGGGCCTGCATGCGCTGGAGCAGTCCGACGTGCCTCATCAGGCGCCATGCCTCGTCGTACACAATCCAGCGCTGGCCTCCGGACGGATCGGAGAGGGCGGACTCCATCCAGGCGCTCGCGCAGGTCATCGCCAGGACGAGGGCGGTGTCGTCGCCGGACCCGCCGAGCCGGGACAGGTCGATGGTGAGCATCGGCGCGTTCGGGTCGAAGGCGACGGTGGAGGGGGCGTCGAACATGCCGGCCAAGTCACCGTGGACGAGGCGCCGCATCGCGTGGGCCAGGTCGCGGGCTGCGTCACCGAGCTGGCCCGACAGCATCCCGGTGGCTTCGTCCAGCGCACTGGGGTTGTTGAGGGTGGCTGCGACGTCGCCGAGGAGCGGGGTGCGGCCGGTGGTGGCGGCGCGAGTGACGACGGCGTCCAGGGCGACGTCCAGGGCGGTGTGTTCCATGGGCATCAGGTCCCGGCCCAGGACCGTCCGGGCGAGGGAGCCGAGCAGGAGCAGGCGCCGTTTGCGGATCTCGCCGACCCATTCGGCTGCGGCGACGCTCTCTGGGCGTGGGGCCGCGTCCAGGGGGTTCAGTCTGCCGGGCAGCCCGGGTCCGAGAGCGACGGATCGGCCGCCGAGGGCTTCCGCCACCGGCGTCCACTCACCTTTCGGGTCACACGGCACGTAGACGCGGTATCCGAAGGCCACCGAACGCAGCGCGAACGACTTGGCCAAGGCGCTCTTGCCCTGGCCGATGACCCCGGCGAGCAAGAGGTTCGGATTGGTGAATCCCTCCACGCGGCCGTACAGCGCGAAGGGGTCGAACACGAAGGACGCTTCGGCGTGAACGTCGCGCCCGATGTAGATGCCCTCGGCGCCGAGGCCACCCTCGGCCAGGAACGGATACGCGCCGGCTGCCACAGCCGTCGTCATGCGGTGGGCAGGCAGTTTCAGCCTGCCCACGCGTGCGGAGGCGGGACCAGGACGTCCGCTCGGCGGGTAGAGCGCGGCGGGCATCTGGCGCTCGGCAGACGTGCTCTCGGCTAGGTGGACGTTGGCTTCCGCGCGGGCCTTGGCGGTGGCCTCGGCGAGCTGACGACGCGCGATCTTGCGGCTGGCACGGTCCGTGCCATGAGGAGTGAAGAGTGGGCTGGCAGAGGCGCGGCGGCCACTCCGGGCGGGCCGATGGCTCATCAGGGGCCCTCGATTCTGCGGGTGGTGCTCATCGCACGCAGGCCGTGGTGTGCAGGCGGAGGCCGGTGGGGGTGGTCTTGCGGCGGACGACATGCCCGGCGGCGAGGTGGCGTTGGCAGATCGTCAGCACGGGCGGTCCCTCGGGCAGCCGCTCTGGACGGCAGGCGCTCGTTTCACCATTTGCTGCGGCGTTGGCGGGCAGTAGATGGAAGGCTGAATGGACCTCGCTGGTGGCCCGCCAGAGGAGGGTGTGCGCGCTGGCTAGGTGGCGGCCGGCCGCGGGGTGCGGCGGGCGGGTGGTTTCGGCGAGGCGGTCCAGGAGCTGGAGCAGGGCGGTGAGGTGGGCATGAAGCACGTCAAGGTGCGGACGGTCCGCCCGCCGAGGTGGGGTCGAGTCCGACGAGACAAGGGTCCGGGTGTGGTGACGGACCCCGGCGCTCGCGGCGCGGAGGTAGGGGTGTGCGTCGTCCGGAGGTGTGCGAGAGGTCAAAGGTGGTGGTCCTTCCTGCCGGGAGGCAAGGGCGGCGACGGGTGGTGGGCGCGGATGAGTGAAGAACAACGGGCCAGGGTGCCGGCCGGTGGGGACGGGCCCGGCTCACAGGGAGGTCCGAGCGAGCGGGAGCGCGGTGAGGGTGAAGGCCTCCGGCTGCTGATAGTTGAGCCGTCGCAGATCGACGCCCGAAGCAACGGCGTGGGTCTCGATCTGCGCGCAGGCGGCGTCCAGGAGAGAGTCGGTCTCGGCGGTGACGGTGACCAGGCCAGTCAAGGCCACGTCCGCGTGCCCAGCGATGAGCTGGCGCTCACGCTCCTTGACGTCGGCGTACTCGACGGAGTCTTCCTCGCTGTCGACCTGCCCCCGGCGGGCCCTCTCGCTGGCGTCGGCGATGATCGCCGCCTTCTTCCGCTGGACGTCCCGCAGCGCGGACTCGAGTCCCTGCGGCACGTAGATGAGGGAGAGGCTGCGCCGCACGCCAGCCGTGAACATGATCCCGTGCAGGAACCCGGCCCCCATTTCGGTGCGCGGCCAGTTCTCCACCCAGTACGTCGCGTGCCGTGCGCTGTCCGTGGCGAGGCGGTCGTACTCCTCGAACTGGACGACGGGCCCGGCGGCGGCGGGGTCGGCCTCGGCGCGGCCGGTCTCGGACCACTGCTGGAGTGCGGCGAGCGCCCCCGGGTCGTAGGCGGTGCGGATGACGGCGGCGATCTCGCGTGCTGTCAGCCAGCCCGTGACCATGAGTCCGGCGTTGCGGGCGGCCTGAGCGATGGACGCGGTGGTCTGCTCCATGACGGTGAACGCCCCGGGCAGCCCTCCGCCGGCCTGCGAGATCAGGCGCCGGGCGGCCTTGAGGTCGAGGGAGATGGCGAGGTAGCTCTCGTGCGGGGCTGCGGCAGGTCCTGCCGAGGCGACCAGTTCGGAGTAGATCTGTCCGGCGACCGGGGTCTGGGGCTGCCCGTTCTGGGTCCAGTGGCGGGTGAGGGTGTCGCCGCTGTCGGGGACGGTACGTTCCAGCACCTGCACGGTGGCGATGTGCCCGGTGCGGGCGATGCCCGCCAAGGCCCGTCCCCAGCTGGTGACGTTGTGGTTCTGGGTGGCGGGGTCGAGGAGGGCGAAGGCGCGGGAGGTGACGCGGGCGACGGCGGTCAGGATCTGCTGGTGCGGGTCGTGCACGGCCGCGGCCTGGTTGGCCGAGTCGCCGGGGGTGACCACCTTGAGGCAGGAGGCGGTGCCGGGCAGGTGAAGGACGCCGTCCTGCCGGGGCCGGGTGACGGGCCGGGCGAGCCAGAGGGTCTGGCCGGTACGGCGGCGGTGTACGTAGCGGGCGACGATCGGCGCCCAGTCGATGAGAGAACGGCCGTGTCGCCGAATCACGACGAGCGCACCGGATGCCGCCCACAACGGGGTCAGGGCGACGGCGCCCAGCAGTCCGGTGGAGATCACCGTCATCAGCAGCAGCGTCAACATGCTGGACACAAGGACGAGTTGGGACAGGGAGAGACCGAGGAGGATGCCGCGGCGGGACCGGTGCGGAAACTTCACCGTGACCGGGGCGACGGAGAGATCAGTCAAGGGGCAGGTCCTGGAAGCGCGGGTGGAACCCGGGGACGGGATGTGGCGTGCACGTCCCGCCCCCGGGAGTCGGGCAGGGGCTCAGAGGCCGGTCGGTGACGGCGGCGGTGAGGTCGACCCGCTCGACGTGGCATTCGGTGAACTGGAGGACGGCGGTGCACCCTGCGGCGGCGGGGTTGTGGTCGGCGCCGTGGACTGCCATCCCCCGCCCTGTCCGGACCCGGCATTCGCACCGGATCCGCCTGGCCCCGGACTGCCGCCCACCTGGCCGCTGGTGTCGCCGGACACGCGCGTCGGCGCGGGTTGCACGGTCCTCTCCGGACCGGACTTGACGGCATCGCCACCGGACGAGACGCTCATTCCGCCGCCCTGCGAACCTTCCTTGCCCTTTCCTCCGCCGCCGGTCGGGTTGGCGGCGACGTCGCCGGGAAATCCGCCCCCGCCAGCGGCGTCGGGGCCCTGCGGGGCGGCGCCCGCTCCGGCTGCCGCGCCGCCGGTTCCGGCGGTGGCCGCAGCCGCGGCGGCCTTACGTGCGGCCTTCTCGGCATGAGCCTTGGCGATCTGCGCTCCGGCGCCGCCGGCCCGGTGGATGGACTCGCCGTCAGTGCCGTCGGCTGCCCAGTGCACGAACTTGAAGACGGCGTACGGGCAGAGCAGCACCAGGACCATGATCACGATGCCGGACATGACGTCGGCCAGAGCGGCGATGCCGTCCTTGGCCTCGGTCTTGCCCATGGCGGCGATGCCGAGTACGAAGATCACGGTCATCAAGAGCTTGGAGACGACGAGGGTGGCGGTGGTCTCGATCCAGCCCTTGCGCCACCGTCTGGCGACCTCCCAGCCGCCGCCGGCGGACGCGAAGACGGCCAGCGTGACCATGACGAGGATGCCGACCTTGCGGACCATCATCACGCACCAGTAGAGGAAGGCGCCGACGGCGGCGCCGAGGCCGGCGACGACCGGGACGAGCCAGCCCAGCCCGGAAAGTGCCCCGATCTGGCTGACCTTCACGATGCGGCGTACGGCCGATTCGATGTTCAGGTGCGCCGTCTTGAACAGGCCGTCGGAGACGGTGTCGACCACGTCGACGGCGACCGTGGTGAAGGCGACGGCGCAGAAGGCGAACAGGACGCCGCTCATGGTGCCGGTGAAAGCCTGTGACAGGGCTTGTCCGTCGCGTCTGACGGCGGCCCGGACCAGCTGCGCGCAGAACGTCGCGACCAGCATGGTCAGGCCCAACGGCAACAGCATCTCGTAGTTGTCGACGAACCATGCGGCGTTCAGGTCGACCTTGGTGGTGGTGTCGACTGCCTCGGCGGCCAAGTCGGCTGCGGCGGCTGCCAGTTCACCGGCGGACTTTGCCATCCAGTCACCGATGGCCTTGCCGGGGTCTGAGGCGAAATCGACGGCGTCGCCGACGGCGCACAGCTTGTCGGCCAGGGGGTAATCACAGAAACCCACGAGGAGTTACTCCTCCTTTCGTGTCCCAGGTGCGGGTCACTGCGTGACGCTCGGAGCGATGGCGGCGAGAGCGCAGTCGTGGTCGGGACGGCACTGCACAGCGAGGGTCACCGCGCGTTCCTCGGCTCCGCCGCCGCCCTTCTTCCAGACGATCTCCTGCTGGCCGTTGACGGTGACGACGTAGATGTACGCCTCGGTGATCGCGGACGGGTCGTCGGCCAGGGCCGCCTTGAAAGCGGAGGGATAGTGGCCCTCCGTGACGCTGGCACTGGCGTGCTGGTTCTGGTCGGTCATCCGCGACCACAGCACCGGATGGGGAACCTGGCCGGAGACGGAGGCCCAGTCGGCGTAACTGGTCTCGCTGGTCATCCAGGCTCGCATGTCGGCGAGCTGCTGTTCGCGGCTGGTGTCGCGGGTGTCGTAGGACCACAGCATCTGGGCCGCCGCTTTGGCGTAGGCGACGGGCTCGGCGATCTGCGGCGGCTTGGGAACCGACCCCGATCCGGCGGCGGACTCCGGCGCGGTCTCGGAGGAGGACGGGCTGTGCGCCGGAGCTGACGCGGCGCTGCCCGGAGCCTGCTGGCTATTCCCGCCGTCGGACAGCAAGGCGACGGCGCCGGCGCTGGCGAGCAGGGCGGCGACGACCAGAGCGACGATCGCGATGCGCCGGTTGGCCGACCAGCCCACGCCGTACGAGGACAGCGAGAAGGAGGGGAATCGTGTCCGCATCAGTGGACCTGCGACCCGAGGGCCGAGAAGAAGCTCACGATGCCATTGGCGGCACCGAGACCGAGGGCGGCGCCCGCGGCGACGACGGCGCCCTTCTTGCCGTTGGCCTCGGCCTGGTGGCCACCGGTGTGGTGTCCCCAGGCCCACACGCCGAGCGAGACGGCGAGGGCGCCGACGACGGCGATGATCCCGAACATGTTGATCGAGTTGACGACGTTCTTCAGCACGCTCAGGCCGGGCAAGCCGCCGCCCTTGGGTGAGATTCCTGGGTCGTAGGCGAGCTGGATGACGCGGTCTGTGAGAGGGAGGGACATACGGGTGGCGGGCTCCTTGCATACGCGGGCCAGGCGAGGGCCGGCGGGAAAGAGGGAAGCGGAGGGGAGGTGTGCTCGGGGCGCGGAAGGTGGCCGCAGTGGCGGCCCGCTCGGAGCGGTGTCCGGGTGAGGGCGGCGTCAGAGGACGCGGCGGACGGCGAGAATGTCCCAGTCCTTGACCGGGGTGATCCGGACCGGCTTGGTGGTGCGTGGCGCCTCGATGACGAGGCCCTCGCCCATGTACATGCCGACGTGCTCGGGACGGGCGGCGCTGCCGCGGCTGAAGATCAGGTCACCGGGCTGCAGTTGGCCGGGTGAGACCGCTTTGCCCTCGTTGACCTGCGTGTACGTGGTGCGAGTGAGGGTGACGCCAGCGTGCGCGTACGCCTGCTGCATCAAACTGGAGCAGTCGCAGCGGCCCATCGGGTCGGGGCCGTGAGAGTTGGTGCACGATCCGCCCCACTGATAGAGCGTGCCGAGCTGGTGCATCGCCCATTCGATGGCTTTGCGCGCCTTCGGGGCGGCGTCCTTGGGGATCGTGTATCCCTTCGGGACGCTCCCTTCAGGGATGCGGCCGAAGCCGGAGCCGTCCTGAGCGCACCTGGTGCCGGTTGCGGGCTGCTTGCCCTGGCCCGGATCCTTGCCGTCCGGGTTGTTGCCGCTGCCGGGGAAGGTCCTGGCGATGGCTTCCTGCAGCGCGCTGGCCAGGTTCTCCCACTGCGCGTATGCGTCCGGCAGCCCGGACTTCTGGACGGCCTGCGCGGCCTGGGTGACGGTCATCTGCTGCCAGCCGTTCACCTTGAGCAAGTGCTTGTAGAACTGCTCGGATGCGTAGACCGGATCACGGATCTGCTGGGCGCTGCCCCATCCCTGCGAGGGACGTTGCTGAAACAAGCCGAGGGAGTCGCGGTCGCCGGAGCTGAGGTTGCGCAGCCGGCTCTCCTGCATCGCCGTAGCGAGCGCGATGACCTGGCCCTTCTTGGGGACGTCGAGGCTGATGCCCGTGGCCACGATCGTCTGGGCGTTGGGGACCTGCTCTGCGGGCAGGTCCAGGCCCTCGATGCGGACGCTCTTGCCAGAGGCGCCGTCGAGAATCTTGGTGACCTGCTCGGCGACCTTGTCCGTGTCGATGTCGGTCAGGCAGCTGTTGAAGGAGCTGCTGGCCTTCACGGCTTCGGCGGAGGAGGCCAGCACCATGCCGGTGCCGGCGATCAGGATCGGGGACAGGAATACGACGCCGATGCCGGCGGCGAGCGCCTTCAACCGGAGCCGATCGCTCGCGGGTCGGCGAATTCGGGCAGCGGTGGGTAGCGAGACGTCATGAACGTGTCCTTCGGGATGCGGTGTCCGGCGTGCCGGGTGCGCGAGGCGGGGTGGAAGGGCGCGGCGGCCGGGATGGGCAATCGGAACGGGCCGGCGTGGGCGAGCTGCCGCTCGCTCCGCGTGGCCGGACCGTGGGCTAGATGCGCCGGGACAAGAGGAAACCTCTGGAGGCGTGGCGGGGAGTAGGCGACGGCGGTGTGCGCCGGGCGGTTCAAAAACAGTAGGTGCGGATGGGCGGTTGACCAAAAAGTCGGCGTGAGGTGCCGGAATTCGGCACCTTGGCAACGCACTTCTTGGGCGTCGGCGGATTCGCCTCTACAGTTTTTGGACTCCCCTCGCCCTCCTCGGTCCGTGGCCCCGGGCTTTGGCCCGCCCGAATTTCGGCTCCCGAGGGCTCCTGTGCGAGACGGGTATTTCCCTCCAGGCTTCCACACTCGAATTGGGGTTTCCTCTTTGCCTTTTTCCCTGCACCAGGGTGACGCACTCAGCGTTCTCGCCGGCCTGCCGGACGACTGCGTCGACTCCGTCATCACCGACCCGCCGTACAACTCCGGCGGGAGGACCGCGAAAGAGCGCACCACCCGGTCCGCGAAGCAGAAGTACACCTCCGCCGACGCCCAGCACGCCCTGCCGGACTTCACCGGCGAGAACATGGACCAGCGCAGCTACGGGTTCTGGCTGACGCAGATCATGACCGAAGCCCACCGTCTGACCCGTAGCGGCGGCACCGCGATGCTGTTCACCGACTGGCGCCAGCTCCCCGTCACGACCGACGCGATCCAGGCGGCCGGGTGGCTGTGGCGCGGAGTGCTGGCCTGGCACAAGCCGCAGGCCAGGCCGCAGAAGGGTCGATTCACCCAGAACTGCGAGTTCATCGTCTGGGCGTCGAAGGGGGCGATCGACGGCTCCAGCAATCCCGTCTACCTGCCCGGCCTCTACAGTGCCTCGCAGCCCTCGGGGGCGAAGCGCCAGCACATCACGCAGAAGCCCGTCGAGGTGATGCGCGAGCTGGTCAAGATCAGCCCCGAGGGTGGCACGGTGCTCGACTTCTGTGCCGGCTCCGGCTCCACGGGCGTCGCCGCCCTGCTGGAAGGCAGGGACTTCATCGGCGTGGAGAAGACACCGCACTACGCGTCGATCGCGGCCGACCGGCTCGCGGAGACGATCCGCGAAACCCTCACCCAGGACGACGTGACACTCACCGTCTGAGCCGCGACGGCGCCTGACGTTACGGTGATCGGCACCCGCGCGGGGCCCTTTGGCGGCATTGCGCTGGAGCGTGCGTGTACCCCGCCGGCCGGTCCGTGTTTCGCCGCTTTCGTTTTCCTCTCATTCTGCGTCTCGTAGGAGGTCATACCTTTTATGCCCGAATCCAAAGAATCCGCGGACGGCGGCGAGTTGGAGCCAGTTCGCATTCCGGACCCGCAGCTGGAGGGAATCGAGGCGAGCGTCCGACGACTCATGGAGCAGTCAGCGCAGCAGGCCCAGCACCTTGACCATCTCGCCTCCGCCCCGATGCCGGGCGCCTCGCCGTTCGCCGCGTTCGGTATGCCGGGGCTCGGCGGGCCGTCTCCGACCGTACCGCCGGAGCCCCGCCCGATCCTGGAGCTGGACGGAGAGGAGCGCGAGGACGAACTCGACGCACTGTCGGACTGGGTCGACGACTTCTTCCTCCCGGTCTACGGGGCGGAGGTCACCACCGCGGCCCCTTGGTGCCTGCAGTGGCAGGAACACGACGACGTCGTGGCCTGGCTCCACGCTCTGTGGCTCGCTTACCAGCAGCACAAGGACTCCGAGGCCGGGCTCTCCGGCCTGTTCGTGTGGCACCGGGACTTCCTCACCCATGCCCTGGCGGCGATCCGCGCGCCGGGCGGCCCACTCTCGGCCTGCATGACCTCTCCCGATCGGCCCGCGCACCGGCTCCTGCCCGGCCCGCCGCCGTCCGTGCGCACAGAGCCGGCGACCACCGGGCCCGCTGAGCCGGACGAGCCGACGTCATGAACGCGGGACGGGCAGAGCCCGCCTTCGGCTTGAGCTTCGACCCCCGTGCCCTGACCGATCTCCTCCAAGCGCCCAGCGACATCCGCGATCTCACTCTCGCCTACCTGCAGGAAGTCGTGAACGCGCAGCGCTTCGGGCTCCGTCTGGACGGTGACCTGGAGGGCTATCGCAAGCTGTTCGTGGACTCGCGCAAGGACTGGCGCATCGTCTACGGCGTGCGTCCGGCGCCCGCGGAGTGCGCGCACCGGAGGGAGATTCACGTCGTCGCGGTCCGGCCGCGTGCGGGCAACGACGTCTACGACGAGGTCGGGCGCCGCCTGGGGATGACACACCGGCCGCTGAGCGCCCGCACCCACGCGGCACGCTCCGGCTCCCCGCAGCTGACCCTGCACGGTCGCGTACCGCGGCCCGTTCCGCCGCCCGCCATGCTGCCGGGCCTGCCCCGTCCCGCGCAGAACCCCGCGCACCGTCACACCCGTTGAACGCACGGAGTCCCGCCGTGACCGCCCCCTACGGCACCCGCATCCTTCACACCGACCTGCAGAAGTGGGAAGCGGTCGGCCTGGTCGCCCGGGATACCGGCCACCCCGTACACGCTGCCGGTTCGTCGTACTGACCGACGCCGGACGCGCCGTGCTGTCGGCCACCGGCCGGTCGCCCGCATGCCACGACCCAGGTACCGAAGTCGCCAGCTCGGCCCGCGGCGTGGCCGTCCACGCCCGCACCCCGGCGCTGATCTCCCGAAAGGTTCTTGTTGTCCCCCACCGAACCGGCGCCGACCCGGAAGACCATCCCCCAAGTCGATTTCGAACTGGACGACTTCGACGCCGAGAAACAGGTCTACCTCGACTTCTACCGTCAGGTCGCCGTCTCCGAGGACATGCTCGTCCCCCTGGCCGAACACCACACAACAAATGGCGCGCACAGCTATTACGTCCTGCTCGACCGCACCGCCACCTGGGGACACCCCGGGATGCCCCACATGGTTGCCATACACCTTCAACGGGACTGGGAGAGAGGGACGTTCAGCTTCGAGCACGTCCCGCTGCCGCTGCCGGCGATGGCACAGTCCTGGCTGATCCATCGCGGCTGCCCGCCCGACGCGATCGGTCTGAACCCCGAGCTGGATTCACCACCGGCGGACGAAGCGACGCGGGCGCTGGAACAACGCCTCGCAGCCGACGGCGACCACTACGCCATGGGGTACTCCTACACCCGAGACGACCCGGACGACATGGTCACCGTCGTGGTCCTGCGGGCCCTGGATGAGCGAGCCCCCTCTCCGTTCCGCGTGGTGATCGAGGAGATCGACACCAAAGCGTGGACTCACACCCTGCGCGAGGGCGGCTTCGCCAGGGCCGAGGAGGCTCTGCAATGGTGCGACGACCGGCTCACCGGCGAGGCCGGCCCCCTTCCGCCGGTCCGCCCGGCAGCGGCAGCGCCGCGCTCGGCCGCACTACCGAAGGCCCCTGTTCCCCGCCCGCCCGGCCGCGCACGCTGACCACCAGAGCCGACCGGCGCGCCGGAACATAGCCGATGATCGCCGGTTAGCCAAACCGGCAATTCCCCGGACTCTTATACAGCCGCCGGGACAACTCCCGCAGCGCCATTCCACGCAACTCCCATGCCTTCACGGAGGGTTCTTCCGCATGTGCTCCACCCGAATCGCCATCTCCACGGCGATGCTCGGCGCGCTCGCTCTGCCGGTGCTGTTCGCCACCGCCGTCAGCGCGGCCCCTGCTGTGACCGCCGCCTCGGCCGGCGGCTGCTCGTCCCTGCCGCCGCTGCCGTACGAGGTGCACGCCAAGGCCGTGACCATCCGGTCCAAGGCCACCACGAAGTACACCGCGCTCGGAGTGCTCTACCGCGACCACGGGGCTGGGTCTTGGCGAAGTACGTCTACCGCGACTCCCGCATGTGCCTGGACTGACAGGCACATAGCAAGTGTCCGTAAGCGATGAGCCGCCGGGCACAGACGCCCGTTCGTATGCGTCCCGAAGCATCGGTCCTTCCCGAAAAGGAGATTCCCCCTTGTCCGACGGCACATCCGATGGCACCGAGGATGTCGTGGGCGTTCTCACCGAACGGATCGAAGCCCACTTCGATATGGACATAGCCCAGTTGAAGGCCGCAGTCGCCACTGCGCCGACGGTGAACCCTGACGCCACGGATGTCATCAGGTGGCACGGCCTCCTCGTCGAGGCCCAGTCGGTGCTCGACCGTGCGGAGGACGACCTCCTTGCCGCGCTGGACACCCAGCCCAGCGAGGTCGACGACCCGACGATGGGCCTCGCGCACCGCGTGAACGCGGCCGTCACCGCCCGCGACGGCCGAGCCCTGGTGGTGCGGTGGCTCCTCGACCCGGACGCTCCGGGCAAGAAGGACCTCGCCGCCGAACGGCTGGCCCGCCTTCGCCCGCGAACTGGCCCTGCAGTGCAGACCAGCGCTCCCCACCGGCCTGCGGGTACGCCCGCGCCGGCGTCGAGGGCGGGAAGGGCCGCCCGATGAGCCGGGACAAAGCCAGCACCATGGACGGCGACCTGCAGAAGGTCTTCGGGAGCCCGGTGCCCGAGCTGTACGAGGCGGCTGTCGGCGACGATGCCTTGCCCGCCCTCGTCCGTGCCCTGGAGCTCCGTACTTTCCTGGCTTTGACCGAGGAGCAGGTAGCCCGCGTCCGTGACCGCGTGCACGCGGACATGGATCCGGACCGTGACATGGGCGAGCTGTACGCGAATCAGCTCCGCTTCGACGCGCAGTGGCTGGACGCGGCGCTGGACGCCCGCGACGGCTACCGCGCAGCCCTCGGCGAGCTGCTGCGCACCATGCCTGCGCCCGACCAGCGGGCCAGACCCGTCAGCACGACGCAACTCAGGGCCACCGCAACCCTGTCCCCGTCCGCCGCCCCGGCACCCCAGCGTGCCGGGGCAGCCCAGGTCCGCCGACCCTGAAAGCTCCCGCTTGACTCTCCTCACGTCTACCGAGACAGCCGGACGGATCGAGGACCTGTACGGCGCGCCGCTCGCCGACCTCGAAGCCCACGTGCAGGACCAGCCGCCCGGCATGCTGTCCGCCCTGCTCGGCATGCACGACGATCTCGTCCTCGCCGAGCGCAGCATCGATTTCCACCGCGACCACCTCGCCCGGCTCATCCACCCCGAGCGGCACATCGGCCGGCACGAGGTCTCCCACCTCCTCGACGGCGCCCGTCGGCTCGCCGAAGCAGTCGCCGTGCGCGACGTACAGGTCAAGTCGGTAACCGCCGTTCTGCAGAGCCTCACCCGTATCCCGGCCCAGGCGCAGTCCCCGCCGGCTCCCTCGCTGCCCGTTCCGGCTCCGCACCGTCCGTCCCAGAGCACGGCCCACAGCCGCTGATCCGCGGGCGATTTCCCTTACGCACACAGGAGTTCTTCCCTTGGCCATCACCGCTCTGCCTCCCGACACCGACGCCGACATTGCCCGGGTCACCGAGGCCTTCGCCATGATCACTCCGCGTTGGAACGTGCGGATCCTGTTGGCGCTCTCCGGGCCGTCGCTGCGTTACACCGAGTTGGCGGACAAGGTGTCCTGGCTGCAGAACGGTCAGCTCCACCCCAAGCTGCAGGCGCTGTGCGACGCCGGTCTCGTCGAGCGCACCGAACACACCGCACGGCACGTGACCTACGGCCACACGGAGCGTGGCGTGGCCCTGCTGTCGGTCCTGCCGGTGATCGTCACCTGGGCCGAGGAGCATCTGGAGACCGCGGAGCATCCGCTGCCCGCGATCGAGCAGATCGAGGACAGTCTGACCCTGCTCACACGGCGCCATGCCGCCGCCATCTTGTGGGTGCTCAAGTCCCGCGAGGAGGTCAGCGGCCGGGCCCTGGCCAGGATCGTGATACCCAGCAGCGACTGGACCAACATCTACCCGCCGCTGCGGCAGCTCGTCGCTGACGGCCTGGTCGACACCGAGGGCATCGGCCAGCCCTACCGGCTGTCCGCGGCGGGCCACGGCCTGGGCCCCGTTCTCGGTGCCCTGTCCGCGTGGTCCGCCGGGCAGCCCCTCAACCAGGCGGCCCAACATCCGCTCTGGGGGCACCCGCAGGCGAAGCCGACGCCGAGGCCGTGGGTCAGCAACCAGTCCCGGCCGACTCCCGCGCCGCTCCCGCAGGCACGGACGGGTGAGTCCTCTCCGGCGTGGCACAACCGCGACCTCTTCTCCCACGCCGCGACCGCCCGCCCGAAGGCGGCACTCCAGGCAGGAGGCCCGCACCGATGACTACCCCCTTCACCCCTGCCGAAGTACGCAACGCTGTCGAGCTGCTGGCATCGTCGACCGGCGCGGGGCAGCGCACGTCTTCCACCTTGCCTCCCTTGGACGCGCGCTGGCCCTCGCCGTCGGCGCGTTCCTTCTCCACCTCCACCCGTCCGGCACCGTAGCGATCACGACCGTGATGACGCTCGCGGCGACCACCGGCGTGCTCACCCAATTCAGCTACATCGCGGCCGAGACCGCGGGCGCCGCCGCCGCCCGCCGAGCAGGAGGGCGGGCTCACCGCGTCCAGGCCGTCCTGCTCGGCATCGACCAGACCGCGATCCTTGCCGGCCCGGCGCTCGCCGGAGTGCTCCTGCTCGCCGGCCCGCCACCGATGCTCGCGGTGATCACCGTGCTCTCGCTTCTCGCCGCGGTGCTCGCCCTGCGCACACCCCCCTCGCCCGCCGCCCCGGCCGACACGCCGAAGGCGCAGGCCGGTGCCGGGTGGCGCACCATCCGCACTCTGCCTGCACTCGGCTGGCTCGTGACCGGGTTGGCCCTGTCCAACCTGGCCACCGGACTCCTTCAAGCAGCCGGCCCCGTCATCGTCGTCCAGCACTTCGAGCAGTCCACCACCGCCGTCGGCCTGGTCTGGTCCGCAGCCGCCGGTGCGACCCTCCTCAGCGTCACCCTCTGCCGGTACGCGATCGACCGCCTGGGCCTGTGGCCGGTCGGCGCCGCCTGCGCGGCCCTCGCCTCGCTCGCCTGTCTCGCCGTCGCCCAAGCACCGGACTACCTGTCCTACCTGGTCCTCGTCGCGATCCTCATGGCGGCAGACGGCGGCATGACGGTCGTCCTGCGCACGCTGCGCTCCCGCCTGATCCCGCCGGAGAAGTTCGGCAGCACCCTGTCGGCGACCATCCTCATCCTCCTGCTGCCCTTCCCCGTCGCCGGCGTGCTGACCGCACTGACCCCGCCCGACGCGATGAGCCACGTCATCACCGCCTGCGCCGTCCTGCAAGCCCTCGGCCTGCTCCTCGCCTTCACCCGCCTACGCACCGACCCCGCCCTGCGCACCTGAACCGTCCCGCATCCCCAGCCTGTGGATCACTCCAGGCCCCTTGCCTGCCCCGGGGCGAGCCGGGAGAGCGGTCGCACCATCGCCGAGTGCTTCCACGTCTTCGACGTACACAACCCGCACGTTTACCGCGTCCTGAAACGCATGGCCGCCCGCAGCCTGGCGACCGGTGTCTCGCGCCGCCTGACGGTCCCCGTTCCCGGGCACCGATCGCCCCGTTCGACAGCGAGTCCCACCGAGCCGCAGACCACGCGTTGACTGCTCGCCGAGCGCCCGCAGTGGCCCTCCACCACCGGGGACGCCGCCGATACCACCCCCGCACCCCCACCCATCCTGAGGAGCTTGCCCTTGTCCGACCGTCCTGTCGTTCTGGTCGTCGCCGCAGCTGACATGGAGGCCGAGGCGTACCGCAGGTATTGCCTTCAGTCCGTGGCCGCCGCCTATGACGTCGTCCTGATTACCAGCGAGGAGCCCTCGTGGGAGGTGCCCTACCTGCGGGACTGCGTGGTCGTGTCCGACCCGACCGATCAGGCGGCGCTGTCCGCCGCCGGCCGGACTCTGGCCGACCGCTACGACCTGGCCGGGGTGTTCACCTGGACCGAGTGGTACCTCGTCCCGGTCGCCCGCCTCGCCCGCCGGCTCGGTCTGCCCGCCAACGCCCCAGAAGCCATGCAGGCATGCCGCAACAAGGCCACGTCCCGTGCGCTGTTCGCACGGCACGGGGTGCCGTCGGCTGCCTCGGTGAGCGTGCGCACCCTGGCCGAGGCCGGGGCAGCGGCCCGACAGATCGGCTACCCGGTCGTGCTGAAGCCCGCCGCGCACGCGGCCAGCATCGGAGTGATCCGCTCCGACACCCCCGAACAGCTCGCCACTGCCTTCAGGTTCGCCGACCAGGCGGCCGGGCTCGGGCAGGAGTCCACCAGCGTGCTGGTGGAGGAGTATCTCGACGGACCCGAGGTATCGGTCGAGTGCGTCACCTACCGCGGCGAGACCACCGTGGTCGCGGTCACCCGCAAGACGGTCAGCGCTCCGCCGTACTTCGAGGAACTGGCCCACTGCGTGGACGCCGCCGACCCGCTGCTCGACGTAGTCACCCCCGTGGCATCGGCCGCGATCCGCGCTGTCGGGATCACCGACGGCGTCAGTCATGTCGAAATGCGGCTGGTCGACGGCCGACCGCGACTGGTCGAGGTCAACGGCCGGATCGCCGGCGACATGATCGGCCACCTCGTCCAGCTCGCCACGGGCATCGACCTGCCACGCGCTGCCGCCGACATCGCCTGCGACCGTGCCCCCGACCTCACCCCGACCCGGTCCTCGGCCGCCGCCATCCAACTGCTCTACCCGGACACCTCCGGCACCCTGCACCGCCTCGGCTTCGACGGCGTCAACCCGCGCTGGCTGGAACGCGTGCACTTCCAGCACCAGGTCGGCGACCAACTGCTTCTCCCGGCCGACGGCGGCAACATGTGGACCGCACGGATCGGCTACCTGATCACCACCGCACCTACCGCAGAACTCGCCCAAGCCCGCGCCGAGCAGACTGTCCGCCGCATCCAGATCGACGTCGCACCCCGTACGGCCGACGAGCCTGTTGCGGATGGGCTTTTCGCATGAGCCCCGATGTTTCCGTCCGCCGCAGCCGTACCCTGCTGACCGGTTACTTCCTCGGCCTGGGCGTGGTGATGGCTGTCTGGGGCGCCCGAATGCCGGCCGTCCAGCACGCAGCCCACCTCACGACCGGCAGCCTGTCTCTCGTCCTGCTCGCCGCCGCCCTCGGCATGGTCGCCGGGCTGCAGGCCGGCGGCCGACTCGCCCGCCCCGAACGACTCCCTCTGCTCCTGATCGGCGGAGCTGTCGCACTGGCGGCAGCCCTCGCCCTGCTGGGGCAGTGCCGGACGCTGGCCTCGCTGCTCGCGGCGGCGCTGGTCTTCGGCGCCGCGCACGGTGTGCTGGACGTCGCCGCCAACACTGCGGCGGTCCGCTGCCAGAACGCCATTGGCCGACCGGTCATGTCTTCCCTGCATGCCGCGTACTCGATCGGCGCGCTGGGCGGCGCCGCCTTGGCCGCCGCCGCTGCCGGCCAAGCCCACAGCACTCTGTTCCTGGCGGTCGGCGTCGCGCTGATGGTGAGCGTGCTCGTGGCCGGGCCGCGCACCCTCGCCCTGAGCGGCGCCGACCACTCCACGACCTCCGGCCTCCAGGAGGCCGGCCGGGGCCGGGCGGCGGGGAGGGTATGGCTGCTCGGTGCGCTGGCGGCTGCAAGCCTGCTGGGGGAGGGGGCGGCAGCTGATTGGGCCGCCGTGCACGTGCATGCCCTGCACGCCGGCGCGGCCGTCGCCGCCAGCGCGTTCGCTCTCTACAGCACAGGCATGGCGATCGGCCGGCTGACCGGTGACCGACTCACCACCCGCTTCGGTGCCCCCGCCGTGGTCCGTACCGGCGCAATGCTCGCCGCCGCCGGACTGGCCACAGGCGTCCTGGCCGACAATATGCCGGCAGCGCTGGCCGGCTGGGCGGTCTTCGGACTCGGCCTGTCCGGCGCTGTCCCTTCCCTGATCACCGCCGCCGGGAGACACGGCCCGAGGGCCGTCGCCACGGTTTCCGTCACCGGCTACCTCGGCCTGCTCGCCGGCCCGGCCCTCATCGGCGCCCTCGCCAGCGCCACCACCTTGCCCACGGCCCTGCTCCTGCCCGTCCTCCTCGCAGCCGCCCTCGCCGCCCTCACCCCTCGCGCTCTGGAGAAGACCACCCCTTGACCCTCCTCACCAGCCCCGACGCCGTCATCCTCGACTACAACGGCGTCATCGGACTGCAGCCCACCCGCGCCCACTGGCTTCGACTGGCCCGCACCGCCTCCTGGCCCGAAGACGATCTCGCAGGCTTCCAGCGCGCCTTCTGGAACGCTCGCGACCTCTATGACGCCGGACAGCTCAGCGACCTGGCGTACTGGGCCCGCGTCCTCGGCGCCCACCCCGGCCCCCGCCTGCTGCGCGAACTCCTCGCCGCGGACACAGCCATGTGGACCGAGACCGACGCGAGAGTCCTGTCCGTCCTACGCCGCGCTCACGCCACCGGACTGCCGATGGTGCTGATGTCCAACGCACCCGCCCACCTCAGTACCGTGCTCGACACCCACGAGTGGCGCCGCATGATGACCCAGGCGCTGTACTCAGCCCGCCTGGAGCTGTGCAAGCCTGACCCGGCCGTCTACCACCATGCTCTGCAGGTCACCGGAGTCCGAGATCCACGACGCGTTCTGTTCGTGGACGACCGTGCCGACAACTGCCGGGCCGCCGCCCGTTTGGGCCTGCGGACGCTGCACTACAACGGCTCCAGCGATGCCCTCCAAGAAGCCTTGCTGCCTGCTCATTGACCCGTCCGTCTTGACCACTCGGGAACCTGTGACCTCTCACGACGATCTCCACGCGATGGACGGAGACGTCTTCGTCTCTCCGCGCCATCTTGCCTCCACCACCGGAATCGGCGACCCAGCCCTCGCCCCGCTCCTCGATCTCGGCTGGGACCTCCAGCACGACGATCTCGGCAACGCCTACCTCAACGCTCCCGACCGCAAGGTTCGCCTGGGCTACCTCCCCGAGGGCGAGGACGACGGGCTCTGGCGGATCAACGCCTACCGCGATCCGTTCGGGCCGCCCACCTGGGGCGTCTGTTTCAACGACCGCGTCCCCACCGAGTTCGTGGCCGCCTTCACCACTGTTCTCGCCACGGCCTACGAGCAGGGGCCGGACGCCTACCTCGCCAGGCCGGTCTCCGGGATCGACGAGCACGATCCCTTCCTCGCCGTCGTCCCGCTCCTGAAACAGGGCTGGGAAATCGACCGCCCGCGCTGGGGCGTCTTTGCGGTCCAGGCCCCGGACGGCCTCGCCGGCATGGAGTTCACCACCGGCGCCCTCGATCCGGAAGCCGAACTGACGACGCGTGACGCCCGCTGGCAACTGTGGGCGGGCAAGTCCATCGACCGGCCCGTCTGGTACGCCACGGCCAGCACCGACACCCCCGTCGCCCTGCTCACCGCCGTCACCCAGTGCGTCGCCGATCCGGCTCCGCTGCCCCGGTGGCGTCAGGAGACCTTCAGCTACATCAAGGGCATGGCCCAGCTCACCCCGATCCTTCCGCCCGGGCCGTCGGCTCCCACTCCGCTCGAAGTGCAGCGGGCCGCCGCATCCCGCCGCCCGGCCGTGCTCTCCGCGACCAGCGTCCCGCGCTGGAGCACCACCAGCCGACCGACCCTGCCCAGCCCCCGCCGATAGCACCGGCCCCGACCCCGACCGGAAACTCCTTGTCCCTGCAGGCACACGAGTTCTTCGCCGAACTGTGCCTCCCCTTCCACGACAGCACCGTCGTGGGCAACACCTACTACGCTGCCCCGGTTCCGGGCACGCCCCTGCGGCTGCGGATCGACTTCAGCCGCACCATCTACGCCGACACCTACGGCGGGCTACGCCTGGCCGTAGTCCACCCGGACCGCGGCGAGATCGACGTTGTGGCCCTCAGCTTCATGGACCACGGCACCTTCCACCGCCGCGACGAAGCCCACAACACCAACCCCAACACCAGCCGGTACGGCACGTTCGGGAAGTACCACAGTCCCGGCCGGCCACCGTGGGACGGCGCCGTCACCACCGGGCTGCGTGATGCCATCGAGCAGTACACCGCAGTCTGGTTCCCCGGCGTCTGGACCGCGTCCGCGTCGAACCGCATGGCGGGCCGGACCCCGCACACGGCTCCCGCCGTGCCGGTCACCCGTAGCAGCGCACGCGCACGCTGAGCCGCGCCCGCATCCGCCAGCGCCGGCGTTCCGCGCTTTCCCGCAGGAGCCTTGCCCCTGATGACCCATCCCTTGGAGAACCTTGACGCGGCCCAGGCCGTGAGGCACCGCCTCAATGATCTCCACCGGGCCGTCCAGGACATTCCCGTCCACACCCGCCGCGCCATCTATGTCACAACCACGACAGCCAAGCAGTCACCCGGCAACACACCTGTGGCCCCGCCGCCTCCTGCCCCGGTCTCTGGCCGGCCCCGATGACCTTCCCCGCCCCTGATCAAGGAGCCCCTCTTCTCGTGCATCTTCGTTTCGTCCGCCGCGCCGTTCGATCAGCTGCCGTCGCCGCCGCGGTAACCGGCACCCTCACCTGGGCGCCGGCCGCGACGGCGCAGCCGTCCGAGCCGACGCCTTCTGCCTCCGTCGCTCCCGCAGAAACACCGGTCCCAGACGCGGGCAGCGTCGCGATTACCGCGAAGGACCCGGTCGGGGACGTGCTCCCCGGCGCCGGATTCCTGCTGCTCGACTCCGCAGGCCAGGAGGCCGGACGAGGTAAGACCGACGCGCAGGGCAAGCTGGCCTTCCGCGACCTCGCGCCAGGCGTCTACCGGCTCAAGGAGACGGCCTCCGGCAGCCCGTTCCACGAGGTCGTCGCCGACCAGGACGTCATCGTCACCCCGGGCGGGACCACACGGCTGACAATCACCGACCCGTTCAAGGCCGCCAAGGTCCTCCTGCAGGCCAAGGACGATAGGACCGGCAAGCTCCTGCCTGGCGCGACTGTGAACATCGGTACCGGGGACTCGACGCTGCTCACCCTGACCACCAGCGCCAAGGGCACGGCCTCCGGAGAACTGCCTGTGTCGAGCCGGAAGGCGCAGTTCTGGGTCATGGAGATCAAGGCCCCCGTCGGCTACGACCTTTACAAGCCGTCCAAGACGTTCAGCGCGGGCCCCGGCGCCCCGGTGACCGTGACCGTCACCAACGCCAAGACCGCGACCGACCCGAAGCCCGACCCCTCGGACAAGCCGACGCGCAAGCCCACCGGAACCCCGTCCACCTCTGCGGACAAGCCGAGCAGCGGGACCGGCGGGGCCAAACCCGCCTCGCCGGGCACCGGCACACCGGATGCCGACTCCTCGTCCACCGCCGCCGCGACCCCGGTCGGCGATTCCACGCCAAAGGTACCGGCGGGCTCCCTTACCCGTACCGGCGCTGGCGTCACACCATGGATTGCCGCGGGTGCCAGCCTCCTCGTTGCTGGCGGCGTCATCACCCTGGTTGTCGTTCGCCGTCGCACGGCGGACGGGTCCGAGCCCGACGACAGCGGCACGGCCAGCTACCGGTAACCGAAGAGCAACCACCGTCAGCAGGCCCCCGGGACGTACTCCCGGGGGCCTGCTCGCGTCTCTCTACGCCGACCCGATGGCCAGGCTTCGGCGCCAACGGCGCGATCGCTGCTGCTACTTGTACCCGTGGCCGAGTTCGAGAGCCGGGACGAGCACGGCCGCCGCAGTCGGTGCAGGCACGCGCCCCGTCCCGCATCAGCGCGTTCACGGCCTCTTGCGTGCCCAGTTCCGTCACGCCGCCCGCGGCGTGACGGAACGTGGCGTCGTGCACGACCGTCCGCCCTCACGGAAGCGCCGCAACCAGGTGTACAGGGACTGTCATGACGTGCCGTACCGGCGTGCCACCTCCGCCACCGGCGAACCGTCCAGCACCTCGACCACGGCCCGGAAACGGTGCTCGACCGTCCAGTCCTCACCGACGTCCCGAGCACGATCGGCTATCTCGTCCCTGCCCGCGCAACGAGCGCCACCCGTCAGGGATGTGCTCGGACCATCAAGAATCTTCCGCGACCGTCAAGCAAGTCCAGCTCCAACGGTGTCAAGGATGAGTTGGGACTGGACAGTCAGTCCCGTACTCCGGCCAGTGTGTCCCTTACCAGGGGATGGAGTTCCGACACCCACGGTCCCGTCGCCCACGGGACGTCCTCGAACTCGGGGCCGTCCGGACCCGGTTCCCGGGAGGTCGGCCATACGGTCGTCTGCTCCACCAGGTCCACTCGTCACTCCGTCCGGCGGATGGCGGCGACCGGCTGCCCCAGGACGGCGACCGGATCCACGTGCTTGGCGTCGACTCCGTCGAACACCGGGGTTCCGCGTGGAGCGGGGATCCGCCGTCCGTCTCCTCCCGCGACTGCACCACCGCTGCGGCGTTCGGTGCGCGGAAGTAGCCGGTCAGAACACCCATCGCTCTTCTCCCGGTCTCCGTGTCTCGGGAGGCAGTAGACGGAGCGGCAGTGTCAGTGGCCGGTCCTAAGATCGCGTCGCACGCAGTGATCAGGAGTGCTGCCGGCCAACCAACCGACTGAGCGGAGAGCGCCGTTGTCCTCAATACATGACTTCGCGACCTGGGAGCCGCTGCTGCGGCTGGTGCGGGATTCCCGCGCGGAGCAGCTTGCCGCGCCGGGTGGTTGCTTCACGGGCCAGATCAGTCTCGGCAGTTGGACCCTGCCCGCGCAACAGCCGCGCCCAGTGCCAGGGCGAGCCCTGCAAGTGGCAGACATGCAGGACCAGTTCACCGCCGTGGAGCGGGTCCAGGCCGCCCTCAGGGCCGACGGCGCGAGCGGCGTTTCGTACATGGTCGAGACGGTGCCGGGCGGGAAGACCGTGTTCCATGTCATCGATGTGGGGGCCGCCGTGGAGTACGGCGTCAGGAGCCCTTTCGTGGGAGCCCTGCTCCTGGTCGAGGGCGCTGTTCCCGAGCCCTGGCGGCGCCTGCCCGAGGAATTCCCGGGGGCGGGACCGTCGCCGTCGTCGGACCCGGCGCTGCTGGAGCGGACCCTTCACGATCGGCTCCCCGACACCATCGGTGCCACCGAGGAGGAGATAGCCGCAGCGGAGGCACGCCTTGGTGTCACACTGCCCGACGAGCTCAAGGCCCTCTACCGCGTCACCCGTGCGCGGCGGCAGGACTGGAGCGGCGACTACGCGGCGCAGGAACGCGTCAGCGAAGCGGTCGGCTGTGAGCTCTTCCCCCTGGACGGGCTCTACATCGCGGACGCCCGGTCCCGTCCCTGCCCTTGGCAGTTCGCCGCCGAGGACGCGGTCGTCACCGCACCGGACGCCGCCGTGCAGGGCCTCGTCGGCTCGCCCGGCTGGATCGCCTTCGGCGACAACGGCGGCGGCGACCGGCTGGCCCTCGACCTGACACCGGGCCCGGGTGGACACGCCGGGCAGGTCATCATGATCGACCACGAGCGGAGCATCGGGGCCGCACTGCGCGCCGACTCCCTTACCGACATGGTGGTCAACCACCGCGACGACTGGCGCTCGGACGATGACTGGAACCGTCCGCCGGTGGTGGCCCAGGCGAGCACCCACAGCCCGGGCGGCATGGTGGCCGCCGCCCGGCCCGAGCTGGAGGTGCTCCGGATCGGTGGTCGGAAGGGCGAGCCGGTCGGCCTCGCCCCGGTCGCCGGCCTCCCCCGCCTGCGGACGCTCACCGCCTCCCCGGGCACGCTGGCCGATCCCCTGGAGATCGCCGGGCTGACGGGTCTGGAGTACCTGAGCCTCGGCCCCGAGGAGTGGCGCGTCCTGCTCGACGAGGGCGCCGTCCCCCGGAGCCTGTCGGCCGCCGCCATCGATGTGCAGGGCGAACAGCACCCGTTGCCGGTCTTCGACCTCGCCAACGAGCTCCTCGCCCTGTGGAACCGCCCCCTGATCACCCGGACCGTCCTCGAAGGCGACCTGGACACCGACAGGACGGCCGGGGGCACCCGGTGAGCGACGGCGGAGTGGAGGAGATATGGGCGCCGCTGCCCGTGTACAGGGTCGAGACCGGTACCGAACCGCTGGACCGGCCGGCCCGGAACTCGTAGTGCGATGTCTAGTCGGGACCATCCCCGCGTGCGCGGGGAGCAGCTCCGGGCTCGCGCCGTCCGCCTGGACCATGCTCTGCTCCCCCGCACGCGCGGGGATGGTCCCGTCACACGGGCCGCGCGGAGCAGGACGTGGGGGGAACTTCAAACATCGCTGAGATCAGGCTGAAGTTCAAGGACGCGCGGCGCTCGTGGTGGTCCTGGAAGGGCCCAGGACCGTCGCGGAGGCGGCACAAAACCTTGTCGATCAGTTCTCTTCTCTGGTCCAAGGGGTTCGTGAGTACGCGGAAGCAACTGCGGCGAATGACCTTGCAGGCGGGGGCGACACCGTGCATGAGACCGGCATGGAATTCATAGCGCAGCGCAAGGCGTTTCTTGGCAGGGCCAGGGACGCGCTCGACGAGTCTGTCGAACATGGCCACCGCCTCCCCGATCAGGACCAACTGCTGTCACGAAACGAACGTCGACTGTCTCGATGACACAGCAACTGGCTTTGCTGATGTAGGGTCTCGCGCTTCGTTGCATACGCCGAGGCTGTGACCTGCGACTTCTCGCGGTGTCTCACGCTGCTTCATCTGCGGTTGTCTCAGCTCTCGGTGCATCCCCGCCGGGTTTACTGAGGCCGCTCCGGACGGGCAGACCGCTAACCTGCGGTGTCTCACGGCCTGCTATCACCCAGGACGGCGGTGCGGTCGGTTGTGCGGTGGAGCCGTACGGCGGGAAACGCGGGGGCGTTCTGCGCCGGATGTTCGACCGCATCATCGCGCTGCGCGGGGGCATCGCCCCAGTCCGTGCCTACATTCCCAGACTCCTGCCGGATGTGCTCTCCGCGGTCCTCGATCCGAGGCCCGTCTTCGACCATGCCGTCTCCCTGGCCGAGGTGCCGGACGGCCATCGGTCGATGGACCATCGGTCGGCGCTGAAGGTGCGCGTCACCTTCTGAGCGCGGGGGCCGATGGCACGGGTTTGGTTCCTTTCGTGCCGCGCGGGGCCCTCGTGATGTCAGGCGGCGCGCTTCACGTGGCGGACCAGCCACATCAGCAGGGCGTCCAGGTCAGCGGCGACCAAGAGGACTCGGTCGACCGCCTCGGGGGTGTGCAGCCACTCCTCGCAGCCGAAGGGACGGGCGGCGATCAGAGAACGGTGGCGCAGCAGGTTCGTACGGGAGTGGTCTGTCGGATAGCCGCGCGGGGGGCGTTTCATCACGTCCCCGGAGATGTCGTAGCCCTTCTTCCGCACATCCTCGACGATGGCGGACAGTTCGCGGCCGCTCCCCTCGGAGGCCACCGCTTTGCGGAACATGTCCACCTGGCCGGGATCGGGGTACCACCAGGCGCCCTGGATCCGCAGGCCGTCCAGGGAGAACCGGAGGCCGATCTCGATCTTGCGGCCGAGCCGGATCACCGCGCCCTGGTGCTGCCACCACCAGGAGTCGGTGCGGTAGTGCCAGACAGAGAAGTCCTCGTACCGGGGGTCGGTGTCCGCGACATCGTTGAGCAGGGCGATCATCGGCTGCCGGACCAGGCGTTCGCGGTCCGCGCGGTAGCGCTCGCGGGTCGCGTGGGTCGGTTCGCCCTGGAGCTGCCACAACACGTCCATGGCCTGCTCCGGCCAGCCGGTGAACTGTCCTCGCATGCGCGCAGGCTAACCCATGGATCCGCGCGCGGAGAGTGAGAGGGGCAGGGAGGCTTGGCCCCAGACACGGTGGGAGGTGCTGCGGCGGGGCTCGTCGGCCAGTTCGATGTGCCGTGTGCGGTGGGCGAGTTCGTCGAGAAACACGGAGAGTGCAGTCGATATGAAGCGGGCGGCGAAATTGTGCAGCCGAACTTGAGATCCCACACGATGAGACACGACAGCAGTTCGCCGGGGGCAGACAGGAAAGATCGCGGAAAGACTGGCGAACGTGCGTGAGGGCATGTCAACGTAGACGACCTTGCAGGAAACCCCAGGTCAGAGAGGTGATTGCCTGTGACCGTAGCGCCTGTTGGCCCCGGTTTCTCCACCACCGTCGAAGCCCTGCGGTTGCGCGAGTGGCAGCTCGGTCCCGGCCAGCCCACGCTGGTCATAGACCAGTTCTCCGCGGAGGACTTCCACCTGATCGTGGACGACCGCGCGGACGTGCACGTCAGCTCCAAGGACGGCCGGTTCTACCTCGGCTGGTTCCCGCTCGGCCGCCCCGGAACGGACGGCGAGGGATGGAAGATCGCCGTCACCGGCACGGCCAAGGTGCGCGGCTACCACCTGTCGTTCGACGTCGAGACGCCGTCGGACATCGTCGCCGCCGCAGTGGCGCGCGTGCTGGAGACCTCACGTCGCCTATGACAGCGCGGGTACCGACAGGTAGTCCTCGCCCCGTGGGCGGTCGGCTGTCTGCCGGGCCACCGGCCTGTTCCACTGCTCCCCGTTTCCCCGCACCCCAGGAGGCTGTTCGTGACGTCCACGGAGATGACCGTCGGCGATCTCATCGACCTGCTGTCCGGCTGTGACCGGAGCGCTCCAGTCCGCCAGGCCGTGAATCCGTTCTTTCCGATGGCACACCGCCTGGCCCAGGTCGTGCAGTCCGTGGACGAAACCGGCCGGGCCGTTGTCTACCTCGCCGAAGGGCGGGACGAGGACGCGCAGCTCGGCCATCTGCCGCCCGAGGTCGCTGTCGCCCTGACGTGGCAGGGCCCCGTCCAATTGCCCCCGCGCCGCCCCCGCCGCCGTGCTGGCGGCAACTAGACCTACACCGAGCCCTTGGAGGCGCCCCTGTACCCCGACTTCCCGCTCGACCCGTCCACTCCGCTCGGCGGCCAGCCCGCGTTCTGGGTCGGTCCTCGGTATCTGGCCGGTGATGACGGGCGCCTCTACGACGCCGTCGCCGACACGCTCGCCGGTCTGGGCTGGACGAGCCTGACGATCGTCCGAGGGCGGCACGAGCCGGACGAGGCGCCGGAGGACCGCCAGGTCCTGCGCAGTACCGTCCTGCACATCAGCCCCGACGTCCTGCGCTGGGCGCAGTGGAGTCTGGCGGATGAGCCGTTCCACCTGGGCGACCTGCCGATCGCCTGGCAGATCTCCGCCCGCGCCGAGACGAGCAGCCCGCTCGCTCAGTGGTCGGCCTCCTTCACCCCCGACGTCCCCGGAGAGGCGGTGGCCGACTTCCTCGTCGCGCTCGACGCCCGCGACCAGCCCGTCATGCCGTACGCCGGCCCCGAGTTGGTCCTCGACGCCGTCACAGCACACGGCTGGCTCCGCGACATCGACCAGCCCCACGCGGCAGCGACGGACCCGACGTTCACCTCGCACATCAGCCTCGGCGAGGTACCGCCCCTCATCCAGGACGCCGACCCGCGCGCCCTGACAACCGAGGCCGACGAGGCGGGACCGGCCGGATGGCAGGCATGGGCCGAGCCCGCGCTCGGCGCACCGTGCCTGTGGGCGGCCTCCTTCGGGGCCAGCGTCCCGCACGACCTCGTGGCCGCCTTCGTTGCCTCCCTCAGTTCGACCGCACCGGTCCTGCGCCGAGTCCTGCCCGAGGCCACCCGGGAGCGCCTCCTGCGCGCGCCGGCCATCTGACGTCCCGCGCTCCACTCCCAACGCACGCAGCCCGGCCCCTCCCAGTTGGAGGGCGCCGGGTTCCTTGCTTTCCGGGCTGTCAGGGCCTGGGGCCTGGGGCCTGGCCAAGCTGCCCGCGCCGCTCAGCGGGTCGGCCAGTAACGCGCTGTTGCCCCCGACCCATGATGGTCGGGGGCAGCAGCTGGGTGGTGGAAGGGCTAGCTCGTTGTCGTGGCCTTGTCGAGGTGGCGGTCGACGAGGGCCGGGGAGCCGGAGACGATCAGCAGCAGACTGCCGTCGCGGATCGCGGTCTGCTTGACCACGGTGCCCTTTCCTCCGGTGGAGAACGCCAAGAGCTGGCTCCACTGCTCGTCACCGAGGTTGCGGTGCGCGGGCAGCTTCTGTGAGGCCATGTCGATCGGGGTGCCGCCCGCGACGACCTGGTACGTGGGGCATCCCGTCATGGCGTCGAAGATCCGGCCGATGCCGTCAGACAGCTTGTCCGCACTGTCGCTGTACAGCTCCTCGGCGACCTCGGAGCTGCTGCCGCCGTAGGTGAAGGCGGCCTTCGCCCTGTGGGGGAAGGTGAGAGTGCCGCCGGTCGCCGCGTCGCCGCCCAGCTCGCTCAGGGCGGGGCAGCCGATGACAGTGACGTCATCGTGCTGAGAGGGGCGCTCCTGCTTGCGCAGGTAGCCGCTGCCGAGGTCGCTCTGGTCGAGCAGACGCGTCTGCAGCGTGGCCGACGTGAGCGGGGCAGCCTGCTGGGCGGCGTCGGCCGGCTTCCCGGTTCGGGCGGAGGCTGCGGTGCCGGCGGTGCCGATGGAGCAGGCGGGCACGGCGAGGAGGGCGCCGGTGATGCCGAGGGTGATGGTGGCGACGCGAACGCGCATGACGGAACTGACCCCTTGGTGCTGGGCGACGGGTGGTCAGTGCGGGCCCGCGGGCCCGGTGGGGTCGTAGGAGTGGAGGTCAGTGTCCGAGGTGGCGCAGGCAGTCCTCGAACGTGGCGTACGTTGCGTCCGCCGGCCCGGAGTTCCGGTTGTACCAGGCGGTGTCGAGGCGGGTCTCCTGCTGCTGGTGGCCAGCCCGGCAGCGCAGCCAAATCTGGCCGCGGGTGGAGAGGATGAGCCAGTCCCGGTACGCGCCGCACTCGGAGCAGGCGACCATCTCACCATCGAGGACGAGCGGCTGCTTCCACGGCATCATCTTGCCGTCGACCTGGTCATGGCTGGGCACCCGCAACTCCGGCGGAAGGAAGTCGTCCACCACGGCGGCCGGCTCGGTGCGCTCCGGCTCGGTCAGCGGTACCCCGAACCCGGGCGGGACCTGGTTCTGCAGCCGCGCGTGCAGCTCGGCGAACTGGCGCTGCGCCTCACTCGGCTCCTTGGCCCGGCGGCGTATTCGGTGAAACACCCTGGCGTCCTCCTCTGCCTCGCCCTACTCGCTTCATGATCGTGCCCCACGCCCCTGGCGGTTTCAATTCACAAAGACCACAGTCAGTTTTGGCAGGTCGCAAGGTGATTCATCGCTTCCTGGGGCCGGGCCCCGCTCCATGCGAGGTGCTTCCAGCGACGTGAGGACCGTCTACCGTGGCATGCCATGACTGTCCTCATCGTCGGCGGCAGCGGGTTCCTGGGCACCGAGTTGGTCCGCCAGGCATCTGCCGCCGGGCATCTCACCGCCGCGACCTTCGCGACCAGGCCGGTCAGCAGTCCGGAGGCCACTTGGTACGACCTGGACCTGCGGGACGGCGATCGCGTCGAGGAGGTCGTATCCTCACTCGCCCCCTGCCTGGTCATCAACGCGAGTAGCGGCAGCGCCGATTGGGCAGTCACAGCCGAAGGTTCCGTGCGCCTGGCGATGACCGCGGCGAATCACAACTGCCGCCTCGTTCACGTAAGCAGTGACGCCGTGTTCTCCGGCACTCGCGTCCACTACGACGAATCCTGCCTCCCCGATCCCGTAACCCCGTACGGCGCAGCGAAGGCCGCGGCGGAGACCGGCATCCGGTTTCTGGCCCCGGACGCCGCCATCGCCCGTACCTCACTGACTATCGGCGGCGTCCAGTCCGAGCACGTACGCTTTGCGCACGACCTCGCGACCGGCTCCCGAACGGGATCCCTGTTCACCGACGACATCCGCTGCCCGGTGCATGTCGGTGACCTGGCCGCCGCCCTGCTGGAGCTGGCCTCCACCGACGCGCGCGGCATGCACCACCTTGCAGGTCCCGACGCCGTGAGTCGTCACGGCCTTGGTGTTCTTATCGCCCAGCGCGACGGGCTCGACGCGTCCCGTCTGCCGAAGGGCCTTCGGGCAGCCACCGCACTTCCCGGCGCACTCGACGTCCGGCTCGACAGCCGCGCAACCCAGCTCAAGCTGCGTACCAGATTGCGCGGCGTCCACGAGTTTCTCTGACCTACAAGCGCAGTCGTACCTGCGGCGGGACTCATCGTGTATTGCCCGGCGCCTTTTCACCGAAACGGCGGCCAGAGGCACTGGTGCGGGATGCCGCCGAGCGTGCGGTTGTCGGGTTCTTTGCCGTGTTGTTCTCCGGCATCCCGGTAGCGTCGGCTGGCAGATCGGCCAGGCGCCGAAGTCGCCACACCAGGACGTCGCTGACCGAGTCCGCGGTGTCGAGTTCGCGGCGCTCCACTGCGTGGGACAGGAGGTCCGCTGGGTCATGGCCGGCGGCCTCGGCGTCGGAGATGGTGGCAGCCAGGGCGTACCAACCGGGCTCGGCAAGGATCTGCTCAGCCAGCCCCGGCAGCGCCTCGCGCAGCAGTGCCGTCTGCCGCTGAAGCACCGGTCGGCTCAGACGCTGGCCGCGCTGGTAGAGCATGACGAGAGGTTGGGCGGCGGCCTCTTGGTAGGCGGCGCGCAGGTGCTCGGCGGCCTGACGGGCGGCGGCGGCCTGCTGCGCGTGTCGCTTCTTCGCGTGCCAGTGCATGGCCGCGGTGATGAGGAAGAACAGCATGTCGATCGCCATCGCGGTGCTCGCGCCGTCCTCGCCCCGGCCGAGCGCGGGACCGCCGTGGACGAGGTCGCGGGCGGCCTGCCGCAGGGCACGGTCGTGCCCGCGCTCGGCACGTACGTGGGAGCGGGAGGCCCGCTCGAACGCGAAGGCGGCGTCCCGCAGTTCGCGGCGGGTGTGCGCGGCGGACGTCTTCGCGAGGGCGTCCAGGACCTCGCCGACCGCAGCGATGTGGGCGGCGACGACCGCGTCGTCACCGTTCTCGACGACCGTGATCGCGGTCCAGGCAGCCGACGCTGTCCTCCGACGTGCGGCAGACGGGCTGGCCGCAGTCGCACGGCTGGCTGCATCTGTCGATGAGGTTTGGTCGGCGGACCAGCGCTCACGGATCCGTGGCAGGGACAGGTCCGGGGCGAGGCGCACCCCGGGATAGAACACGGGCTCGCCGTCCTTGTTGCGGTCGTCCAGTAGAGCCACTTTGTAGCCGAGCAGGTCACCGGAGGGAGCCTCGCGCGTGCGGATCAGGAGGCCGGCGGCGGCGAGGCGGTCGAAGAACTCCGCCTCGCTTCGGGCGCCGGACACCGCTCGGCGTACGGTCTCGCGCAGTTCTTCCCGCGCGGTGCGCTCGCGGCCCTGGCGCTGAGCCTTGTGGCGCTCGGCGCTGGTGGGGCGCTTCGCCGCGGTGCCGTCACCCTTGTTGAGGCAGCGCAGGCCCAGCTCTGCTTCCAGGGCGCGGGCCTGGGCCTGGACGCGGTTGGCGTCGTTGTCGAGGTCGGGTTTGTACCCGTCTTCGCGGACGAGGGTGGCGACGATGTGAATGTGGTCGCCAGCGTGCCGCACGGCCGCCCACCGGCAACCCGCTCCCGCCTCAGGGCCGTCGATCCCGGCGGCGGCGACCATACGGCGGGCCACGTCGCCCCATTCCTCGTCCGTCAGGATCCGGTCCTCGCCGGCGTTGCGGATGGAGAGATGCCACACATGCTTCTTGGGTCGTTGTGACTGGTCGATGTTCTCGACGGGCTGGTCCAGGAGTTGCTGGAGCTGTTTGAGGGTCGCGGTGGCGTCGCGGCCGGGATCGGGAGCGTTGTGATCCCAGGAGGCGACGAGGTGCGGGTCGGTGTGTTCCTCGAACTTGCCCGGCCCGTACAGGTAGTACAGGAGGCCGATGGTGCGCTGACCGCGCTTTTGGATCCGGGGAATCATGCTGCTGTCCTCGACCGGGTGATCAACGGGAATGGGCAGTGGGAAGCGGGCGTTCCGCGTGCGCGGTGCGGGAAGTGCTCACGGATGAGCTGGATATCGCCGCTTTCCGCGCTGCTTGGAGTTCTGCTGGGGGTCGGCGCGACGGCGCTGGCGGACCGCCGGCGTTGGCGTCGGGAGGCGGTCACGCGCCTGCTGGAGCTGCGTACGGAGCTCTACGCCGAGTACCTGGCTGCAATGGAGGACACGGGCAGGGACTTGCTGCGCGTGCTGCGGACCACGGCAGTCGAGGAACGTGAGACGGCAGCTGCTGATGCGTTCGCCGGCTTCAATCTCGGTGGCACTCGGCAGCGGATCCATGTCCTCGCTCCGCTCGACGTCGTTCGGGCAGCAGACGAGATCTTTCGAGGTCTGCGACGCGCGAGCGACTACGTGGCTACCGCGGACGCACAGGACACCCCGGCGCTCATCGCCGTGAAGGACGAGATCGGGACGCTGCGCAACCGGTTCCAGGAAGCTGTCCGGCGCGACGTCCGAAGCCTGCTGGCCGGCAGCGCCTCGTGGTCTGCATGAGCCGCTCGGTCAATCCTGTTCCAGCAGCCGGTCGGTGACCGCCTGCACGCGAGCGACCGCTCGCTGAACAGCCGAAACGACGGCGTCGAGTTCCGCGGGTTGCCCGCCGCTGTTGAGGACACGGGCGGCCTGATTCAAGTTGTTGCCGACCTGCCCGAGATGACGCCGCGCGGCGAACAGCTCGACTATCAGGTCCCGGTGGCCCGCGATGACCGCAGCGGTGTTCTCGGCGTCCTCGGCGGCGGCGAGACCGGCGCGCACGAGGTAGGCGGGCAGGCTCTTGTGCGAGGTACGTGCTGCGGTGGTCAGACGACTCCACTCGTCGTCGTTGAGACGGATGTTGCAGACGCGTGCGCGCTTGTTCTTCTGGGGGGAGCGCTTACGCGCGGTGGATGCTGAAGCGGCGCTCGCGCCGCTTCGCGGCTGCTCCTCCACCCCTGGCTGCGATCCGCCCTCGGTCGCCGCATGGCGGTCCAGCACCCCCCGGTGCTGGACCGCTCCCGCCACCTCTGGGGCGAGAGACGGCCAAGCTGCCTTCCCCGACGGGGAAGAGTAGCTTGGCCGATAACTTGCTCTCCCCCAGACCGAGTTGGAGTCGGGAACAGGTTGCGGGGTGGTGCCGTTCTGGGCGGGGTTCGTCATCAGGATCCGGGCCTCGTGGAGCGGGTGTGGTGCTGGATGGCCGCGGTCAACGCGAGGACGTAGGCCGGGCCCAGAAGGACGCGGACGGGTCCGTCAGGGTGGTCCTGGACGAGCCGCTGGACGGCGGCGCGCAGGAGCCGCCAGCCGATCAGAACGTCCGTCCAGGCGCTGGCCTCGGCGGCCGTTGGCTCGGATGAGTGAGGGGGCGCGGAATCACGGCGTGTCTCCTGAAGCGGGATGGTCGCCAGGTACAGAGCTGGGCCACTGGTTGCGATGATGGGTCTGAGCTGGAGCTTTGCCGGTTCAGCCGCACTCTGGGCAGCGGCCGACGTGGCTGTTGAGCGCGCGGGCCATCCGCTGCTTCGTCGAGGCAGCCTGCTTCGCGCTGGACTTCGCCGCCAGCCTGCCCTCGTACCGCTTGGAGTGGGCGAGCATGAAGCCGATCTCCCGCTCGTACTCCGCGCGGACGGTGTCGAGCCGGTGGCAGGTCTTCATCGGGCGGTCCTCCGTGTCGTCGTGGTGCCGTCGCTCCGCAGTTGCTGGAGGACGAGGCTCAGCCGATCGTTCCGGCTGCCTTTCAAGCCCTCGCGGCGGAGGATTTCCCGCAGCTGGACCCGGGTGACGGACTCGTTGCCGTCCCGCTCGAGCAGGGCGGGGACGTGGGGACGGATCTCTTGGGCGAGCTGGTCCACCGACTGCTCCGGCTCGCGTGGCGGGCGCTCTGTCTGCGGGGTGCCGGGCCGGGCGCGCGTCCCCTTGTTCCTCGTACGGGGCTTCGTGGTCGTCTTCCGGCGAAGGGGGACCTTGTCTCCCCGGTTCCCGCTGGGTTCAGTCCCGGTCCCGGTGTCGGTCGGTCCCCGGTCCCCGGTGGTTTCGGTCCCCGCGCCAGCGGCGATCGGTCCCCGGTCCCCGGCCTGCTCGGTCCCCAATTCGGTGGCGGTCGGTCCCCGATGCGAATCACGGCCCTGAGCAGGTACTTCTCGCGCAGGACGGTCGGTCCCCACGCCTCCGACCTCCCACTCTTCGGCTTCCGGATTGGCGGGACCGGTCCCCGGGACCGCTCCTACTTCTTTGGTCTCGGTCCCCGCGCTGGTCCCGATGTCGTCGCCTTCGGTCCCCGTGTTTGCCGACGCCTTGGAGTCTGCGATTTCGGGGACCGGTCCCCTCGGGTCGCCGGGTCCCCGGTCCCGGTCCCACTCGTCGGGATCGTGGGGACCAGCTACGGGGACCGGCGCTTCCGAGGTCTTCTGCGAGGGGACCGTGGCAGTCGTGGTGGTGCTGCACTCTGGGGACCAGGGTGAGGGGAGCGGGACCGTCGCGAGCGAGAGTGCGTGCCGACGGGCGGCGAGCTGGTCGAGCAGCTGCGCGCGCTGGAGGGGGTTGGTGCCGACCGCGGCCCTGCCGACCGCCTTCGACAGGCGCCGGGTGAGCCGTTGGCCGCGCCGGTTCTGCCGCTGCTCGGGCGTGCGCTCGGCTAGGCGGGCGGCGAGGGCGACCGCGCGGGCGGTGGCCCGGTCCCGGGTGATTTGCGCGGCGTCGCGGTCTCGCGCGGCGATGCCAAGGCGGGACAGGAGCCGTTCGCGCGCCTCCCGCCCCAGGACGGCGATCAGTCCGTGGGAGGCGGCGCCCGGGGTGTGCAGTCGCAGTTCGATGCCCATGGCGAGGTGCCACAGCATCGCCGCCATGACCGGCCCGACGAAGGCCCGGACCGTGCCGCCGATAGGACCGCTCTCGGCATAGGCCGGGATCACCTGTACCCCGGTGATCACCCAGACCAGGGTCCCCGGCAGACCGGGGGCACCCTGAGTGGCCAGGTTCTGCCGCGCCATGAGCGCGGTCGCGAAGAGCGCCAGCTCGGCCGCGGCGAACATCCCGGCCCGCTCGGCGGTGCCGGCCATGTCGAGGTAGTCGGCCGCGAAGCGCCACGAGGTGTCGGCGCTGTATGCGGTGCAGCCGAGGGCGGCCAGAGCCGCGACTTTGACGGCCGGGCCACCGAGACGTTTCTGCGGGCGCGGGCTCCGGCGCCGGATGGTCCAAGCGGTCAGTACGAGCGCGAGGGCGGCGGGCACGCCAGCGGCGAGGAGGAGAGGGAGGTCCGGAGCGGCGCTGAGGGCCAGGACGGGGTGGGTCATGCGGCCTTTCCGAGAGGGGCGTGCGCCGGGGTCGACGCTGCCGGGCGGGCTGCCGACTGCGGGGTGTCGGGTGCGGTGGGTGCGGGGCTGCCCGTTGCCGGAGTGGTCCTCTTCCGCTTCTTCTTGGGATCTGGCACGCCGTAGGCGCGGTCGCGGTCGAACACCTTGTTCGCTGCTTGCCGGAGTAGATCGCGGGCGTGCTTGTGGCTGATCTGCAGGGCGGCGGCGAGCCGGTCGGGCCGCCAGCCGCGCACGTAGGCGTGGTCGATGACGACCTGCCGTTCGGCCTCGGTCAGGTGCACGTCGCGTCCCTGGAAGTAGGCAATCACGCGCCGGTAGTCGAGGCGCTGGGGCAGTCCGTTGTGCAAGGGTCGCCGCTCGGCTTCGGTCAGGCCGCCCCAGATGCCCTCCTTGAGGACGTTCTCCAGGGCGAAGTCGAGACAGTCGCGGCGTACCGGGCACCAGCCGCACAATTCCTTCGCCTCGGCGATGGCTTCGTGGTCCCGGGGGAGCGGGAAGAACACGGCGTCGGCGTCCTCGACGTCCATGCCGTGGCACGCACCGCGGGCGTGCCAGCTGGTGTCTCCGATGCCGCGCAGGCCGGTGGTCGGCGCGTCGTGGGTGGTGATGTGGCGCAAGGGGGTCTCCGATGTGCTGCCGCGTCCGCCGGCTGGGGTGGTGCTGGGCGGATGCGGCGTCGGGCGTCGGCTGCGGCGTGAAGGCCTGCGCCGCAACCGGGGCGGGACGGTGGTGTTGGGCGACGGTGCACCCGGACGGAACGCATGGGCCGGATGCGCCGGTCAGGCCGTGGCGGGCTGCTGGGCCTGCTCGTTCTGCCGGGTTTGCCGGGCTGCGGCGAGGTCGAGGCGGCCGGGATGGAGGGTGGCGCGCGGGGCGGTTCCGCGAGCTCTGCCGTCGGGGCCGATCCGGCGGCGACGACACGGCTCGCCGGGTCGGGCCAGGCACCACTCGCACCGGACGCTCAGAGCGTCCGGCAGCCCTTTCGCGACGGTGGCCTCGCGAGCTGCTCGCGCGGGTCGGTAGGGCGCGAGAGCGGCACGGGCGGCGGGCGGTATGCAGGAGCCGATCTCCCGCAGCCGCGCCTCCAGCCTCGGGTCGATCCCGTCGCGACCGCTGGTGATCGCCCTGGCTTGCGCGGGCTGCGTGGTGCCGACGGCTACGGCGCGGCGGGTGCCGACCAGCTCGGCGGTCCAGGCTGCCTGGTCGTCCGGGTCGACGGACGGCGTGGGATCGGAGTGCCTCGCCAGACGGTCGCGCCGGTAGCTCTCCCAGGGACGGGTCACGTCCGCGGGCAGAATCTGGTACGGCGAGGTACGGATGTGCCGGCGGACGGTGACGCGGGCATCCCAGCTGTGAGGGGTCGCCATCGGCACGTCGCCGAGCAGTTCGTGCCACTGGGCGAGCTGGTCTCGGGCCTCGCCCTGGTCGGTGCGGATGGTGCGGGGGTCGAGTCGGCCGATGTAGGCCAGCAGGGCGGCGATTTCGCGGCGGTCCACGGCTACTGCTCCGTTCCGGTCGGCTCGTCGAGGGCGGCGAGGAGGGCGGCGGTGTGGGCCTCGGCCCGGGTCATGCCGCCCGGAGCAGCCGGGCCCTTGCCGGGTACGGCGTAGAGGTTCGGGCGCCCAGGTGCGTGCTCTCGGGTGACCCAGGAGCGCCAGTCGGCAGCCCAGGCATCTGCTGGCCGCGGCTTGAAGTCGGCGCGGTGGGCACGCCACTTCGCGTCGGCGGCCTGCAGGCCCTGCTCGCCGAGGCGGTCGAGGTGTCCCTGCTGGCGGGCCCAGGCATGGGTGGCGGGGTCGATCTGCCACTCGGCAGCCGAGGTGACGGCAGCACCATCACTGCTGTACCTACGGTTCAAATCCGGTTCACTACGGTTCTGTGTGCCGGTTTCCGGTACATCGCTATGCCGGTTTCCGGTACGTCGAGGTGCCGGTTTCCGTCGGGACCTGCCGGTTTCCGGTACTGCCGGTTTCCGGGCCCTCACGGGGGATTCCGGCACCTCACGCGGGCGGATTCCGTACCGCCGCAGTGCCGAGAATCGCAGGGGCAGCGGCCCGTCGGGCAGTTCCTCTCCGCTGGCGGCGTGGTCGCCCTCCTGCTGTTCTCGCAGGTCCTGTGAGATGGCTTCGGCGGCTAGGGGCAGACGGTAGACGGTGCTGCGCTGTGGGCCGGTGAGGTCGTCGAGCTGCTCCAACTCACCGGCCTCGACTAGGCGGTTGATGACTTCGCGCACCGTGGAGATGGAGGCGCGCGTGCGCTTGGCCAGGCTCGTCAGTGAGGCCCAGGAGATGCACTGCTCGTCGACCACCCGGTCGGCGATCGACAGCAGGACCAGGCGGGCGTTTCCTTTGCTGGAGCTGTGCTCCCATACCCACTCGCGGGCATCGCTGCTCACCGGCCGCTCCCGACCGGAAGGGCCGCAGCAGCCGTGTAGGCCGCCCCCTCGGTGCTTTCGCGCATGGCAGAGCGCATGCAAGAATCCCTTCGGTGTTGCCACGCTGAGACGCCCCGTGTGAAGGGATCAGCGTGGTGATGGTGGCGAAGTCCGTCCTTCCCGGGACGGTTTGCCCATTCAGCGGTGGGCGTCCGGGAGTTCCCGCTCCCGGGCGCCGCCGCGTGTAGATCTTGCGGCGTGACTGCGGTGATGCACTCCTACGGTCCGGCGCCCAGGGCGGTCTGCCCGAGGCAGGACGACGAACATACGCACCACCAGCTGTCAAGGTCCAGAGTTGGCTCTAGAACTCTCCAGTACTCATCAGTGCAGGTCGGGGCTCTTTCGTCTGTTCTCGGCCGTGACGGGGCGTGTCGGCGGGCTCGCTCTCGCGGGCGGCGGGCACAAGCGTGGCGGGCTCCTGAGTGAGCGAAGTGCGACAGGATTTCTGAGTGGTGGGTGCACACACTTGCGCGCCCAGGTAGCCTGTACACACCTGAATCGACGGAACGAAACTATCCTCGTTTCGGCATTCGATCAAGTGCTTCAACGAGACCGGGAGGTGCGGGCGGAAGATGGCGACACGTCGGTTCGCCCCTGAGCGCCTGCTGCTTACCCGCCGCGAGGCACACCTCAAGCAGGCGGATGTGGCCGATGGCGTGGGAGTCACTGCTGCGCGGGTCAGCGCGTGGGAGACGGGGCGCTCGGTCCCGGACCCGGAGAAGCTCCCCGGCTTGGCCCGCGTCCTGGACTGCGACCTTGACGAACTCTTCCCGCGAGAGGGGTATCCGGATCTCGCTGATCTGCGTGCCGACGCCGGATATTCGCAGACTGCCACGAAGGAACTGACAGGCACCCGTTCGGCTGGCCCCGTGGCAGCCGCAGAGACTGGGCAGCGGCGTCTCGCCGAGGAATACCGTGCCCCGCTCGCGGCGGCCTACGGCGTGAGCGGGGAGCAGCTGCTGCGGGCCCAGGAGCGTTCCTTCGGCATCGACGTGCCAGAGCCAGGTGATGGCGAAAGGGCGGGCCTTGACGGCCAGTTGCCCGAGACGCTGGCGGAGAAGATCACCTATCTTCTGGGGCGGCTGTCTGAGGACCTGTCCGACCAGCAGGTTGCGGCCCGGGGGAACGCCCGAGCGGGCGTGGAGGTACTCAACGCCGACATGGTGCACGAGCTGAGGACGGGGCGTGTCACGCACGCCTCCCAGGATGTTCTGAGTGCTCTGGCCGAGGCGCTCGACACCACCCCGGTGATCTGGTCCCAGGACGCCGACGTGCAGCGAATCCTGAGCGAGACGATGCTGCTCAGGGGGCAGATCGCTGCCATTGCCGCCCGCGGTGGCGAACAGAAGGGACTCTCGGCCGACCTGCTGGACTTCATCCTTCACGAGGTCGACAAGGCTCGCGTCGAAGCGCAGGGCAACGAGGAGTCGACAGGCCGACGCTGATAAGCGTGGCCGCCGCGAAGCCTGGCCCGAGGGAGCTGCCCCGAGCCAGACCCTTGCGCGCCTACAGGCGAACGGTGAGTACTCGCGGGTACTGCTCAGAGCGTGCGGCCAGGGCCGCCTGCCAGACTTCGGTCAAGTGCGGGGGGATCAGGCCGTCTTCCATGTTGTCCGGCGGACAGAAGCGGTGTTCGCTCAATTCCGACCTCTGCAGGGTGATCGCCGCCTGCTCATCCGGGCTGAGGACACCGCCGTCGAAGACGTAGAAGACCTGCGCGCCTCGGCCCGGAACGGTGATCCAGGCGTGGACCAGCAGACGGCCGATGGGCGGGTTGATACCGAGTTCCTCGCGGACCTCGCGTGCGGCAGCTTCTTCAGGGGTTTCGCCCTGGTCGACGGCGCCGCCGGGGAGGTTCCAGAAGGGCTTGTAGGTCGGGTTGACGATGAGGATCTCGCCGGCGGCGTTGGACAGCAGAGCGGCTGCCGAGGCTGTCACGGTGATCGGGGAAGGTTTCATGGTCAGGTCCTGGTGGTGTGGGGGAGAAGCGGGGTGTCGGAGGAACGGATGAGACGGGAGATGCTTGCAGGATCAGCCTCGCGGTACGCGGCGGCCACACGCAGCAGCCAGGCCACCTCGGTGGTGAAGTCGTCGCCAGCGGTCCGGAACGTGACCGGTGCTCCGGCAGGCTGTCCGGCAGCCGTGAGGGCGGCCTTGATCCAATACGCCTCCGCCATTGCGTCGGCGTCGGTGCCACGGTGTCCGTTCGCTTCTGTGAGCTGGACGGCGCGGTCGTAGAGATCTGCTGGGGCACGCCGGCGCAGTTCGTGTATTGCGTCGCGGATCTCGGTTACGTAGCGGCCGAGGCGGATCTGGGGCGTGGCGTCGTGTGACAGCACGTCCCGGAACCTGTTGAGCGCACCGACGGCCCGGTGTCCGTGAAACAGGCTGCTCGGCTGGTAGAGAGCGACACCGTCGACAGCGAGGACCAGATCTCGCCACAGACGGTGGAGTCCGATGACCGCCCACGTGCTCTGGCCCCGTGTCCGCAGGGCGTGGAAGGTGGGGGTGATCGAGCCGAACAGCCAGAGCAGGAAACCGGCGTACAGCACGGTGTCGGTGATGTGTTCCTGATCCGCGACCGCCCGCTCGGACAGCGGATGCAGGGTCGTGGGGACGAGAAACGCGGTGCGCAGGAGTGCGTAAACGACGATGAGGGCCATGCCTGCAGCCATCATCCACAGTCCGACGCGTAGGGGCCATCGGTGGGCCTTCTGCGAGGCTCGGCCCCACTGGTACCCGCACACGAGTGCGGCTGCCGCGGTGTACAGGTAGAGCAGGCCCATGTAGAGCACGAGCCCCGGCTCACCGGCGTGCCGGGCCATGAAGTACGGGCTGTCGGCGCCGGTCTTGGTCCGGTTCAGGAAGAAGAAGAACACCACGGCCAGGCATAGCACGGTGGCGAACGATGCGCGGGCGGCCGCACGGTGGACCCCAGCCGTGATTTTGATGTGGCGCGTTGTGGCGTCCTCGTCGGCGTAGACGTCCGTGACGTACGTCAGCAGCAGACAGGTGCCAGCTATGGCCAGCGCGTGCTTGAGGAGGGTGGGCAGGTCGTTGATGCCCAGTGGGTCGACGGCGGCGCGGCCGAGGTCAGTACGGAGCCACCAGGACAGCGCGAAGGCGGTGAAGGTGCCCCAGAGCCAGAGGGGGCGCCCTCCGCGTCGGCTGCGTACGGTGCTGGGCAGACGGATGGCGGTTTGGAGCAGTAGCAGCGTCACAATGGTGGTGACGATTGCGTCAGAAGCGGACATGGTTCTTCCGGAGAGTGCGGGAGTTGGGGGTGGACCGAGGGTGGGAAAGGTCTTCGTCGAGGTGGCGCAGGGTGGAGTCTTCGATGTAGTCGACGGCGTACGCCTCGTGATGCAGCAGGTCGGCCAGGGTCTCGGCGCGCCGCTCGATGTGGGAGTCGTAACGGTGGCGGGCCATGACACGGCCTCTGGCGGTAAGCCGCTGCAGGACGTTGGCCGGGAAGTCGGGCAAGAGCTGGGCGAGCCGCTCGTAGCTCTCCTCGCTCGTGTCGTCGCACCACATATGGGCCAACTCGTGGAGAATGATGCGCGTCCGGTGGAAGGACGTGGTGCCCTCCACGTACAGGATCAAGTCGACAGGGGTGTCGTGGAGCTGTAGCCACAGCCCGCACACGTCAGTGTTGGCGAGCAGGTGATCCGGAATGGGCACCAGTTTGATGCGCCGGCCCCGCACGGTTTCGATGCCCGCGATCAAACCATCCAGAGTGAACGGCCTTGGGATCGGCATGTCGACCAGCAAAGCCTCGCATTCCTCGCGGAGTTCACGTCGTGTGACTGGCTTCGTGGAGCATTCCGCCGGGGAACGGGGAGTCTTCTGCCATGGCTGGAGACCGAGTCGGGTAATCCATCGAGCAGCAGGTTCTGGGCTGCTCGCATCAAAGATCACAGTCAGCTCCTCGGCGAGCCACAAGCCAGCGCCAGATGGCGTCAAAACGGTCGTCGTTCTTCGCTGCAACGGCAGGGTGGTCGTTTCTGTGGCGAATGTGGGCAGCTGTGGGCGGCATTTCGCCGTTGTCCCTGATGTGTAGAACGGAGCGCGACATGAAGATCCTCTACGAGCGCAAGCCGAGCCGGATTGTGCCAGGGAAAGGTTCCCAGGTTTCCGTGACCCTACGGTCGGTTCGGAAGAGCTACGGGAGTCAAGGGGGCTGCTTACCCTGCTCGTTGAGAACTGACAGTTCCCATAACTGGATTGTCGGCGCTTCAACTATCGCCCGTGCTGCGGGGCTTCCTGCTTCAACTCGCCGAAATTTACGTCGTGATGGAGGGGGGTGGTGATGGTGGGGTGCACTCCTGCCGATGTGGGAACTGTGACGTGAGCCCCACGGGAGGGCGTTACTCGAACGTTACGGGAGGTGATTCGGAGGGGCAGCTCCTCCTCACGCGCATTCTGCGGCAAGCCCGCGTACGTCGGAATACATCGGACGTACCAGGTTTTACAGCTGCGTTCGGTCCCAAGTCCACCCCGGGGATCACCCAAGCGCAGACCGCATACCTGGCAGGTGTCTCCCGTCGGTGGTACAACGCGCTCGAAGCCGGGCGCCCGGCGAACTACAGCGACACCTTTCTGCAGTCGGTCCGCCGAATCCTTGCTCTGGACGCCGAAGAATGGGACATTGTGCACCGCATCGTCCGCGGACGGGCCCCAGACGTGAATCCTGTGACCTTTCATGAGGAGCGCTTGCCGCTGGCCCTCGTCACCCTCGTAGAACAAAGCCCGACTTGGTGCATCTACCTCAGGGACCGTAGATGGGACTTACTGGCCTACAACTCGACGATGAAGGAATACTTTCCGCAGGTCGCCAAGGGGCGCAATGTCGTGGAATGGGTGCTGACTTGGCCGGAAGCCCGGGACCAGCTCATCAACTGGCGAGAGGAATGGGCGCTTCCCGCGATCGCGGCTCTCCGCGCAGATGCAGAGCAATGGCCACGAGACGAGCGTCTTGCAGAAGTCATCGAGGCTGTACGTCTTGACCCGGTGGCCCGCAAACTCTGGAATTCTCCGGACCTGCCAGCGGTGAGCTATCCGGCCTCCAGTACGCCTCGCCGTCTTTACCTCCCCCGGCAGGGCAGGGCTGATTCAAAGTCTTGATGCTCGTGCTGCGTCGCTGGTCAGGGGATCTGCAGGAGGTCCAGGGGGCGGGTGAAGGGCTTGTAGGAGACGT
>NZ_JBIWFK010000025.1:0-72504 GCF_044763015.1 Streptomyces sp. NPDC096324 | reverse complement strand
ACCGGCGGTCCGGCCCGGCCGCTCTCCGAACGGGGGAAGAACTCGTACCACGCGCCGTACAGCGCCCGCTCCCGCTCCACCAGCAACGGCAACGGTTCGGACGAGGTCACGAGCTCGCGCAGCGGATGCTCCGCGAGGACGGCGTCCACCCGCGGGGTCAGCGCGGCGGCGAGCCGGGAGGCCACGGGACGACCGGTGTCGCGCAGCGCGTCCACGGCCCCGAGAAGGGTGTCCCTGCCCTTCTTGCCCCGGGTCCCCTTCGGCAGGCCGGCGACCGCCCGCTCGTACAGCAGGGCGCCCTCCTCCAGCACCAGCTCGGTGTCCAGACCCGCCGGGATCTTGATGCCCGCGTGATGCCGCCAGGTGGTGACCGGGTCCCCCCACGCCTCCACCGTGTACGTCCAGCGGCCCTCCGCGCCGGCGCTCACCCCGGCACCCCAGCGGTCGGTGCCGGGGGCCAGCTCGCGCATCGGCGTCCAGGGTCCTGGGCGGCCGTCGGGGTCGCGCAGGACGACATTCGCGGCGACGGCGTCGTGGCCCTCGCGGAAGACCGTGGCCGACACCTCGAACTCCTCGCCCACCACGGCCTTGGCGGGACGCCGTCCGTTCTGCACGACCGGGCGGACGTCGAGGACGGGGATGCGCCCGACGGCGGTCGCCGGAGTGACGGCGGCGAGGGGCGCGTCGGGGGCACGGGTGGCCGGGACGGCCGCCCTGGCCGACCCGGAAGCGGCCTTCACCCCCTTCGGGGCGGTCCTCCCCGCCTGGGGAAGGGCCGTCTTGTCCGTCTTCGGGACGGTCGTCCCGGCCGTCTTCGGGACGGAGGACTTCGCCGTCTTCGGGACCGTGGACTTGGCCGTCTTCGGGACGGAGGACTTGGCCGTCCTGGGCGCGGACTTGGCCGTCTTGGAGCGCGGGGTGGTGCCCTTGCGGGCGGACGTCCCCGGAGCGGACGCGCCGGCGGACGGCGTCTCCGGAGTGGTGGCGGGTGTACCGGCGGTGGAGGTGCCGGTGCCCGGGTCGGTGCCGGCGGCGGCCGACGGTTTCTCGGGTGCGGCAGATGCAGCAGGTGTCCGGGACCCGGCCTCGGCCGTGCCTGTCCGGGGCGTCTCGGGGGTGGTCGTCGGGGGTGGCGACGTGTGGTGCGTGGCGGGCATGACCGCTCCTGTCCGCGTCAACGTGGGTGGGCGGATGGGGTGTGGGGAGGTGGGGCCTGCGGGCGTACCGGAGGAGCCTTCCCACCCTATGCGGGTGGGCATTCCGGCACTTTGTTAACTACTCACGCGTATGTCTACACACAAGACCGGCCTCCTCCCGGGCAGGCGAGGCCGGTACGATGTGGCCGAATCACCCTGGTTGTGCCGGCGTCACCCCAGGGTCAGCCGATGTGCAGGAGTCTGTTCGGCGAATCCGTGCCCGCGTCCGACACCTTCCCCGGGACCGCCCGTCTCACCAGCGCCTTCGTCACTTCCGCGGGCGTGGCCCGTGGATGGTCCGCCAGATACAGCGCGGCCGCGCCGGCGGCGTGCGGGCTCGCCATCGACGTTCCGGAGTAGGTGGCTTTCGCCCGGTCGCCGGTGGACGAAGTCGACGTGATGTCCACCCCCGGCGCGAAGAGGTCGACCGCGCGCCCGGTGTTCGAGAAGCGCGCCCGCGTGTCGGTCCGGTCGGTCGCGCCGACCGTGAGCGCCTCGGCGACCCGGGCCGGGGAGCACAGCGAGGCCGGCAGCCCGGAGTTGCCCGCCGCGACCGTGTAGGTCACGCCGGAGGCTATGGAGTTGCGGACGGCCGCGTCGAGCTCGGCGTTGGCGTTCCCGCCCAGGCTGAGGTTGGCGACGGCCGGCTTCCTCGCGTGCCGGGTGACCCAGTCGATGCCGGCTATGACCTGGGCGGTGGAGCCGGCGCCCTTGTCGTCGAGGACGCGGACGGCGACGATCCTGGCCTTCTTGGCCACGCCGTACCGGGCACCGGCGACCGTCCCCGCGACATGGGTGCCGTGGCCGTTGCCGTCCTGGGCCGTCCTGTCGCCGTCGACGAAGTCCCAGCCGTAGCTCGCCCGGCCGCCGAAGTCCCGGTGCGTGACGCGGACGCCGGTGTCGATGACGTAGACGGTCACGCCCGAGCCCGCCGAGCCGGGTGCCGTGTACCGCCCGTCCAGCGCCCGGCCCGTCTGGTCGATCCGGTCCAGCCCCCACGACGGCGGCCCGGTCCGGACCCGGCGGGCGGTCGCGTCGGCGGTCAGGGACCGGCCGGCCGCGACACCCGTGTCGTGGACCTGTTCGAACGTCACGCGCGTGTCCCGGACGACGGAGGCCACCCGGGGATCCGCGGCGAGCCGCCGGGCCTGTCTCGTGTCGGCCCGCACGGCGAAGCCGTTGAGAGCCGTGCCGTAGATGTGGCTGATTCTCGCTCCGTACCGCTCGGCGACGCTCGCGCCGGCCGACGACGGAGCCCGCGTACCCTCCTTGAGCGTCACGATGTAGCTGCCGCTGACGGAGCCCGGCTCCCCCGCGCCGGACATCCGTCCCGCCCGAGCCGCCTGTGCGGGCGGGGCGTTGGCCGAAAGCACCGCGGCCGTCGCGACCGCCGTGAGACCCGCCGCCCAGCGCAGACGCCACTTCCTCGTCCGTGCCATGACCTGAGTTCCCCTCCTCGACGCGACGTACCGAGGCCGGGTCCGGCCGATGGGTCAGGGTCCGGCCGTACGTCACCAGGTGAGCCTCTCGTGCGGTGCGAAGCATCACAAGACCGCCTATGCGGGGGGAATCGGCCACGCTGTCCACGAGGGGTCCATGAAGGTTGCGTCGATTTCACGCCGATGTCACACGGTCGGCCCCGATCGGGCGCAGTGCCGCGATGCGCCGTGTCGCGAAGGCACCCTCGCCGCTAACGTCGTGGGAGACGAAGGCCGCACAACGCCGTGCGTCCCTTAGCCGCGTACGTCCTCCGTGAAGGTGGAATTCGTGAAGGCGATCCGCAGATTCACCGTCCGACCCGTTCTCCCCGAAGTCCTTCACCCGCTCAGTGACCTGGCCCGCAACCTCCGCTGGTCCTGGCACGCCGAGACCCGTGACCTCTTCCAGTCCGTCGACCCCGAGCGCTGGGCGGCGTGCGGCGGCGACCCCGTACGACTGCTCGGCAGCGTGCCGGCCGAACGGCTCGCGGAGCTCACGGAGGACAGCCGCTTCCTGCGCCGTCTCGCCGCGGTCCGTGACGACCTGCGCGCGTACATGGGCGGCGACCGCTGGTATCAGACACAGACCACCGACCTGCCCGCCGCCATCGCCTACTTCTCGCCCGAGTTCGGCATCACCGCCGCCCTCCCGCAGTACTCCGGGGGCCTCGGCATCCTCGCGGGCGACCATCTCAAGGCCGCCAGCGACCTCGGTGCCCCGCTGATCGGCGTGGGCCTGCTCTACCGGCACGGCTACTTCCGGCAGTCCCTGTCCCGCGAGGGCTGGCAGCAGGAGCACTATCCGGTCCTCGACCCCAACGAACTGCCCGTGGTGCCGCTGAGCGAGGACGACGGCACACCCGCCCACGTGTCCCTCGCGCTGCCCGGCGGCCGCGCGCTGCGCGCCCGGATCTGGCTGGCCCAGGTCGGCCGCGTCCCGCTGCTCATGCTCGACTCCGACGTCGAGGAGAACGGCGTCGGCGAACGCGGGGTCACCGACCGGCTCTACGGAGGCGGCAGCGAACACCGGCTGCTCCAGGAGATGCTGCTCGGCATAGGAGGTGTACGGGCGGTCAGGACGTACTGCCGGCTGACCGGGCACCCGCAGCCCGAGGTGTTCCACACCAACGAGGGGCACGCGGGCTTCCTCGGCCTGGAGCGGATCGCCGAACTCGGCGACCGGGGAATGGACTTCGACTCCGCGCTGGAGGCGGTCAGGGCCGGCACGGTCTTCACCACCCACACGCCCGTGCCCGCCGGCATCGACCGCTTCGACCGGGAGGTGGTCGCCCGGCACTTCGGCGCCGACGCCGAACTCCCGCGCATCGACGTGGGGCGCGTCCTCGCCCTCGGTATGGAGACCTATCCCGGAGGCGAGCCGAACCTCTTCAACATGGCCGTCATGGGCCTGCGCCTGGGCCAGCGGGCGAACGGGGTGTCCCTGCTGCACGGCCAGGTCAGCCGGGAGATGTTCTCCGGACTCTGGCCGGGCTTCGACCCCGACGAGGTGCCGATCACCTCGGTCACCAACGGCGTCCACGCACCGACCTGGGTGGCCCCCGAGGTCTTCCGCCTCGGCGCCCGGCAGGTCGGCGCGCAGCGCACCGAGGACGCGCTGACCGTCGGAGGCTCCGACCGCTGGGACGCGGTGACCGAGATCGCCGACCAGGAGATCTGGGACCTGCGCAGGGTGCTGCGGGAACAACTGGTGCTGGAGGTACGGGACCGGCTGCGGGCCTCCTGGCGCCAGCGCGGCGCCGGCACGGCCGAACTCGGCTGGATCGACGGCGTCCTCGACCCCGACGTCCTCACCATCGGCTTCGCGCGCCGCGTCCCCTCGTACAAACGTCTGACGCTCATGCTGCGCGACCGCGACCGGCTCATGGACCTGCTGCTGCACTCCGAGCGGCCGGTCCAGGTCGTCGTCGCGGGCAAGGCGCATCCCGCGGACGACGGCGGCAAGCGGCTGATCCAGGAACTGGTCCGGTTCGCCGACGACCCGCGGGTACGCCACCGGATCGTCTTCCTGCCCGACTACGGCATGGCGATGGCGCAGAAGCTCTACCCGGGCTGCGACATCTGGCTCAACAACCCGCTGCGCCCGCTGGAGGCGTGCGGCACGAGCGGGATGAAGGCCGCGCTCAACGGCTGTCTCAACCTCTCCGTCCTGGACGGCTGGTGGGACGAGTGGTTCCAGCCCGACTTCGGCTGGGCGATCCCGACCGCGGACGGCACCGCGACCGACGACGACCGGCGGGACGACCTGGAGGCCGCGGCCCTGTACGACCTGCTGGAGCAGCGGGTGGCCCCCCGCTTCTACGAACGCGGCCAGGAGGGACTGCCCGACCGGTGGATCGAGATGGTCCGCCGGACGCTGACCCACCTCGGCCCGAAGGTCCTGGCGGGCCGGATGGTGCGCGAGTACGTGGAGCGCCTGTACGCCCCGGCGGCGCAGGCCCACCGTTCCCTCACCCCCGAGACGGCCCGCGAGCTGGCCGTCTGGAAGTCACGGGTCCGGGCGGCCTGGCCGCGGGTCACGGTCGATCACGTCGAGGCGTCCTCGGCCACCACGACCGCCGAACTGGGCACCACGCTGTCGCTGCGCGTCCGCGTCGGCCTCGGCGACCTCGTCCCCGACGACGTGGAGGTGCAGGCGGTCGCGGGCCGGGTCGACGGGGACGACCGGATCGCGGACGCGGTCTGTGTCCCGCTGAAGCCGACCAACGGCCCCGACCTGGAAGGCCGTTGGGCGTACGAGGGCCCGTTGTCCCTCGACCGCACGGGCTCCTTCGGCTACACGGTCCGCATCCTGCCGTCGCACCGTCTGCTGGCCTCCGGCGCGGAACTGGGACTGGTGGCGGTGCCCTCGGAGGAGACGGGAGAGGGAGCGGGCCTGCTGATGCGCTGAGACGCCGGACGCGCGACCGGCGTGACGGGGGCGAGCCGTGCGTCACGGCTCGTCCGGGTCGCGCCGGTCGGCCGCCTCAGGCGTCGAGGCCCGCGCACAGGCGCCGCATCACCGTGCCGCAGCGCTGGGCGTAGGCGCGCTGAAGGCCGCGGGTGACGGCGCCGCCCGCGCGGGCGTACCACGTGGCCGCGCGGCTGAAGGCCGTGATCGTCAGCCAGACCGTTCCGTCGCCGGTACGGGTGACGACGAAGGCTTCCTCGCCGCACTCGGGGTGACCGGAAAGGGTCCCGTAGGCCCAGGCGGTGCGCCGGTACTCCTCGGCGGTCCAGACTATGCGGCAGGGGGCCTTGATCAGGCCGATGCCGACCGTGACGTCGACGCCCGGCGCCGCCTTGCCGGCCTCGGAGACCATGCGGATTCCCATCGCCCGGTGCATCTCCCAGGTCATCAGGGCCTCGGACGCGCGCCGGAAGACGGCCTCGCCCTCGCCGATGCGGGAGCGCACGTGCAGTCGGTGGAAGCCCGGGGGGCAGCGGTCCTCGCGGGTCGCGCCCACGTCCTCGTACGTGTAGGGCATGGGGGCAAGCGTAAGGCGGCACCCGGCACGATTCCGTGCCGGGTGCCGCCTCGGTTCGATTACGTTCGCGCTAGCTGACGTTGACCGCGGTCCAGGCCGCCGCCACCGCCGCGTACTCGGTGCTGCTGGAGCCGTACAGCGCGGACGCCGCCGACAGGGTGGCCGTACGGGCGGCCTTGTAGTTCGTCGACGAGGTCATGTAGGTCGTCAGCGCCTTGTACCAGATCTGCAGGGCCTTGGCCCGGCCGATGCCGGTGACCGTCGAGCCGCTGTAGGTCGGGGAGTTGTAGCTGACTCCGTTGATCGTCTTGGCGCCGCTGCCCTCCGAGAGGAGGTAGAAGAAGTGGTTCGCGACGCCGGACGAGTAGTGCACGTCCTTGCTGCCGACGGAGGAGGACCAGTAGTCCGCGGAGCCGCCGTCCTTGCTGGGCTTGTCCATGTAGCGCAGCGGGGTGCCGTCGCCGTTGATGTTGATCTTCTCGCCGATGAGGTAGTCGCCCACGTCGGAGGAGTTCGCCGCGTAGAACTCGACACCGGTGCCGAAGATGTCCGAGGTGGCCTCGTTCAGGCCACCGGACTCGCCCGAGTAGTTCAGGCCGGCGGTGTTGGCGGTGACGCCGTGGCTCATCTCGTGGCCGGCGACGTCGAGCGAGGTCAGCGGGTGCGTGTTGCCCGAGCCGTCGCCGTACGTCATGCAGAAGCAGCTGTCGTCCCAGAACGCGTTGACGTACGCGTTGCCGTAGTGGACGCGCGAGTACGCTCCGACACCGTTGTTCTTGATGCCGCTGCGACCGAAGGTGTTCTTGTAGAAGTCCCAGGTCACCTGTGCGCCGTAGGCGGCGTCGGCGGCCGCGGTCTGGTCGGTGGTGGAGCTGGAGGCCGCGCCGGTGCCCCAGACGTCGTCCGCGTCGGTGAACAGCGTGCCCGCCGACGACGACGTGGTGTGCGACTTGTTGTACGTCTTGTGGCTGCCGCGGGTGCCGTCGGTGAGGCTGTAGGTCGAGCCCGACAGGGTCGAGTTGAGGGTGACCGTGCCCGAGTAGAGGGTCTTGCCGGTGCCGGTCTCGATGCCCTGGTACTCGTAGAGCTTCTTGCCGGTGGCCGCGTCGGTGATGACGTGCAGCTCGTTGGGGGTGCCGTCGTCCTGGAGGCCGCCGACGACGGTCTCGTAGGCGAGGGTCGGCCTGCCGGTGGCGGCCCAGATCACCTTGCGGGGGGCCTGGTCGGCGGAGGTCTTGGCCGAGCCCGCGTCCTTGGCGGCGGTCAGCGCCTGCTTCTCGGCCTTGGCGGTGGTGACCAGCGGCTTGAGCGAGGCGACCTTGATGGCCGTCTTGGTCGCACGGGTCACGCCCTCGGCCTTGCCGGCCTTGCTCTCGTGCACGACGAGGTCGCCGCCGAGGACCGGAAGTCCGTTGTACGTGCGCTCGTAGCGGGTGTGGACCGTGCCGTCGGCATCCTTGACGACGTCTCTGACGACGAGCTTCTCCTTGGCACCGAGGCCTATTCGCTGCGCCGTCTCGGTCTTGGCGGCGTCGGCCTTCTGGATGAGCGCGGTGCGGGCGGAGGTGGAGAGCTGGACCGGCGACGCGGCGAGGGGGGTGACCCGGCCGGCGGGGGACGCCTCGGTCTGGGCGGAAGCTCCGGTGGTCAGACCGGTGGTGAGCAGGGCTCCGGCAGCGACAGCGGTGGCGATGGCCAGAGTGGTGCGCTTGTGACGCGCGTAGAGGGGGGTCACGCAAGCTCCTTCGTGTGGGGACGTCCGAACGGCGTGGGGGCCGGATGGACGGTTGGGAAGTTGCGGTGCGGGTGAGCCGTGCGGGTGAAGCGTGCCATCCCAGCCGCGTACATGTCAGGAGCCCATAAAGACCTTGGCCGAAAATCGTCGATCGGGTGAACAGTTGTGTTCCCGGGGCGCGAGCCGGCCCGTGCCAAGGGCCGGTCGGCGCAAACTCCCTTTAGGGCAAAGGAGGGCGCCGCCCCGGGGAGTCGAACCTCCGGGGCGGCGCCCTGGCGCACCGCTCGCGCGCGGACTTTCGCCGCGGCCTACGGGAAGGTGAGCTTCCAGCTGTTGATGTAGCCGGTGTCCTGGGCCGCCTTGTCCTGGACCTTCAGTTTCCAGGTGCCGTTGGCGACTTCGGAGGACGCGTTGACCGTGTAGGTCGCGTTCACGTTGTCCGCCGAGTCGGACGAGCTGGTGTTCTTCAGGCGGTAGGTCGAGCCGTCGGGGGCGACCAGATCGATCTGGAGGTCGCCCCGCCAGGTGTGCACGATGTCCACCGCGACCGCGAGGTTCGACGGGGCGTTGCCGGTGCGGCCGCTGACCGTGATCGACGAGGTGACCGCCGCGCCGTTGTCCGGAATCGATACGTCGGCCGTGTTCTCGAACGACGTGCCGCCACCGCCGCCACCGCCCGGCCGTGAACCGACGTTCACGCCTGCCCAGGCGTTCTGCACCGCCGTGTACTCGGCGCTCGTCGTGCCGTACAGCTCACCCGCCGCCGCGAGCGTGCCGGTGCGGGCCGACGCGTAGTTGGTGGTCGAGGTGAACTTGGTGGTGAGCGCGCGATACCAGATCTGCAGGGCCTTGTCGCGGCCGATGCCGGTGACCGGAAGCCCGTCGGAGGTGGGCGAGTTGTAGCTGACACCGTTGATGACCTTGGTGCCGCTGCCCTCGCTCAGCAGGTAGAAGAAGTGGTTGGCGACACCCGACGAGTAGTGCACGTCGAGGTTGCCGACTCCGGAGTACCAGCTGTCCGCGGAGCCGCCGTCCTTGCTCGGCTTGTCCATGTAGCGCAACGGGGTGCCGTCGCCGTTGATGTCGATCTTCTCGCCGATGAGGTAGTCGCCCACGTCGGTCGAGTTGTTGGCGTAGAACTCCACTCCGGTGCCGAAGATGTCGGAGGTCGCCTCGTTCAGACCGCCGGACTCGCCCGAGTAGTTGAGGCCCGCGGTGTTGGAGGTGACGCCGTGGCTCATCTCGTGGCCGGCCACGTCCAGCGCGGTCAGCGGGTCGGCGTTCCCGGACCCGTCGCCGTAGGTCATGCAGAAGCAGCCGTCGTCCCAGAACGCGTTCACGTACGCGTTGCCGTAGTGCACGCGGGAGTAGGCGCCGACACCGTTGTTCTTGATGCCGCTGCGACCGAAGGTGTTCTTGTAGAAGTCCCAGGTCTCCGCGGCGCCGTAGTGGGCGTCCGCGCCGGCGGTGGCGGCGTTCGACGTGGTGCCGTTGCCCCAGGTGTCGCTCGTCTGCGAGAACAGCGTGCCGGTGCCCGACGAGCCGTGGTTCAGGTTGTACGTCTTGTGGCCGCCGCGCGCGCCGTCGGTCAGGGTGTAGTTGGAGCCCGACTGCGTCGTCGTCAGGGTCACCTGGCCGCTGTACTGGGTGTTGCCGATGCCGGTCTCGATGCCCTGGTACTCGTAGAGCTTCTTGCCGGTGGCCGCGTCGGTGATGACGTGCAGCTCGTTGGGGGTGCCGTCGTCCTGGAGGCCGCCGACGACGGTCTCGTAGGCGAGGGTCGGCCTGCCGGTGGCGGCCCAGATCACCTTGCGGGGCGCGCGGTCGGCGGAGGTGCTCTTCGAACCGGCGGCCCTGGCGGCGGCCAGCGCCTGCTTCTCCGCCGTGCCCGCGGCGACCACGGGCTTGAGGTCGGCGACCTTCAGAGACGCCTTGGTGGCCTTGTAGACGTGCCCGGTCGTCCCGGACTTGGAGGTGTCGACGACCAGGTCGCCGCCGAGGACCGGCAGCCCTTCGTACGTCCGCTCGTAGCGGGTGTGGACGGTGCCGTCGGCGTCCTTCATGACGTCACGGGCGACGAGGCTCTCGCCGGCGCCGAGACCCAGGTCCCGGGCGGTGGTGGCCTTGGCCGCGTCGGCGTCGCGTATCAGCTCGGCGCGCTGGGAGGCGCTGAGCTTCATCGCGACGGCGCCCGGGTTGACCCGGCCCGTCCGGGGGGCCTGTTCGGGGGCCGCGCTCGCGGCGCCCGACTGGACGGCCGCGGCCAGCAGGGCGGTGACGCCCACGAGGGCGACACCGGCGACGCGGCGCTTGGTGATGTGGGAGGTGCGTCTGTGGGGAGAACTGGTGCTCAACACGGACTCCTTCTGCATGGCCGCGGATCGCGCGGCCAGGGGAGACCGGACGATCGACGAAGCCGTCCGGGCAGAACTGGGCGTACGCGGAACCAGGTGCATGGGGTCGTTCGGCCCGGCACAGCCGGCGTTGCTGTGAGGTGACTGTGAAGTGACCGAGGGAAGAGTGGCAGGAGATAACCCTTTCTGTCAGGACCGCGTCACAAAAATGGCCGGAAACGGTTCGTTGTCCGGTTAGTCATGTTCGGTATGCGGACTGGCCTTCGGGTGTTCGTCCCGGCGTGCGGGGTGACGGTGTTTCGGCCAAACCTTCGAGGCGTCCCGGCGCGTCCTGGCGCACCCCGGCGCACGCTCCGGCCGGGGCCGCCCGTACCGCCAGATGACCGGCCCGCCGTCAGCAACGGAATGAAGCCCAGACCCTTTCGGGGGCCTCCCGGCACGTCCGCGCGCCCGCTCCCGGCCCTCGCGGTTTGAGTGATCCCCGGCATTCCGGTCCGTACCCGGCGCCCTCGACCGGGCGAGGCGGTGCGATCCGGACAGGCATACCCGCAGGAGGTTTGGTGAGAAGGTCACATTGGTGTGCGAGCCTTGCGGCGCTGGGAGGCCTGGCCGGCTCCCTGACGCTCGGCTTCTCCGTCCCGGCCGCGGCGTCCGCCCACCCCGACGGCGGCCGCGCGGCCGGCTCCGTCCACGCCGTGTCCGCCGACCCGGTGCCGAAGCCGGCCCCGGGCCATGTGAAGCCCTCGGACCAGCAGAGTGCGTCCGACCCCTCGCGCGTGTGCAGGGGGCTCGTGCCGGACCCCATCCCGCCGAGGCTGCGCCGCCTCTTCTTCTGCGGTGACTGGCGCCTCGGTCCCCGGCAGCTGCCGACCAGGGGCGTCCTCGGGCACATCCTCCAGCGGTACGACCGCCTCGGGGGTCTCACCGCCGTGCGGTTCCTCGACAAGTGGTGGGACCCCACCGCCGACTCGGGCCAGGGCGACTGGCGCTACCCGCCGGACGACGGCTTCACCCACCGCAACGGGACGGTGATCGCCGCCCCGCTCGTCCTGCACGCCGGTCTGCGGCTCGACCGCTTCGGCAGCGAGGCGGGCCGCTTCCTGGCCCCGGAGGGCACCAAGTACGGCAAGCGCGTCATCCCGCCGTCGAGCCTCAACACCTCGGACCCGCGCTACCCGTTCAACTACCACTCCTACAAGCTGGCCAAGGACGTGACGGTCTGCGCGGGCAGGACCGCCCCCGGCTTCGAACAGCCCGGCCTCGGCACCCAGTACGTGACGTCGAGCCGGTTCTGCCCCGACATCCCCCGCACGACGGTGGGGGACCTGGTGAGCAACGGCACGCTGGTGCGCACCAACGACTGACCACGCCCCCTCTCCCGGAGGCGTACGACCGCGCGCGGAAGCCGGCCCCGGCGACGACCGGGCCGGCTCCGCCCCGGCGGAAGGCCGATCGCATGGACCGGTTCGCGCTGTGCCGGGCCCTCGAAGCGGCCCGGGTTCCCGCCACGTCCTACGAGATCGCGGACTGCCCGGGCCGCCACCTCGCGGCCGACCGCTACTTCCTCGACGGCCACGAGGGCGACTGGACCGTGGGCGTCCACGAGCGGGGGACCCGCCAGGTCTTCGAGCGGTTCACCGACGAGGACGAGGCCTGCCGGTGGCTCCACGACCGGCTCCTCGGCGGGCCCCCGCCCGCCACCCCCGCCCCCGGAGAGCCGGCCGCCCCGCACCCGGACCCCGAGGCCCTGCAACGCCGGGCCGACGACGACCTCGAAGCGGCCCTCACCGAACTCCTCCGCGGGACGGCCCGGAAGCCCGGCGAGGAGCCCCCGGAAAGCGCCCCCGAGTAGCTGGTGCCGTGCGTCCGGCCCGGGTCCGCGGACGCGGTTCAGCCGGCGGAGGGGTCCCGGTCCCCGTGCCAGGAGTGCCACAGCGCCGCGTACGGCCCCCCGGCCGCCACCAGTTCGTCGTGCGTGCCCAGTTCGGACAGCCGGCCGTCCTCCATCACCGCCACCCGGTCCGCGTCATGGGCGGTGTGCAGCCGGTGGGCGATCGCGATGACGGTCCGGCCCTCCAGCACGGTGGCCAGCGCGCGCTCCGTGTGCCGGGCGGTCGCCGGGTCCAGGAGCGCCGTGGCCTCGTCGAGGATCAGGGTGTGCGGGTCGGCGAGCACCACCCGGGCCAGCGCGAGCTGCTGGGCCCGGGAGCCGTCGACGCGCACGGCCAGGGGCCCCAGCTCGGTGTCCAGCCCGTCCGGGAGGTCCCCGGCCCAGTCCTCCGCGCCGACCGCCGCGAGCGCGGCCCACAACGCGGCGTCGTCGGCGTCCGGTTCGGCGATGAGCAGGTTGTCGCGGACCGTGCCGAGGAATACGTGGTGCTCCTGGGTGACGAGGACGACGTGCCGGCGGAGCTGCTCCGGGTCGAGGTCGACGACCGGCACCCCTCCGACCGTCACCGACCCGCTGCCCGGGGCGTCGACACCCGCCAGCAGTCTGCTCAGCGTGGTCTTCCCCGCGCCGGAGGGGCCCACGACGGCCAGCCGCTCCCCGGGCCGCACCGTCAGGTCGACCCCGCGCAGCACCTCGCCGCCGCGCTCGTACGCGTAGCGCACTCCGGTGACGTCGATCCGGTCGTCCTCCGGTACCGGGGAGCCGGCCGGGACGGCGCGCGGGGCGCCGGCCAGCCCCTCCACACGGGCGAACGAGGCCCCGCTGCTCTGCAGTTGCTCGACCTGGCCCAGGATCTGGTCGAGCGGTTCGGCGAGCCGGTGCAGATAGAGCGTCGCGGCGACCACGGTGCCGAGACTCAGCGTGCCCCGGGCGTGCAGCGCACCGCCCACCAGGAGGACCGCCACGACCGGCACGACGTACGAGATCTCCACGGCCGGGAAGAACACGTTGCGCAGGAACAGCGTCCGCATCCGCGTCACCCGGGACACCTCCAGCGCGTCCCGGCTCGCCCGCGTCCGGCGCTCGCGCAGCCCGAACGCCTCCACCGTGCGGGCACCGGACGCGGTGGCCGCGAGGATCTCGGCGACCTCCGAGCCGGCGGCGCCCTGGTCGAGATACGCGCCGCGCGCCCGGCGCAGGTACCAGCGCAGTGCGAAGCCGATGCCGGTCAGTCCCAGGACCCCGCAGAGGCCGAGCAGCGGATCGATGACGAAGACGGCGACGAGGACGAACAGCGCCTGCGCGCCGGAGATCAGGAGCTGGGGTCCCGAGTCGCGCAGGATGGTGCCCACCTCGGTGACGTCGGCGGTGGCGCGGGCCGTCAGATCGCCGGTGCCCGCCCGTTCCACGACCGACGCGGGCAGCGTCAGCGTCCGCTCCACGAACTCCTCGCGCACCCGCGCGAGGGTCCGCTCGCCGAAGCGGTAACCCGCGTACCCGGCCCAGCGCGACAGCAGGAGCTGGACCAGCGCGGCCAGCAGGATGACGAGCGCCGGCCCGTCCACCGCCTCGACACCGGCGCCCCCGCGCACGTCGTCGATCATCCGCCCGAGCAGCCAGGGGCCGACCAGGCCGGCCCCGGCGGCCAGCACGTTGAGGGCGAGCACGGCGCCGAACACCCGCCCGTCCGCACGGATCAGCCGCAGCGCCGCCCGCCGCACCTCGGCGCGCCCCGCCACCGGCAGCCCGCCCGTCACGGCGTCGCCTCCTCGTCCGCGCCCGCCACCGGGCCCGCGTCTCCCGCGTCGTCCGTCGCCGCGTCCTCCTCCGGCTCCGAGTCGCGGGAGACCAGCGACCGGTATCCCGGTTCCGTCCGCAGGAGTTCGCGGTGGCTGCCGGTGGCCGCGGTCTTGCCGTCGACGAGGAAGCAGACGGTGTCCGCGTGGTCCAGTATGAGCGGCGACGTGCTCGTCACGACGGTCGTACGGTCCCCGCGGGCGGCGCGCAGCCGGGCCGCGACCGTCGCCTCGGTGTGGGCGTCGAGCGCCGAGGTCGGTTCGACGGCGAGCAGCACCTCGGGATCCGCGAGGAGCGCGCGCACGAGGCGGACCCGCTGCCGCTGCCCGCCGGACAGGTTCCGGCCCTGCGCGTCGACGGCCGCGTCGAGGCCCTCCGGCAGCCCGAGGACGATGTCGTCGGCGGCGGCCGCGCGCACGGCCCGGCCGATGGTCTCGTCGTCGGGATCCCGGCGCGCCCGGACGGTCTCGCGCAGTGTGCCGGCGAACAGGTCGGCCTCGTTGTCGGCGACCAGGATCCGCTCGCGCACCTCGGGCAGAGCGAGCGCGTCGAGCCGTACGCCGCCCCAGGTCACGTCCGAGGCCGCGTACCGGCCGAGGCGGTCGACCACGGCCGCGGACTGTTCGGGGCGGGCCCCGGCCAGCACCGTCAGCCTTCCCGGGACCACGCGGACCCCGGACTCCGGATCGTGCAGCACCGCCGGGGACCCCGGGGCGTCGAGCACGTCCGGCGGAGAGACGTCGGGCTCCAGGGACAGGAACCGGACGACGCGCCGGGCGGCGACCACGGCCCGGGAGAGTTCGTAGCCGCAGTCGATGAAGAAGTACACCGGCAGCACGAGGACCGCGACATAGCCGTACACGGACACCAACTGGCCGACGGTGATGTCTCCCTGGGCCGCCAGCCGGGCCGCGAGCCAGGTCACCGCGGCCAGCAGGACGGTCGGCATGCCCACGCCCAGGGCCTGGATCCAGCTCGTCACCGCGCCGACCCGGTAGCCCTGTTCGCGCAGCTTCCGCGAGTCGCGGCGGAACGCGTCCGCGAACAGCCCCTTGCCGCCGAGGCCGTTCAGGACGCGCAGACCGCCCGCGAGGTCGCCGACGCGCGCGGTCAGCACGGACTGCCGTTCGCGGTATCCCGTCTCCGTTCCCTGGAGGCGGACCGTCAGCGGTCCGACGAGCCCGGCCGTCAGCGGCACCCCGAGCAGGATCACCGCGGAGAGCTGCACCGAGACCGGCAGCAGCAGCGCGGCCACCACGCCGTAGGTGACGATCGCGGCCAGCCCGGGACCGACGACCGTCAGCGAGTTGCTGATCGTGCTCACGTCGCGGACGCCGACCGTGACGATCTCCCCCGTGCCGGTCTGCCGCGAGAGCGCCGCGCCGAGCCGGGCCGCGTGTTCGACCACGAGCTTGACCGTGCGGAAGTTGGCGTCCATCCGGACCTTGGTCATCGTGCGGTGCCGCACGACACCCAGACCGGCGTTGAACGCCCCGGTGACGAGCACGGCGGCCGTCCAGCCCGCCAGCGCGGCCCCGTCACCCGGCTCCAGCCCGTCGTCGATCGCCCGGGACAGCAGATACGGCGTCAGTGCCGTGAGCCCCATCCACACGGTGGAGACCACCGCGCCGGTGACCGACCGGTGCGCCTGCCGGGTGACCAGCCACCACAGGAACCGCCAGCCGCCCCGGAGGTCCGGTGTCCCCGGATCCCCGTACGTGTCGATCATCAGCCTTCTTCCGCTCCCTCTTCCGCCCGTCGCCGACGATTCCGCCCGTCCGCCGCTAGACGAGGCTGTCCCGCCAGGCCTTGTGCAGGTCCGCGAAGCGGCCCGTGCCCGCGATGAGTTCGGCGGGCGGCCCGTCCTCGACGATCCGGCCGTGTTCCATCACCAGGACCCGGTCGGCGATCGCCACCGTCGACAGCCGGTGGGCGATGACCACCGCCGTACGACCCCGCAGGACCGTCGACATGGCGCGCTGCACGGCCCGTTCGCCCGGGATGTCCAGGGAGCTGGTCGCCTCGTCGAGGATCAGGACCGCCGGGTCGGCGAGCAGCGCCCGTGCGAAGGCGACGAGTTGACGCTGACCTGCGGAGATCCGGCCGCCGCGCTTGCGTACGTCCGTGTCGTAGCCGTCGGGCAGCGCGCTGATGAAGTCGTGCGCGCCGATCGCCTTCGCCGCCCGTTCGATCTCCTCGCGGGACGCCTCGGGGCGGCCGATCGCGATGTTCTCGGCGACCGTGCCCGAGAACAGGAACGCCTCCTGGGTGACCATCACGACCCCGCGCCGCAGTTCGGGCACCGCGAGCTCGCGCAGATCGACGCCGTCGAGCAGGACCCGGCCGTCGGAGGGGTCGTAGAACCGGGCCAGGAGCTTGGCCAGCGTCGACTTGCCGGCGCCGGTCGAGCCGACCACGGCCACCGTCTGCCCGGCGGGCAGGGTGAGCGAGAAGGAGGGCAGGACCTCCCCGCCGGTGCGGTACGCGAAGCGGACCCCGTCGAACACGACCTCGCGGCCGGGATGTTCGGAGGCGAGGGCCGGCAGCTCCCGCGGCGTGGCCGGCTCCGGCACGGACGGCGTCTGGGCCAGCAGGCCGGCGATCTTCTCCATGGAGGCCGCGGCGGACTGGTAGGAGTTCAGGAACATGCCGAGACGGTCGATGGGGTCGTAGAGCCGGCGCAGATAGAGGACCGCCGCGGCGAGCACACCGAGCGCCAGCGAATCCGACGCCACCCGGTAGGCGCCCCACAGCACGATGCCCGCGACCGCCGTGTTGGCGACCAGCCGGGAGCCGACGACGTAGCGCGCCATCTCCAGCAGGGCGTCCCCGTTCGTCCGCTCGTGCCGCCGGTTGAGCACCTTGAACTCGGCCTCGTTGGCGGCCTCCCGGCGGAACGCGCGCACCGGCCGGATGCCGTTCATCGTCTCCGCGAACTTCACGATCACCGCGGCGATCGTCGTCGAACGGACGGCGAAGATCCGCCCCGCGCGGCGCTGGTAGCGGCGGATGAGCAGATACAGCGGCACGAAGGAGGCCACCGCGACCGCGCCCAGACAGACGTCCAGCCAGAGCAGCATCGCCGAGATGTAGACGAAGGACAGGATGACGGTGACGAGTTCCTGGAGCCCCTCGCTGAGGAGTTCGCGCAGCGACTCGACGTCCGTCGTGGAGCGGGAGATCAGCCGGCCCGAGGTGTAGCGCTCGTGGAAGTCGACGCTGAGCGCCTGGGCGTGCCGGAAGATCCGGCCGCGCAGATCGAGCAACACGTCCTGGTTGACCTGGGCCGAGGCGATGATGAAGGCGTACTGGAGCCCACCGGAGGCCGCCGAGCACAGCAGGTAGACGGCGCCGACGGCGATCAGCGGCCCGTGGTCGTCCTGCCGGAACGCCGGTACGGCACGGTCGATGGCGTACGCCACGAGCAGCGGGCCCGCCTGCACGGCCGCCTGCTGGAGCAGCAGCAGAACGGTGGTCAGGGCCACCCGGGCACGGAGCGGGGCGAGCAGCGAGCGCAGCAGGGCCGCGGTCGCGCCCGGGGGAGCGGGCAGGGCGTCGTGGTCGAAGGGGTCCTGGTGCGGCTCGGGTGCCGAGGGCGCCCCGTCCTTGGGTTCCTTGTCCGGTGCGGTGGTCGTGGGCGCCGCCGTCATCGGCCGTCCTCCTCTGTCCCCGACATCAGGTGGGCGTATTCGGCATGGGTGCGCAGCAGTTCGTGGTGGGTGCCGACCGCCGCGATCCGGCCGTCGGAGATCAGGGCCACCCGGTCGGCCAACAGGACCGTGGAGGGACGGTGCGCCACGATCAGCGCGGTCGTCTCCGCCAGCACCCGGCGCAGGGCGGCCTCGACCGCCGCCTCGGTGTGCACGTCGAGCGCCGACAGCGGGTCGTCGAGCACCAGGAAGCGCGGGCGGCCGACCACCGCGCGGGCCAGCGCGAGCCGCTGCCGCTGCCCGCCGGACAGGCTGAGGCCCTGTTCGCCGACCTGTGTTCCCGTGCCCTGGGGCAGCGTGTGCGCGAAGTCGGCCTGCGCGACGGCGAGAGCGCGGTCCAGCTCCGCGCGACCGGCGGTCTCGGGGGCGCCCATCAGGACGTTCTCGCCGACGGTGGCCGAGAAGAGGGTGGGTTCCTCGAAGGCGACGGCGACGAGTTCGCGCAGCTCCTCCCGGGGCATCCGCGTGATGTCCCGGCCGTCCAGGGTGATCCGGCCGGACGTCACCTCGTGCAGGCGGGGGACGAGCGCGGTGAGGGTGGTCTTGCCGGTGCCGGTGGCGCCGACGAGCGCCATGCTCTCGCCGGAGCGGACGTGCAGGTCGATGCGGGCCAGCACCGGGGGCGTGTCCGGGGGAGCGTCGGGATAGCGGAACTCGACACCGTGGAAACACAGTCCGCTGTCGCTGTCGCTGTCGCTGTCGCTGTCGCTGTCGCCGACTCCGACTCCGGCCTCGGGCAGGGAGGGCAGGGTGGTGGCCGGGGCGGCCGTGCCGTCCGACTCCGGCGTCGCCCGCATGACCTCGAAGTACCGCTCGGTGGCCGTCGCGGCCTCCTGGCTCATCGCGAGGAGGAAGCCGATCGAGTCGACGGGCCAGCGCAGCGCGAGCGCGGTCGACAGGAACGCCACCAGCGTGCCGGCGGACAGCCGGCCGTCGGCGACCTGCACCGTACCGAGGACGAGGGCCGCGCCGATGGCGAACTCGGGCAGGGTGACGATGACACCCCAGATGGAGGCGAGCAGCCGGGCCTTGGCCAGTTCCGTGCCGCGCAGCGTCCGGGACAGCTCGCGGAACGCCCGGGCCTGGCTGCGGTGGCGGCCGAACCCCTTGATGATCCGGATGCCGAGCACACTCTCCTCGACCACCGTCGTCAGATCGCCGACCTGGTCCTGGGCCCGCCGGGCCACCTCCGCGTAACGCCGCTCGAAGAACCAGCAGACGATCATGACCGGGACGGCGGGGGCGAGGAGCACCAGCCCGAGGGTCCATTCCTGGGCCAGCATGATGGCGATGCCCGCGAGGATCGTCACGCTGTTGACCAGGAGGAAGGTCAGCGGGAAGGCCAGGAACATGCGGACCAGCATCAGGTCGGTGGTCGCCCGGGACAGGAGCTGCCCGGACGCCCAGCGGTCGTGGAAGGCGACCGGCAGACGCTGCAGATGGCGGTACAGATCGGCCCGCATCCCGGCCTCGACCCCGGCCAGCGGGCGGGCCACCAGCCAGCGGCGCAGCCCGAACAGACCGGCCTCGGCGATGCCGAGCAGCAGCAGGTACAGCGCCCCGAGCCAGACGCCCGCCGGATCGTGCCCCGTGACCGGACCGTCCACCATCCACTTCAGGATCAGCGGGAACACGAGCGAGAGACAGGAGGCGACGACGGCGACCAACGCCGCGGCGAACCATCTCGCCCGCACCGGGCGCACATAGGGCCACAGGCGCAAGAGGCTGCGTACGGTCGAACGGTCGGGGTGGCCGTGGGCGGCGGCGTCGGAGGAGGTCATCATGGGCGAGCCTACGTTTCACCACTGACAGTGCCCACCGAGTTTTCGGCGCGTCTGGACCGTCCGGGGTGCTTCGGAGCGGTCGTCCCGGGGGCCGCCGAGGAGGCGTCACGGCGCTCCTCCCGAGGGGGCGTCGCGGCGTTGCTCCCCAGGGGGTCGTACCGCCGCATCAACCGATCGGACGATGCCGGTCCGAGCGCGACGGCCGATGCGACGGCGGGCCCGCCGCTGCGACTCTCGGGGCATGTCAGTCATCGAAGTGAGCGGACTGCGCAAGTCCTACGACGGCCGGACCGTCGTCGACGACGTCTCCTTCCGCGTCGAGGAGGGCGAGATCTTCGGCATCCTCGGCCCGAACGGCGCCGGCAAGACCACCACCGTCGAATGCGTCGAGGGACTGCGGGTCCCCGACGCGGGCCGCGTCCGGGTCGCCGGTCTCGACCCCCTCGCGGACCACGAGGCCACCAGCCGGGTCCTCGGCGTCCAGCTCCAGGAGAGCGGACTCCAGCCGAAACTCACCGTGCGCGAGGCACTCGAGCTGTACTCCGCGTTCTACCCGAAGCCCGCCGACTGGCGCCCGCTGGCCGAACGCCTGGGTCTGACCGGCCGGCTCGGCACCGGCTTCGGCAAGCTCTCCGGCGGCCAGAAGCAGCGCCTGTTCATCGCGCTCGCGCTCATCGGCGACCCACGTGTGGTGGTGCTCGACGAGCTGACCACCGGGCTCGACCCGCGGGCCCGCCGCGACACCTGGGAGCTCATCGAGGACGTCCGCGACCGGGGCGTCACCGTCCTGCTGGTCACGCACTTCATGGAGGAGGCGCAGCGGCTGTGCGACCGGATCGCGGTCATCGACAAGGGGCGTGTGGCAGCCCTGGACACCCCCGCGGGTCTGATCCGGCGCTCCGCCGGGTCCACGGTCATCAGCTTCACCCCGTCCGCACCCCTGGACGACCGTGACGTCCAGGCGCTCCCGGCGCTCGCCTCCGTCGGGAACAAGGACGGCCGCGTCACGCTGTCCGGCACCGACGAGACCGTGAACGCGGTCATCACCCTGCTCGCCCGGCACCGCGTCACCGCCCACCAGCTCCGCGTCACCGACGCCACCTTGGACGACGCCTTCCTGGACCTGACGGAGGTCACCGCATGAACAGCGTGAACACCGCCGTGCTGCGCGCCGAGTCGCGGCTCTTCCGCCGTGAACCGGGCGCCCTCTTCTGGATCCTGCTCTTCCCCACCCTGCTGCTCGTGATCCTGGGGTCGATCCCGGCGCTCCGGCACCACCGTCCCGAACTGGGCGGCCTGCGCACGATCGACGTCTACGTCCCGGTCGCCGTACTCCTCGGCCTGATCGTCGGCGGCCTCCAGTCGATGCCGCAGAACCTCACCGGCTACCGCGAACAAGGCATCCTGCGCCGGATGTCCACGACGCCGGTCCGGCCGTCCGCGCTGCTGTCCGCGCAGATGGTGGTCTACGGCGGGGCGGCCCTGCTCTCCGCCCTGTGCGCCCTCGTCGTGGGCCGGCTCGCCTTCGCCGTACGGCTTCCCCGGCAGCCGTTCGGCTATCTCCTCGCCCTGCTCCTGGCCGTCCTGGCCGCGCTCGCCCTGGGTGCGCTGGTCTCCGCGCTGTCCCGGACCACGAAGATCGCGGGCGCGATCGGATCGGCCGTGTTCTTCCCGGCCATGTTCTGCGCGGGCGTGTGGCTGCCGGTGCAGTCCATGCCCGGCACCCTCGCCCGGATCGTCGGCTGCACGCCGTTCGGCGCCGCCGCGCAGGCCCTGAACCGGGCCGCGGCGGGGAACTGGCCGGGCTGGACGCACCTGGGGGTGCTGGTCGCCTGGACCGTGCTGCTGACCGCGGGGGCCTCCCGCTGGTTCCGGTGGGAGTAGGCCCCGCCCGGAGCGGGCCGATGCAGACTGGGGGCATGGACGCGGGGGACGGGCAGATCGAGCGACGTCTGGAGCAACTGCACACCTGGGGGCCGTACGGTCTCCTCGGCATCAGCGTCGTCCTCGCGCTGGTCGGCACCGGCCAGGTGGCGGGCCGCGCCGAGTGGGAGCTGGACGCGGGCCTGGTCGCCGCCGCGATCGTGCTCCAGCTCTGGTGGCACGGCACCCGTGCCCGGCGCCCCGCCCGCGGCAGAGTCCCGTCCCGGGCCGGGACGGCGTACTACGTGCTGCGCTGGGCCATCGCCTTCACGCTCACCCTGAGCAGCGGATTCTTCGCGTTCTACGCCTCCGCCGGATACATGGACGCCGACGAGCTGATCCCGGGCATGTGGCGGCGGCTCGGGCTGTTCGCCAGTGCGATCACCGTGGCGGGCGCGCAGTGCGGCGGGCTGCCGCCGCGCGGCGCGGCGCAGTGGGCCGCGTTCGGCGCGCTCCTGGCCGCCAACTCCGGTCTCCAGACGATGGTGGCCCACCTCACCGAGCAGGAGGAACGGCGCTCCCGCGAACGGGCCGAGACCATCGCGGAGCTCGAACACACCAACGCGGCGCTCCAGCGGGCCCTCGACGAGAACGTCGCCCTGCACGCCCAACTCCTCGTCCAGGCACGGGAGGCCGGGGTCGCCGAGGAACGCCGACGGCTGGCCGCCGAGATCCACGACACCATCGCCCAGGGCCTCACCGGGATCATCGCCCAGCTCCAGGTCGCCGCGAACGCCCCCGGCCCGGCGGCCGCCCGCGTCCACCTCGAACGGGCCTCGGCACTCGCCCGCCACAGCCTCGGCGAGGCCCGCCGCTCCGTGCACAACCTGGCCCCGGTGGCACTGGCGGACGACGGTCTGCCCGAGGCGCTGAAGAAGACGGTCGCCGAATGGGCCGAACGCACCGGCGTGCGCGCCGAGTTCACCGTCACGGGAACCAGCGAGCAGCTCCACGACGAGGTCGCGGCCACCCTGCTGCGCATCACCCAGGAAGCCCTCTCCAACGCCGGGCGCCACGCCGCGGCCGGCCGGGTCGGCGTGACGCTGAGCTTCATGGACGACGAGGTCACCCTCGACGTGCGCGACGACGGCCGCGGCTTCGACCCGGTCGCCGTCCCCGCCCGCACCGCCGCCGGCGGATTCGGCCTCGACGGCATGCGCGCCCGCGCCGAACGCATCGCCGGCCACCTCGCCGTGGAGTCCGAACCGGGCCACGGCACCGCGCTGTCCGCTCGCGTACCGTTGGTACGCCATGACCGATGACACCCGCATCTCGCTGCTGATCGTCGACGACCATCCCGTCGTACGGGACGGCCTGCGCGGCATGTTCGAGTCCGCGCCCGGCTTCACGGTCCTCGGCGACGCGGCCGACGGGCCCGGGGCGGTCGAACGGGCCGCCGTCCTCGACCCGGACGTGATCCTGATGGACCTGCGGATGCCGGGCGGCGGGGGAGTGGACGCCATCGCCGAACTGACCCGGCGCCGCTCCCGCGCCCGCGTCCTCGTCCTGACCACCTACGACACCGACTCCGACACCCTGCCCGCGATCGAGGCGGGCGCCACCGGCTATCTGCTCAAGGACGCGCCCCGCGAGGACCTGTTCACAGCCGTCCGGGCCGCGGCGGAGGGCCGCACCGTCCTGTCCCCGGCCGTCGCCTCCCGCCTGGTCTCGGCCGTGCGCGCGCCCGCCTCCGCCGAGACCCTCTCGGCCCGCGAACGCGAGGTGCTCGCCCTGGTGGCCAGGGGCACCTCGAATCGCGAGATCGCCCGCGAACTGTTCATCAGCGAGGCGACCGTGAAGACCCATCTCACCCACGTGTACGCCAAGTTGGGGGCGAAGGACCGCGCGGCGGCGGTGGCGACGGCGTACGAGCGGGGCATCCTCGGCTGACCGGGCCGCGCCGACCGGCCTTCGCGGGCGCGCCCCGCGACGCCCCCGGCGGACCTTTGCCAGACTCCCGGACAGGCCCTCAGCGGACCTTCAGCAGCAGCACGGACCGCGCCGGCACCGTGATCGCCGTGCCCGCCCGGTGCGTGAGCGCGGGTGCCGCGGCCTGGTCCTCGCGCGAGGTGTCCACGACCACCTCGTACGCGGTGGCCCAGGGCGGCCCCGGCAGCTCGAAGGAGGCCGCCCGGTCCCCGGCGTGCAGGACGGCGAGGAAGCTGTCGTCGACGACCGCGGCGCCCCGCGCGTCCCGTCCGGGGATGTCCCGGCCGGACAGATACATGCCGAGGGTCGCGGCCGGCGCGTACCAGTCCCGTTCCGTCATCTCGGTGCCCCGCGCGGTGAACCAGGCCAGATCCCGCAGTCCGTCGGCCGAGTGGGCCCGCCCGGAGAAGAACGCCCGGCGGCGCAGCACGGGATGTGCGTGCCGGAGTGCGATCAGACGGGACGTCAGCTCGAACAGGGCCCGCCAGCCGGGGTCGTCGAGCTGCGACCAGTCGACCCAGCTGATCTCGTTGTCCTGGCAGTAGGCGTTGTTGTTGCCCCGCTGGGTGCGCCCGAACTCGTCGCCTGCGACCAGCATCGGCACCCCCGTCGACAGGAGCAGCGTCGTCAGCAGGTTCCTCAACTGGCGCCGCCGCAGCGCCCGCAGGTCCTCGTCCTCGCTCTCGCCCTCCGTGCCTCCGTTCCAGGCCCGGTTGTCGTCGGTGCCGTCCCGGTTGCCCTCGCCGTTCGCCTCGTTGTGCTTGCGCTCGTACGACACGAGGTCGCGCAGGGTGAAACCGTCGTGCGCGGTCACGAAGTTGACGGAGGCGTACGGGCGCCGGCCGCCCCAGGCGTACAGGTCGCTCGACCCCGACAGGCGGTAGCCCAGATCCCGTACGTCGGGCAGCGCCCCGCGCCAGAAGTCCCGTACGGCGTTGCGGTAGCGGTCGTTCCACTCCGTCCACAGGGGCGGGAAGGCGCCGACCTGGTAGCCGCCGGAGCCCACGTCCCACGGTTCGGCGATCAGCTTGACCCGGCGCAGCACCGGATCCTGGGCGATGACGGCGAGGAACGGCGAGAGCATGTCGACGTCGTGCATGGACCGGGCCAGGGCGGCCGCCAGGTCGAAGCGGAACCCGTCGACGCCCATCTCGGTGACCCAGTACCGCAGCGAGTCCGTGATCAGCCGCAGGACCTGGGGCTGCACGACGTGCAGGGTGTTGCCGCAGCCCGTGTAGTCGGCGTAGCGGCGGGCGTCCGACTGGAGCCGGTAGTACCCCCGGTTGTCGATGCCGCGCAGCGACAGCATCGGGCCCAGTTCGCCCGCCTCCGCGGTGTGGTTGTAGACGACGTCGAGGATGACCTCGATGCCCGCCGCGTGCAGCGCCTGCACCATCCGTTTGAACTCGCCGACCTGCTGCCCCCTCGTGCCGGAAGCGGCGTAGCCCGCGTGCGGGGCGAAGTAGCCGATCGAGTTGTAGCCCCAGTAGTTCCTCAGGCCCCGGCGCAGCAGGTGGTCCTCGTGCGCGAACTGGTGCACCGGCAGCAGCTCCACCGCCGTCACCCCGAGGTTCACCAGGTGCTCGACGGCCGCCGGGTGCGCCAGTCCGGCGTACGTGCCGCGCAGTTCCTCGGGGATCGAGGGGTGCAGACGGGTGAATCCCCGCACGTGCAGTTCGTAGATGACCGAGTCCGCCCACGGGGTCTTGGGGCGGTGGTCGTCCGACCAGTCGTCGTCGTCCTGGACGACCACGCCCTTGGGGACGAGGGGCGCCGAGTCGCGGTCGTCGCGCACGGTGTCGGCGACCTGCTGCTGCGGCCAGTCGCGGACATGGCCGTACACCTCCGGCGGCAGGGTGAAGTCGCCGTCCACGGCACGGGCGTACGGGTCGAGGAGCAGCTTCGCCGGGTTCCAGCGGGCGCCGGTCCACGGGTCCCAGCGGCCGTGCACCCGAAAGCCGTAGCGGCGGCCGGGGAGCACTCCGGGCACGAAACCGTGCCAGATCTCGTGGGTGAGTTCGGTGAGCGGGACGCGGGTCTCGGCGCCCTCCTCGTCGAAGAGGCACAGGTCGACGGCCTCCGCGCCGCCCGCCCACAGCGCGAAGTTGGTGCCCGTGGTGCCGTCGGGGCCGACCCGGAAGCGTGCTCCGAGCGGAGTGGGGGCACCGGGCCAGGCGGCGACGGGAGGCGCCGCGGGGTGCCGTGAGCCGTTCAGCGCGGGAGCGGCCGGCTCCGCCGCCGGGTCCGCGGGCGCCGGCACGGCGGTGGGCGGTGCGGCGGGCGGCCCCGCCGGGTCCGTGACGGTCTGCGCGGGCAGCCCGCCGCCCGCGGCGCGTCCCTCGTGGACCGCCTCCTGCTCGGGTGCGCTCGACACCGGTCAGCCTCCCACGGCTCGTGGAACGGCGCGGAAAAGGGTGCGCGGCGTCCCGGCCGCGGCTCCTTGGCGCGTCGTCCTCCCCACTGTTCTGCCCAGAGCGTGGCTCGCACTCACGTTTCCCCGGAGGGGCGGCGTCGTTGGGTCCCTTGTGAAGCACGTACAGACACGCGCGCGGCGCGCAGGGGCCGCGCTGGCCGCCGTACTGACCTGGGCCGGTCTGCTGGCCGGAGCCTCCGGCTGCACCTCCGGCGGGATCTCGGGCGGGATCGGGGAGGCGTTCGGCAAACCGCGGTCGCCCGAGGACGTCATCCATGTCTCGCCCGACGACCGCACGAAGGGCGTACGACCTCAGGAGGCACTGCTCGTACGAGTGCCCGGCGGACGGCTGGAGTCCGTGAAGGTCGTCAAGTCCCAGGACGCCCGGGAGTCCCCCGTACCGGGGCACATCAGCGACGACGGCCTGTCCTGGAGACCGGACGACGCGCGGCTCGCCCTGGCCGCCAAGTACACCGTGGACGCGGTGGCCCTGGACGGCGGCGGGCACCGTTCGGCACGGCACACCACGTTCACGACGGCCGTCCCCGACGAGCGGTTCATCGGGTACGTCACCCCGGAGGACCGCTCCGTCGTGGGCACCGGGATGATCGTCTCCCTGGAGTTCAACCGGGAGATCGAGAACCGGGCCGCCGTCGAACGCGCGATCCGGGTCGAGGCGCGGCCCGCGGTCGAGATCCGCGCGCACTGGTTCGGCGGCGGACGCGTCGACTTCCGTCCCGAGCACTACTGGAAACCGGGCACGAAGGTCACCGTGGCGCTCGGGCTGCGCGACGTCGAGGGATCACCCGGCGTGTACGGACTCCAGTCCCGGACCTTCTCGTTCACCGTCGGCCGCGACCAGCGGTCCCTCGTCGACGCCGGCGCCCACACCATGGAGGTACGCCGTGACGGCAACCTCCTCGCCACGGTGCCGATCACGGCCGGGGCGCCGAAGACGACGACGTACAACGGGAAGATGGTCGTCACCGAGATGCTCGAGGTGACCCGGATGAACAGCCGGACCGTCGGGTTCGGCGGCGAGTACGACATCCCCGACGTCCCGCACGCGATGCGCCTGACCGACTCCGGGACCTTCCTGCACGGCAACTACTGGGCGCCGGACGCCTTCGGCAACACCAACGTGAGCCATGGCTGCGTGGGTCTGCGGGACGTGAAGGGCGGCAGCTCCGACACCCCGGCGGGCTGGTTCTTCGACCGCAGTCTCGTCGGGGACGTCATCGAAGTCGTGCACAGCAAGGACAAGCAGGTGGCCCCCGACAACGGACTCGGCGGCTGGAACATGGGCTGGAAGGCGTGGAAGGCCGGCGGTGCGGTCGACTGATCTTCGCTCCCCGGTGCAACCATCTTCGCGGTCGATGGTCCAAGTTGCGACGGAACGGTGACATTGACCTGACACGGAGCTCAAAACCGTGGGGTTAATATGCGCCAGTGATCGCGTGGGACGCGCTGGGGTGGGGGCCTGATCAGGCCTTGCGAGGGGAGAAAGACTGTGAACGTGCGACCGATATCGGGGGCGTCGGCAGGTGGACGCTCACGCGGCCGCAACAAGCGGTGGGCGGTGATCGTCGGCGGTGCGCTGCTGGCCGTCACGGCCTGCGGCGGGGGCGGGGGAACGGACGCGAGGTCCGGAGGGAAGGACAAGGACGGCAAGGGCAGCACCACCACGGAGAGCAAGCAGTCGGTGGCCGTCGTCACGATCGCGCCGAAGGCCGGCGCCAAGGACGTCGACACCAGCGGCACGCTCAAGGTCACGGCCAGTAAGGGCAAACTGACCGAGGTCACCGTCAAGGACAACGAGGGCACGAAGATCGACGGCGAGATATCGGCCGACGGCAGCGGCTGGACGCCCGCCACACACCTCGCGGCGTCCACCAAGTACCAGGTGCACGCGGTCGCGAAGGACTCCGAGGGCCGCACGGCGGCCGAGGACTCGTCCTTCACGACGCTGAGCCCGCAGAACACCTTCACCGGCAACTTCACGCCCGAGGACGGCTCCAAGGTCGGCGTCGGCATGCCGTTCTCGGTCCGCTTCACCCGGGGCATCACCAAGCCGGACGACGTCGAGAAGGCCATCAAGATCACGACCGAGCCGGCCGTGGACGTCCAGGGCCACTGGTTCGGCAACGACCGCCTCGACTTCCGGCCCGAGAAGTACTGGAAGGCCGGCACCAAGGTCACCGTGAAGCTGAACCTCGACGGCGTCGAGGGCCGCAAGGGCGTCTACGGCAAGCAGGCCAAGACGGTCTCCTTCACCATCGGCCGCGACCAGGTGTCCGTCGTGGACGCCAAGAAGCACACGATGAAGGTCACGCAGGAGGGCAAGGTCGTCAAGACCATCCCGGTGACCACCGGCAAGCCCGGCTACGCCACCTGGAACGGCCAGATGGTCATCAGCGAGAAGTTCACCGTGACCCGGATGAACGGCGACACGGTCGGCTACGACGGCGAGTACGACATCAAGGACGTCCCGCACGCCATGCGCCTGACCAGCTCCGGCACCTTCGTGCACGGCAACTACTGGGGTGGCGGCGCCTTCGGCAACTACAACGCCAGCCACGGCTGCATAGGCCTGCGGGACGTGCGCGGCGGCTACGACAGCGGCGTGCCGGCCGCCTGGTTCTTCAACCACTCGATGGTCGGTGACGTGGTGGTCGTGAAGAACTCCACCGACCCGACGGTCGACCCGGCCAACGGTCTCAACGGCTGGAACATACCCTGGGCGGACTGGATCAAGTGACGCGCCGGAACGGATCGTGTGACGGTCCGACAGGGGATCGGCCGACCGCCTCCGAGCGGATCGTGTGACTCCGACCGACCCGATCGCGTGACCGTTCTCCACCGGGCCGGGTGTGCTGTGACTCAGCACACCCGGCCCGGTGCCGTTAACGGCCACTAACCTGCTTCCATGACTGTGCATCTCGAAGTGGCCGAAGGCGTGGGAACCATCCGCCTGGACCGCCCTCCCATGAACGCCCTGGACGTGGCGACGCAGGACCGCCTCAAGGAGCTGGCCGAGGAGGCCACCCGGCGGCCGGACGTCCGTGCCGTGGTGCTGTACGGCGGGGAGAAGGTGTTCGCGGCGGGCGCGGACATCAAGGAGATGCAGGCCATGGACCACGCCGCGATGGTCGTGCGGTCCCGGGCCCTGCAGGACTCCTTCACCGCCGTCGCCCGCATCCCCAAGCCCGTCGTCGCCGCCGTCACCGGATACGCGCTCGGCGGCGGCTGCGAACTGGCCCTGTGCGCCGACTACCGCATCGCCGGGGACAACGCCAAGCTGGGCCAGCCCGAGATCCTGCTCGGCCTGATCCCCGGTGCCGGCGGCACCCAGCGGCTCTCCCGGCTGGTCGGCCCCTCCAAGGCCAAGGACCTCATCTTCACCGGCCGTATGGTCAAGGCCGACGAGGCCCTCGCGCTCGGTCTGGTCGACCGGGTCGTCCCCGCCGACGAGGTGTACACCGCCGCCCACGCCTGGGCCGCCAGGCTCGCGCAGGGCCCGGCCATCGCGCTGCGCGCCGCGAAGGAGTCCATCGACGCGGGTCTGGAGACGGACATCGAGACCGGGCTGGCCATCGAGCGGAACTGGTTCGCGGGTCTGTTCGCGACGGAGGACCGCGAGCGGGGCATGCGGAGCTTCGTGGAAGAGGGCCCCGGCAAGGCGAAGTTCCTCTGATCGTCCGCCGTGCCGGCCCGGGACACGGCGTCCCCCTCCCGGGCCGGCACGGCCGGTCTCACCCCCGTCGTTCCCCCTCGGTCCACCCGCGGTTGACGCGGTGTCCGGCGGACGTCCCTCGATGGGGCGCTTTATCGCAGGCTTAAGGCAGCCTTAAGCGCGCCTTGTCGAGAACGGGTGGCGATTGCCCTCGACGGGCCCGTTCCGGCAGGTCGGGCGGGCTGTCACCCGCTCCGAACTGCCTCTGGTATATGCCGATCGGATGGTGCGGAATGTCCCGTTCCGGGGGGCCCAATCCTCCGGAACGGCCCCGGAGGGGGCGCCGGACGGCCATGATGGGGGGCATGGCGGGGCTGGAGGGTATGGAACAGCCGCGGCGGCACGGAAGTGCGACCGCGGCGCGCTGGACACCTGCGGTCGAGGACGAACGGGCGCTCAAGGCACTGGAGTTGTTCGGCAATCCCACCGAGGGCGAGGTGCTGCTGCCGTCCCGCCCGGAGTCCGCGGCCACCGCGCGGCGGCTCGCCCAGGTCGTGGTCCTGCGGCACTGGGGCCAGTCCCCGAAGATGACCGAGGACGCGGTCTTACTCGTCTCCGAACTCGTGGGCAACGCCGTACGGCACACCGGTGCCCGCGTGTTCGGACTCCGTATGCGCCGCCGCCGCGGCTGGATCCGTATCGAGGTCCGTGACCCCTCCCGCGGCCTTCCCTGTCTCATGCCCGTCCAGGAACTGGACCTGAGCGGCAGGGGTCTCTTCCTCGTCGACAAGCTCTCCGACCGCTGGGGTGTCGACCTGCTGCCCCGTGGCAAGACCACCTGGTTCGAGATCCGCGTCGCCGACCGCTGACCCACCTCGGCCACCGGCCCGCTCCGACCGCCGATTCGCTCAGGCCGGGCACGCGGAAGCCCCGGCCGCGTGGCAGCCGGGGCTTGCGGGATGTCGCGGAACGAATTGGGGTGTGAACCGCGCCACCGGCGACAACCGTGGCCCGGGTCAATGGGTGGAGGTCGCATCGCCGACTATCGCAGACCCTGACCATTGATCCAAAAGAGGGTCCGCGCTCCGCCCGGGGTCCTCCGTCCGGCCCGGTGTCCCCGCTCCGTTCCCGGGTCCCGCCGTCCCCGTACGGCCCGAACGCGGAAGCGGGGAAGCGACCCGCACCACCACCCGGCCGGACCAATCGCCGGTTTTTCGGCCGAATCGCCCTTAAATGGTCCGGTGACCACGCCCGCCGAAGACCACGCAGCACCCGCCCCGCCCCGGCGCGCTGCCCTGCTCACGGGACTCGCGCTCACCGCAGGGACCCTCGCCGCCGGAGCGAGCGCGGGCTGTTCCGCCCCGCGCGCAACCCACCCGCACCGGCCCACGACGCCTCCGGCCGCACCCAGCGCCCCGGCCGCCACGGCGACCCGGCAGGCCGCGGCGCTCGCTCCCGCCCCCCGCCGCTATCCCGCCCAGCCCCCCGAGATCACCCACGGCCCCCGCACCCACCCTTCCCGAGTGGCCCTCACCTTCCACGGCCAGGGCGACCCCGCCGTCGCGAAGGCGCTTCTCGGCGAGGCGGAGCGGGCCGGCGCCCGGGTCACCGTCCTCGCCGTCGGCACCTGGCTGGACGAGCATCCGGACCTCGCCCGCCGCATCCTCGACGGCGGCCACGACCTCGGCAACCACACGCTGAGCCACGTCGACATCAACGCCATGACGGCGGCGGAGGCGGCCGCGGAGATCCGGGGCTGCGCGGACCGTCTCAAGCGGCTCACCGGGTCGATCGGCACCTGGTTCCGGCCCTCCCGCAGCCCTCGGGCCTCCCCGCTCGTCCAACGACTCGCCCGCGACGCGGGCTACCCGCACACGCTCTCCTACGACGTCGACTCCCTCGACTACACCTCGCCGGGAGCCGCCGCCGTCACCCGCAAGGTACTGGCCGAGGTCGGTCCCGGCTCCGTCGTGAGCCTGCACTTCGGATACGCCGGCACGGTCGCCGCCCTCCCCGCCCTCCTGCACGAACTCGACCGCCGCGGCCTCGGCGCGGTCACCACCACGGAGCTGCTGAGCTGATGCCGACACCACCCGACTCCCCGCGCCGCGTGCTGACCGCCGGCGCCGCCCTCGCCACGCTCGCCCTCCTCGCGGGGTGCGGCGGTTCCTCCCCGGACCACGCCGGCCAGGCCCGCGGGACCACCAAGGCCGCGGTCCGGCCCGCCCCGGTGAAGAAGCCGGTCGTCCAGGGCCTGCCCGGCATGCCCCCGTTGCTGGACCCGGCGGACGTCTACGCCGCCGACCGTCCGGGCCGGCTCTCCCCGGTGGTCAAGGACTTCCCGTCCCGCGTCTACGTGCCCAACACCAACTCCAACACGGTCTCGGTCATCGACCCGAAGACGTACAAGGTCATCGAGACGATCCCGGTCGGCAACCAGCCCCAGCACGTCGTCCCCTCCTGGGACCTGAAGACCCTGTGGGTCAACAACGACCGGGGCAACACCCTCACCCCCATCGACCCGAAGACCGGCAAGGCCGGCAAGCCGGTCGACGTGCACGACCCGTACAACCTCTACTTCACGCCCAACGGCAAGTACGCGATCGTGATGGCCTCCCTCGACCGCGAACTCGTCTTCCGCGACGCGCACACCATGAAGACCGTCAAGACGGAACCGGTGAGCTGCTACGGCGTCAACCACGCCGACTTCTCCCCGGACGGCCGCTACTTCATCGTGTCCTGCGAGTTCAGCGGCGAGCTCCTGAAGGTCGACACCGAGCGGATGGAGGTCGTCGGCCAGCAGAGGCTGCCGTTCCACGGGGCCATGCCGCAGGACGTGAAGATCTCCCCGGACGGCAAGAAGTTCTACATCGCCGACATGATGGCCGACGGCGTGTGGATCCTCGACGGCGACAAGTTCACCCGGCCGACCCTGCTGAGCACGGGCAAGGGCGCCCACGGCCTCTACGTCAGCCGGGACTCGCGCGAGATGTACATCTCCAACCGCGGCGAAGGCACCATCTCCATCTTCGACTTCACACAGAACCGGCTCACCAGGAAGTGGCGGCTGCCCGGCGGCGGCAGCCCCGACATGGGCGGTGTCTCGGCGGACGGCAAGGTGCTGTGGCTCTCCGGCCGGTACAACTCCGAGGTGTACGCGATCGACACCCACACGGGTGAACAGATCGCCCGCATCAAGGTCGGCAGCGGTCCGCACGGCCTCGCCGTCTACCCCCAGCCCGGCCGGTACTCGCTCGGCCACACCGGCATCTTCCGCTGATCCGCGCCGGCGCTCGGCCCGCTCAGCGGGGCAGCAGCAGCGCCTCAGCGCCCACCGGCCGGTAGCCCGCCGCCTGGAACGCCCGCAGACTGCGGGCGTTCCCCGCGGCCACCTGGGCCCAGACCGGCTCGCCGGCCAGGTGCCGCGCCGCCGTCGCGAGCGCCCGGCCCAGTCCCCGGTGCCGTACTCCCTCGTCCACCTCCAGCGCGATCTCCAGCCGGCCCCCGACCCCGCGTCCGAGGACCAGGACCCCGCCGTCGGCGGCCCACGCCCTTACGTCGTCGCGCCGCCTGCGCGACCCCGCGATCCGGGGGTGGGCCAGGTCGTCGATCTCCGTCAGCGCGAGGGCCGCGGGGCCCGGGAGCGGGGCGGCGACGGACAGCAGGTCGACCGTGTCGGTCGCCCGCCCCGTCCGCTCCAGGAACGCGGCGAGGAAGCGCGGGTTCATGGTCGCCGCGAGCGCGTCGCAGTCCAGGGCCCCCAGCGCGGCGCGCACCCAGCCCTCGTCCTCGTCGGTGAAGACGACGGAGTGCGCGGTGAACGCGAGGACGCCGGCGTCGCGGGGACAGTGCTGGCGTACGACGGTGGTGGCGCCGTCGGGCGGCGGGAGGACTCCGCGGGCCGCTCGGTCCAGAATGTCGCGCAGAGTTCCGGGCATGACTGTCCCCCGCCGCTTGAGTCTCCACCCACTGGAAGGGCCAGACTCGCAGACATGATCGACGACGGCACCGGACTTCTCACCATCGGCGAGCTGTCCCGGAGCACCGGCCTGGGCGTCCGCACCATCCGCTACTGGTCGGACGAGGGCGCGCTGCCCCCGGTGGCCAGGTCGGCGGCCGGCTACCGGCTGTTCGACGCCGGCTCCGTGGCCCGCCTGGAGCTGATCCGGACCCTGCGCGAACTCGGGCTGGGGCTCGGCGACGTCCGCGCGGTCCTGGCGGGCGAGCGGACGGTGGCGGAGGTCGCGGCAGCGCACGTGGCCGCGCTGGACGCGCAGATCAGGTCGCTGAAGGTGACCCGGGCGGTGCTGTCGACCGTGGCACGACGTGGTTCGAGCGCACAGGAGACGACACTCATGAACAAGCTGGCGCGGCTCTCGGCCGCCGAGCGCGGACGCATCGTCGACGACTTCATGGAGGAGACCTTCGGCGGTCTGGACACCGCCGACCCCGACATCCGTACCCGGCTGCGGTTCGACGTCGGTGATCTGCCGGACGACCCGACACCCGAGCAGGTGGACGCCTGGGTGGAGCTGGCCGAGCTGATCCAGGACCGTGGCTTCCGCGCCCGGATGCGCGAGATGATCGAGTTCAACGCGGCGGACCGGGGGCCGGACGTGCCGCCGGGCACCTCCCTGTGGTTCATGAGCCGGCTGGTGCACCTCGCGGGCGAGGCGCTGGAGCGGGGCGTCGACCCCGGGAGCCCGGAGGCGGACACGGTGCTGCGCGGCCTGCTCGGCGACGCGGACCGGGCCTCCGTACTGGCCCGCCTGGAGTCCGCGGCCCATGCCGAGGTGGCCCGTTTCCGGGAGCTGAGCGCCGTGGTGCGCGGCCTGGACCCGCTGTCGGCGCACCGTGAGGAGTTCGCCTGGGTACTCGCCGCACTGCGCGCTCACCCGGACCGTTAATCTGACCTCCGTAACCAAGGCAGCAACGCATGCAGTGATGCACGACGAAGGGGCGGACAGTGGCCGACATCGAGGAAGCACGCAAGCAGTTCGAGCGGATCGATACGGACGGTGACGGGTTCATCACCGCGGCCGAGTTCAAGTCCGCTCTCGCCCAGGGCGGCGACTGGAACGTCACCGAGTCGGTGGCCGAGGCCGTCATCGCCAGCCGCGACCTCAACGGCGACAAGGTCCTCTCGTTCGACGAGTTCTGGACCCACCTGAACAAGTGACCCGGGAAGGGGGGACCCGACGCGGGTCCCCCCTTCGCGCGTCCCGGCCGTTCCGTGACGGCCGTTCCCGGAGCCCGGTCACCCGGTCGCGTCTTCGCCCATTCGCCCGTTCGCCGCGTCCGCGGAATAGGCCGCGCCGGACCGCAGTTGACGTCCCCCGACAGACGTATGCACGTGCATCGACTTCGGAGGGCATGTCATGAAGATCGGCATCATCGGCGCGGGCAACATCGGCGGCAACCTCACCCGGCGGCTCACCGCTGTCGGGCACGACGTCTCCGTCGCCAACTCTCGTGGTCCCCAGACGCTCGGAGCGCTCGCCGAGGAGACCGGGGCGACCCCCGTCACGGTCGAGCAGGCGGCCCAGGGCGCCGACGTCGTGATCGTCACGATCCCGCTCAAGGCCGTGCCGAACCTGCCGGACGGCATCCTGGACGGCGCCGCCGAGGACGTCGCCGTCATCGACACCGGCAACTACTACCCCCAGCAGCGCGACGGCAGGATCGCCGGGATCGAGGACGACGGCCTCACCGAGAGCCGCTGGACCGCCCGGCAGATCGGCCACACGGTCGTGAAGGCCTTCAACGGCACCTACGCCCAGGACATCCTCGACCGCGCGCGCCCGGCCGGCGCCCCCGACCGCCTGGCCCTCCCGGTGGCCGGCGACGACGAGGCGGCGAAGCGGCGCGTACGCGACCTCATCGACGAGATCGGCTTCGACACGGTCGACGCCGGCGGCCTCGACGACTCCTGGCGCCAGCAGCCCGGCACCCCCGTCTACGGCCTCCAGGAAGGCCGCGACGCGGTGACGAAGGCGCTCGCGGAGGCGTCCCCGGAGCGCGCGCCGGACTTCCGCGGCTGAGAGGCCGGTCCGCCACGCACCATCACCGGGGCGTCACGCACGCTCACCCGACCGCTTGGCTCAGCACGCCGGACGGGATCTTCGGAGCGTGCGGATAGCCGGCGGACCGGTGCTGGAAAGAGAGGATCTTCGGGTTCTGGACGACCCCGTCACGGATCTCGATGGCCTTGCGGACCGTGCTGTCGGCGTCCCACGCGGCGGGGCCGCTCATGACCTTGCGCAGGTAGGGGAGGAGCGCCTCGCTGATCTCCCAGGTGGCGGAGTTCCACAGATGGGAGGGGCTGTGATCCACCGCGTAGTAGTGACAGCCCGCTCCGACGGTGGGCATGGGCTCGTCGAAGGTGGTCGGGCGGGCCCATGCGAAGCCCATTCCCTCGTCGCAGGCGACGTCGATGAAGAACGTGCCCGGCCGGAACAGGGCGAGTTCCTCGTCGGTGACGAACATGAGCGGCGCGTCGGTGTCCTGCAGGACGCAGTTGACGATGATGTCGAACCCGGCCAGGTACTCCGCCAGCGGTACGGGCCCGGCCGGGGTGGCGGCCTGCAGGCGCGCGGGAGCGCCCGGCTGCTCCGCGAAGTGGCCCATCACGACCGAGGGCATCGGTGAGGCGACCGCCGCGGCGGCGCGCTGGGTGAGCACCGTGACGTCGGAGACCCCCATGGCGCCCAGGCCCGTGACCGCTCCGCGCGCCGTGGCGCCGAAACTGATGACCGCCGCGCGCAGGCGGCGCCCGTAGCTGCCGGTCAGCCCGCCGAGCTGCAGGGCGTGCAGCACCGAGCAGTAGCCCGCGAGCTCGTTGTTCTTGTGGAACACATGGACGCTGAAGGCGCCCGTGGAGGTCCAGTGGTTCATGGCTTCCCAGGCGATCAGCGTCAGCCGCCGGTCGATGCCGATCTGGGTCGTCCTCTCGTCCTGCACGCAGTGCGGCCATCCCCACAGCACCTGGCCCTCGCGCAGCTCGGCGAGATCGTCGTGCAGGGGCTTGGGCAGCAGCAGGATGTCGCACTCGGCGACGAGTTCCTCGCGGGAGCGCAGCCCGGCCACGAGGGGCCGCAGCGCGTCGTCGGCGACGCCGAAACGCCGGCCGTAGCCCCGTTCGAGGAAGATCCTCTCGCGTACGTCCGGGGCGATCCGTTCGAGGTGGCCGGGGTGCAGCGGCAGCCGGAACTCGTTCTCCTTGCGGGAGGAGGCGACTACTCCGAGACTCATCAGACTCATGTGGGGCGGCTCATTTCCTGCCGGACGCGAAGCGCTCCGGCCTTGCCGTTCCCCGAGGGCGACGCCGCGATGGATGGCGGCGTGCGAGGTGCGCTCGGTAAGCCAACCGTACTCCGGTCCCGGACGGCGACGGACCGATGACCTCTAGGCACCGCCCGCCCACGCGCGCAGGGCGGCCTCGGTCGCGAAGTCCGCGACGTCCCGGTCCACCGGCTCGGAGGTGTACTGGTGGAAGCGCCACTTCGCCTGGATGCGGGGTTCGCCGGCGGTGACGTAGTCGGCGATCCACAGGCCGTCGCCCGCGTACGAGGTGGTGTCGATGTTCAGCCAGAAGTTCCGGTTCGTGTAGAGCACCACGCGGTTGTCCGGACGGAGTTCCTTCACCCTGCGGATGAAGCGGTCCTTCTCGGCGTTGCTCGCGTGCGTGCCGTCGCCGGTGGTCTCCCAGTCGACGGCCAGCAGGTCACCCGCCCTCTCGGGGGCCTTGCTCACGAAGTAGGCGGCCTGGGCGCTGATGTTGCCGGGCCACAGGAAGTGGTAGAGACCCACGACGCAGTCCGCGTCGCGAGCGGTCCTGACCTGCGCGGTGAGTTTCGGATTGACGTACGAGCGGCCTTCCGTCGCCTTGACGAAGACGAAGGAGAGGCCGGCGGTGCCGTACTCGGACGACTGGTAGGCGCTGACGTCGATGCCTCGCAGCATGGGGGGAGCCTCCGTGCGTGGGGGGAGGGGGCGGGTCGCACGGGGCGCTGCCCGGTGACCGATGCCCGGCGGCCGCGGGGAACGGCCGCCGTTGTCCACGGGGTGGTCCGTCGAGGACAACTGTCTTTGTGGTTCCCGCACTTCGCCCCCTCCACGCTCGCACGTGTGACCGGCACCCCGTGCCGGTCCGCGCGCGGACCGGCGCCGGGCCGTCGGCCGTCGGCCCGGTCCGGTCCGGCCCCTCGGGCGTGAGAAGACGGCCGAAGAAAGTACAGCACCGTGGGCGGGCTCCGACACAGGCGGAAGTACCAGTCGCGAAAAAAGGTGCGGGGACCATCGTCCTATAGGCACCGGACCCCACGAACCGTCACATTGGAGACCACGGCGAGAAAACGCGCAAAGGTCATGACGGGAGTGATCGTGTCCGCCCAGATAGCAATTGATCCCGGCCGCTTCAGCCAGTTCGGGGAAGCCACCGGAAGCACCTTCTGTCTGATCACGAATTCCGAGCTGGTGGATCGGATCGAAGTCGTCCAGACGGCACCGTACCGGGAATTCCTCACCATCACGCTGGACGCCGGCGACCGGTTCGAGGAAATCCTGGAGAAGAGGATCCCGGAACCCGCGCACGTACTCGTGGTCTCGCCCCACAGGTTCTTCGAATCACCGGACCCCGATCTCGTCGGGCAGCGGAAGATCATGGGAATGGCGTGCAATTCGACGCCGACCGGTCTGGACGAGATCCGGCATTTCCTCGGTGTGATGGAACGGACCTCGGCGGCCGAACAGGCGGCGTTCTGCGACACCTTCTTCGAACTCGCCGAGGACTCCGAGCAGCTCGTGTACGTCGACCCCGTGCACGGCACCCGCGCCACCCTCGACCATCTGCGCGAGGGCCTGGTGTGGAACCAGCAGGCGGGACCACTGGACTGGGGCGACCAGCAGATCGTCCCCTCCGGCGAGATCAGCGTGCTGCCCGTCGAGATCAGGGAGTTCGACGAGGCGCTGAAGCTGCCCCTGGAGGGCGAGATCACGCTGCGCGGCTACCCGATCCTGCACAACGGCACCCCCTCGTTCTCCCGGACCGACCAGGCCCGCATCCACGCACAGCTCTGGGCGATGCACGACAACGCGATCAGGGCCACCGTCGAGGACGGCAGGATCACGCGCCTTCGGGCACTGGACGCGGGAGCGGCGCCGGCCGTCGCGATGCTGGAGCAGATGTTCGCCGTGGACTCCCGGTACCGGATCGTCTGGGAGATCGGCCACGCGCTCAACACCTCGCACGACATCCTGCCCGGCAACCACGCCATGAACGAGGTGTACGGCGGTACCGAGGGGTGTCTGCACTTCGGCCTCGGACTCACTCCGTACACCCAGTACCACCTGGACATCATCTCTCCCGACACCCGCGTGCTGACCAGTAATGGAGTCGCGGTGATCGGCCACCCGGACCACCCCACCGTGGAAAGGGTCGTGCCCCTCGCATAGCGGGTCACGACCGCCCGGCCGGGGTGAACGCAAGGAAATCAACCCAACAGGAGGTGACTCCCCATGAAGAAGATCAAGGTGCAGAAGAACCGCAACTACCTGGGCACGCTCCTGGGCTGAGTACCGACCCGCGGCGGGGCAGTAGTCATGCCCCGTCGCGGGGTTCCCCATTTCCTCTCGTGAGGTTCCCGTATTTCTCTTCCAGGGAGTTCTCCGTGCCACCGCCTGACATCACGACGAGCGACTTCGACCAGTTCGGCCGGCCGACCGGGACATTCTGTCTGATCACGAGCGAACGGCACGGCGACCTCGTTTCCCCGCGTCCCGGCGACGGATATTCCCGCGTGCTTCCGCTGACGCTCCCTCCCGGCACCCGCCTGGGCGAGCTGATCGAGCGGAGCGTCCCCGAGGACGCGCACGTGCTGGCGGTCTGCCCCGGGCGGTTCCTCGACTCGCCGACCGAGCGGGAGCTGGGCGGCCGCAAGCTGGCCGTGCTGCCGGCCGGATCCACGCCGCTGACCGACGAACACGTCCGCTACTTCCTGCGCACCGCCGCCCGCACCGACGTCGCCCGGCACGCCCAGGTGGCCGAGGAGTTCTTCGACCTGGTGGGCGACAGCGACCGGCTGACGATCATCGACGACGTCTCCGGCACCGAGGCCGAGTTCGACCACACGGCCGGCGACTGCGTCTGGAACCAGCAGGCCGGCGTCCTGGAGGAGGGCGACCAGCAGATCTTCCCCTCGGGCAAACTGAGCGTCACCGCCGCCGAGATCACCACCTTCGAACCGGAGGCCCGGCTGCTCGGACTCCAGGGGGAACTGACCCTGCGCGGCTGGCCGATCGTCCACCGCCACCAGGACCCGGCCGACGGCGCCGACCAGCGGCGGCTGTTCGAAGCGCTCACACCGCTCGTCTCCAACGCCGTGACGCTGCGCGTCACCGCCGGAAGCATCGAGAGCGTCACCCCGCAGACGCCGGGGGCGACGTCGGCCGCCGTGGAGCTGGAGAAGCTGCTCACCGACGATCCGCGCTACCGCGTCATCTGGGAACTCGGCTTCGGGATCAACACCACCACGGAGATCATCCCGGCGAACTGCGGCCCGAACGAGGTGTACGGCGCCACCGGCGGTGTCGTGAACCTCGGACTGGGGATCACGCCGGCCACGCGCTTCGCCCTGGCCTTCCTGTGCCCCCGCAGCTCACTGGTGACATCGGACGGCACCGCCGTCCTCGGCGCCCGCAAGGCGGTACGCCGCGGCCGGATGCAGCGCGTCTCCAGCGCGAGCTGCGGCTGCCACTGACCCCAAGGAGGGAAGCACGCCATGACGATCAACTCCGAACTGCGCAAGAAGGTCGACGCGGTCCTCGACACCTTCATCAAGGACTTCTACGAGACCGTCCCCTACGCCCAGCACCAGAAGAACGCCTCCGAGCTGAACCTCGACTACTACAAGCGGCACAACATCGAGACGATCCTGCGGCTGCGCCGCAAGCGGACCGTCGACGCGCTGGCCATCAAGTACTTCACCAAGGTGGACCCCGTCCAGGCCAAGGCGTGGGCGCACTACACCGACGACGAGATGCTGCACGACCGGCTGTTCGCCGCCGACCTCGCCAAGGTCGGGGTCACCAAGGACCAGATCTACTCCACGGAACCCCTGCTCTCCACCAAACTCCTCACCGGATACCTCCAGTTCGGCATGGAGTTCGAGGACAGCCCGATGGCGCTGATCACCAGCGTGTACTTCGTCGAGTACGTCACCACGCGCACCCAGCCCGACTGGCTGGACAACCTCGGCGACGTCCTCGGCGAGGAGAACGTCAAGGGCGCCCGCGCGCACGTCAACACCGACCTCGACGACGACCACGACGACTTCGTGTGGCGTGTGCTGTCCACGCTGATCCACTCCGAGGACGACGAGCGGAAGGTCGTCGAGCACCTCCACAACGTCTACTGGCTGTGGAAGCTCTACTTCGTGGAACTGCACCAGCTCACCGTGCTGGGCAAGAGCGACGCCCAGATCCCGCTGCCCACCGCCTCCGAGGTCTGAGCGGGCCGGCGGTGACCGACGACGACCGAGCCACACGGCCCGGCGGGCGGTCCGGGGTCGAGGTACTGGCCCTGCCGCCCGGCCGGGAGCTGCCGGGCCGGACCGAGAAATGGATCGTGGACGGTCTGGTCCTCGCCATGCCGGGGCTCCACACCCGGCAGCTCTTCACCCTCCGCCGCGAGATGCTGACCGACGCCGAGTACGTCGTCGTCGGGGTCGACCGCGAACGCGACCGGGTCATCTCGCTGCTCACCTCCCGCTGGGCCGAGATCCCGTCGGGGCGGCCCTGCCTCCACATCATGATCCAGTTCGTGGGGGACGCGTACCGGGGCGCCACGGTCTTCAAGGAGAGCTGGGCACTGCACTTCGCCCGGCTGCTCGCCGACGGCCGCCCGTTCCCCGAGGTGATCGCCCTCAAGACGTACAACCCCGTGGCGCACTGCGCGATGGCGGCGTTCAGCGGTCATCCGGACATCGCCATGTACCCGGACCTCGCGGGCAAGGACGACAGCCAGGAGGCCCTCGCGGCGGAGGTGGCTGCGGCGCTCGCTCCCCGGGCCGCGTTCGACCCGGCGCGCGGGGTCATCCCCGGCATCGGCCGTCCGCTCGACCTCTACCGGGAACGGCCGCTGAGTCATGTGCCCGAGGCCAACCGGTACTTCGCCGAGCACACGGAGCCGGGGGACCGGGTGCTGTGCCTGCTGAACGTGCCCACGCGGGCGGGGGCGCACGCGATCCTCACGGCCCTCGGAGTGCCGTTGCCCTCCGGGCGGAGCTGAGACCAGGCAGGCAGTCAGGCAGTCAGGCCCCCCAGGAACTCGAGGCAGCGATGGCGGACACATCGGACACCTTTCCCCCCGACTACTCCCGGGCCCGCGCCGCCTTCCTGGGCGCCGCCGAGGAGGCCGGCGCGCGCCTGAGGACGTTCACCCTGCCGGGGCACCTCGGGCCCGACGGCGGCGAACTCTGCGTGGACACCGCCTGGCTGGGGCCGCCCGACCCGGCGAAGCTCCTGGTCACGGTCTCCGGGACCCATGGCATCGAGGGCTTCTGCGGTTCGGCCTGCCAGACCGGCATCCTGCTGCGGGAAGGCGTCGCGAAGGCCGCCGCCGAGTCCGGCACCGGTGTCCTGCTCGTCCACTCCCTCAACCCCTACGGCTTCGCGTACCTGCGGCGCGTCAACGAGGACAACGTCGACCTCAACCGGAACTTCGTCGACCACGCCGCCCCGCCGCACAACGACGCCTACGACGCCGTGCACCCCACCCTGGTGCCGGCGGACGCCGCCGCGTTCGTGCCCGGCGACCTGGTCGCGGAGCTCACCGCGCTCCGCGGCCGGCTCGGCGCGCAGCACCTCCAGGAGGCCGTGACCCGGGGCCAGTACCGCCATCCCGACGGGCTGTTCCACGGCGGACGTGCCCCGGTGTGGTCCCGGCGGGTGTTCGAGACGGTGGTCGCCGAGCAGATCGCGGGCGCCGGCCACGTCGGCTACATCGACCTGCACACCGGGCTCGGCGAACGCGGGGCCGGCGAGCCCATCTTCCGCGGCGGCCGGGACGCGGACGCCCACCAGCGGGCCCGCCGCTGGTACGGCGACGCGCTCACCGCCTCCGAGGAGGGCACGTCCTCCTCCACGCCGATCGTCGGCAACACGGCGACCGCGGTGGCGGACGGCCTCGGCCCGGGCGGCCGGCTGACCGCGATCACCCTGGAGTTCGGTACCCAGCCGGGCCCCGAGGTGCTGGTGGCGCTGTGCGCCGACGCCTGGCTCCACCGGAACCGCCCGCCGGCCGACGCGGTCCGCTCCGGCCTCAAGCGGCTGATCCGCGACGCCTTCTGCCCGGCGGACGACGCCCGTTGGCGCGAGCAGGTCCTCCAGCGGGCGCGCGAGGTCTTCGACCAGGCCCTCACCGGTCTCGCCGACGCCAAGCCGGGGGAGCCCGGCTGACCGGCCCGCGACCCCGCCCGTACCACCACCGGCGGCGGCCACCCGTCCGGGTGGCCGCCGCCATGTCACCCCGCCCCCACCGGCCAACTCGCCCGCCGCACACCGATCGCCGAACAGGCCGGACGGGGCAGCACCGGTCGCGGCCGCGTCGGGCATCGGCCCATACCGCACCGGGCCCGCGCCGCACCGGGCCCGCACTGGGCCGGACCGGCGGCGGGCGCCGGTCCGGTTCCGGCACGGTGCCGCCTCAGGGGGACTTCCGGCCGATCGCGAGGACGGCCGTTCTCGGCAGGGTGCAGGTCCAGGAGCGGGCGGACGGGTCGTACGCGGCCGAGAACGTCTCCAGGGACCCGTCGGCGCGCCGCTCGCGGAAGACCGACTTGGCCAGCTCGACGGTGTGACGGGCCGCGTCCGCCGCGTGCCGCCGCTCGATCGCGGAGAGGCCGTACATGTCCAGCAGGTAGCGCCCCAGCTCCAGTTCGGCCTCCCGGGCCGTGGCCGCCGTCGCCACGTACGGGTCGGCCATGTCGGTCACCTCACCGGACTCGAAGCCCGCCTTCGTCAGGTACCCCCACATCTCCTCCCGGGTGAAGTGACCGAAGGCGTGGCCCGTCCGCGAGTACGGGTCGACCACGTCCTGGAACCAGGTCTCCATCGGGGACCCCACGAGGAAGTCGTGGAGGAGCAGGACCCCGCCGGGCCGCAGCACCCGGTACGCCTCGTGGGCGAGTTCGGCGCGGTCCTCGGCGGCGATGTGGTGCGAGCCGTAGGCGACGAGGACCGCGTCGACACTGCCGCCGCGCATGAGCAGCCGGTCGGCGCGCTGCACCAGCGCCGGACAGTGGGCCGCCCAGGCGGCGCGCACCATGTACGGGGAGGCGTCGCACGTCAGCACGGACAGGCCGGTCACGTCCCGGGCGTCCGCGACCCTGCGGACCAGGCCGTCGCCGCCGAGCACGTCCACGACGACGGCGGGCCGCCGGTCGGTCCGGGCCGGCACCAGGGAGAGCAGATGGTGGATGCCCTGCGCGCGTGCGGTGAGGTTGCGGGCCTGCGCGCGGATGTACGAGGAGCCCCGGCCACCGGCCCCGTCCGCGCCGAAGTCGTCCTTGAAGTCGTCGGCCCCGGCTTCGGCCAGGCGCGCCCAGGCCCGGGCCCGTGCCGGGTCGACGCACGCGTGCAGGTCGGGAGCCGCCCGGCCGAGCCGGTCCAGGTGATCCGCCATGTCCGCCTCGCCGAACGTGACATGACGTCCCGCCAGTCCGGTCACGACCGCTCTCCCACGGACTCCAGGAACAGCGCGAGGGCGAGCGCCATGCGTTCGATCTCCTCGGGATCCACGCTCTCGTCGGGCGCGTGGATGAGGCACTGCGGCTCCTCGACCCCGATCAGCGCGATCTCCGCGTCCGGGAAGGTCTCCTGCAACGCGTCGCAGGTGGGGATCGAGCCGCCCTGCCCCGCCGTCGTCAGCTCCCGCCCGAACGCCTCCCGCATCGCCTCGGCCAGACGCGCGTAGGCCGGGCCGTCGGTGCGGGCCCGGAAGGGGCGGCTGGAGGAGAGCCGGACGGTCTCCACCTCGACCTCCCAGGGGGCCGCCCGCTCCAGATGCGCCTTCAGCGCCTCCCAGGCGGCGTCCGGTTCGGTGCCGTAGGGAATGCGCAGATTGAGCTTGGCCGTGACCTCCCCGAGCACGGCGGGGGCGGATCCGACCACCGGCGGGCAGTCGATGCCGACGACCGTGAGGGCGGGCCTGGCCCACAGCATGTCCGCCACACTGCCGTCGCCCACCAGCCGGACGCCCTCGCGCGCCCCGATGTCGTGACGGTAGCGCTCGGCGGGATACTCGGCGCCCTGCCAGCGCCCGTTGTTGTCGAGGCCGTCCACGGTCGTGTTGCCGGCGGCGTCGTGCAGGGTGGCGAGCATCGCGATCAGCGCGTTGAGCGGGTCGGGGGCGGGGCCGCCGAAGGAGCCCGAGTGCACCGGCCCGGCCAGCGAGCGGACGGTGACGGTGGCGTGCACGACGCCCCGCAGGTCGGTGGTGGCGGTCGGCAGCCCGGCCTCGGAGTTGCCGGTGTCGCACACGAGCACGGTGTCGGCGTACAGGAGCTTCGGGTTCTCCCGGATCAGGGTGGCGAGGCCACCGGTGCTCTGCTCCTCGGCGCCCTCGGATATGACCTTGACGCCCACCCCGAGCCGGGTCAGGTCACCGAGCGCCCGCAGCGCGGTGAGCTGCATGACGATGTTGCCCTTGCAGTCGGCGGCCCCGCGCCCGTACCAGCGGCCGTCGGCGCGCTCGGTCAGGGTCCACACCGGGGTGGTCCAGGCGGGTTCGTCGAGCGGCGGCTGGACGTCGTAGTGGCTGTAGAGGAGGACGGTGGGGTAGCCGGGGGCGGCCGGCAGATGCCCGTACACGGCCTTGCTGCCGTCCGGGGTGTCCAGGAGTCGCGTCCCGGGGACGCCGGCTCCGGCGAACAGCCGGGCGACCAGGGCCGCGGCGCTCTCGCACTCCTCCACCGGATACTGCCGTGGGTCGGCGACGGACCGGTGCGCGACCAGGTCCCGCAGGTCCTCCTGAGCTCGGCCCATCAGTTCGCGCACCTGTGCGCGCAACGCCTTGGGCGGCATGCGGCCTCCTTCTCGGTCGGTGTTCGGGGGTGTGTTCCGGGTCGTCGCGCACGAGCGTCGGAGGCGCCCGGACCGGGTGGTCCGGGGCGGTTCGCGGTCCGGGCCGGTTCGAGGCGTCCTGATCCGGGAGGGCGGTCCGGGGCGGTCAGCCGGACGGGGACGGTGGGCCGGCCGGCGCGGCCCCGGCGGTACGGCGCCGGTCCACCGCCTCGGCGAGCGAGCGGCGCACCACGCGGGTGCCCGCCCCGTAGCCGACTCCCACGAGGGCCAGCACCAGCCAGAACAGCGGCAGCGCGGCATGGCCGGCGGCCAGGTCGAAGCCGCCGCCGACGAAGCCGCCCAGCATGCCGCCGACGCCCCAGGCCATCGTGGAGTAGCCCAGATAGAGGCCGGTACGGCCCTCGGTCGCCAGGCCCGCGACAACCGCGTCGACCACGCCGCAGAACAGCGACTCGCCGATCGAGGTGACGATCACGGCGGCGACGACGGGGCTGATTCCGTCGACCGAGCACAGCAGCCAGCCGCCGCCGAGCAGGACCCCGGACGCCGCGAACAGGTCCAGGCGGCCGATCGTGGAGCGCTTCTCGACGCGTGAGCCGATCAGCCACACGGTCAGCATCACCACGACGGCGTTGCCCGCGGTGAGCAGGCCGACCAGGTCGGAGTCGAGCTTCTGGTGGACGACGGTCAGGGGCAGCGCGACCCGGTACTGGGTGATGAGGAACCAGCCGCCGACCGCGAGCGAGCAGAAGATCATCAGCGGCCGGTCGTGCAGCGCCTCGGCCATGGCGGCGGGTCTGATGGGTGCCGCGTTCGTGGCGTGCAGCCCGCGCAGCAGCACCGCGGAGGTCACGGCGAACCCCAGGTGCAGCGTGGCCGCGATGAGGAACCCGGCCTTCATCGCGTCGGCCGCCATCAGCGCGGTGCCGATCAACGGGCCGATCAGGGCGGCCCCGTTGATCGACACGTAGTAACGGCTGAGGTTGGCCGCGACCCCGCCGGACTTGCTGGAGGCGAGGACGCTGCGCGCGCCGTTGTTGTTGAGGGACCCGCCGACGCCGAGCAGCGCGACGGCCGCGGCCCAGACGGCGAAGCTGCCGCCCGCCACGGTGAACACGACGTACGCGCCCGCCTCGACGGCGAGCCCGAGGGTCAGGATCCGGGCGGCGCCGAAGCGGTCGCTGACCCAGCCGGACGGGATGCCGAGCCCGCGCCGGGTGAACTCCATGACGGCGAAGAGCAGACCGGTCTGGAAGCTGCTCAGCCCCTCGTCTTTGGTCAGGTGCACCGCGAGGAACGGCACGACCATGAAGAAGCCGATGTTGGTGGTGAAGCGGCCGAGGATGACGACGTACGCCGGACCCCGGCCCGTGAGGAACCGGCCGGGCCGCGTCCCCGGGGCACGCTCGGCCCGCCGCGGCCCCTGGTTCCCGGCGAGCGTCACCCCGTCTCCCTTCTCGGAGGTCACCGCGCCCCCTCCTCGTCGGTGCGGACGACGATCCGGGCGGCCGCGGCGTCGGCCGCCGCGGCGGCGGCCTTGGGGTCGGGGCCCGCGGCGACGACGTGCCCGGCCCGGTTCCAGGAATCGCCGAGCGGCACCAACTCGTCCCCTGCCTTGGGGAGTTCACCGATACGAATCACGCCTTCCATGGCCAGGGCCTCGGTCACCCCCGTCACCTCGGTGACCCGGCCCGGCCGGGGGGTGAGGTAGCGGATCGAGGCGCCGCCCGCGTGGCCGGCGTCCGGCCCCGGCAGGACGCCGTGGGCGAGCGCGAGGACGGCGCCCTGGAGCATGTCGACACCGGTGACGTGGTGGACCAGCTCCCAGATCTGGTCGCCGCCCTGCCGGGCGTTGATCTCGACGACGGTGGCGCGCTCGCCGTCCTCGGCGAGCATCACCTCCGTGTGGCAGGGGCCCCAGGCGTAGCCGACGGCGTCCAGGGCCTTCACCGCCGCGTCGACGACCGTCCCGTGCCGGTCGGGTGGCAGCGGCGCGGGCAGGTCGTGGCCGGTCTCCACGAAGTGCGGGGCACCCGAGGTGTGCTTCCGGGTGACGGCGAGGACCCGGTGGCGCCCGGCGGCCGACAGCGACTCGACGCTGAACTCCTGGCCGGTGAGGAACTCCTCGGCCAGAACGGTGGACGCGGACGCGCCCTGCGGCCAGGCGAAACCGGTCCGGGCGCCGCTGGTCCAGGCCCACGCCCGGGCCAACTCCTCTTCCGTGCGCACGAGATGGACGCCCGTTCCGCCGTTGCCCTCGACCGGTTTGAGGATCACCCCGGCCGGAGTGCCGCGGAGCAGGGTCCGGACCTCCTCGACGGTGGAGCACACCCGGTGGGCCACCGTGCCGAGGCCGCGGTCCCGCAGGTGCGCGCGCATGGCGGCCTTGTCCTGGGTCAGCGCGAGCGTGGCGGGCGTGTTGCCGCGCGCCCCCAGCGCCTCGGCCACCACGCTCGCCGGGCGCAGCGAGAGTTCGGTGAGCCCGAGCACCGCGTCCACGGGCCGCCGGGCGTGCACCTCGCGGGCGACGGCGAGCAGCGCCTTCGGGTCGGTGAAGTCGGCGTCGACCACCTGGAGGGCGAGGGACTCCTCCAACTCCCGGTCACCGCCGGGGCGGTGGACCACGGTGAGGGCGACCGGAAGGCCGACGAACTTGCCCAGGACGTCGTGACGGGGACAGATGAGCAGGAGGTGGGGTACGTGGGCCCCGAACGACTGGCCCGGCATGTCAGGCGGTCCCCCCTTCGCCGGCCGCGTCCTCGGCGCGCGCCGCGTTCCACGTCCGCTCCAGCTCGCGGATGCGGGCCGAGTCCTTCTCGATGGCGCCCCAGTCGTCGGCTCCCTGGATGACCCAGCCCAGGCTGGTGGTCACGTCGTTGGTGAGCGGCATGTCCCGGCCCTCGGGCGGGATCGACATGGAGTACGTGGTGGGCAGGTCGGCGATCGCCCGGAGGATCTCCATGTTGTGCACCGGTCCCGCCAGGTCCGAGCAGAGCCAGAGCGTGCGGACCTCCTTGACGAGCTCGAACGACGGCGTGAACTCCCCGTCGAGGACGTGTCGTACGGTGCGCTCGATCTGGTTGTCGCCGGTGGCCAGGGACCCGGAGATCATCATGCAGCTCCCCGAGTAGCGGGCGGCCAGCTCCACCAGGCGGGGGCCGTCCTGCGTCATGATCGCTTCGGCGTGCGTGGAGCCGTTGCGGATGCCGACGGCGTCGGCGGCGCGCATCACGTAGGGGGCGAGGACCGCCACGTCGGGGTGGTCGGGGGCCAGGAAGTCGGCGACGTCGTAGATGCCGTAGCGGGGGCCCCGGTCGTGCTTGGCGTAGACGCAGGTGTCGACCAGGCCGTGCCGCCCGTCCACCGAGTACAGGTCGACGATGTACTCGGGTCCCTCCAGGAACTCCTGCACGATCACGGTGTCGTTGCGCAGCTCGAACCCGTTGACCTGGCCGAGGATGTGGGTGAAGTGGCCGAGCCACTCGCCGCCGGCGGGCACGAAGTGCACGTTGTCGGTCCCGGCGCTGTGCGGCGGCTTCAGGATCAGTGGCCGGCCGGTGAGGCCACTCGACTCGATCCACGCGGCGGCCTCGGCGGGGTCCGCGGTCGACAGGGTGCGCGGACCCGGCACTCCGGCGCGCTCCAGGGCGAGTGCCATCTCGCCTTTGTGGCGCTGGTATTTGGCGCTGCCGGGTACGTTCTGGAACTGTGGCATCAGACGTTCCACGAGCCGCGCGGCGAATTCGACACCGCTCTCGTTGCCGGTGACGATCCCCACCGGGTCATAGGATTCCACAAGCTTCGCCATTGCTTCGAAGTCGCCGTCGTAATAATGCACGGCTTCGAAGTCGTCGGGGTACCAGATGTTCTTCTTGACGAATTTCGCCAGCGGCTGTGGGGTGCTCATGACGGTGACCGGCAGCACGCCCCGGGCCCGGAAGGCGCTGGCGAAGCCCCGGTCGTCGCCGTCCCTGATGTGGTAGCCGTCTACGACGATCACGTACCGCCGCCCAGTGGACTTCATGGCTCAACTCTGCTGGCCGGGACGGCTCCCGCGACAGTGGCGGAACGGACACGCAACCACGATTTACTGCCAGCGGAGCCCCCGGGGCCGGCGCCCGGCCGGGCCGGTGCCGGGGCGCGGACCGGGGTGTTGATCCGCTGACTTCCGATATGTGCCGGTGGTTGTGATTGAGCCGTTTCTGTCATAGGGCAAGGGACCTATGGCGAGACGCAGACCGACTGGCTACTGTGGCCCTCGCCTGGTCGAAATTCTGAGTGAAGGTGACGTCGATTCACCGAGTCGGCCGAGACGTCTGGGTGCGCGTCGCCGTTCGTCATGCAATTTCTCGGAATTCCGAGTCAAGTCGATGAAGGCGGGGACGGACTGTGGAATCGCTCGGGTGGGGTGGCGGGATGCCGGAGCATGAACGATTAATCGCCTGGCAGGCCCCACCACTGAAATTCGGTGTCGGCGCCACCGGGGACCTCGGACACGAACTGCGCAGAGCGGGTGTCGCCTCGGTGCTGCTGGTGACCGATCCCGTCCTCGCCGGGCTCGGCCTGCCGGCCCGTGTCGCCAAGCAGATCGAGCAGGAGGGGATCTCGGTCACGCTCTTCGACCGGGCCCGGGTCGAACCCACCGACACGAGCGTCGCCGAGGCGGCCCGTGAACTGGAAGCCCTCCAGGTGGACGGCTACGTCGGGCTCGGCGGCGGCAGTTCGATCGACACCGCCAAGATGCTGAACCTGCTGCTCAGCCACCCCGGCCGCCCGGTACGCGACTACCTGAACGCCCCGATCGGCGCCGGAGCCCCGGTCCCGGGCCCGCTCAAGCCCCTGGTGGCCGTGCCCACCACCGCCGGCAGCGGCAGCGAGTGCACCGCCATGGTCGCCCTCGGGGTGACGGACCTGAACGTGAAGACGGGCATCAGCGACCTGCGGCTGATGCCGTCCCTGGCGCTCGTCGACCCGGTCAACACCCTGACGCTGCCCCCGGCCGTCACCGCCTCCTCGGGCTACGACGTCCTGACCCACGCATGCGAGTCGTACACGGCCCGCGCCTACGACCGGCGCCCCCCGTATCCCACGCCCGCCGACCGTCCGCTGTACATCGGAGCCAACCCGATCAGCGACGTATGGGCGGAACAGGCGCTGGAGCTGGTCGGCCGCCATCTGCGGCGCGCCGTGCTCAACCCCGACGACCTGGAGGCCCGTACGGGAATGAGCCGGGCCGCGAGCTTCGCGGGGATGGGATTCGGCAACGCGGGTACCCACATCCCGCACGCCTGCGCCTACCCCGTGGCGGGGATGGTGCGCGACTACCGGCCCGACGGGTACGAGGTCGACCACGCCATGGTGCCGCACGGGGCGGCCGTCGTCTCCACCGCGGCCGCGGCCTTCGAGTTCACCTACCCGACCTCTCCCGAACGCCATCTGCGCGCGGCCGAGCTGCTCGGCGCGAACCTCGACGGGGTGACGGAGGCGAACGGTTCGGACGTGCTGCCGGCCACCCTGCTGAGCATCGTCGCGGACACCGGGGGACCCACCGGGCTGCGGGACTTCGGCTACTCCGCCAAAGACCTCCCCGGCCTCGTCGAGGGCGCCCTCAAACAGCGGCGGCTGCTGGTGTGCTGCCCGCGTGACGTGGCCCCACGTGATCTCGAGCGGGTCATCGCCGGTTCGATGACCCACTGAACCACCGAAGAAGTGCGCCCCCCACGCCAAGGAGCTGGATGCACCCGTGAGTGATGCATCGATACCGGAACACCCGGCCGTCATCGCGGGGAAGCAGGTTCCCACGGACCGGTGGATCGACGTCCTCGATCCGTCGGACGCCCGCACCGTCGCCCGCGTCGCCCGCTGCGGCCCGGCCGAGATCGGGGCGGCGGTGGAAGCGGCCCGGCACACCCACGAGACGGTCTGGCGGTTCGCGACGCCGGTCGAGCGCTCCCGGATCTGCCACCGCATCGCCGAGGTCCTGCGCTCCCGGCGCGGCGAACTCGCCGCACTGGAGACGCTCGACACCGGCAAGCCGCTGCGCCAGTCGTTCACCGACGCCGACATCGCCGCCCGCTACTTCGACTTCTACGCCAACGCCGTGGAGAGCCTCGGCGGCGAGACCATCCAGCACCGGCCGGACCGGCCGGCCTTCACCCTGCGCGAGCCCTACGGCGTGTGCGGGCACATCATCCCCTGGAACTACCCGCTCCAGATAGCGGCCAGGACCCTGGCACCCGCCCTCGCGGCCGGAAACTGCTGTGTCCTCAAGCCCGCCGAGGACGCGCCGCTGACCTCGCTCCTGCTGGTGGAGATCGCCGAGGAGGCGGGGCTCCCGGCGGGCGCCCTGAACGTCGTACCGGGCCACGGAACGGAGGCCGGCGCCGCACTCGCCGCGCATCCCGGCCTGGACCGGCTCGCGTTCACCGGCTCGCGGGAGGTCGGCGAGGCCGTGATGACCGCGGCGGCGCGCACCATCGTGCCGGTCACCCTGGAGCTCGGCGGGAAGTCCCCGCACCTCGTGTTCCCCGACTTCGACGCCGAACGCGCGGTGCCGCAGATCGTGGAGTCGATCACCGAGCACGCGGGGCAGAACTGCTCGGCCGGCAGCCGGCTGCTCGTCCACCGGTCCGTCCACCGCGAACTGGTGGACGCGCTCGTCGAACGGTTCCGCGCCCTGACCATCGGGCCGGGAGCGGCCGATCCCGACATGGGGCCGCTCATCTCCGCGAGACAGCGCGAGCGGGTGCTCGGCCACCTGGCCGGGGGCCGGCGCGACGCCGTTCTCCGCACGGGCGGTGGTGTCCCCCGAGGGAAGGCCTGTGCCGAGGGGTTCTTCGTGGAGCCCACCATCCTCGATCAGGTCACCCCGGAACACCGGGTGTTCAACGAGGAGATATTCGGTCCCGTCCTGTGTGTCTCCGTCTTCGACTCGCTGGAGGAAGCGGTCGCCCTCGCGGAACACACCACGTACGGACTGGCCGCCGGAGTGTGGACGTCCGACGTGACGCGTGCCCACTGGCTCGCCGGGCGGCTCCGGGTGGGGCAGGTGTTCGTGAACAACTACAGCGCGGCCGGGGGAGTCGAGCTGCCGTTCGGCGGCTACCGGCGCTCGGGAATCGGAGTGGAGAAGGGGCTGGAGGCGCTGCGTGAATACACGCGGTGCAAGACGGTGGCGATCCACGCTCAGCTTCCTTCCTGACGCGGTACCCCGGTTTCCTTCGCACGATCTCGGCCCTACGGAGAAGAGCGGTCCGGTCAATTCACCTCGGTGGAGGGAGTCCATCTGATGTCGCCTGTTGTGCGCGGGTCGGTCGAGGAACCGGGGACCCGGCAATGCTGTGTGGTCTGCGGGGCACCGGCGCAGCCCGTGACGGCCTTGGCCGAAGGTGTCGCCAAGGTGCACAAGGCCCTGGGCGAGGCGCAGGACGCCCTCGAGGCCCAGGAACAGTTGATCGAGGACCTACGGGCCGACGGCCGGCGCGGCGCCGTCCCCGCCCCGCCGCCCTCCGCGGAGGCGGCCGGGGCACGCCAGGCCCTCGCCGTGCTGACGGCCCGCGAACGTCAAATTCTCGTCCTCATCTCCCAGGGGAATTCGAATCGGCGTGTGGCGAAGGCACTCGGCATATCCGAGAAGACGGTGAAGAACCATTTGTCCGCGGTCTTCATGAAGGTCGGCGCGTCCGATCGGACGCAAGCCGTCGTCATGGGTATCCGCAGCGGGATCGTGTCCATCGGCCAGCCCGTCGACGATGTGTCCCACCCATGAGCGCCGGCGGGTGAATCCCGACGCGCTTCCGGGTCCATGCCGTGAGTATGAGGGCTGATCCGGCCAAGCGACAGCGGAGGGACTGTCAGAACACCATGTATTACTGCCACATTGGAAAACATGCTGAAGAACGTAGCCGCGGTCCTGCTCGACAACGTCCATCCCTTCGAGCTGGGTGTCGTGTGTGAGGTATTCGGGATCGACCGTCGTGAAGAGGGGCTGCCCGCCTACGACTTCGCGCTCGTCGCCGCGGAATCCCCGTCGGTGCGGGCGGTTCCCGGATTCACCATCAGCACGCCCTACGGCCTCGACCGGCTGGAGGAGGCCGACCTCATCGCCATACCGGTGGGGGACGACTTCCACACCCGGGAGTTTCCGCCCGCCCTGCTGGAGGCCCTGCGCCAGGCGGTGGCCCGCGGCGCCCGCGTGGTCAGCGTCTGTGTCGGCGCCTTCGTCCTGGGCGCCGCGGGACTGCTCGACGGACGCCGCTGCACCACGCACTGGCGGTACGCCGACGCACTCACCGAGCGCTATCCGAAGGCCCATGTCGAACCGGGCGTGCTGTACGTCGACGAGGACCCGATCCTCACCTCGGCCGGCACCTCCGCCGGGATCGACGCCTGCCTCCACCTCGTGCGCAAGCTCCAGGGCAGCGACGTCGCCAACGCCATCGCCCGGCGCATGGTCGTACCCCCGCACCGCGAGGGCGGCCAGGCCCAGTACATCGAACGGCCGGTCGCGCAGTACGGGGAGGACGGGGTGCGCGAGGTGCTGACCTGGGCCGAACAGCACCTGGACCAGGAGATCAGCGTCGAGCAGCTCTCCGCCCGCGCCTGCATGTCGCCGCGCACGTTCGCCCGCCGCTTCAGGGCGGAGACCGGGACCACGCCCTACCGGTGGCTGCTGGCCCAGCGGGTGCTGAGCGCCCAGCGGCTGCTGGAGAACACCGACGAGACGATGGAGGCCGTGGCCGCCCGTACGGGATTCGCCAACGCGGCCGCCCTGCGCTACCAGTTCGTGCACTTCCTCGGCACCACCCCCCACGCGTACCGGCGGGCCTTCCGGGGCCGGTTACCGGACGTGACGACGTACTGAGCCCCGGACGGGGCGACAGGAGGACGGGAATGCTGCGCATCGCGGTAGTCGGCGCCACCGGAGCGGTGGGCCGGGAATGCCTGGCCCTGCTCGACGGCGGGATCGTGCCCGTGGAACAGGTGGTGCCCGTGGGATCGGCGCGCAGCGTCGGCCGGGACCTGGGCCGTGAACTGGGCCTGTCCCTGCCCCTGGCGGACCTGGTCACCCTCGACGAACTCGACCCCCGCGGCCTGGACGTCGCCGTCTTCTCCGCGGGCGCGGAGATCAGCGGCCGGGAGGCCGAACGGCTGGCCTCGGCCGGAGTGCTGGTCGTCGACAACAGCTCGGCGTTCCGGATGCGGCCGGACGTCCCGCTCGTGGTGCCCCAGGTCAACCCCGCCGCGCTCGACGACCGGCCGGCGTCCGGCCTCGTGGCCAACCCCAACTGCTCGACCATCCAACTCGTGCGAGCCCTGCACCCGGTGCACGAACTGGCCGGTCTGGAGAGCGTCGTGGTGGCGACCTACCAGGCGGCCTCCGGCGGCGGGGTGCGCGGGCTGCGGGAACTGGCGGAGGAGTCCAGGGCCGTCCTGGACGACCCCCGTACGCAGGGCGCCCCCGGCGGGCGCTTCGGCCAGCCGCTGGCCTTCAACCTCGTGCCCGAGATCGGGCTCCCGGACGGACACGGCCTCACCCACGAGGAACGCAAACTGGTCCGCGAACCCCGCAAGATCCTCGGACTGCCGGACCTGCGGGTGAGCGCCACCGCGGTACGGGTGCCGGTCTTCGACTGCCACTCCGAAGCCGTGCACATCGCCCTGCGCGAGCCCGTCACCGCCGCGGCGGTCGAGGAGGCCCTGGCCGCGACACCCGGCCTGCGCGTCCACCGCCGCTCCCACAGCCCCTCGTACCCCATGCCCCGCACCGTCTTCGCCCGGCGCGAGGACCGGGCGCTGGTCCACGTCGGCCGCGTCCGCGTCGAGCCCGAGGACGACCGCGCCCTCGCGCTCTGGGTCGTCGCCGACAACCTGTGGGTGGGCGCCGCCCTGAACGCCCTCCAGATCGTGGAGCTCGCCGCGAAGAACGGATGGCTGGGATGACGGGCCGTCGCGCCCCGGCCCCCCGGCCGCTGGTGCTGAAGTTCGGCGGCTCCGCCTTCGCCGACCTCGACGGCTACCGCCGCGTGGCCCGGTACGCGGTGCGTCGCGGGACCGAGGAGGAGCGCCCGGTGGTCGTCGTGGTGAGCGCGATGTCCGGTACGACGGGCAGACTCCAGCAGACCCTGGACGCGCTGGCCGCCGACCCGCCCGCCCCGGCCGCGGCGATGCTCCTGACCGCCGGCGAGACGGTGAGCGTCGCCCTGCTCGCCGCCGCGCTCGACGCCGCGGGCGTGCCCGGCTGCCCGCTGCCCGCGGCGGCCACCGGGCTCCTCGCCGAGGGGCCCGGCGACCGGGCGGAGCTGGTCTCGGCCAGTCCCGAGGCGCTCACCAGGGCCCTGGCCGACTGCCCGATCGCGGTGGTCCCCGGCGGACAGGCCGTCGACGCGGCCGGGCGGACCGTCATGCTGGGCCGCAACAGCTCGGACCTCTCGGCGGTGGCGACCGCCGCGACGCTGGGCGCGGACGCGTGCGAGCTCTTCTCCGACGTGCCCGGGGTGTGCACCGCCGACCCCCACCTCGTGCCGGAGGCGCGCACCTTGACCCGGATCAGCTACGAGGGAGTGCGCCGCATGTCCCGCCACGGCGCGAAGGTCGTCCACGAGCGCGCCGTGGACTGGGCGGAGCGCGAAGGGGTGCGACTGCTGTGCCGCCCCTTCCCGTGGAGCCGGGTTCCGGAGGCCGGGACGGCCGTCGGCGCGGGTCCGGCGGCGGCAGCGGTCGTCGTGCTCAAGGACAGCGACGTGTGGTCCTTCCGGTCGGGACGGGAACGCCGGTCGGTGGGCGGACGGCTGCGGGCCGAGGGCCTGACGGTCACCGAGTTCGAGACCTCGGACGAGGTGTGTCTGGCGGTGCCGGCCGGGGCGCGGGGCGTGGCCCGGCACGTGCGGACCGCGCGCCTCCTCGACGGCCTGTGCCTGGTCACCACCCTGCGGGCGGACGGCCGGGCCGAACACACCGTGGTGCCGCGACCGGAGGCCGCGGCCGAGGCCCGCAGGCGCCACCTCCTGCTCTACCCGGACACTCCGGGCGCCCCGGGGCCGGCCGGTCCCTCGCCGGCCAAGGCCCGTTCCGCCCACAGCGACGTCCTGATCGGCCCGGTGCCCGCCCCGGCCCAGGTGCCCGTCCCGACGCCGGTCCCGGCCTCCGTCCCGGAGGACGAGTGCCCCGACTGACCCGGAGGCCGGGCGGACGGAGCGGACCGGCCGGCGAGGGACGCCGACGCGGAACCGCAGGTCAGGGCCGCCGACGTCCGCCGGAACACACCGCTCAACTCCGGCACGGCAACGGCCTCTTGGCGCGATCGCCGCCATGGATCCTCGGCTCGGTCCCCGGGTTCCCGTGGCGGACCGCCGTACCCACGAAGGGCTAGAACATGTATGCTCGTCCGAAGTGTGAACCTAGTGGAATTCCGCCGACCGAACCTGACGACGAGTCAGGATCCCGGCGAGTTCCTCTTGACCTATTGATATCCACTTCGTGGTGACGGTCATGGTCCGTAGTGGTTCAGGAGCTGGTCGGGGGGCTGGTGTAGTGGCGGCGACTGCATGCGAAATTGCTGAATCGTTCGGCCTTGACCAGGTCGTACAGGGTGGCGAGGTTCCCCGGCAGGCGTACAACGCGGACGCCGGTGATACCCAACGTGAATTCCTTAAAGCGCGAGTATGGACTTCATGTCCGCGCGCCAAGTTCCGGCAAAGCATGACCGATCACGAGAACTGACTGACCATCATCGTGGAACGGAACTCGCCGGGGTCCTGGTGATGAAAAGCGCCGTCGCCGATAGTCACGCCCATTGACGAGGTCCTGTCCCAGGCCAACCGGGGGAAACTGGTGCCGCGAACCTTGCTGAGCAAGCCTTGCTGAGCGTCCATGGTCCTAGACGGCCAGTGGGCGAATTTTCCGAGCCGACGATCCCCACAGTCGATGAATTAGACCACTGTATCATTCACGCCCTGCGAATCGACGGTCGGGCGCCGTTCAGCCGGATCGCCGAGGTTCTGGGCGTCTCCACGCAAACAGTCGCCCGTCGTTACGGGCGGCTGAGCAGCGAGTTGTCGCTTCGCGTCGTCGGAGTGGTGAACCCGCGGCAACCGTCGGGTGGGAAATGGATTCTGAGGCTGACGGCCAGCCCGAACACCGCTCAGAGCGTCGCGTACAGCCTGGCCCGGCGCGACGACACCACCTGGGTGCGGCTCGTGTCCGGGGGAACCGAAATATGCTTCGTCATGAACTCCGCGGCGCACCATACGCTGTTGTTCCGCGAGATCCCTCGTGTGGCCAACATCGCCGAGGTGTCGGCGCACCGCCTGCTGCACACCTATTTGGGCGGTCCCACCGCATGGCAGGGGCACACGACCGCCCTCACCATCGAGCAGCAGGAACAACTGCGCCGAGCGCGCGACTCGTCGGATGACGCCGACGAGCCCAAGCTCCGTGCGTCCCTGACCCAGGCGGACTGGCACCTGCTGGCGGCGTTGCAGAACAACGGCCGCATCAGCTACACGGACCTCGCCGCCGAGACCGGTCAGTCCTCCTCGACCATCACGCGCCGGCTCGCCGCTCTGCAGGCCGGCGGCATGCTCACCTTCGACGTCGAGATCAGTGCGGAGGTGTACGGCATCACCACGCAGTCCCTGCTGTGGATGTCCGTCGCCCCCGCGCACCTGAACCAGGTGGCGAGCACCCTGATCCAACACAGGGAACTGGCCTTCCTGGCCTCCACCACCGGCCCGACCAACCTGGTGGCCCTCGTCCTGTGCAAGAGTCCCAGCGAACTGCACGACTATCTGGCCGACAGTCTCAGCGCGCTGGACTCCATCCGCATGATCGAGACGAGTCCTGTCCAGAGGACCCTGAAATCCTGTAGTCCGTTCCTGCACAGCAGCCCCAGGCGCAGCGATTCGGCCTGACGCGGGTTCGGGCCTCCATCGGTCGATCTGTCGTCTTTCGGCCTGGCCCGCGTGAAGCGCGCCGAACCACCCCAAGCCGGGCTTCCCGGCTGAACTCCCGTCGAGTTCAGCCGGGGAAGCGGCGGTGACGTGCCGGAACGCGGGGCCCGTGGCCCGGCCCCGGAGTCGTCAGGGTGAGTGGCCGGCCAATCGGCGGCCCGGGGGCGTCAGTTGCTGTAGACGAGGTGGGCGATGCGTTCGGCGATCATGATCGTGGTGAGGTTGGTGACGCTGGAGGGCACGTACGGAATGATCGAGGCGTCCACGACTCGCAGGGCGGCGATTCCGTGCACGGCTCCGCGGGAGTCGACGACGGCCTGGGGCGAGTCGGCGGCCCCCATGGGGGCGGTGGAGGTGGGGTGACCGTAGATGGCGAGGCTGGATTCGATCACCCGCGTCAACTCCTCGGCGTCGTCGGGCAGTTCGCGCGGCATCAGAAGCCCGGCGAGCGACGGTGCGAGTGCCGGGTCACGGGCCAGATCACGGGCGATCCGTACGCCTTCGAGCATGCGTCGGCGGTCGCGTTCGGTGCCGAGGTAGTTGTGGTCGATCAGGGGCTGGGCCAGCGGATCGCGACTGGTGAGGCGCACCGTGCCCTGTGCCTCGGGGAGCACGAGAGCCGTCGACAGGGCGATGACGCCGCCGGCGGGCATGAACGGAGCCCCGCCCGGATGCACGGCGACGACGTTCAGGTCGAGTTCACCGTCCGCGGCCTCGCTGGAGGCGGTCCACAGCAGCGCGCCGAGGGCCGGAGCCATCTCCCCTCGCCCCGGGGCGAGGGCATGGACCGCGGGGCAGAACGGGTGGTCCTGCAGGTGTTGTCCGACGGGTAGGTCGGCGAGCGGCTCGATGCCGAGCGAGGCCAGTTCGCCGGCGGGGCCGATGCCGGAGCGCAGCAGGATCGCCGCGCTTCCGTAGGTCCCGGCGGAGAGGATCACCTCGTCGGCAGGGTGCACGGTCCCGTCGGCGGTGACCACTCCGGTCGCACTGCCACCGCTGAACAGGACCCGGTCGACGCTGACGGCACCGCGCACCGTGAGATTCGGGCGAGCGCGCACGTCAGCGGTGAGGTAGACCAGCGCGGTGTTCTGCCGGATCCCGTCGAGGACGTTGACCGCGAAGGCCCCGACGCCGTCCTGCTCGGCACCGTTGAAGTCGGTGATCCGCTTGTGGCCGAGGGCGACCGCGGCGTCGATGAAGCCACGATGCGCCGGGGTCAGCTCGGAGTCGGTCAGCTGGCGCACGGGCATCGGCCCGCTTCGCCCGTGGAACTCGTCCTCGCCGGTGGGGGTGTTCTCCAGTTCACGGAAGTACGGCAGGACGTCGGCGAAGCTCCAGTCGTCGAGCCCGTTCTCCGCCCAGCGGGCGAAGTCGCGGGCCCGGGCGCGGAGGGCGGCGCCGGCGTTGACGGCGGAACTCCCGCCCATCACCTTGCCGCGCAGGGCGACCATCGAGGGGCTCAGCCGCCCGCCCCGCGAGGTGTATCCCCAGTCGTGATCGAGATCGGCGATGCGGTTGGCGTCGAGCAGTGCGTCGGGGAACCGGGTGGGGCCGTAGTCCGGCCCGGCCTCGAGCAGCACGACGCGCCGGGCGGGGTCCTCGCTCAGGCGCGCGGCGAGCACCGCACCGGCCGACCCGCCGCCGACGATCAGGACGTCGGCCGGTTCGACGGAGTGGGACAAGGTAGGAGCCTTTCGGTCTCGTGGGAGTCGGAGGGAGCGTTCCGGAACCACGTTCAGTTCCGGATGACGCCCTTGTTCCGCATGAGGAAGTCGGCGAGGTAGCCGTCGTGCGGTACCGAGGGATCCATCCAGTGCGTGTACTGGCTTCCCAGGTACAGGTTGCTGATGGTCGGCTCGTCGAGCAGGCGGTCGATGAGCCGGCTGTCGTGGGTCATCGCGTTGAGCACGAGCGTGTTCCTCAACGGCTCGGTGCCGGCCTCGGGTGTCCACGGCGCGATCCACACGCAAGGGAACGGCAGTTCCACACCTGCCTGCGGAGCGGCCGGATCGTCGAGTTGGTGGACGGCCGGCATCAGCGCCGCGCTCCCGTCCCCGAGTTCGCCCACGACGCCGTCGCCGCCGAGCCAGGCCCGGGTGCCCGCCGCCTTCTTGAGCAGGTGCGTTTCGATCGCCTTGGCGACCGCGACCGGCTGTACGGGGAGTACGGCCTTGTCGTCCTCGGGCGGCAAGGGGGTCGCGGCGGACAACCGCGCCGCGACGGCCTCGGCGAGCGGAGCCGGGTCGCCCTCCACGAAGACGGCTGTCGTGTTCACGCATCCGGTCCCGCCGTGGCCGCTCACCGATGAGACGATCACGTCCAGGTGGTCGCGCCAGTCCACGTCGGCCGTGATGAGGATCTTCGACCGACCCGGCCCCTGCGGCAGCACCGTCGAGGCCCCGCCGTACTTGCGGGTCACCTCCTCGCCGCCGTACACCATCCCCAGGTCGGCGCCGCGCAGAACGGCGTCGGCACCGGCGTGGTCGGTGGGCAGGAGCGCCACCTGGTCGTCGGCGAATCCGGCGCTCCGCAGCGCCGCCACGAGCCGGTGCGGGGTGAAGGGATCGCGGCTCGACGGGCGGACCGCGACGCGGTAGCCCATCGCCAGTGCCTCGGGCCAGATGCTGTGGGTGCCGGGGTGGTTGCCCGCGGCGTGCACGGCGAACACGTCTCCGCGCCGTGTCCACACCGAACGCCCGGTCCGCGTCAGCGGATCGCGCCAGTCGTCGACCGCCCCCCGGGGACGCGCGTACTGGACGCTCGCATGAGCCTTCGCCACCCGCTCGGCGACCGTCGTGGTCGCCGTGACGACGGAGGAGATCGGGACTCCACCGACTCTGCTGACGGCGTGCTGATACTCCTCGACGGTCAGGCCGTCGATCGTCGAGGTCGCGAAGAGTTCCGCCGCACGGATCAGCGCGTCGGCCCGTTCGTCGGCCGGCAGGACACCGCCCCGGCGCAGCGCGGCCATGGTGCGGTTGACGTACAGCGGCGGTACGAGGCTCAGTTCCGCGCGGGCGGTGCCCGCCACATCGGTGACCGTCTGCCTGTTGCTGGCGCGGAAGGCGCCCTTCGCGCCGAGCGCGGGCAGGTCGATCATTAGTAGACCCCCTCGATGACGTCCTCGTCCTCGAACACCGCGACCGTGGAGATGTCGGCGACCGAGTCCCCGACCAGGCCGTTCTCCTGCGGAATGCGCGTGGCGAGGTCACGTTCCAGGTTGCTGGGCAGCAGGAAGGACTTGCTGACGTGGTTGACCAGCACCCGGCCCCGCTCTCCGTAGGGCACCGGATCGAGGCTCTTCGGATCGACGACCGTGAAGGTCACGTAGGGGGAGAACGAGTCGAAGACACACGGATCGTCGAGGGAGATCCCGGCACGCTCGCCGGCGACCCCGATGATCATCGTGCTGCCGTACTCGCCGCACAGCGCGACGTCGGGGAACACCTCGGTCTTGAAGATGCGCCGGGAGTCGGCGTCCATCTGCGTGCCGCCCCACCTGATGCACTTCACGCGCTCGTTCACCAGGGCGACCAGCTTCTCGTCCCTGGACAGCCGTTCCAGCAGCGGGGGCGTGATCGTGAGCAGGCCGACGTCCTGCGTCCGCAGGACCTCGGCGGCCTGGTCGATGAGGTGCTGGCCGTAGGCGTCGACCTGCCCGAACTGACCTTCGGCGATGAGCCGCTTCACCCAGCGCGGATCGAGGTCGATCGTGAAGCCGTGGCGGCCGTGCGTGACGGCGTGCTGCCGGAACAGGGTGCCCACGACGTGCGGCCCGGTCGGGATGATTCCCAGCCAGTTCGCTCCGCGCGGCACACCGTGACGGTCGAGGTTCGCGTTGCTCCAGCTCACCATGCGGACCAGCCAGTCCCGCATCAGGACGACCCGCTTCGGGGCGCCGGTGGTGCCGCCGCTTTCGAAGAACCCGATCACGTCGGGCTGATTTCCGTATCCCCTGGGTATCAGGTCCTCGCCCCGGACGTCACGAAGCTCCGCGGCCACGTTCGGGAAGAGCCGGAGGTCCTCGTGGGTCTTGACGTCGGCTCGCGGATCGAAGCCGAGCGTGGCGGCTCGGTCCAGCCAGAACGTGCAGCCGGTCTCGGGATTGAAGTGCCACTCCATGGCGGCGCGGATGAACTCGTCCGGATCGGGCTGGACGTCGAACGGGAGATCCAGGATCTGGTCTGGGGTGAGAGGCATGGTCACTTCCTCAGGGAAAGGGTCGGGTGTGTCCGGGCACGACGACGAAGCCGCCGAAGCGGTGAAAGGCGGTGGGCGTCAGGAGGGTTGGCCGAAGGAGCGGGGACTACGGCTGCAGCCGGCTCGTACGCCACTGGAGCGAGTCGCGGTCGTAGCGCAGCCTGCGGTGCAGCCGGTCCGAGCTGGCGGACCAGAACTCGACGACGTCGGGCTGAAGCCGGTAGCCGACGAAGAACTCCGGCCGGGGCTGGGCCTCCCCGGTCAGTTCCAGGCCGCGTGCCCTGGAGCGCAGGGCCTCGACGTCCTCCAGGCCCTCCAGGGGCTCACTCTGCCGGGTGACCGTCGACATGGCGTGCAACGGAATCGGCCGGGCGGACCACAGGGCGTCCGACTCGGCTTCGGGCAGGAGCACGACCGGACCGGAGAGAATGATCTGCTGACCGGTCTCCCTCCAGTACAGCAGACCCGACGCCCACCCCGTATCGGCGAGTTCGCGTCCCTTCTGGCTGCAACTGTGGCTGGTGAACACCAGACCGAGGTCGGTGACCTCGGTGATGGCGACCACCCGGTTGGAGGCGCGGCCGCGGGAGTCGGCAGTGGCCAGCGCCAGCGCGCTGGGCTCGCGGACTCCGATGTCCTTCGCCTCGGAAAGCCAGCTGCGCACCAGTCGGAGAGGTTCCGACGGCGGCCGGTCGTACTCGGGGAAGGGGAGGTCCACCTTCCCGCTGAGGGACTCGAATCCACTTGCGTCCATGAAAGGGCCCCCGTCAGACATTGATTGTTCCCTCGGCGACCATGACGGCGTGCCCGCCGACGGTGACCGAGCTGATCGACTCGCCGACCCCCTCGGCGGTCGCCCTCATGACCGAGGGGCGTCCCATTTCCACACCCTGGGTGATCCTGATCTCCTGCCCGTACTCGGCGAACCCGTGTCTGGCCAGGTGAATCGCGAGAGGCCCGGCGGCGGAACCGGTCGCCGCGTCCTCGACCACGCCGTAGGCGGGGGAGAACATCCGCGTCCGCCACCCCCCGTCCGCCGGGGCGAAGCAGTTGGCGGCCATGTCGGGGAAGCGCGAGAGGGCGCGATGATCCGGGTGGAGGGCGGAGAGCGCCTCGACGTCGCCCAGCCCCACGAACACGTGACGCGGCCCGTTGTGGTAGATCTCGACGGGGGCCGTCGACGACTCGACCCCGAGTGCGGCCAGGAGTTCCGTGGCGAGGTCGTAGGGCTTCGAACGGGGAACCGGCTGCTCCATCCGGACCCATGCGGCGCCGTCGCGGGTGCCCAGCTCGAACGGGATGACCCCCATCGCGGTCTCCAGCAGCAGCCTGTCGCGTCCCCAGGTCCGACCGAGCGCGAAGGCTGTGCCGAGCAGCGGGTGCCCGGCGAACGGCAGTTCGTTCACCGGGGTGAAGATCCTGATCCGTGCGTCGCCGTCCTGCTCTGCCGGCAGCACGAAGGTGACCTCGGAGAGGTTCATCTCCTTCGCGATGCGCTGCATCGTCCCACCGGTCAGATCCTCGCTGTCGAGGAAGACGGCGACCGGGTTGCCCAGCAGGGGCTCGCTGGCAAAGGCGTCCACGACCATGTATCGGTGCATTACTTGCGCTCCAGGTCTTGTGCCGGTACCGAGGGCCCGGCGGAGAAGGCGAGGCCGAGCGAGTCGATCCCCTCGGCCACCGCCGCGACGTCGAAGCCGGTGCGGTGGTCGGGTGCGTACCCGATGAGCTCGGCCGCCCGGTTGGGGGGCAGATGCTGATCCGCCGGAACGTCCGAGTCCCACCACATGACCGCGCCCCAGCGGCCGCGTTCACGGTCGGCGATCCACAGCTTCAGGCGCAGTCCCCTGACCTCGTGCCACGGCTCGACGGAGCCGTCACGAAGGTCCTCCTCCAGGGACTCGACGGTCTGGTGGGACCTGGCCAGGTCCCACCAGACGACATCCACTCTCATCGGCCGAGTACCCCCTGTATCGCCTTCTCGATGATGCGCGGGCCGTCGACGGTGAGCACCGACTCGGCGTGGAACTGCATCGAGGCGAAGCCCGGCCCGCGCAGCGCGTTCACCTCGCCGGTCTCCTGGTCCCGGCTCACCTCGACCACGCCGATCCCTTCGACGGTTCGCTCGCTCACCGCGCTGTGCGCGGCGAACGTGTTGTAGAAACCGACGCGTTCGGGCACGCCGAACAGTTCGATCGCACGCTGTACGCCCTGGTTGGGCACCTCGCGGCGGTGCAGCTCGAAGCCGAGCTTCGTGCTGAGCACCTGATGGCTCAGGCACACGGCCAGCATCGGCCGGCGACTCGCCAGCGCGGTGTCGATCGACTGCCGCAGCTTGGCGATCTTGGGGTGGGAGGTCGTCCGCGGATCTCCCGGACCGGGGCCGAAGACCGTCAGGTCGTGGGCCGCCACGTCGTACGGCTCGTCGAAGCGGCGGACCTCCACGGACAACCCCAGTGACCGCAGCTGCTGTTCGAGCATCGCGGTGAAGGTGTCCTCCGCGTCCACGACCAGTGCCGTCATGCCGTCCAGCGAGGCCCCGGCCGACGGACTCTCGCCCGTGCCCCGGAGCCAGAAGTCCGCGATCCCCTCGTTGCGGCGCTCCAGGGCGACGCGGACCTCCGGGTCGGCCGCGTAGCCGGAGGGACGGCCGGACTTGAGCGCGTTGAGCAGGGTCGCCAGCTTGCCGTGGGTCTCGGCGGCCTCGGCCATCGGGTCGGAGTGGCGCACCAGTGTGGCCCCCACGGAAATGTTCATCCGGCCGCCGGGATCGATGTCGGCCGTCCGGATCAAGATCGCCGAGTCGAGCGTCTGCTGTCCGGCCGCGTCCCGTCCGATCAGCGCGGCGACCCCGCTGTAGTAGCCGCGGCCCTTCGGCTCGTAGCGCGAGATGACCTTGGCGGCGCTCTCCAGCGGGCTTCCGGTGACGGTCGGGGCGAACATCGTCTCGTGCAGGACCTCGCGCACATCGCGGTTGGTCCTGCCCTCGATCAGGTACTCGGTGTGCGCCAGCCGCGCCATTTCCTTCAGGTACGGGCCGTGGACGCGCCCGCCGTCGTCGCACAGCCGGGCCATCATCTTCAGTTCCTCGTCGAGGACCATGTAGAGCTCGTCGGTCTCCTTGGTGTCGGCGAGGAACTCCATGACCCCCTGCAAGGTGGGGCCGCCGGACGGATACCGGTAGGTGCCGCTGATCGGGTTCATGACGGCCGTGCCGCCGGTGAGCGAGATGTGGCGCTCCGGTGTCGCACCGACGAGAGTGTTGCGGCCGGTGTGGATGATGAAGGTCCAGTAGGCCTTCTCCTCGCGCTCCAACAGCCGCCGGAAGAACGACAGGGCGCTGGTCAGCGAGTAGTCGCCGATGTCCGCGACGAACGAGCGCTTCATCACGAAGTTGGCACCCTCGCCGGTGCCGATCTCCTCGGTGACGATCTGACGCACCATCTGCGCGTAGGCGTCGTCGTCCATGTCGAAGTGACCGTCGGTCAACTCCGTCGGGACCTGCGGGAAGCCGGCGAGCGCTTCGGCGACCGGCACCGTGTCACGAGCGGTGAGGCTCATCGCGAGCAGGGGCGTGGCGTCGTCCAGCGCGGCGAAGCCGCGATCGGCCAGCTGCCGGTAGGGGACGAGGACCAGCGTGTCGAGCGCGGGCCCCGGCCCGGGGTCGTCGGCCAACGGGATGTCGTCCAGCGACTTGTACTCGGTCACCTGGCCGGTCAGGACGTCCAGCGTGCCGGGGGAGCCGCTTTCGGGGCGGTGGATGATCGCGAAGGCGGGTACCTCCAGCGCGAGAACCTGTTCGAGCAGGGCGCTCATGCGAGCACGTCCTCGGTCCGGACCACCATGGCGCAGCACCGTGCCGCGTATTCGAGGGTCATCGTGTGGCGGTCCTCGGAGAAGTCGCCGAGCGCGTCGGCGACCAGGAAGGGCTGGACGTCGTTGGAGAACGCCTCCAGAGCGGTCGACAGCACGCCTATATGCGCATAGACGCCGCAAATGATCAACTGGTCACGCCGCTGCGCGCGCATGCGCTGGAGCAGCTCCGACTTGAAGAACGCGCTGTAGCGCCACTTCGTGCTCACCCAGTCGTCCGCGTCGGGTGCGAGTTCGGGCACGACCGCGCGTTCGGTCTCGTCCGTGCGCATACCGGGGCCCCAGAAGTCCTTCAGGAGCCCACGCTGCTCGTCCGTCATCCCGCCGGGCTGGGCGGTGTAGGCCACCGGCACCCCCAGCGCTCCACAGCGCTTCTTGAGATCGGCGATGTTGCTCACCAATTCACTGCGCATGCCCTCCTCGAAGGGCTCCAGGAAATAGCTCTGCATGTCGTGGATGAGGAGCACCGCCCGATCCGGGTCGACGGTCCAGCGCACGGTGTTCTCCGGCAGCGCATCCCTCAGCGGCAGTCTGTAAGGCGCGATCGGCGGTATTCCCGTCATCACAAGGCTCCCTCTCTAGGAATCTCAGTACTCGGACCACGCCGAGACCACCTTGATGGCCTGGGGGGTGTTGAGCCGCGGATCGCACAGGCTGGTGACGGGGCCCGACCCCAGCTCGGCCGTGTCCAGCACGCACTCGGTCACGTCGTCGGGGGTCGCCTCCAGGTGAAGCCCCCCGGCCGGAACCCCCGCCAGGTCCAGGACCCGCCGGAAGCCACGGACTTCCCGGGCGACGGTTTCCACGAGCCGGTACTTGGTGCCGTCGGCCGCGCAATCGGTGTTCCCGTGCATCGGGTCGCTGAGCCAGACCACCGGGTGCCCGGCCGACTGCACCGCCTCGACGAGCCGGGGCAGCCTGTCGGCGACGAGGTCGGCGCCCATGCGCACGATGAGTGAGAGCCGGCCCGGCTCCCGCTCCGGGTCCAACCGGTCGCACAGTTCGACGATCTCGCCGGCGGTCATCGACGGGCCGACCTTGCAGGCGACCGGGTTGGCCACCTGGGCGAGCAGTGCGACGTGCGGGCCGTCGATCTGCCGGGTCCGCTCACCGATCCACGGCCAGTGGGTGGAGCCGAGCAGGTGCCGACCGCCGCCGTCGAGTTCTCGGAGCATCGACATCTCGTAGTCCAGGAGCAGCGCTTCATGGCTGGTCCAGACGACAGGCCCGTCGAGCCGGGGCGCCGACCCGACCCACCCGAGCCGCGTCGTGATCTCCCGCGCCGCCATGTAGCCCGTGAGCATGCGCAGTGGATCGGGGCGCCTGCTCTCGTGGGTGGGCTCCGGCCCGTTGATCATGTGCCCGAAGAAGGACGGCAGTTCGTCGTCGCCGAGCTTCTCGACCTGGCTGGAGCGGGGCTTGCAGAACTGCCCCGCGATCCGCCCGACCCGCAGCGTCTGCCTGCCGGTGGCGTTCTCCAGGTTCTGGGCGAGCAGATCGATGAGTCCGGTCTTGCCTCGGATGTGCCCGGCGGTGCACTCGGCCGGGTCCTCCGCACAGTCCCCGGCCTGGAGCACCTGCATCTCGCCGGTGGCGACGCGGGCCAGGTGGGAGCGGAGGTTCTCGACCTGCGCCGCGGTCACCAGCGGTGTGACGGATGACAGCATCGCTCGTACGAGCTCGACCTGTGAAGGGTTGTCCCATTCGGGCTGATGGCGCGCCTGGGCTCTGTCGATGTCGGCAAGGATGTTTCCCATAACGACCTTCTCCATTGATGGGTAAGAAGCCGCCCGGCGAACGGCGTTCAGGTCGGTATGTCGGCCCGCTTGACCTGAGGAACGGTGATGCCCAGAGCCCTGAACTGCTGGCAGGGGTTCATGAACTCGCGCTGGCGCTTGATCTTCCCGTTCTCGAACAGGAAGGAGTGCAGGAAGTGATTGCTGTAGTGGCCGTCGGGATAGTCGGGGAAGCGGATCGTTCCCTCGCCGTCGCATTCGACCCAGAACTGGTTGGGGTCCTGCGTGTCGAAGATCTCGACGTTCGTCCAGACCCAGTCGGGGAAGCACTTGAGCGACCATTGGCCGTGGTCACCCAGTCGGTCCCTGCCCGTGATGACGATCGGCTGCCCGGTCTCGGTCGTCCAGAGACCACCGGTGCCGTCCTCGGTGAACAGAAGGTGCCGACGCAGGCGATCCTCCCCGCGGGTATTCATGTACTGCTTCACGATCGCGCGGTTGCTCGCTCGCAGTTCCGCGTCGCCGCGGGAACTCGAGAATGTATCGGTGGCTTCAGTGGTGCCGGTGATGTCGACCATTGGCTCTTCCTGTAGTGCCGAAGTAAAGCGGAAGGCACCGCGCGCACAAGGGCGGACACGACACGACCAGACATGACGACGCCGAAAGGGCACCATCATGCATTGGTTCATGAGATTTCTGTTGAGCCCCCCTCCCGCGCTCGGCGGGTAGGCGAAATCTTGTTCATACCCCGGCTGGTTCGGGAAGCCGATCACCGCCGTCTGACCGAAAAATTCCAGCCGGAATCTCCGTCTGAGGGATCTGCTCCATGGCGGGCGCGATTTCGCCTGAGTGCTCGTGAAACGATCTTGTGACTGTGGGCGGGTGGGCCGTGTCCGGTGTGACGATTCGTCCGACGCCGGCTGTGCCGGTGGACGGAAGCGGGAGTGTTCGACGATCCACCGGACACCGCTCGCGGAGTCGAACGCGTCCCGGCGGATCGACGGGACGCGCGCCTGCTCCGGTCGACGGCGTCCCGACCGGACGACCTGGTCCCACGCGTGCGGCCCGAGTCTCTTCCCGGTGACAAGGGTGACGACAGTGGGCAATCGACAAGCCGGCACCGTGATCGTGTTACGAGGCCTGAGCCCTGAGACCTGAGCCCCGATCCACCGATCAGGGCTCCGGGTGGCGGCCGGTCGAACATCCGGGAGCCGGGCCGCCTGCCGGCCCGCACTCCTGTCCCCTCTATAGGGGCCGCCCGCGACCACTCCTACCGGCAGCCCGGAGCTCCTGGCTGCACCGGTGCCCGGGCACCCGCCGCCGGCCTGACCGCCGACGTGCTGGAACCTCGCGTCCGACGTGAATTTCGGCCACGCGAGCCGCGCTCGATGGAACGAACAGGCCAATACCGCGCCACGTGCGGTGGCCAAACCTATAGGGCACCTATGTTCGCGGTGCGCGCTGCACACTTCGATGATTTCCATATCGAAGGATGCGGGAAAATATCGCCCGAGCATCGGCCGCGATCACCCATATCTCGCATGACACAACCCACACAAGACACTTTGCCCAACCAGAAGGAATTCCAGTGAAGCGTATCGGTGAACATGCGGTGGTGCTGGGAGCGAGTATTTCGGGTCTGCTTGCAGCCCGGGTGCTCTCCGAGGCATTCGACCGGGTAACGGTGGTCGAGCGTGACCAGCTGCCGGAGGGGCAGCGGACTCAGCGGCGAGGTGTCCCGCAGGGTCGCCACGCTCATGGCCTGCTCTCCAAGGGCGCGAAGATCTTCGAGGAGCTGTTCCCGGGGATACTCGACGACTTCGTCGCCGGTGGCGCGCCCGTCATCGACGGACCCGCCGAGCTGCGGATGAGCTTGGGCGGGCACTTGTTGTGCATGGACGGCGAGTACGCCGACCTGTCCCGCACCTACCAGCCGAGCCGGCCGCATCTGGAGAGCCGGCTCCGCGCCCGGATCGGGGAGCTCGCGAAGATCAAGATCATCGACGAGTGCCAGGTCACCGGCCTCGAGACCACCTCGGACCATGACGCCGTCACCGGTGTGCGTGTCAGGTACGTGGGCAGCGGCTCGGAGGACGTGATCCCCGCCGATCTGGTGGTGGACGCGACCGGCCGGTCCGGACGGACCACCAAGTGGTTGGTCGAGATGGGATACGAGCCCCCGCTCGAGGAGCGTATCGACGTCGACATCATGTACACCAGCCGGTATCTGCGGCCGGCCCCTGGTTCGATGGGCCGTGAGAAGGTCGTGATCATCGGGCACGCGCCGGGGAGCCCCAAGGGCGCGGAATTCCTGGAGGAAGAGGACGGCCGCTGGGTCCTGACGCTGATCGGATACCGCGACCACCATCCGCCGACCGACCCGGCCGGGTGGGTGGAGTTCGCCAGGCCGTTGGTTCCCGAACACGTCTTCGCGGCGATCCGCGACGCCGAGCCGCTCAGCGAGATCTCCGCGCACCGGTTCCCGGCGAGCGTGCGCCGTCGCTATGAGAAGCTGACCCGCTTCCCGCGCAGGCTGCTGGTGGTGGGCGATGCGATATCCAGCTTCAACCCCATCTACGCCCAGGGGATGACGGTGGCCTCGCTCCAGGCGATGGCGCTGCGTGACTCGCTGAGCGGTGACCTGGATCAGGTCGGGCAGCGCTTCTTCCGCAAGGCCGCCAAACCCATCGGCGTCGCCTGGAAGATGGCGACCGGCAGTGATCTGGCCCTGCCTCAGATCGAAGGCCCGAGGCCCCTTCCCGTGCGGCTCATCAACTCCTACATGGACAAGGTGCTCGCCGCGGCCGAAACGGACATGGTCGTGGCCGAGAAATTCCTGAAAGTCCAGTACCTGCTTGAACCGCCGACAGGACTGTGCACCCCGGGCATCATGTGGCGCGTTTTGATGGGAAATCGCCGGCGGCGCTTCCCGGCTCACACCAGTTAATGGAGGAAACGAAATGACCCTCTCCATCGCCGACAAGATTCTTCGGCTCTCCCTGACCACGTTCCCGTTCATAGACGCGTCACAGTTCTTTCCGTCGCTCTCCACGTACAAGGTTGACAGGGCCTTCGAACTCGCCGAGTTCGAGGAGGCCATGAAGCACTTCTTCCGGGGGAATCCGCTCTTCTCAAAGTGTCACTTGGTGGAGCTGACCTTCGACACTCCTGAGGATTTCCCCCTCTCGTCGTTCCAGGAGCTCCTCGCGGAAAAGTACGAAAGCTACTACGACAGCTTTCTGCTCGCCTCCGTCACCTATCGCTCCGACCCGCACCTGCAGGGCATCTTCACGTGCATACCGTTTCCGTTGCAGGACGGATACAAGGTTTTCCGATTCCACCAGGCGCTGATGAGCACCCTGAAGACCCGTCAGGACGGCTTCCGGATCGCCGAAGGCCTCGCCGAGCTGGAGATCCGGGCCGATGAGCTGGCGGACTTCTTGCCGCCCGCTCAGACTTCGCCCTCCGGTGCGACCAAGGAACTCCCCGTCACGTTCACCGAGGGCTCCGACGCGCCGGTCAAGATCGGCTCCTTCCTGGAGCGAATGAGGTCGGATTTCCTTGACCGCGACAGCGCGAACATGTTCGTCCTCAAGAACAGCCTCTACTCACCGAAGCTGCCGCTCGGCAACACACTTCGGTTTCTGACGGTGCCGCGAAGCGTCATCGAGCAGAGCACGGGAATCCAGATCCGTGACTACTATCGCGCCGAGGAGCAGCGCGAGATAGACGCGCTGTCCCGCATCGAGCGGCGAGAGGACTTCGTCGAGGCCGGCCAGGCCAGAATCGGGAAGATGATCGCCACGCCCGACGTCTTTGCCGTGAACAACTACGGCAATGTATCGGCGCACGACGGCACGGACGCCCACGCGGACCAGGGCACGCTCGTGAAGTACGAGTGGCACATGCCGCTCATCGTGTTGGGACTTACCGTGGGCGAGAGGTCCGGACTCTCGTGGACCATCACCATTCGCGACAAGGCGTTCAACTTCGCGACGGTCCGCCGGACTTCCCCGCAGGATGACACCGTCCAGGCGGCCACCGGAAACCGAGGGGTCTGAGGCTCGGCCTCGGAGCGAACAGCCTGACGATTCGTGAAAAACTCGAAGACTTCATGAATGGTCACGGCCCGCTCGTCTTCCACCGGGTGGCCAGGGGCTCGCGCCCCTGGCCACCCGACCGCGTCCCCGCCCCCCCCCCCCCCCCCCCGGGGGGACCCGACCCCGGGGGCGCGCCCCCCCGGGCCCCACCCAGGCCCCCACACACCCCCCCGGCCGGACGCGTGACCCCCCCCCCC
>NZ_JBIWFK010000024.1:0-79266 GCF_044763015.1 Streptomyces sp. NPDC096324 | reverse complement strand
AAACGCCCGGTTACATTCCGAACCCGGAAGCTAAGCCTCACAGCGCCGATGGTACTGCAGGGGGGACCCTGTGGGAGAGTAGGACGCCGCCGAACTAAAATTGGAGGACCCTTGGTCCCAGCGACTCGCTGGGGCCAAGGGTCCTTTTTTGTTTTGCCGAAGCGCGCCGGGTACCCGGCTGCGCGAGAATGACTTGCGGTACCGAAGACAGGAGTCACCCATGTCCACCAACTCTCCCGACGAGCGACCGGAGCGCGACGAGCGCCGTCGTGACAGTGGTGACCGCGGTGACAACCGCGGTGGTCCGCGCCGAGACAACGACCGAGGTGGCTCCGGCCGGCGTGACGATCGCCGTGACGGCGACCGGGGTGGCGACCGCGGTGGTGACCGTGGCGGATTCCGTCGCGACGACAGCCGTGGTGGCGGCACCGGCAGCGGCGGCGGTGGGTACCGCGGGCGAGATGACCGTCGTGAGGGCGATCGGGGCGGTCGGCCGCCGTTCCGTCGTGACGACCGGCCCAGCGGTCCGCGTCGCGACGACCGTGGTGGCAGTACCGGCGGCTTCCGTCGGGACGGGGACCGTCCCGCTTTCAACCGCGACGATCGGCCCAGCAGCCCCCGCCGTGAGGACGACCGCGGCGGCTACCGCCGCGACGACCGTCAGGGTGGCGGCGACCGTGGCGGCTTCCGCCGTGACGACAACCGCGGCGGTGGCAGTGCCGGTGGCGGCTTCCGTCGCGATGACAACCGTGGTGGCGGCAGCGGAGGCGGCTTCCGTCGTGATGACAGCCGTGGCGCCAGCGGTGGTGGCTTCCGTCGTGATGACCGTGGTGGCAGTGCCGGCGGCTTCCGCCGTGACGACAACCGCGGCGGCAGTGACCGTGGTGGCTTCCGTCGCGATGACAACCGTGGTGGCGGCGACCGTGGCGCCAGCGGTGGTGGCTTCCGTCGTGATGACCGTGGTGGCAGTGCCGGCGGCTTCCGCCGTGACGACAACCGCGGTGGTGGCAGCGGTGGCGGCTTCCGTCGCGACGACCGTGGCGACTTCCGTCGTGACGAGCGGCCCAGCAGCCCCCGTCGCGACGACGACCGCGGTGGCTTCCGCCGCGATGACAACCGTGGCGGCGGCGACCGTGGCAGCAGTGGCGGTGGCTTCCGTCGTGACGACCGTGGTGGCAGTGCTGGTGGCGGTTTCCGCCGCGATGACAACCGTGGCGGCGGCGACCGTGGCAGCAGTGGCGGTGGCTTCCGTCGTGACGACCGTGGTGGCAGTACCGGCGGTTTCCGCCGTGACGACAACCGCGGTGGCAGCGGTGGTGGCTTCCGTCGCGACGACCGTGGCGACTTCCGTCGTGACGAGCGGCCCAGCGGCCCGCGCCGTGACGACGACCGTGGCGGCTTCCGCCGTGATGCGGACCGTCCGTCCTCCTTCCGTCGTGACGAGCGGCCCAGCAGCCCCCGTCGCGACGACGACCGCGGTGGCTTCCGCCGGGACGACAACCGGGGTGGCGGCGACTTCCGCCGCGACGAGCGCCGGGACAGCGACCGTCCGCCGTTCCGTCGCGACGACCGTGGCGACTTCCGTCGTGACGAGCGGCCCAGCGGCCCGCGCCGTGACGACGACCGTGGTGGCTTCCGTCGCGACGACAGCCGCGGTGGCAGCGGCGGCGGCTTCCGTGGCCGTGACGACCGGGGACGCGACGACAGCCGTGGTGGACCGCGCCGCGACGACCGGGGCGGGCGTCCCGGTGGCTTCCGTGGCCGCGACGACCGCGGTGGCGACGACCGCCGAGGTGGCGGCAGCTACCGCGACGAGCGGGACCGGGACCGCGAACCGATCAAGCGTCTGCCCATCCCGGACGACGTCACGGGTGAGGAGATCGACAAGGACGTGCGGCAGGAGCTCCTCAGCCTGCCCAAGGGCCTGGCCGAGGAGGTCTCGCGCAACCTGGTGATGGTCGCCCGGCTCATCGACGAGGACCCCGAGGCCGCCTACGCGTACTCGAGGATCGCCCTGCGGCTGGCCTCACGTGTCGCCGCCGTGCGCGAGGCCGCCGGCTTCGCCGCGTACGCGAACCAGAAGTTCAGCGAGGCGCTCGCCGAGTTCCGTGCCGCACGCCGGATGACCGGCAGCGCGGAGCTGTGGCCCGTGATGGCGGACTGCGAGCGCGGTCTCGGCAGGCCCGAGAAGGCGCTGGAGATGGCCGGGGCGCCCGAGGTCCAGAAGCTGGACAAGGCGAGTCAGGTCGAGATGCGGCTCGTGGCGGCCGGTGCCCGGCGTGACATGGATCAGCTCGACGCCGCCATCGTCACCCTGCAGAGCCCCGAGCTCGCCTCGAACTCCGTCCAGCCCTGGACCGCCCGACTGCGGTACGCCTACGCCGACGCGCTCCTCGCCGCCGGACGCGAGGGCGAGGCACGTGAGTGGTTCGCCAAGACCGTCGAGTCCGACAAGGACGGCAGCACGGACGCCTCCGACCGGCTCGCCGAGATGGACGGCGTCGAGTTCGTCGACGCCCTCGTCGAGGACGGCGAGGCCGGGGCCGCGGACACGACCGGGACCGCGACGGAGACCCTCGCCGAGAACGAGCACCAGGACGCGGACGAGGACGACGCCGAGGACGACGAGGACGAGGACGACGACGAGATCGAGTCCGTGACCACGGACGGGATCACGGACGACGTCGACGACCTCGACGAGGACGAGCACGAGGACGAGAAGGACGAGGACGACGCTCCTCACCGTCCGCAGAGCTGACGCCGGACACCACGGCGCAAACACGTGGGCGGCGGGACACCTTCAAGGTGCCCCGCCGCCCACGTGGCGTTTCCGCGGGTGTTCCCCGGGACCGCGGCCTTCTCAGGGAGTGAGCGCCCGCAGGACGAGACCGGACGCCGGCTTCGGCCCGAAGGAGGTCGACTTGCGCGGCATCGTGACCCCCTGGCGCGCGAGTTCGCGTACCACTTCCTCGTGGACCGGGTGCATCAGGACGGCCGTGCCCCCGTCGTGCTCCGCCTTCTCGACCGTGGCGGTCGTGTCGTGGATGTACGCGATGTCGGCGGGGGAGTCCTCAGGGATGCCCCACACATGGTCCAGGAGCGTGGCGTGCAGGACCGTCGCGTCCAGCGCGCGCCAGGCTTCCGGGTGCTCGGCGGGGATCGTCCGGGCGAGGAGGTCGGGCGACGGGCGGTCGACGAGGTGGAAGGCGCCGTCGCCGGCGAGCAGGAAGGCGTTCCCCTCGGCGGCCGCGGCGGCGAGGGACTCCAGCGCCTCGGGGAGGGGTACGTCGAGGTGACGTACGCGGAAGGAGTCCCCGAGGGCGGCCAGCGCGTCGGCGACCGGCAGGCGGTGCAGCAGGCGGTGGATGGCCCGGACGCGCAGCGGGTAGCGGGCGGTGTCCACGAGGAGGACCAGACCGTAGTCCCAGGGGCTCGGCGAAGGATGCTCCGCGCGTAGACGAAGGTACGTCGCCCAGCGGTGGTGTCCGTCGGCGATGAGGGCCTGGTGCCGGCCGAGGTCCGTGCGGATCTCCGTGAGCTCCGCCGGGTCCGTGACCGCCCACAGGCGATGGCTGATGCCGTCCTCCGTGGTGGTGGACAGCAGCGGGGGCAGAGCGGCGGTGCGCTCGATGACGGCGGCGGTGCCGTACCCGGAACCGTTGCCGCGATAGGTCAGCAGCAGGGGTTCGAGGTTGGCGGAGGTGGCGCGCATCAGGGCCGCGCGGTCCGCGATGACGTGCGGCATCACGTCCTCGTGCGGGAGCACGACGCCGTCGGCCGGATCGGACAGCCGCAGATTGCCGATCACGCCGCGTTGCAGCAGGTCGCCGTCGCGCTGCTCGTACACGTACAGGCCCGGCTCGGGATCGGCGGCCAGGATGCCCTCCGACAGCCAGCGGTTCAGCGTGTCGGCCGCCTGGCGGTTGCGGGCGGCGGGGGTGCCGTCCTGCGGGAGGATGAGCCGGACGATGTTGTACGGGTCGGCCGATTCGAGTTCGAGCAGTCCGTCGGGCCGGACGATCACGTCGTACGGCGGGGACGTCACGGCGGCCAGGCTGCCGACCCGGTCGGGGTCGTAGCGCAGGCCTCGGAACGGGGTGAGTTCGAGGCCGCTCCCTGCCGGTGTTTCCTCCTCGGGACCTGCATAGTTCATTGGGGCATCGTAAGTGTGTCCGTGGCATGCGGGATGATCGGGGCAACGGGATCGAACGAGGAGCGATGCGCAATGAGCCAGACCGTCAGGACGCGGCCCGAGGGCAGTGAGCAGGCCCTGAGCGAGGCGTACGACACCGCGCTGCTGGACCTGGACGGTGTGGTGTACGCGGGCGGTGACGCCATCGCCCACGCCGTGGAATCGCTGGCGACGGCGCGCGCGGGCGGGATGCACCTCGCGTACGTCACCAACAACGCGCTGCGTACTCCGGACGCGGTCGCCGGGCACCTGACGGAGCTGGGCATCCCGACGGTGGAGGCGGACGTCATCACCTCGGCGCAGGCCGTGGCCCGGCTCATCAGCGAGCAGGTGCCGGCGGGGTCGCGTGTGCTGGTCATCGGCGGCGAGGGGCTGCGGGTCGCGCTCCGGGAGCGCGGGCTGGAGCCGGTGGACTCGGCGGAGGACGAGCCCGTGGCGGTCGTGCAGGGGTACGGCGGTCCCGATCTGACCTGGTCCCGCTTCGCGGAGGCGTGCTACGCCATCGCGCGCGGGGTGCCCTGGTTCGCCTCCAACACGGATCTGACGATTCCGGGTGCGCGCGGGATCGCGCCGGGGAACGGTGCGGCGGTGGAGGTCGTCCGCATCGCCACGGGTGCCGAGCCGCGGGTGGCGGGCAAGCCGTTGCCCCCGATGCACCGCGAGACGATCCTGCGGACCGGGGCCGATCGGCCTCTGGTGGTCGGGGACCGGCTGGACACGGACGTCGAGGGCGCGTTCAACGGAGAGGTGGACTCGCTGCTCGTCCTCACCGGTGTGACGGACGGGGCGCAGCTTCTCGCCGCGCCGCCGCGGCACCGTCCGACGTACGTCGACGCCGATCTGCGCGGCATGCTCACCGGGCAGCCCGAGGTCGTCGAGGCGGGCGACGGGTTCCGCTGCGGCGGCTGGACGGCGACGGCGGGCGCCGACGCACTGGAGCTGACGGGCGAGGGCGAGGCCTTGGACGGGCTGCGGGCGCTGTGCGCGGCCGCGTGGACGGCCGCGGGCGAGGGCGTGTGCGAGCTGGACGGCGGGAAGGCGCTGGCCCGGCTGGGCCTGTAGGACCCGTGCGACCGGCGGGAAGACGTCGGCCCGGCCTTCCCGGACCTGCTTGACCGGGGGAAGGCGTCGGCTCGGGTTGTGGGACCCGGGTGACCGGCGGTTTGGTGTTTGGCCCGCCGGGGTGTGTCCGGCTCGGCAGGTCCTGGCGGTCCCGGCGCCGGGGGAAGGTGCGGGTGCCGGGGTGGTGTTCCTCGTGGCGGACTGGGTCGCCACGAGGGCTGACCTGGGCTTCGGTCCGGGATCAAGGGTGCGGGCCCACCCAAGCGCAACGCGAGGGTAGGCTAACCTAACCTCGTGTTGGTCGACAGTCCTCCTGAACAGCGCGCGGAAACCGCCCCCGCGCCCCCAAGCCGCCGGGCGATACGGACTCTTGGACTCCTCGTATCCGTGGGGGTCCTGCTGCTGGTCGCGCTGGCGAGTATCGCGATCGGCGCGAAAGCGCTGCCGTTGGACCAGGTGTGGCACGGCCTGTTCCACGACTCTGGGACGTACGCGGACGTCGTCGTCGGTGACCGGATCTCGCGCACCGTGCTCGGGCTGCTGGTCGGCGCCGCGCTCGGGCTGTCCGGTGCCGTCCTCCAGGCGCTGACCCGCAATCCGCTGGCCGACCCCGGTCTGCTGGGGATCAACGCGGGCGCGTCCGCCGCCGTCGTCACCGCGATCACGTACTTCGGCGTCACCTCGCTGAGCGGCTACGTCTGGTTCGCCTTCTTCGGCGCGGCGGCCGTCGGAGCGCTGGTCTGGTTCCTGGGCGGCAGCCGGGGCGCGACCCCGGTGCGGCTCGCGCTCGCCGGAACCGCGATCAGCGCCGCGCTGTACGGCTATCTGCAAGCCGTGATGATCATGGACGACGCGGCGCTCGGCAAGATGCGCTTCTGGACCGTCGGTTCGCTCGCCTCGGCGACCGACTCGACGATCGAGCAGGTGGCCCCCTTCCTCGGCGTCGGCGCGCTCGTCGCGCTGGCCCTCGCCCGGCCGCTGAACGCGATGGCCATGGGTGACGACACCGCCCGGGCGCTCGGCGCCAACCTGAACCGCACCCGCGCGCTGTCCATGGCCGCCGCGACCGTGCTCTGCGGCGCCGCGACTGCCGCCTGCGGACCGATCGTGTTCGTCGGGCTCATGGTCCCGCACGCCGTCCGCTCCTTCACCGGGCCCGACCTGCGCTGGATCCTGCCGTACGCCACCGTCCTGTCGCCCGTGCTGCTGCTCGGCGCCGATGTCCTGGGGCGGATGATCGCCCGGCCGGCGGAGCTTCAGGTCGGCATCGTCACCGCGGTGCTGGGCGGTCCGGTCTTCATCTTTCTCGTACGGCGACGGAGGACGGCGCAGCTGTGACGACCCCACGTGTCCGAAGCACCCGAACCGCCCGCGACCGGAGCGTCCCGGCGCTCCCCGCGCGCCGTGTCCGGGCCGTCCGCACCGTCGGCGGCCTGTCCTTCCGGCTCGACATCCGCATGGTCACCGTGGTCGCCTCGCTGCTGGTGGCCGCGGCCGCGGCGAGCGTGGTGCTGATCGGCACAGGCGACTTCCCGATCCCGGCCGGCGACGTGCTCAAGACCCTGACCGGCGGCGGCAGCCCCGGCCAGGAGTTCATCGTCAACGAACTGCGGCTGCCGCGCGTCCTCGTCGGACTGCTGGTGGGGGCCTCGCTCGGGCTGGCCGGAGCGCTCTTCCAGTCGATCTCCCGCAACCCGCTGGGCAGCCCCGACGTGCTCGGGCTCGGCCAGGGGGCCACGGCCGGCGCGCTCGTCATGATCGTGCTGTTCTCGGGCAGCGCGACCGAGGTCGCCCTCGGAGCGCTCGTCGGGGGACTGCTGACCGGGCTCGCCATCTATCTGCTCGCGTGGAAGCGGGGCGTGCACGGCTATCGGCTCGTCCTCGTCGGCATCGGTGTCTCCGCGGTCGTCACGGCGGTCAACGGCTATCTCCTCACCAAGGCCGACCTCGTCGACGCGGCCCGCGCCGTCGTCTGGATGACCGGCTCCCTCAACGGCCGGGACTGGGCCCAGGTCTGGCCGCTGCTCATCATGTGCGCCGTCCTCGTCCCCCTCGTCCTCGGCAACGCGCGCGGGCTGCGGATGATGGAGATGGGCGACGACGTGTCGTACGCCCTCGGAGTGAGCGTCGAGCGGACGCGGCTGCTGCTGATGGTGGCCGCCGTGCTGCTCACCGCGGGTGCCACCGCCGCCGCGGGCCCGGTCGGCTTCGTGGCGCTCACCGCGCCGCAGCTCGCCCGGCGGCTCACCCGGTCGCCCGGACCGAACCTGATGGCCTCGATGTGCATGGGCGCGACCCTGCTCATCGTCGCGGACTGGGCCTCGCAGCGCGCCTTCGGCGCCGACCAACTGCCCGTCGGCGTCGTCACCGGCGTCCTCGGCGGCGTCTACCTGCTGTGGCTGCTGGTCACCGAACGCAAGGCGGGCCGGATATGAGCGGCCCGGCGAAGGCCACCCCCGTGACCGCGGACGAGAACACCCCAAGGAGCACTGTGAACCGCCTGTCCGCCGACGACGTCACCCTCGCCTACGACCAGCGTGTCATCGCGGAGAAGCTGTCGGTGGAGATTCCCGACCGGTCCTTCACGGTGATCGTCGGCCCGAACGCCTGCGGCAAGTCCACCCTGCTGCGCGCCCTGTCGCGCATGCTCAAGCCCTCGGCCGGGCGGGTCCTGCTCGACGGACAGGCGATCCAGTCGATGCCGGCGAAGAAGGTGGCGCGCACCCTCGGGCTGCTGCCGCAGTCGTCGATCGCGCCGGACGGGATCACGGTCGGCGACCTCGTCGGCCGGGGCCGCTATCCCCACCAGGGCCTGCTGCGGCAGTGGTCCGCGGAGGACGAGCGGGTGGTCCAGGAGTCGATGGCCTCGACCGGGGTCGCCGAACTCGCCGATCGCTATGTCGACGAATTGTCCGGCGGTCAGCGGCAGCGTGTGTGGATCGCGATGGCGCTCGCGCAGCAGACCCCGCTGCTCCTGCTGGACGAGCCGACGACCTACCTCGACATCCAGCACCAGATCGACGTCCTCGACCTGTGCGCCGAGCTCCACGAGACGCAGGGCCGCACCCTGGTCGCCGTACTGCACGACCTCAACCACGCGGCCCGCTACGCCACCCACCTGATCGCGCTGCGCGAGGGCCAGGTCGTCGCCGAGGGCGCCCCGAACGACATCGTCACGGCCGAACTGGTCGAGGAGGTCTTCGGACTGCGCTGCCAGGTCATCGACGACCCCGAGACCGGGACGCCCCTCGTGGTGCCCGCGGCCCGCAAGGCCAGGGTCCGCGTCGCCGTGGCCGCTACAGAAGGGTCCTGAGCCGGAGCAGGTCGCGCAGGCCCGCCTCCAGCTTCACCCGGCCCGAGCCCCAGGCCTTGGCGAAGTTCAGCTCGCCGTTCACCATCGCCACCAGGTCGTCGCCCTTCATGGTCAGGCGGATCTGGGCCCGCTCGGGGGGCGGGCCCTGGAGCGTGTCCAGCACCTCGATACGGCCGCCCCTGAGCCGCCCGACGAAGGTGATGTCCAGGTCGGTGATACGGCAGCTCAGCGAGCGGTCCAGGGCCGCCGCGGCACGTACGTCCCCGTCGGCGCCCGCCATGTTGTCCGAAAGCTTGTCGAGTGCGGTGCGGCACTCCTCAGTCGTCGCCATCGTGATCGACGGTACCGCAGCCCTTCGCGGTAGCGTCGGGGCATGAACGACTCAGTCCCCGAGGGCGAGCTCCCCGAGGCCGTCACCGCGCGGGAGCCCGGCCCGGCCGCGGAGGCCGAACCGGAACCCGCGTACGACCCCGCCGCACCTGCCCCGCTGAACGTGCCGCGCGTCCCGACGGGCCACGCCGACGTCGACGCCCGGCTCGACCGGCTGGCCGACGCCGACCACCTCGCCACGGACGGACACCTCGAGGTGTACGAGGATGTGCACCGGGGGCTGCGCGACGAGCTCACCGCGCTCGACGTCCGCCCGGGAGCCCCGGCTCCCGGCGGCCACCCGGGCGCCGCCCCGCAATGAGATCCTTCGGGACACCGGAGAACGTTCCGGGCCTTCGAAGGACCTTCGGGACACCCGGAGAACCCTCCGGGCACCCCTTTCCATCGCCGTACGACCGCAGGAGCTGAACCGAACGTGGCAGGAGTGGCACGCCGCCGCCTCGACGCCGAGCTGGTCCGCAGGAAGCTCGCCCGCTCGCGCGAGCACGCCGGACAGCTCATCGCCGCGGGCCGGGTCAGCGTGGGCAAGACCCTCGCGACCAAGCCCGCCACGCAGGTCGAGACCGCCGCGGCGATCGTGGTCAGCAAGGACGACAGCGACCCCGACTACGTCTCGCGCGGCGGACACAAGCTCGCCGGCGCGCTCGCCGTCTTCGGCCCGCAGGGCCTGAAGGTCGAGGGACGGCGGGCACTGGACGCCGGAGCGTCCACCGGAGGCTTCACCGACGTACTGCTGCGCGCGGGCGCCGCCCATGTCCTCGCCGTGGACGTCGGTTACGGACAACTTGCGTGGTCTCTCCAGAGCGATGAACGCGTCACCGTCAAGGACCGTACGAACGTACGCGAGTTGACGTTGGAGGCGATCGATGGGGAGCCCGTGGACCTTGTTGTCGGGGATCTGTCCTTCATCCCGCTCGGACTGGTGCTGCCCGCCCTCGCGCGGTGCACGGCGCCGGATGCCGACCTGGTGATGATGGTCAAGCCGCAGTTCGAGGTGGGGAAGGACAGGCTGGGCAGCGGCGGTGTCGTGCGCAGCCCGGAGCTGCGCGCCGAGACCGTGCGCGGCGTGGCGGGGCGAGCCCGGGAACTGGGGCTCGGAGTGAAGGGCGTGACAGCGAGCCCGTTGCCCGGACCGTCGGGCAACGTCGAGTACTTTCTGTGGCTGCGGGCCGGGGCACCCGAACTGGACCCGGCCGACGTTGACCGTGCAGTGGCGGAGGGGCCGCGTTGACACAGACCCGAGCTCGTACTGTTTTCCTGCTGGCCCACACCGGGCGGCCGGCAGCCATCCGAAGCGCCGAGCTGGTCGTCCAGGGGCTGCTGCGCTCCGGGATCGGCGTGCGGGTCCTCGCGGCCGAGGCGGCCGATCTGCCGCTGCCCCACGAGGTGGAGCTGGTCCAGGAGGCCACTCCGCAGTGCCTCGACGGCTGCGAGCTGCTCATCGTCCTGGGCGGTGACGGAACGCTGCTGCGCGGCGCGGAGTTCGCCCGCGCCTCCGGGGTGCCGATGCTCGGCGTGAACCTCGGGCGCGTCGGCTTCCTCGCCGAGGCCGAACGCGACGATCTGGACAAGGTCGTCGACCGGGTCGTCACCAAGGCCTACGAGGTCGAGGAACGCATGACGGTCGACGTCGTCGTGCACCGCAACGGCGACATCGTGCACACCGACTGGGCGCTGAACGAGGCGGCCGTGCAGAAGGTGTCCGCCGAGAAGCTCCTCGAAGTGGTGCTGGAGATCGACGGGCGGCCCGTCACCGGGTTCGGCTGCGACGGGATCGTCTGCGCGACTCCGACCGGGTCGACGGCGTACGCGTTCTCGGCGGGCGGACCCGTGGTCTGGCCCGAGGTCGAGGCGCTGCTGATGGTGCCGATCAGCGCGCACGCCCTGTTCGCCAAGCCGCTGGTGACCTCGCCGGACTCCGTGCTCGCCGTGGAGGTGCTGCCGCACGTCCCGCCGGGTGTGCTGTGGTGCGACGGGCGGCGGACGGTGGAGCTGCCGCCGGGCGCGCGGGTCGAGGTGCGGCGGGGGGCCGTGCCCGTGCGGCTCGCCCGGCTGCACCACGCCTCCTTCACCGACCGGCTCGTCGCCAAGTTCGCGCTGCCGGTCTCCGGATGGCGCGGGGCACCGCACTAGGGCAGGTCCCGGTGACCGGCCCGGCACCCGGGTTCCGCCCGGGTGCCGGGCCGCTTCCGCACGGTCCGTCGGCGAACGAGAACACCCCCGTCAGGTAACGCTCGGTTCTCTTTGCGGGGGGCGGCGTCGCACGGCGCGAGGAAAACCTCGTATGGTCGGGGACGTGTTGGAGGAGATGCGGATACGGTCGCTCGGAGTCATCGACGACGCGGTCGTCGAGTTGTCACCCGGCTTCACCGCCGTGACCGGTGAGACCGGTGCGGGCAAGACGATGGTGGTCACCAGCCTCGGGCTGCTGCTGGGAGGGCGGGCCGACCCGGCCCTCGTGCGGATCGGCGCCAAGAGCGCGGTCGTGGAGGGGCGGATCAGCGTGCCCCCGGGCGGGACGGCCGTCGTACGGGCCGAGGAGGCGGGCGCCGAGCTCGACGAGGGCGTGCTGCTGATCAGCCGTACCGTTTCGGCGGAGGGGCGTTCACGCGCGCATCTCGGCGGGCGTTCGGTGCCGGTGGGCGTGCTCGCCGAGCTCGCCGACGAACTCGTCGCGGTGCACGGCCAGACCGACCAGCAGGGACTGCTCAAGCTGTCCCGGCAGCGGCAGGCCCTGGACCGGTACGCGGGTGACGCGGTCGCCGTCCCCCTCGCCAAGTACGCGGGGGCCCACCGCCGGCTGCGGGCCGTCTCGGCCGAGCTGGACGAGATCACGACGCGCGCCCGGGAACGGGCCCAGGAAGCCGACCTGCTGCGCTTCGGACTCGACGAGATCGCGGCCGTCGAGCCGCGCGCGGGCGAGGACGCGGAGCTGGCGGCGGAGGCCGAGCGGCTCGGTCACGCGGAGGCGCTGGCATCGGCCGCGACCGTCGCGCACGCGGCGCTGGCGGGCAACCCCGAGGATCCGGAGGGCATCGACGCGGCCACGCTCGTCGCGGGCGCCCACCGGGCACTGGAGGCCGTGCGGTCGCACGACTCGGCCCTCGCCACGCTGTCCGGGCGGATCGGCGAGATCGCCATCCTGCTGGGCGACGTCGCGGGCGAACTCGCGGGCTACGCAGACGACCTCGACGCCGACCCGCTGCGGCTGGCGGCCGTCGAGGAGCGCAGGGCCGCGCTCACCCAGCTCACTCGCAAGTACGGCGAGGACATCGACGCCGTGATCGCCTGGGCCGAGCGGAGTGCCGAGCGGCTCACCGAACTCGACGGCGACGACGACCGGATCGGCGAACTGACCGCCGAGCGGGACGCTCTGCGCGGCGAACTCGGCGGCCTCGCCCAGGCTCTGACGGACGCCCGTACGGAGGCCGCCGAGCGGTTCGCCGCCGCCGTCACCGCCGAGCTGGCCTCGCTCGCCATGCCGCACGCGCGCGTGTCGTTCGAGATCCGGCAGACCGACGACCCGGAGGGGGTGGAGGTCGGCGGACGCCCGGTGGCCTACGGCCCGGCCGGTGTCGACGAGGTGGAACTCCTGCTCGCCCCGCACCCCGGGGCGCCGCCGCGACCCATCGCCAAGGGCGCGTCCGGCGGTGAGCTCTCGCGCGTGATGCTCGCGGTCGAGGTCGTGTTCGCCGGGACCGACCCCGTGCCGACGTATCTCTTCGACGAGGTCGACGCGGGCGTCGGCGGCAAGGCCGCGGTCGAGATCGGGCGTCGGCTGGCGAAGCTGGCCAAGAGCGCGCAGGTCGTCGTCGTGACGCACCTGCCGCAGGTGGCCGCCTTCGCCGACCGGCAGCTTCTGGTCGAGAAGACCAACGACGGCTCGGTGACCCGGTCCGGGGTGAAGGTGCTGGAGGGTGAGGAGCGCATCCGTGAGCTGTCCCGGATGCTCGCGGGGCAGGAGGACTCCCAGACGGCCCGGGCCCACGCGGAGGAACTCCTGGCGGCTGCTCGCGCCGACGCGTAGCGGGGGTCTTTCCCCGGCGGGGTGGGCCTGCTCCCTCGCCGGGGCGGGTCTGCCTCCTGCAGCGTTTCTCGCCCCCTCCGCCCCTGCCCGTCCCACCCCTGGGGCTCCGCCCCAGACCCCGCTCCTCAAACGCCGGAGGGGCTGAATCCGGGGAGTGCGGGGGTTTGGGTGCGCTGGGTGGTGCGCGGGTGCATCTTTGCCGTCGGTGTGGCGCGCGAGGGCGTCCTCGGTGCCGAGGTGACGCGTGATGCGCCCGGCGCCTTCCGGAGGCAGGGGTTACCCGCGGGGCCAGGGGGCCTATTCGGTCGTGTGGTTCGGTCCTCCCCGGAATGGACTATTCATCACTCGTGCGGGTGACCGTCGTCGCCGGGTTGCCTTGTCTGACGTGCCCTCGTCGTGATGGCGGTGCCGGAACGCCCGGGCGGCCTGGCATCCTTGGCGTAGTACGCGGTGCACGACGTGCGGTATCCCTTTCTCCGCACGGTCCTTCTGTACGTTTCCTCGTGACCGTCCGACGCCGAACCAGGAGCCCCGGCCACGTGAGCCACGTGAGCAGCCACTCAGCGCACGGCCAGTCGCCGCTGCGCACCGTGCAGGTGCTCGGCGGCGGAAGCGCGGGCAGCAGCGCGCACGTACGGTCGCTGGCCGCGGGTCTCGTCGCCCGGGGGGTCAGGGTCACCGTCTGCGCCCCCGCCGAGGCGGACCGCGTGTACGGATTCACCGGCGTCGGCGCGCACCACGTGCCCGTGCCCCGCAGCAGCGACCCCGCCGCGGTGGCCGCACTGCGGGCGGCCTGCGCGGACGCCGATCTGGTGCACGCGCACGGGATCCACGCGGCGCTGCGGGCGGCACTGGCGCTCAGCGGGCGCCGCGTCCCCCTCGTCGTCACCTGGCACACCCGCTCGGAGGCGGAAGGCGCCCGGGCCCATGTCCTGCGGCTCGTCGAACGCCGGGTCGCCAGGGCCGCCGACGTGGTGCTCGGGACCTCGTCCGACCTGGTGGACCGGGCCCGTGGAAGGGGCGCGCGCGACGCGCGGCTCGCCGCCGTCGCGTTCCCGGCGCCGCGCCCGCCCGTCGAGCCGGTGGAACCCGACCGGTTCCGGCACAAGGCACGGGCCGAACTCGGCGCGACCGACCGCCCGTTGCTCATCGCGGTCGGCTCGCTCGACCGGCACCGCGGCTATCACACCCTCCTGGACGCCTCGCGCGCCTGGTGCCGCCTCGATCCCATGCCGCTGCTGGTGATCGCGGGGGAGGGGCCGCTGCGCGCGATTCTCCAGCGCCGGATCGAGGACGAGGAACTGCCGGTCCGGCTCATCGGGCGGCGCGAGGACGTCGCGGAACTCCTGGCGGCCGCCGACGTCGTGCTGCTGCCCAGCCGATGGGAGTCTCGCTCGGTGCTGGCGCAGGAGGCCCTGCACGCGCGTGTCCCGCTCGTCGCCACGGCGGTCGGGGGCATCCCCGAGATGGTCGGTGACGCGGCCGAACTCGTCCCGTACGGCAACGCGAAGGCGCTGGCCGACGCCGTCGTACGCGTGCTCGCCGATCCGGCGCGTCAGGAGGCGCTGCGGGAGAGGGGCACCCGGCAGGCCGCCACCTGGCCGACCGAGGACGAGACGGTCGCCCAAGTGCTCAGCGTCTACGACGAGTTCACCCGGTTCCGGCCGCTGGCCTGACCGGCGCCGAAGCGGCGGGCGGCCTTCAGGGAACATGCCTGCGGGCCCGCAGCGCCAGGCTCAACGCCAGTACGGTCTGCGGGTCGTCCAGGTCCATGCCCAGCAACTCACCGATCCTGGCGAGGCGGTTGTACAGGGTCTGCCGGTTGAGATGCAGTTCGCGGGCGGTCTCCGCCTTGCGGCCCGCGTGCGCCAAGTACGTCTGCAGGGTGGGCAGAAGAGGCGGCTTCGAGCGGACGTCGTGATCGCGGAGCGGACCGATCGCGCGCTCCACGAACGCGGCCAGGTCGGGATGCTCGCGCAGTCGCCAGAGCAGCAGGTCGATGTCCAGCCGGCGCGCGTCGTACCAGGGCCGGTCGGACAGGCCCTGCGCGGCCGTCGCCGTCTCCGCCGCGTGCCGCAGGCCCGCCGACGCGGCCGCCCAGCCCCCGGCGACCCCGACGACCACCACGGGCGGCTGTGCCCCGGGCCGCTGCATGCCGGCCCGTTCCACCCCGGCGCGCAGCGCGGCCGCGACACGGTCCGCGACGGCCGCCCGCTCCGACTCCGAGCGCAGGCCGAGCAGCAGCGGGACCCGGCCCTCGACGGGACGGACGCCCAGCAGGACCGGGACGCCCACCGAGGCCAGCTCCTCCGCGACGGCGCGGGCCAGCACCGCCCAGCCGCCGCCTGGCGCGAGGCCGTCGGCCAGCCGCATCACGACCGGCAGGAGCGGACCGGCGCCGGGCTTGAACCCGAGGACGCGGGCCTGCGCCGGCGCGTCCTCGGCCTCGATACGGCCCTCGGCGAGGTCGGTAAGGAAGTCGCCGCGCCCCCGCGCCGCCAGTTCCTCCTCCTGGCGGGCCTGCATCAGCACGACCGCCAGGATGCCGGCGGCCCGCTCCGCGGCGATCCGGTGGACCGGGGCGACCGGCGCGCCGACGGGCAGCAGCACCAGACGGGCCCGTACGGAGCCGGTGCCGGGGCCGCCGCCGGGCACGTCCACCAGGGTGGTCCCCGCGGGCGGCTCCTCCTTGTGCTGGCCGCGCAGCCCCTCCCAGACCTGGAGGGGATCGGCGCCCGTGGAGCCGGCCCCGGCGGCGTACAGGAGCTGTCCGTCGGCCGTCTCCAGGAAGACCGGGTTGCCGCTGAAGTCGGCCAGAATGCGCAGGACCTGGGGTACCCCGCCGCCGCCGAGCAGGGCCTCGGTGCACCGCCGGTGCACTTCCTCGGCCTGCTGGAGCAGCGCGTAGTGGCCGTTGACGATCTCGGTGTGGATCTCCTCCGTGACCGTCACGAAGGGCACCTCGCGGTGCAACTGGACCAGCGGCAGACCGGTGGAGCGCGCCGTCTCCACGAGCGCGGCGGGCAGCCGGGTGAAGCGCGGGCCGAGTTCCACGACGAGCGCCGCGATCCCGCGCTCGGCGAGCGTGCGGACGAACGCGCGCTGGTCGGCGGGGCGGGTGCCGAGACCGTAGCCCGTGGTCAGCAGCAGCTCGCCGCCCTTGAGCAGCGAGGCGATGTTCGGGACCTCGCCCGCGTGCACCCAGCGCACGGTCCGGTGCAGCCGGTCGGCCCCCGCGATGATCTCCGGCAGCCCGCCGCGCAGTCCGGGCAGCTCAAGAGCCCGCTGCACGGTGATTCCGGCGCCCTGGGTGTCGTAACGGCTGTCCATGGAGCGGACGCTACCCGCGGACGGCTTCCGGGGGCATCTCCGGGCCGTGACGGACGGCGGCCGGAGCCGCCGCGGGCGGTGTCCGGGGTGAGTGCCGAGGTCAGGCGGCGGCCGGGACCGGGGCGATGTTGTGGTTGAAGCGGAAGACGTTGTCCGGGTCGTACTCGGCCTTCACCGCGGCCAGCCGCCGGAGGTTGTCCTCGCCGAGACCGGCCGTGACGCGGTCCGTGCCCTCGTCCCCGATGAAGTTCAGGTAGACCGCGCCGGTGCTCCACGGCCGGACGTCCTCGCGGACCTTCCTGACCCAGGCGACGCACCGCTCGTCGTCGGCCGGGTCCTCCCAGATCCCGAAGGGGTGCACGGCCCACGGCGCGTCGCGGTAGGGGACCGGGAACCGGGACGGTCCGGCGGCGATGGCGCCGCCCTGCGGGAACAGCACGTGCTGGGTGCCGGTGGGGACGGGCATGGCCTCGCCGAGGGCGCAGAAGACGTCCACGAAGTCGTCGGGCGCGCCGGTGACGTATTGCGCCGACCAGTAGTTCCGCAAGCCGGGCGGGTCGTCGAGCATGGAATTGAAGTCGGGGTAGGGCAGGGCGGTGACGATCTCGACCTCGTGCGGCAGCGCCAGCAGCGGCTGCGCGACCTTGCGCATGTCCTCCTCGCCGCCCGCGTACGCCACGAGGGCGCCGCACAGCCGCTTGCCGACCAGATGCCCGGGCATGAACTCCTCGGGCGGGGCGGTCAGGTAGAGGACGCCGCCGCCCGCCTCCCGCGGCCCGTTCTCGATGATCTCGCGGTAGACGCGCACGACGTCGGGGCCGGCCTCCGGCAGGTACATCACCAGGGCGATCGAGAACTCGGGCAGCGGGTGGAGCTTGAGGGTGAGCGCGGTGGCGACGCCGAAGTTCCCGCCGCCGCCGTGCAGGGCCCAGAACAGCTCCGGGTTCTCCTGGTCGGTGGCGCGTACCGGCGAGCCGTCGGCGGTCACCAGCTCGACGCCCAGCAGATTGTCCACGGCGAGGCCCATCGACCGGTCCAGCCAGCCGCTGCCGCCGCCGAGGACGAAGCCGCCGACGCCGGTCGTCGAGACACGGCCGCCGGTGGTCGCGAGGCCGTACGGCTGGGTCGCCCGGTCGAGATGGCTCATGAGTGCTCCGCCCTCGACCCGGACCGTCTCGGACCCGGGGTGGACGGTGACCGCGTGCATGCGGCTGAGATCGATGACGAGACCGCCGTCGTTGAGCGACATGCCGGAGACGCTGTGACCGCCCCCGCGTACGGCGATCGGCAGATCCAGCTCCCGCGCGAAGCGCACCGCGCGTGTCACGTCGGCCTCGCCCTCGCATCGCGCGATCACGGCGGGCCGCCGGTCGATCATCGCGTTGAAGATCGTCCGGGCCTCGTCGTACCCGGGATCGTCAGGGGTGACCACATCACCGGAGAGACCCGCGCGGAATGCGGTCAGTGCCGCGCCGGCCTTCGAAAGGGGAGCCATGGGAGCCGCCCCCTTCCATGAGGGGACAGAACTTCTTCCAGGCTAGGCGGGCGCGGCGCATCGGGCGCGTCGGGGAGGCCCCGGCGCGCCCGCGTGGTGCGTCGGGGAAGCCCCCGGGCGCGCCCGCCGTGGTGCGGTTCAGCCGCCGTACGCCCCGCTCGCCGTCAGCCGCAGGGCCGTGTCGATGAGGGGAACGTGGCTGAAGGCCTGCGGGAAGTTCCCGACCTGGCGCTGGAGGCGCGGGTCCCACTCCTCGGCCAGCAGACCGAGGTCGTTGCGCAGGGCCAGCAGGCGCTCGAAGAGCTTGCGGGCCTCGTCGACCCGGCCGATCATCGCGAGGTCGTCGGCCATCCAGAACGAGCAGGCGAGGAAGGCGCCCTCGTCGCCCTCCAGACCGTCCACGCCCGCGTGTGCGCCGGAGGTCGGGTAGCGCAGGATGAAGCCGTCGGAGGTGGACAGCTCGCGCTGGATCGCCTCGATGGTGCCGATCACCCGCTTGTCGTCCGGCGGCAGGAAGCCCATCTGCGGGATGAGCAGCAGCGAGGCGTCGAGCTCCTTCGAGCCGTAGGACTGCGTGAAGGTGTTCCGCTCCTGGTCGTAGCCCTTCTCGCACACGTCCCGGTGGATGTCGTCGCGCAGTTCGCGCCATTTCTCCAGGGGGCCGTGCGCGTCCCCGGACTCGATGAGCTTGATGGTGCGGTCGACGGCGACCCAGGCCATCACCTTGGAGTGCACGAAGTGCCGCCGCGGTCCCCGGACTTCCCAGATGCCCTCGTCCGGCTGGTCCCAGTGGGTCTCCAGGTAGCGGATCAGCTTCAACTGCAGGAGCGAGGCGTAGTCGTTGCGGGACAGGCCCGTCATGTGGGCCAGGTGCAGGGCCTCGGTGACCTCGCCGTAGACGTCGAGCTGGAGCTGGTGCGCGGCGCCGTTGCCGACCCGGACCGGCGCCGAATTCTCGTACCCGGGAAGCCAGTCGAGCTCGGCCTCGCCCAACTCCCGTTCGCCCGCGATGCCGTACATGATCTGAAGGTTCTCCGGGTCGCCGGCGACCGCGCGCAGCAGCCACTCGCGCCAGGCGCGGGCCTCCTCGCGGTAGCCGGTGCGCAGCAGCGAGGAGAGGGTGATGGCCGCGTCGCGCAGCCAGGTGTAGCGGTAGTCCCAGTTGCGTACGCCGCCGATCTCCTCCGGGAGGGAGGTGGTGGGCGCGGCGACGATGCCGCCCGTGGGCGCGTACGTGAGGGCCTTCAGCGTGATCAGGGAGCGGACGACGGCCTCGCGGTAGGGGCCGTGGTACGTGCACTGGTCGACCCAGTCGCGCCAGAACTCCTCGGTGGCCTCCAGCGACTGCTCCGGCTCGGGCAGCGGCGGGGGCTGCTTGTGCGAGGGCTCCCACGACACGGTGAAGGCGATGCGCTCGCCCGGCGCCACGGTGAAGTCGGCGTAGGTGGTCAGGTCCTTGCCGTACGTCTGACAGTCCGTGTCGAACCAGACCGAGTCGGGTCCGGCGACCGCGACCGTGCGCCCCTCGTGCCGGCGCACCCAGGGCACGACGCGGCCGTAGGAGAACCGCATGCGCAGCGCGGAGCGCATCGGCACCCGGCCGCTGACGCCCTCGACGATGCGGATGAGCTGGGGCGCGCCGTCACGCGGCGGCATGAAATCGGTCACCCGGACCGTGCCCCGCGGTGTGTCCCACTCGGACTCGAGGATCAGCGAGTCGCCGCGGTACCGGCGGCGCGAGGCCGCGGGCGGCCGCGCGTCGGCGGCGTGCGCGGGACCGAGTCGCCAGAAGCCGTGATCCTCCGTGCCGAGCAGTCCCGCGAAGATGGCATGGGAGTCGAAGCGGGGCAGGCACAGCCAGTCGACTGTGCCGTCCCGGCAGACCAGCGCGGCTGTCTGCATGTCTCCGATGAGTGCGTAGTCCTCGATGCGCCCGGCCACGTGCATCTCCAGTCGAACGGCCACGGCGCCCCTGCGCGGGGCGGTCGCTCTTGCGGTCAAAGGGAACGTAGGTACTGCAAAACAGTAGGCAATGGGGGTCGGTAACTGCGGAACGTCGATGATGGGGGACGTCCGCCGTGCGTCGCTGCGAAACGCCGGTTGTCGGTGCGATGGGCGATGCGATTGTCGTTTCGAAACGAACTGACAGGCCCTCTTTGTTCCGGTTACGTGCGGGATGGTGCCGTGTGCCGGAGGGGCTCGGCAGCGAGTGTCCGAGCAGGATACGACGCACGTGGAAGATCCGCGTGCCGCTCCGGACAACCCGGCTGCGCCGATCGAGTGAGTGGTGTGTGAGGTGTGTGCCCGGCCGGGTGCCCGGGTGTACCCGACCGGGTGTCCGGGCGTGCGCGGAGCGTGGCCGGAAGCGGCCTCGTCCGGTCGCTGATACCCTGGTAGCCCGTGGACCGGTGGGCAAGAAACCCCCGAACCGCAGCGACGGCAACCCCCGGAAATCTCCGGGCCCCACGCCGGCACGCACCCCAGACCGACCACGGGAGCCCCCTCTTGGCCATGCCGCCCAGTGCTTTTCGAAACAGCACAGCCACGACGACCAAGCACATCTTCGTCACCGGGGGTGTCGCTTCGTCCCTCGGCAAGGGACTGACCGCCTCCAGCCTGGGCGCGCTGCTCAAGGCGCGGGGTCTGCGCGTCACCATGCAGAAGCTCGACCCGTACCTGAACGTCGACCCGGGCACCATGAACCCGTTCCAGCACGGCGAGGTGTTCGTCACCAACGACGGCGCCGAGACGGACCTGGACATCGGGCACTACGAGCGCTTCCTCGACGTGGACCTGGACGGCTCGGCCAACGTGACCACCGGTCAGGTGTACTCCACCGTCATCGCCAAGGAGCGGCGCGGCGAGTACCTCGGTGACACCGTGCAGGTCATCCCGCACATCACCAACGAGATCAAGCACCGCATCCGCCGCATGGCGGCCGACGACGTCGACGTCGTCATCACCGAGGTCGGCGGCACGGTCGGCGACATCGAGTCGCTGCCCTTCCTGGAGACGGTCCGCCAGGTCCGTCACGAGGTCGGCCGCGACAACGTGTTCGTCGTGCACATCTCGCTCCTGCCCTACATCGGCCCGTCCGGCGAGCTGAAGACCAAGCCGACGCAGCACTCGGTCGCGGCGCTGCGCAACATCGGTATCCAGCCGGACGCGATCGTGCTGCGGGCGGACCGCGAGGTCCCCACCGCCATCAAGCGCAAGATCTCGCTGATGTGCGACGTGGACGAGGCCGCCGTGGTCGCGGCGATCGACGCCCCGTCGATCTACGACATCCCGAAGGTCCTGCACACCGAGGGCCTGGACGCCTACGTCGTCCGCAAGCTGGACCTGCCGTTCCGTGACGTGGACTGGGCGACCTGGGACGACCTGCTCGACCGCGTCCACAACCCGGTCCACGAGATCACCATGGCGCTCGTCGGCAAGTACATCGACCTGCCCGACGCCTACCTCTCGGTCACCGAGGCGCTGCGCGCCGGCGGGTTCGCCAACAAGGCCCGCGTCAAGATCAAGTGGGTCACCTCGGACGACTGCAAGACCCCCGCGGGCGCGGCCAAGCAGCTCGGCGACGTCGACGCGATCTGCATCCCCGGCGGCTTCGGCGACCGCGGTGTGTCCGGCAAGGTCGGCGCGATCCAGTACGCCCGCGAGAACCGCATCCCGCTGCTGGGCCTGTGCCTCGGCCTGCAGTGCATCGTGATCGAGGCCGCGCGGAACCTGGCCGACATCCCCGACGCCAACTCCACCGAGTTCGACTCCGGCACCGGCCACCCGGTCATCTCCACGATGGCCGAGCAGCTCGACATCGTGGCGGGCGAGGGCGACATGGGCGGCACCATGCGTCTGGGCATGTACCCGGCCAAGCTCGCCGAGGGCTCGATCGTGCGCGAGGTGTACGACGGCAAGGAGTACGTCGAGGAGCGCCACCGCCACCGCTACGAGGTGAACAACGCCTACCGCGCCGAGCTGGAGAAGAAGGCCGGTCTGCAGTTCTCCGGCACCTCCCCGGACGGCAAGCTCGTCGAGTACGTCGAGTACCCGCGCGACGTCCACCCGTACCTGGTCGCGACGCAGGCGCACCCCGAGCTGCGCTCCCGCCCGACCCGGCCGCACCCGCTCTTCGCGGGCCTGGTCAAGGCCGCGGTGGCGCGCAAGACGGGCAAGTAGGGCCAAGTAACACCGGGTTGTACGGTGACCGGGGTGCGGGTCCGCGGGAGTTCCCGCGGGCGCGTGCCCCGGTTCCGTCACGGGACCGGACTCTTTTGCGTGTGGGAGGACAGGCCATGACGATCAAGGACACCCCCGAGGAGTGGGAGGTCCGGGCGACCGAGACCCCCTTCAAGGGCAACAAGACCTCGGTGCGCACCGACGACGTGGTCATGCCCGACGGATCCGTCGTCCGCCGGGACTACCAGGTCCACCCGGGCTCCGTGGCCGTGCTCGCCCTGGACGAGGAGGACCGGGTCCTCGTCCTGCGCCAGTACCGCCACCCCGTGCGCCACAAGCTGTGGGAGATCCCGGCGGGCCTGCTCGACATCCCCGGCGAGAACCCGCTGCACGCCGCCCGGCGCGAGCTCTACGAGGAGGCGCACGTCAAGGCGGAGACCTGGCGGGTGCTGACCGACGTGTACACCACTCCCGGCGGCTGCGACGAGGCCATCCGCATCTTCCTGGCCACCGACCTCTCCCAGGCGGAGGGCGAGCGGTTCGAGGTCGAGGACGAGGAGGCCGACATGGAGCTGGCCCGCGTCCCCCTCGGTGAACTCGTCGGCGGTGTGCTCGCCGGCGACCTGCACAACAACTGCCTGGTCGTGGGCGTTCTCTCGCTTCTCGCCGCACGGCAGGGCGACGGACTCGCGGCCCTGCGCCCGGCCGACGCACCCTGGCCCGCCCGCCCCTTCGAGGCCTGAGCTCCGCCTCCGGGAAGGCGGAGCGCCGACCCGGAACCCGCCTCGGACGGGCCGGGTACGCCCGTCCGAGGAGTCCGGCCACGCCAGCGCGAGGAGTCCGGCTACGCCCGTCCGGGGAACCGGGTACGCCCATCCGGGGATGCCGGTCCTACGATCGCCTGATCCGATCGGGGGATGCCGTCGTCGCGCTCCGCACGGATCGTCGCAGAGCGTGAACTAGGCTCTGGAAAACGCCCGTACCGGAGTCCCGGCGGGCTTGCGCGTGCGGTGGAACGGGAGCGTGGCCCGTGGCGGATCAGGTGGTGGACGACGGCGGCACCAAGGTGTCGTCCCAGGGGCAGCCCCCGGCTGCCGGGTCCCCCCCTACGGAGAGTCAGTTCCTGGGCCGTACAAGAGAGTTGAAGGAACTCCGGGCGGACATCGAGCGCGCGGGCCTCGACACCATCGCCGGCCGCAAGGCGCCGCGGGCCCGGGTTCTCCTCATTGCCGGCAAGCCCGGCTCCGGCCGCAGCGCGCTCGCCGGCCGGCTCGCCGAGCAGGTCGCCGAGAGTTACCCCGACGGCCTCCTGCGGGCCCGGCTCACCGAACCCGACGGCACACGGGTGCCCACCGAGGCCACCGCGCGCGAGCTGCTCACCGCCCTCGGCCTGACCGCACCCCCCGGAGCCGGCGCCGACGACCTCGGCGAGCGGCTGCGCGAGGCCCTCGCGGTCCGCCGGGCGGTGCTCCTGCTCGACGACGCGGCCGACGCCGAGCAGGTCGACGCGCTGCTGCCCGACTCCCCGGACTGCCTGGTGATCGCCGTCTCCGGCGGGCCGCTGACCGGCATCGTGGACGTCCGCCCCTGCACCCTGGGCGGCCTGGACACCAAGTCCGCCCTCGAACTCCTCGACCACTTCACCGGCTCGGTGCGCATCACCGTCGACCCGCTCGCCGCCGAAGGGCTGGTCGAACTGTGCGCGGGTCAGCCCACCGCCCTGGTGCTGGCCGGCGGCTGGCTCGCCGCGCGTCCCGCCTCCGCCGTCGCCGACCTCGCCAAGCACCTGCGCACCGAGGGCGAGGACGGCACACCGCTGGAACGCGTCCTCCGGCTCGCGTACACCTCCCTGCCGGGCACCGCCGCGCGGATACTGCGACTGCTGTCGCTCGCCCCCGCGGGCCTCGTCGACCCGCACACCGCCTCCGCGCTGGCCGGCTGCTCGGTCCAGGCGGCGCATACCGCGCTGGACGAGTTCGTCGGCCTCGGCCTGGTGCGGGCGGTCCCCTCGCCGCTGCCGCAGTACGAGGTCCCCGGCTGCCTCCATCCGCTGCTCCGCGCGCTCGTCGACACCCATGACCGGCCCGCCGAGGTGCAGCTCGCCCGCGCCCGGATGCTGGAGCGGACCGTACGGCTCCTGGTGTCCTGCCGCGCCATCACCGAGACCGACAGCTCGCCCGCCCGGGAGAAGCTCGCCGGCATGCCGCGCGCCCTGCGGTTCGCCAGTCCCCGGGCGGCCGAGGACTGGCTGCGCGTGCGCCGGCCGGCGCTGCTCGCCTCTGCCCGGCTGGCGGTCGCCGACGGGGAGCTGGACACCCTCGCCCGGCGGCTGATGGCCGCCCTGGTGCGGGCGATGGCGGCTCATTTCGGCACCCGGGCCGCGGCACCCGATCTGTACGGCGTCCACCGGCTCGTCCTGGACGTCGCCGAACGCCGGAACCTGCCCCGCGAGAAGGCGGCGGCGCTGCTCAATCTCGCCGACCTGGACGCGCAGACCGGCCGGAAGACCGACGCCCTCGCCCGCTACCGGGCCGCGCTCGACGCCGGACGCGAGGCGAACGACCCGTACGCGACCGGCCGCGCGATGGAATCCGTAGGCGGTGCCCACCAGGAACTCGGGGACCACGACCGGGCCGCCGACTGGTACGGCAGGGCGCTCGCCCAGCGGCTCGCGCGGGACGAGCGCGTGGACGCCGCCCGGCTGTACGGGCGCATCGCCACCGCGCACACCTACGCGGGCCGCTACGGCGAGGCTCAGGTCAACTGGCGCGCCGCGGTCGCCTGGCACCGCAAGAACGGTGATGTCGCCTCCCAGGCAAGGGCGTTGAGCGAGATGGCCCGGGTCCAGGAGTACGCCGGACGGCCCGAGGAGTCGTTGCGCACCTGCCAGGAGGCCGTGGAGTGGGCGCGCCGCGCGGACGACGTACGCCTGCAGGCCGCGCTTCAGGTCAGGCTGGCCGACACCCTGGAGCGGCTCGGCGACCCCGCGGCCGCCCGGCTGCACCGAGCGGCGGCCGAGCGCATGCTGGGAGAGGAGCTCCCGGAGAGCACATCCGGCTCGGAACGCGACGGTAATGCCTACGAAATCCGCAGTGCATCCGCTGAAGATTGATGCATTGAAAGGCTAGACAGAGGGAATCCCTTCATTAGACTGGCTCCGCCGCGTTCTTCCGTGGTGTCTCCCGGTGTGCTCCCGTACGTCGGGTATGACATGCATTGCCTGGCTTGCATCGCCTCGGCATGCATCCCCCAGAGCCCTCTGAGTCAAGGACCGTGATCGACGTGAAGGTCGGCATCCCCCGCGAGGTCAAGAACAACGAGTTCCGGGTGGCCATCACCCCCGCCGGTGTGCACGAGCTCGTGCGCCACGGCCACCAGGTCTTCGTCGAGCAGAGCGCCGGTGTCGGCTCCTCGATCACGGACGAGGAGTACGTCTCCGCCGGCGCGCGGATCCTGCCCACTGCCGACGAGGTCTGGGCCACCGCCGACCTGCTGCTGAAGGTCAAGGAGCCCATCGCGGAGGAGTACCACCGCCTCCGCAAGGACCAGACGCTCTTCACCTACCTGCACCTGGCCGCTTCCCGGGAGTGCACGGACGCGCTCCTGGAGTCCGGCACCACGGCGATCGCCTACGAGACCGTCGAGCTGCCCAGCCGCGCCCTGCCGCTGCTCGCCCCGATGTCCGAGGTCGCGGGCCGCCTCGCCCCGCAGGTCGGCGCCTACCACCTGATGCGCGCAAACGGCGGCCGCGGTGTCCTGCCCGGCGGTGTCCCGGGCGTACTGCCGGCCAAGGCCGTCGTGATCGGCGGCGGTGTCTCCGGCTGGAACGCCGCGCAGATCGCCATCGGCATGGGCTTCGAGGTGACGCTGCTCGACCGCGACATCAACAAGCTGCGCGAGGCCGACAAGATCTTCGGCACGAAGGTCAAGGCCGTCATGTCCAACTCCTTCGAGCTGGAGAAGGCCTGCCTCGAGGCCGACCTCGTGATCGGTGCCGTGCTGATCCCCGGCGCCAAGGCGCCGAAGCTGGTCACCAACGAGCTCGTCTCCCGGATGAAGCCGGGCAGTGTCCTCGTCGACATCGCGATCGACCAGGGCGGCTGCTTCGAGGACTCGCGCCCCACCACGCACGCCGAGCCGACCTTCCCGGTCCACAACTCGGTCTTCTACTGCGTCGCCAACATGCCCGGCGCGGTCCCCAACACCTCGACGTACGCGCTGACGAACGCCACGCTGCCGTACATCGTCGAGCTCGCGAACCGGGGCTGGACCGAGGCGCTGCGCCGTGACAACGCGCTGGCCAAGGGTCTCAACACCCATGACGGCAAGGTTGTTTACCGCGAGGTCGCCGAGGCGCACGGACTGGAGCACGTCGCACTGGAGAGCCTGCTCGGCTGAGTTTGCCGATGGCTCCATTAGTCGACATTTTCGGTCGACTCGGCGTCGACAAAAGGCGATACGTCAACACGGTCGTCAACATCGCTCACCCGGCCGGACCTTGCACGACAGGGTCCGGCCGGGTGTGTGTCGGCTCACTTTGCGACACTCGTTCAACTCGGCACGAACGTAACTCTTCAACCGATTCGCACACCGGTGAAACCTGCCGTGCGACGGCCTTACGCCCTTGACAGAGGGGTGTTCGGTTGCCGACACATCGGGTCGGGTCCGGCGGATTGTGTTGCTGCGGAGCGGTGACACGCCATAGAGTCGCCAATCGTCGGCATGGTGCCACGCTGACCTATCGAGAAGTTCCCTGGTCACCAAGGAGGTAAGACGACTTGTGAATGAGTCGACATTTACTCCCGGGGGTGGTCAACCAGGAATGCCGGCGCGGGGCCAGAGCCCCACGGGGCTCGAGGCTGTCGGTTCCGTCGCTGTCCGCACCTTCGCAGCCCACCAGAGTCCCCGGATGACTCAGACAGCACACCCGAGCATGGATGGCCATCACGTGAACGCCATGGCCGGCAACGGAAGTGGCGGGAACCACACCCACTTCGCCGACTACGACGAACTGCCCGAGGGGCACTTCTACGACCCCGACGCCGAGTACGAGCCCGATCCGGAGTACGCGGCGACGCTCGCGCCCGACGCGGCCCGTCAGCGCCGTGAGCGCATCGGCCCGACAGGGCGCCCGCTGCCCTACTTCCCGATCCCGGGTCCGTTGACCAGTCACGGCCCCGCGACGATCATCGCAATGTGCAACCAGAAGGGCGGCGTGGGCAAGACCACGTCGACCATCAACCTGGGTGCCGCGCTCGCGGAGTACGGACGCCGGGTGCTGCTCGTCGACTTCGACCCGCAGGGCGCGCTGTCCGTGGGACTCGGCGTCAACCCGATGGAGCTCGACCTCACCGTCTACAACCTGCTCATGGAGCGGGGCATGGCGGCCGACGAGGTGCTCCTGAAGACGGCGGTCCCGAACATGGACCTGCTGCCCAGCAACATCGACCTGTCCGCCGCCGAGGTGCAGCTCGTGAGCGAGGTCGCGCGCGAGTCCACGCTGCAGCGCGCCCTGAAGCCGCTGATGGCCGACTACGACTACATCGTGATCGACTGTCAGCCCTCGCTCGGCCTGCTCACCGTGAACGCGCTGACGGCGGCCCACAAGGTGATCGTGCCGCTGGAGTGCGAGTTCTTCGCGCTGCGCGGTGTCGCGCTGCTCACCGAGACGATCGAGAAGGTCCAGGAACGGCTCAACCCCGAGCTGGAGCTCGACGGCATCCTCGCCACGATGTACGACTCCCGCACGGTGCACAGCCGTGAGGTGCTCGCGCGCGTGGTCGAGGCCTTCGACGAGCACGTCTACCACACCGTGATCGGCCGGACCGTCCGCTTCCCGGAGACCACGGTCGCCGGTGAGCCGATCACCACGTACGCCTCCAACTCCGTCGGGGCCGCCGCCTATCGCCAGCTCGCCAGGGAGGTGCTCGCCCGGTGTCACGCCGAGTGAGTCTGCCGGGGGCCGACGAACTGTTCCGTACCACCGGGGGCATGGCACTCCAGTCGTCCACCCCCACGCGCCGGACCAACGGCGAGGCCCGCGTGCCGGCCCCGGCCGGCGAGAGCGACGCGGCGGCCGGGGAGGACGCGCCCCAGTCGGTGCCCGTCCAGGGCGGTGACGGCGAGGGCGACGAACACGTCGCCACCGACGCCGAGCCGTCCGACGCGGGGGAGTCGCGCAGCCGGGGCGGCGCGCCGGACCGTTCGGTGCGCGGCCGGCCGGCGCAGGAAGGTTCTGGCGCTCCCTCCACGTCCGTGCAGTCGTCCCGCAAGCGGGGGCGCGGGGCGAACCGCCGGCCCAGTGGGCGGGAGCGGCACGACGAGAAGATCACCGTGTACGTGTCCGCGGAGGAGCTGATGGACCTCGAACACGCGCGTCTGGTGCTCCGCGGTGAACACGGTCTCGCCGTCGACCGCGGGCGGATCGTCCGTGAGGCGGTCGCCGTGGTCCTGGCGGACCTGGAGTCCCGCGGGGACGCGAGCATTCTCGTACGGCGCCTGCGCGGGCGGTAGAGATAGCCTTCGACGGCTATGACCTCGAACGTCCCGCCTCCGTCAGCCGCCCCCGGCGGCCGTCGGCGTGCACTGGGGCGCGGTCCCGGCAGCGCGCCAGGACCGGTCGAGGCACCGCCCGAGCCGACCGGCACACCGGCCGGCCCCACGATCGCCCCGCCCGTCGAACCGCCGCCCGGCCCGTCGGCCGAACCCCCGAAGAGCCCCCGTGAGCCCTCCCAGGCGCCCCGTGAGGGCGCCGGGGGGCCGGCGGGGCCGGGTACCGCGGCCGAGCCCTCCGGGACGCCAGGAGGCCCCGCCGAGCCGCCGGACGAGCCGCCCGCGCCGCCGGACGAGCCGCTCGCGCCGCCAGACGAGCCGCCCGCGCCGCCGGACGAGCCGCTCGCGCCGCCGGACGAGCCGGGAGAGCGGTCGATGGCGGCCGGAGCGACGACCGAGGCGCCCCCGGCATCCACGGAGCCCCCCGATCCGCGAGACGCCCCGGCCGAGCCCTCCGGGACGCCCGGAGCCCCCGCCGGGGACGGGGGAGGGGACGGGGTCTTCAAGGTGCGGCTCTCGAATTTCGAGGGGCCCTTCGATCTGCTGCTCCAGCTCATCTCCAAGCACAAGCTCGATGTCACCGAAGTGGCGCTGTCCAAGGTCACCGACGAGTTCATGGCACACATCCGCGCGATGGGCCCGGACTGGGATCTCGACCAGACGACCGAGTTCCTCGTCGTCGCGGCGACCCTCCTCGACCTGAAGGCGGCCCGGCTGCTGCCCTCCGCCCAGGTCGAGGACGAGGGCGACCTGGCTCTGCTGGAGGCCCGGGACCTGCTGTTCGCGCGGCTGCTCCAGTACCGCGCGTACAAACAGATCGCGGACATCTTCAACACGCGCCTGGCGGAGGAGGCCCGCCGCTACCCCCGTACCGTCGGCCTGGAGGCGCAGTACGCCGAGCTGCTGCCCGAGGTCGTCATCAGCATCGGTCCCGAGGGCTTCGCGCGGCTCGCCGTGAAGGCGATGCAGCCGAAGCCCAAGCCCCAGGTGTACGTCGACCACATCCACGCGCCGCTCGTCAGCGTGCAGGAGCAGGCCGGGATCGTGGTGGCGCGGCTCCGGGAACTCGGTGAGGCCAGCTTCCGCTCGCTCGTCGAGGACACCGACGACACCCTCACCGTGGTCGCCCGCTTCCTGGCCCTGCTGGAGCTCTACCGGGAGAAGGCCGTCGCCCTGGACCAGGAGGAGGCCCTCGGGGACCTCATGGTGCGCTGGACGGGCGGGGAGGGCCAAGAGACGCCCCGGGTGACCGACGAGTTCGACCGGCCGGCGGAGACCGCGGACGACGAGGCGGGGCGCGGGACCAAGAAGGCGGACGACGAGGCGGGGCGCGGGACCAAGAAGGCGGACGACGGGGCGGGGCGCGGGACCAAGAAGGAGAAGGCGTGAGCGAGGAGACCACCGGCACCCCCGCGGGGCCGCCCACCGTCGCCGACCTCGATCTCGGGGCCGCCCTGGAGGCCGTCCTGATGGTCGTGGACGAGCCGGCCACCGAGGAGCACCTCGCCAAGATCCTGGAGCGGCCCCGGCGGCAGGTCGCGGACGCGCTGCGCGCGCTGGCCGACGAGTACACCGTCCAGGGCCGCGGATTCGAGCTCAGGCTGATCGCGGGCGGCTGGCGCTTCTACTCGCGTCCCGCCTACGCGAGCGCCGTCGAACGCTTCGTCCTGGACGGCCAGCAGGCCCGGCTCACCCAGGCGGCCCTGGAGACTCTGGCGGTCGTCGCGTACCGCCAGCCGGTGAGCCGGTCCCGGGTCTCCGCGGTCCGCGGAGTCAACTGTGACGGCGTGATGCGGACCCTCCTCCAGCGCGGTCTGGTCGAGGAGGCGGGCACGGAACCCGAAACAGGTGCGATCCTGTACACGACGACGAACTACTTCCTGGAGCGAATGGGCCTGCGAGGTCTGGACGAGCTCCCGGAGCTCGCGCCCTTCCTCCCCGAGGCGGACGCGATCGAGGCAGAGACGCTGGAAGGGGTCCCGTCGTTCGATCCGGACGCACCGGATGCAGACGCAGACGACACGACGACGACGGAACTTTGATGCGAAGCAGTGGCAGCGGCAGTGGCAGTAACAGCGGGCGCGGCAACCCGCGCGGAACCGGCGGGAGCGGCGGTTCGCGTGGCAGCGGCGCGCCCCGTGGGGCCGGCGGAGGCGGTGGCTCGCGCGGCGGAAGCGGTGGCGGCTCCCGCGGTGGGAGCGGTGGCGGCTCCCGTGGTGGGAGCGGTGGCGGCTCGCGCGGTGGCAGCGGTGGCGGCTCGCGCGGTACGGGCGGCGGCTTCCAGCCGAGGAGCTCGGCGGCGGGTTCGGGCACGGGGCGTGACGACCAGCCCAAGCGTCCCAGCAAGCCCCGTCCCGAGGAGCGTCGCTACGACGTAGGCCCCGGTGGCACGCACGAGGGCCCGAAGTCCGGGCGCGGAGCCTCGGCACGCGGCGGAGCCAAGGGCGGCCCCAAGCAGAGCCAGCAGCGCGGCGGCCGTACCGAGAACGCGCGCTCCCGTGAGTACGAGACCCGGGCCGAGGAGCGCAACCGCGACCGGTACGCGGGCAAGCCCGAGATCAAGCTGCCCAAGACCTTCCCGGGCGCCGAGGAGGAGGGCGAGCGCCTGCAGAAGGTGCTCGCGCGCGCGGGCTACGGTTCCCGGCGTGCCTGTGAGGAGCTGGTCGACCAGGCCAGGGTCGAGGTCAACGGCGAGATCGTCCTGGAGCAGGGTCTGCGCGTCGACCCGGAGAAGGACGAGATCAAGGTCGACGGCCTGACGGTCGCGACGCAGTCGTACCAGTTCTTCTCGCTGAACAAGCCCGCCGGTGTCGTCTCCACGATGGAGGACAACGAGGGCCGTCAGTGCCTCGGCGACTACGTGACGAACCGCGAGACGCGGCTCTTCCACGTGGGCCGGCTCGACACCGAGACCGAGGGTGTCATCCTGCTCACCAACCACGGCGAGCTGGCGCACCGGCTGACCCACCCCAAGTACGGCGTGAAGAAGGTCTACCTCGCGCACATCGTGGGCCCGATCCCGCGTGACCTGGGCAAGCGGCTCAAGGACGGCATCCAGCTCGAGGACGGGTACGCGAAGGCGGACCACTTCCGTGTCGTCGAGCAGACCGGCAAGAACTACCTCGTCGAGGTGACCCTGCACGAGGGCCGCAAGCACATCGTGCGCCGCATGCTCGCCGAGGCCGGATTCCCGGTCGACAAGCTGGTGCGCGTCTCCTTCGGCCCGATCACCCTGGGCGACCAGAAGTCGGGCTGGCTGCGCCGCCTGTCGAACACCGAGGTCGGCATGCTCATGGCCGAGGTCGGTCTCTGATCCCTCCCGCTCGTACGACGGCCGGTCCCGGAGCTTCTCCGGGGCCGGCCGTCGTGTTTCCGCCCCGGCTCACGCGAGCGCAACTTCCGTGTCCGAGAACCTTGTTGACAGCCACCGCTCCCTTTATAGTCGTAGTGACCATGGTCAAGATGACCATAAAGAAAGGGGCACGGGGTGGGGACAGGGGAGAGCCGCACGCCCGGTGGTGCGGCACCCGAGGGCTATGACAAATACGCCTTCGAGCCCTTCGCCGTCACCGTCGACCTGGCCGTCCTGACCGTGCGCGCGGGCGCACTCCAGGTGCTGCTGATCGAACGGGGCCAGGAACCGTACGCGGGCCGCTGGGCCCTGCCCGGCGGCTTCGTGCTGCCCCGCGAGTCCGCCGAGGCGGCGGCACGGCGTGAACTCGCCGAGGAGACCGGCCTGTCGGACCTCTCGGGACTGCACCTGGAGCAGTTGCGCACTTACACCGAACCCGACCGCGACCCCCGTATGAGGGTTGTCTCCGTCGCGTTCGCCGCCCTGCTGCCCGACCCGCCCGAACCGCGCGGCGGCGGCGACGCGGCACGGGCCGAATGGCGGCCGTTCGACGCGCTCGGCCCGCTCGCCTTCGACCACGACCGGATCCTCGCCGACGCCCACGAACGCGTCGGCGCCAAGCTGGAGTACTCCTGCCTCGCCACGTCCTTCTGCCCGCCCGAGTTCACCCTCGGCGAGTTGCAGCACGTCTACGAGACGGTGTGGGGCACCGCGCTCGACCGGCCCAACTTCCGGCGCAAGGTCCTCGCCACGCCCGGATTCGTCGAACAGGTCCCCGGTGCCGCACGCCTCACCGGCGGCCGCGGCAAACCCGCCGCCCTCTACCGCGCGGGCGACGCCAAGGCTCTGCATCCACCACTGCTGCGTCCCACCTCGTAAGGACGGCCCCGATGACCAGCACGACCCTGACCAAACGCGCCGCCACCGGTTCGCTCATCGGCCTGGCCCTCGGAGACGCGCTCGGGTTCCCCACCGAGTTCAATTCCGTGCCCGCGATACTCGACAAGTTCGGCCCCTGGCGGCAGATGGCGCTGCCCCGGCCCGCGATCGTCACCGACGACACCCAGATGACCCTGGCGCTGGCCCACGGACTGCGCACCGCCATGGACCGCGGCCTGCTCGGCCCGCTGCGCATGGAACGGCCGGTGCGCGAGGAGTTCGTGAACTGGTACCAGTCGCCCGAGAACAACCGGGCCCCCGGCCGGACCTGCCTCGTCGCCTGCGACCTCCTCAAGGACGAGAAGCGCCGCTGGCAGGAGGCCAGCCAGCCCGGTTCCAAGGGCTGCGGCGCCAACATGCGCGTGGCTCCCGTGGGCCTCGTCCGCGGCCTCAGCGACGAACAGCGCGCGGGCGCCGCCCAGTTCCAGGCCGCCCTCACCCACGGCCACCCCACCGCGCTCGCCGCCTCGGACCTCACCGCGCACACCGTCCGGCTGCTCTCCCAGGGAGCCGAGCCCGCGGAACTGATCGGCCTGCTGCTCTCGTACGCGCACGAGAACCGGTACCGCTACCACTCCCGCTGGCTCGGCGACCTGTGGGCCTTCTCCCACGACGCCACACCCGAGGTGTACATCTCCCGCGGCTGGGACGAGTGCATCGCCGTCCTGGGCAACCTCCGCCAGGCCGTGCGCACCGCGTCGCCCGAGGACGACCCCTGCCTCGCCACCGGCGAGGGCTGGATCGCCGAGGAGGCGTTCGCCACCGGTCTGCTGTGCTTCCTGATGTTCGTCGACGAACCCGTCACCGCGCTGCGCCGGGCCGCCTGCACCTCGGGCGACTCCGACTCCATCGCCTGCCTGACCGGGGCGTTCGCGGGAGCCCACCTCGGCTCCGAGGCCTGGCCGACCGACTGGGCCGACCGCATCGAGTACCACAGCGACCTCATGTCCCTGGGGGCGCTCTGGGATGCTTGAGCCATGACAGACGTCCTCGGTCCCGGCGCCGATCTCGCGAGCGTGGTGGGCGAACAGCCCGACCCCGTCCTCTTCGCCACCGTCTCCGGGGCGCACCTGTACGGCTTCCCCTCCCGCGACTCCGACGTCGACCTGCGCGGTGTCCACCTGCTGCCGACGGCCGCCCTCGTCGGGCTGGGCGAGCCGGAGGAGACCCGGTCGCGCATGTGGTTCCAGGACGGGACCGAGATGGACCTGGTCACCCACGACCTGCGCAAGTTCGTACGGCTCATGCTGCGGCGCAACGGCTATGTGCTGGAGCAGTTGCTGTCGCCGCTGGTCGTGCGCACGAGCGAGGAGCACCGTGAACTGATCGCGCTCGCCCCCGGGGTCCTCACCCGCCACCACGCCCACCACTACCGCGGGTTCGCGGCCACGCAGTGGCGGCTCTTCGAGAAGAGCGGCGAACTCAAGCCGCTGCTCTACACGTTCCGTGTGCTGCTCACCGGCGTCCACCTCATGCGCAGCGGCGAGGTGCAGGCCGATCTGCCCACGCTGGCCGGACAGATCGCCTCACCCGCGTATCTCCCGGACCTGATCGCCGCGAAGGCGGAGCGCGAGCACGGGCCGGCGGACATCCCGCGCGACCGGGTCGAGGAGGACGTCGAGAGGCTGCACGTCCTGCTCGACGAGGCACAGGAGGCCTCCGAACTGCCGGACACCGCCTCCGCATTCGACGCGCTGCACGACTTCGTCGTCAGGGTCCGCCTGGACGGCTTCGGGGGAGGCGAGGACATGGTCCCCGGCCGTCTAGCGGTGTCCGGCGGCGTCCCGGAGCGCTGAGGCGCGGCGGGTCCGGATCAGGAAGTCCTCCACGCGCGCGTGGTCCGGTTCGGGCGGGAGCGGGCTGCGGTCGGCCGCCTCGTCGGCCTCCGCCGCCAGCCGGAGCATCCGGCGCTCGACCTCGCCCCAGGACACCTCGCCCCGCTTCACCGCGAGCAGCGGCTCGCGCTGCTCCCCGACGTCGATCGTCAGGTACCCGGTGCGCAGCAGGTCGCGCGAACTCGTCAGCAGGCGCAGCAGATGCATGGCGTGCTTCCAGCGCGGGGCGCCGTGCGTGCGGACGTCGGCCTCCAGCTTCTTGCGCTGGCCCACGGCGTAGCGGGTGAACGTCTCGTGCGCCTGACGGGACAGGAAGGCCTGGCGCAGGGCGAGGAGTTCACGGCCGCAGTCGTCCACGTACTCGACCAGGGGGGAGTGCAGGCACTCCAGGATGTTCGGGTTGGCGCGCAGCGCGAGCGCGCAGAACCGCTCCAGTTCCCAGCTGAACTGTTCCGGCGCCGGGCCCTCCACATGGGTCGGCGGCTTCTCGAAGCGCCAGAACAGCGCGGTGGGGGCGAGGAAGACGCCCCGCAGGTCCGTGTCGCTGTCGTCCGTGGCCAGCCCGAAGGCGCGTGACCCCATCACGCAGGAGTAGACCGTGTGGTCCCGCACCAGCGAGAGCCCGGCCGCCGGGACCGCCGCCGCGGACGCGTCGGACGGCGAGGGCGGCACCACCGGTGCCGGGGACACCGGCCGCGTCGGGGCTGCCTGGGGTACGGGGGGCTCGGAGCGCATGCCAGGAGCGTACGGGCCCTCTCACGCCAGCCGGATCGAGTTTCCCTGCACCGTGATCTTCTCCGCGGGCAGCGGACGCGGCGCGGGACCGGCCTTCACCGCCCCGTCCTCGACGCTGAACTTGCTGCCGTGGCACGGGCAGTCGATCGTGCCGCTCGCCACCTTGTCCACCAGGCACCCCTGGTGGGTGCAGACGGCCGAGAAGGCCTTGAAGTCGCCCTTCGCCGGCTGGGTGACGACGACCTTCTGGTCCTTGAAGACGGTGCCTCCGCCGACCGGGATGTCGCCGGTCGTGGCGAGCTGCTGTCCGCTGGACGCCTTCGGGGACGTGTCCGAGGAGCCGTTGCCGTCGCTGTACTGGCTGCACGCCGCGAGCAGCGCGGACGCGCCCGTGGTGAGGATCACCGTGCGCCGTGTCGAGCGGTGGGTCATGTCGTCACTCCGAACGTACGGAAGAACCAGAAGGCGGACGTCAGCCAGAGTGCGGTGAGCACGGCGAAGACGAGGCCGCCGACGACGGGCAGCAGCCAGCCGGGCAGGCGCTCCGAGCGGAGCAGCAGCATCTTGGCACTGAAGGCACCGAAGAAGAAGCACCCCAGGAGCGAGTGCCACATGACGCGCGTGCTGTACGTCTGATAGCCCAACGCGTACAGGCAGTGCACCGCGACCGGCACCGCCACCAGGAACGCGACGCGCCCCGACCACCGGTGCAGCGTCGCCGACCAGGACGGGCCCGGCAGCTTTCCGTACAGCATGAGCGCCGACACGAGCTGCACGAGGGCGAAGAAGAAGGCCGTCGTCGCCAGCCAGGACTTGACGGCGCCCTCGCTGCTGAAACCGGCGAGGTTGAACGCCGTTCCCGCCGGGTCGTGGACCTTGCCGTAGGCGCCGAGGGCGACCGCGACGGCCGCGCCGACCAGGGCCGGGACGAGGTAGCGGGCGGCGCTCGGGCGGCCGTGGCCGGGCGGCGGGGAGGGGAAGCCCTGGGTGGCGGCGTTCGGGTCCACGGTCATGAACGGCTCCCTGTGGAGGAGGAGGTCAGGGGGTGACAGGACGGGCGATGATCTTCTGGCCGTCGATGGTCACGGCGCCGGTCTCCGGGTCGATCTCGGGCGCCGCCGAGGGCGTGCCGTCGCGCTCGACGACGCCGACCTGCCGCCCGCCGGGCAGCACGATCCAGCCGCCGTCGATCTTCGCGCCGCGCACGGTGGCCGTCGCCCGGTACAGGCCGGACGGCTTGACGGCCCGGTCGGCGGTGAACGCGTACCGCTGCCCGCCGACGTCGGCCGTGCCGCGGATCAGCTTGTTGTCCCGGAGGGTGCCGTTCAGCTCGTCGCCGTTCCCGCCCGTGAGCTTCATGGTGCCGTCGTCCTCGACGTCACCCTTCAGCCAGGACTCCTTGTCGTGCCCGTCGCAGAAATAGGCGATCGCCCTGCCGCCCCGCAGGGAGACCGCGACGGCCGAGGAGTCGTCGTCGGTGCGGCCCGCGTAGTCGGCGTTGGGCACGGCGGTGCGGGAGGGAGACGGAGTCGACGACGCCGACGGCGACTGCGGGGGAGAGGCGGAGGCCGGTGGCGCGGTGGCCGACACCGAGACGCCCGGCGACGCCTCCTTGTACGGATTCGAGGTGCTCTTCGTCCCGGTCGTCGCGTTGAGCGTCAACAGGAACACACCGAGCACGAGCCCCGCGAGGAGGGTGAGAAGGGGTCCTGGTCGCTTCATCCGGTCCTCCCCCGGCGCGGGCCGCCTGCCATGAGCCATGAGAGCGGACGAGCGCGCCCGCGTCCAGAGGCGCACGGACGCGTTCTCGCCAGAGGTGACGGAATGGGGCGATTCGGGTGACACCGGCGGGGCCGGGCCGCCGTCCCGGGCCCGGTCCCACGCGTTCCCCGCGTCTCGTCAGGCGGGCGCCGCGCACCCGCGCGCGAGGGGCTGACTACGCTGGTGTGACACGACAGGCACACAGATCAGCGAGGAGCATCACCGTGGCGGTACGAGCGGTCCGGGGCGCCGTCCAACTCGAACGGGACGAGGCCGGACACATGGACGAGCAGGTCAGCGAGCTGCTCACCGCCATCCTGGAGCGCAACGCGCTCACCACGGACGACCTGATCAGCATCTGGTTCACCGCGACCCCCGATCTGCACAGCGACTTCCCGGCCGCGGCGGCGCGCAAGCTGGGCATCGTCGACGTCCCGCTGATCTGCGCCCAGGAACTGGACATCGAGGGCGCGATGCCCCGGGTGGTCCGTGTCCTCGCCCACATCGAGTCCGACCGGCCGCGCGCCGACATCGTGCACGTCTACCTCGGCGCCGCGGGCGCACTGCGCAAGGACATCGCCCAGTGAGGACCGCGCTCGTCATCGGAACCGGGCTGATCGGCACGTCCGCCGCCCTCGCGCTCGCCGCCCGCGGCGTCGTCGTCCACCTCGCCGACCACGACCCGGAGCAGGCCCGTACGGCGGCCGCGCTCGGCGCCGGCACGGACGAGGCACCCGAGGGACCGGTCGACCTCGCGATCGTCGCCGCACCGCCCGCGCACGTGGCCGCGACCCTCGCGGACGCCATGGGCCGCGGTCTCGCCCGCGGCTATCTCGACGTCGCCAGCGTCAAGGGCGGCCCCCGCCGCGAGCTGGAGGCGCTCGGCCTCGACCTCACCCCGTACATCGGCACCCATCCCATGTCCGGCCGCGAGAAGTCCGGCCCGCTGGCCGCGAGCGGCGACCTCTTCGAGGGCCGGCCCTGGGTCCTCACCCCGACCCGTGACACGGACACCGAGGTCCTGAACCTCGCCCTGGAACTGGTCTCGCACTGCCGTGCCGTGCCCGTCGTCATGGACGCGGACGCCCACGACCGCGCCGTGGCGCTCGTCTCGCACATGCCCCACCTGGTGTCCAGCATGGTCGCCGCGCGCCTGCAGCACGCGGAGGAGACGGCGGTACGGCTCTGCGGCCAGGGCATCCGCGACGTGACCCGGATCGCGGCCTCCGACCCCCGGATGTGGATCGACATCCTCTCCGCGAACCCGGGCCCCGTCGCGGACCTCCTCGCGGACGTCTCCGCCGACCTCGACGAGACCGTCCAGGCCCTGCGCGCCCTGCAGTCCTCCGACGAGGCCAAGCGCCGCGAGGGCGCCTCCGGCATCGAGGACGTCCTGCGCCGCGGCAACGCGGGCCAGGTCCGCGTCCCCGGCAAGCACGGCTCCGCGCCGCGCGTCTACGAGGTCGTGGCCGTCCTCATCGACGACCAGCCCGGTCAGCTCGCCCGCATCTTCGCCGACGCGGGGATGGCCGGCGTCAACATCGAGGACGTACGCATCGAGCACGCCACCGGTCAGCAGGCCGGTCTGGTGCAGCTCATGGTGGAGCCGAAGGCCGTGCCGGTGCTCTCCGCGGCCCTGCGGGAGCGGGGCTGGGCGCTGCGCCAGTAGGACCGGCGCCCTTCCCGGTGAGCGGGCCCCGGGAAGGGCCAGTAATACGGGGTCTCCGGGGCCGGTAACCTTGTGCGGGGCGCGCTCGCGTCCCGCAGAGACCTCCACCCCGCACCAGGAAGGTGTTCCCACCGTGGACAACGGCGCCGCCCGTACCGCTCCGGCTGTGATTGTCGCCATCGACGGCCCCTCCGGCACGGGCAAGTCGAGCACCTCGAAGGCCGTGGCCGCGAAGCTCGGTCTGAGCTACCTGGACACGGGGGCGCAGTACCGCGCCATCACGTGGTGGATGGTCAGCAACGACATCGACATCACGGACACCTCCGCGATCGCCGCCGCCGCGGGCAAGCCGGAGATCGTCTCCGGCACCGACCCGGCCGAGCCGACCATCACGGTCGACGGGACCGACGTCGCCGGCCCGATCCGTACGCAGGAGGTCACCTCCAAGGTCAGCGCGGTCAGCGCGGTGCCCGAGGTGCGTGCCCGCATCACCGAGCTGCAGCGCGCGCTCGCCGCGTCCGCGCCGGCCGGCATCGTCGTCGAGGGCCGGGACATCGGCACCACCGTGCTGCCCGACGCCGACCTGAAGATCTTCCTCACCGCCTCCCCGGAGGCGCGTGCCGCCCGGCGCAGCGGTGAGCTCAAGGGCGCGGACATACACGCGACCCGCGAGGCGCTCGTCAAGCGGGACGCGGCCGACTCCAGCCGCAAGACCTCCCCCCTCGCCAAGGCGGACGACGCGGTCGAGGTGGACACCTCCGACCTCACGCTCCAGCAGGTCATCGAGTGTGTCGTCACCCTCGTCGAGGAGAAGCGGGCCGCCAAGTGAGCGCACCCTCCGCGAGACGCGCCGACGTCGGGCGACGCATCGGCGTCGGTCTGATGTACGGGCTGTGGAAGCCGCGCGTGCTCGGCGCCTGGAAGGTCCCCGCGACCGGACCGGCGATCCTGGCCGTGAACCACTCCCACAACATCGACGGGCCGATGGTCATGGGCGTCGCGCCCAGGCCCACGCACTTCCTGATCAAGAAGGAAGCGTTCGTCGGCCCGCTCGACCCGTTCCTGCTGGGCATCGGCCAGCTCAAGGTCGACCGGGAGATCGCCGACCGTGCCGCCATCACGGACGCCCTCGGCGTCCTGGCGTCCGGCGGAGTCCTCGGGATCTTCCCCGAGGGCACCCGGGGCGAGGGCGACTTCGCCTCGCTGCGGGCCGGGCTCGCGTACTTCGCGGTACGCAGCGGAGCCCCGATCGTCCCCGTGGCGGTCCTGGGAAGCTCCGAGCGGACCAGCAGGCTGACCAAGGCGCTGCCCCCGCTGCGCAGCAGGGTCGACGTCGTCTTCGGAGACCCCTTCGAAGCGGGCGACGGCAGCGGCCGGCGCACGCGACAGGCGCTGGACGAGGCCACCGGCCGCATCCAGAAGCACCTCAGCGCACACCTGGACAACGCCAGACATCTGACCGGACGCCGGGAAAACGCCGGGCGCCCCGCCGGGCGTTAGGCGACACTTAGTAGTGGATCACCCGGTTTGCGGGTGACCCACCGATCACCACGAATGAACGACGAGGTACGGACTTCATGAACGACCACATCCAGCCCGACGGCTCGGCAGAGCACGATCACGGGGCGCTTGGCGATGCCGAGTACGCGGAGTTCATGGAGCTCGCCGCGGAAGAGGGCTTCGACATCGAGGCCGTCGAGGGCGCGATCGAGGAGGCGGGCCACGGCCCGCTGCCCGTCCTCGCCGTCGTCGGCCGCCCGAACGTCGGCAAGTCGACCCTGGTGAACCGCATCATCGGCCGCCGCGAGGCCGTCGTCGAGGACAAGCCCGGCGTCACCCGCGACCGCGTCACCTACGAGGCCGAGTGGGCGGGCCGCCGCTTCAAGCTCGTCGACACCGGCGGTTGGGAGCAGGACGTCCTCGGCATCGACGCGTCCGTCGCCGCCCAGGCCGAGTACGCGATCGAGGCCGCCGACGCCGTCGTCTTCGTCGTCGACGCCAAGGTCGGCGCGACCGACACCGACGAGGCGGTCGTACGTCTCCTCCGCAAGGCCGGCAAGCCCGTCGTCCTGTGCGCCAACAAGGTCGACGGCATGAGCGGCGAGTCCGACGCCTCGTACCTCTGGGCCCTCGGGCTCGGCGAGCCGCACCCGGTCTCCGCGCTGCACGGCCGCGGCACCGGCGACATGCTCGACGCCGTCCTGGAGGCGCTGCCCGAGGCCCCGGCGCAGACCTTCGGCACCGCGGTCGGCGGCCCCCGCCGCATCGCCCTCATCGGCCGCCCGAACGTCGGCAAGTCCTCGCTGCTGAACAAGGTGGCGAACGAGGACCGCGTGGTCGTCAACGAGATCGCGGGCACCACCCGTGACCCCGTCGACGAGCTCATCGAACTCGGCGGCATCACCTGGAAGTTCGTCGACACGGCGGGCATCCGCAAGCGCGTCCACCTCCAGCAGGGCGCGGACTACTACGCCTCGCTGCGCACCGCCGCCGCCGTCGAGAAGGCCGAGGTCGCGGTCATCCTGATCGACGCGTCCGAGACCATCTCGGTGCAGGACCAGCGCATCGTCACCATGGCCGTCGACGCCGGCCGCGCCATCGTCCTCGCCTTCAACAAGTGGGACACCCTCGACGAGGAGCGCCGCTACTACCTGGAGCGGGAGATCGAGACCGAGCTCGCCCAGGTGGCCTGGGCGCCCCGGGTGAACGTCTCGGCCCGCACCGGCCGGCACATGGAGAAGCTCGTCCCGGCGATCGAGACGGCCCTGGACGGCTGGGAGACCCGCGTCCCGACCGGCCGCCTGAACGCCTTCCTCGGCGAGCTGGTCGCCGCCCACCCGCACCCGGTCCGCGGCGGCAAGCAGCCCCGCATCCTGTTCGGCACGCAGGCGGGCACCAAGCCCCCGCGGTTCGTGCTCTTCGCCTCAGGCTTCATCGAGCACGGCTACCGCCGCTTCATCGAGCGCCGGCTGCGCGAGGAGTTCGGCTTCGCGGGCACGCCGATCCACATCTCGGTGCGGGTGCGCGAGAAGCGCGGCGCGAACAAGAAGAAGTAACGCCCACGGGCGAAACGTGAGGGGCGGCTCCCCCGGGGAGCCGCCCCTCACGCGTCCTCGCTCACGGTCCTCGCCGCTACAGGCCCCTGCGGGGGGCGGGCGGCAGCGCGGCCGGGATGTGGTGCGTCCCGGCGCCGTGCCGGCCGGAGCCCGGCTGCCAGGGGGACGTCGTGGTCGAGGTGTGCGCGTGCTGTGCGGCGATCTGCCGGGCCGTCTGCGCTCCCGCGCTGTACGAGCTGTACGTGCCCGACGAGCTGAACGAGTTCGAACCGCGCCCGAGGATCCCGAAGGCCTTGAAGCCCATGTTCTCCTCGCCGTGACGGTCGCCGGGCAGGGTCCTGAACGCCCTGATCCACTCGGCGTAGAGCGCGTCGTAGATCGGCGTGGCCGATGAGCCGGCCTGATGGGAGTCCAGCACCCGACTCGACGCCTGCACCTCTCTGCTCGAACGGAGGGGGGAGCCAGAGGGGGGGACCGGCTGGAACGGCCGGTTGCCGGGGACGTCGTAGGTGTGCACGTACGTGCCAACGACCCCGCCGCCCAACGGATGCGGCCGGAACGGTCATTTCGCGGGCGGTCCGGAGTGACCGGCGCGCGCGGGGGCGCGGGGAACCGCGCGGGCACCCCGGGGCGGCCGATGCCGGCCGCCCCGCCCGCGGTTCCCCGCCCTGCCCGTCGGCCGGTCTCAGATGCCGGCGAGCGGCATCGCCGCCGCGACCAGCTTGCCGTTTGCCGCCGCCTTGTCGAGCGCGTCGCGCAGCAGGTCCTCCCGCGGCTGACGGCCGATCGAGCCGACCGGCGCCGCGAACAGGAGCACCTGCTGGAGCTTGTTCGCGGCGGCGCGCCAGCCGTCGGTGACCTGGAGCGCCTGGTGGGCCTGCCACCAGGCGACGGGCGAGCCGCCGCCGGTGCCCGGCTGGAGCACGGCGTGGAGCTGGCCCGCCGCGAGCAGGACGGACCAGCCGTGCAGGACCGGCGGCACCGAGTGCAGCTCGGTCGCGGGCATGAAGCCCTGCTCGATCAGCAGGGGCAGGAAGTCGTCGCCGATGTCGGTCGAGCCCGGTCGCACGATCGGCCCTGTCGGCTCGACCACGAGTGCCGGGTGCAGCTCGCCGTTGATCAGGACGAGTCCGCTGGTGACACCGAGCACGGCCTGCTCGGGGACGGGGTCGGCGGGCGCGCCGTCGGGGTGGATCGAGCGGACGGCGCCCTGGAGTTGTTCCTCGGTGACCTGGACGACCTGCGAGGGCAGGCAGGTGGCGTGGGCGAAGGCGAGGACGGCGGTCTCGTCGCCGATGAACAGGACGGTGCTGGTCCGCTCCTGTTCCGAGTCGCCCGGGGTGCGGCACGACGTGCAGTCGTAACTGCCGGGGGCGTTCTCTCCGGCCAGCAGCCGGTCGGCTTCTTCGTCGCCGATCTCGGCGCGTACGTCGTCGCTGACGTCGAGCATGCGCGGCACGGTGGCTCCTCGGGATGCGGTGCGTGGCGGTGCCGGGTGGCTCCCGGCCCATGAATCGGGGGTTCCCGGCTCATGAAGATGTCAACGGGTGATCTGTGGCCGGAGTCACGCCCGAGGGCGAACGGAATCGAACCATCCGACGCCCAGGGTGAAGACGCCCCCGGAATTGGTTACTCCCAGTCAACTTCCAAGAGGCCTAAGGAAGTTGACTGGGTGAAGTAAGTCACAGATCACACCGGGCGCGGGTCGACAAATCCGGAAATCACCCAATGAAGTGGGTGGCCGAAAATCGATGATACTTGCGGTAACTGCTAACTGGCCTCGAATGACAAGGAGTTGGTTGATATCGGGGCGCCGGGGTCCATAGATTCCTGCGCCGTGTGCAACGAGCACCGCTCGGGAACGTCCGCCGGCCGATCCGCTTCGGATCACAGCACGCCGCCGGTGGACGGGTCGGAGCGCGAGGGCCGCGTCCTACGCGCAGGTCACCGCGTCCCGTCCTGGGGGACCCCGGGTGTTTCGAGAGGGAAATACATGTCCGCATGTGCCGACAGCACTCACGAGAACGGCCACAAGGCTCGTACGGCGAACAAGACACGTACGACGGCGGTCCTCGCCGGGGCGGCACTGCTCGCCCCGCTCGGACTGCTCGCCGCGACCGGCGACGCCACGGCGGCCGACAGTGGAGTGTGGGACCGCATCGCCCAGTGCGAGAGCGGCGGCAACTGGCACATCAACACCGGCAACGGCTACTACGGGGGACTCCAGTTCTCCGCCGGCACCTGGCGCGCCTACGGCGGCGCGGCGTACGCGCCGACCGCCGACAAGGCCTCCAGGAGCGCGCAGATAGCCGTCGCGACCAAGGTCCAGGGCGCACAGGGATGGGGCGCCTGGCCCACCTGCTCTGCCCGCGCCGGCGCCTACGGCAACGCGCCCGGCTCCTCGGGCTCCGGGCGGTCGACGGGTTCCGCGAGCGCCAAGGCGGCCTCGAAGCCGGCACAGAAGTCCGTCCCGGCAAGGCGGGAAGCGGCAAAGACGCCGTCCCGTACGCCGGGCCACGTGAACCGCGGCTCGTCCCGCGGCGACTACACCGTCCGTGAAGGCGACACCCTGAGTGCCATCGCCGCGCGGCACGGGACCACCTGGCGGAAGATCTACGCCGCCAACCAGTCCGTGATCGGCGGTGATCCCGACCTGATCGTGCCCGGCCAGCGGCTCGACATCTGAGCCACGCTCCCCCTCGCGCCGGGCACGGACCCGGTCCGGTCCTCAGGACCGGACCGGGTGGGGCGTGACCGCGGGCGAGCCTCGCGGACATGCCTCGGGCCCCGCCCGGTCCTCCGACCGGGTGGGGCCCCGGGCGTGCCGGGCGTGGGCTCGTCGGGTGGGCGGGACGCGCTGCTTAGCGTGGCCCGATGTCCTTCATGCCGAGCAGGCGGATTCCGCCGACCGCACGCACCGCGTCCCGGCTGCCGACCGCTCGTGTGCGGTACGCCGCCGCCGTGGCCGCCGTACTGGCCGCCCTCGTCCCCGGCACCGCGAACGCCGCGGACACGGCGGCACCGCCCCCGCTCCCGGGTCCCGGATCCGTCCGCGGGGCCTTCGACTGCGCGAACGACGAGTGGCCCTGGACCTGTCTGGCCGAGTGCGAGAGCGGCGGCCGCTGGCACATCAACACCGGGAACGGCTTCTACGGCGGCCTCCAGTTCTGGCAGCCCACCTGGGTCGCGTTCGGAGGGCTCGCCTACGCGCCGCGCGCCGATCTCGCCACCCGCGCCCAGCAGATCAAGGTCGCCAAGAAGGTGCAGGCCGTCCAGGGCTGGGGCGCCTGGCCCGAGTGCTCCAGGACGTACGGACTCCAGGGGCCCTTCCACGTGGTGAAGGCGGGCGAGACGCTCGTGTCGATCGCCCGCAAGTACAAGGTGCAGGGTGGCTGGCGCACGCTCTACAACGTCAACAAGAAGAAGATCGGCGCCAGCCCCGACCGGCTGGTCAAGGGCCTCCAGCTCGTCATCCCGAGGGCGGCGGGCGCATCCCGCGCCGGGGGTCCCGTCCTGTTCGGGCCGCCCCTGAACCCGGTGGCCCACCACTCCGCGCCACCGTCTCCGTGGCCTCTCCGCTGAACACGACCGCGCCACGGCGCAGTTCGTGCACGTACGTCGTCCGGCCCGGCCGCTCGCGCAGTCCCGGCGGCAGCCGCTGCTCGGCGATCACCACGCACGCGTCGAGAGCGCCCAGGAGCGCGTACGTCCGGGCCGCGACCGCTGGCGACATGCCCTGCGCCGGTTCGTCGACGAGCACCACGCGCGCGCGGGCCGCCAGGGCGCGGGTCAGGGCCAGCATGCGCTGTTCGCCGCCGGAGAGGGTCCCCGCGCGGCGGGGGAGCAGCGGGGCCAGTTCCGGGTAGGCCTCCAGGGCCGCCGGGAGGTCGGCCGCCCCGAGTTCCAGGTTCTCGCGGACGGTCAGGGAACCGAACACCGCCCGGCGCTCCGGGACGAGGCACAGCCCGCGCCGGGCCCGCTCGAACGCGGGCAGGCGGGTCACGTCGGCGCCGTCCCAGACGACGGCGCCGGCCGCGAGCGGCACGGTCCCGGCGAGGGCACGCAGCGCCGTCGTACGGCCGGAGCCGTTGCGTCCCAGCAGCACGGTGAGGCCGGGGCCGGGGGCCACCAGGCTCACGCCGTGCAGGGCCTCCAGGGGGCCGTAGCGTACGCGCGCGGCGCGCAGGGCGATGCTCATCCGCCGGTCCCCGTGTCCAGGACGCGGTCGGCGGGACCCGAGGTGACGATCCGTCCGGCCGCCATCACGTGGACGGTGTGCGCCAGGTCGGCGACCAGATCGAGGTCGTGCTCGACCACCAGGAGGGCCATGCCGTCCGCGGCCAGCGCCCGCAGGACCCGGGCCAGCGCGGCCACCTCGGTGGTGTCGAGACCGGCCGCGGGCTCGTCGAGCAGCAGCACCCGGGGGTTCCCGGCGAGCGCGCGGGCCAGTTCCACGCGCCGGAGTGTGCCGGTGGGAAGGCCCGCCGCGGGCAGCGACCGCACCGGCCCGTCGAGCCCGAAGAGCCGCAACGCCCGCTCCGCCGACCCCCGATCGACGGTACGGCCGCCCTGTTCGGCGCCCACGCGCACGTTCTCGGCGACGGTCAGCGACGGGAAGACGGCCAGTTGCTGGAAGGTCCGCGCGATGCCCAGCCGGGTCCTGGCGTGCGCCGCCAGCCGTGTGATGTCCCGCCCTCCGAGCAGCACCTGACCGCCCGAGGGGCGCAGGGTGCCGGCGAGACAGTGGAAGAGGGTGCTCTTCCCGGCCCCGTTGGGTCCCACGACCGCGGTGACCCGGCCGGTTGGGACGTCGAGGGCGACCTCGTCGAGGGCGGTGAACCCGCCGTGGACGACGCGAAGCCGACGGGCGGTCAGCAACGGCCCGCCCGAACCCCCGGACCGGACTCCTCCGCCCCCGGCCCACCGCCCCGGTCCACCTCGGCCCCCGGCCCGCGTTCCCGCGCCGACACCTCCGGCGGACGAGACGGACGCGGTCGCGCCCGCGCGGGGTCCGGGGTCCCGGCCCGTGCCGGTGGGCGCGGTGGGACTCGGACGAGGCCCGGTCTCCTGGCCGGTGTCGGTGGGCGCCGTGGGACTCGGGCGGGGTCCGGTCTTCCGGCCGGTGTCGGTCGGCGTGGCGGGTTCCGGGTGTGGTCCGGTTTTCCGGCCGGTGTCGGCGCCCGCCGTGGGGCGCGGGCGAGGCTCGCCTTTCCGGCCGGTGTCGGTCGGCGTGGTGGGACTCGGGCCCTGTCCGGCTTCTCGGTGCGGGTCGGCGGTGGCAGGGCCCGGACGTGGTCGGGCTTTCGGGCTGATGCCGGCTGGTGCCGCCGGACGTCGGCGGGGCGGCCCGGGTTCCCCGGCGGGGCCGGTCGCCGCGGGGGCCGCGGCGCCCTCCGCCGCCCTGGCCCCCGTGGCCGCCATGGCGTCCTTCGCCGGCAATGATCCCCGGCCCGCCGGGGGCCCGACTGCTGCGAGGTGGCCCCTGTCGGCGGTGCGCAGGTGGCGGCGGGCCCGGGTGCCCAGAGGGGTCAGGGTCGCCCGGGGGCGGCGGCGCCGGGACGTGGCCGTGCGCAGGGCCTCGTACGGGCCCTCGGGGAAGCGGCCGACGAGGACGGCGAGGAGGCCGATCAGGGCGGCCGCCACCCCGCCGCGAGCCCCCGCGTCCAGCCCGACGAGCAGTGCCGCGGCGACGAGCGCCCCGAGGACGCTGTCGGCGCCGAGCACGACGACCGCCGCGAACCAGAGCAGACTGCGGACCGGGTCGTACTGGGCGGCGTCGAAGGCGCGCAGCCCCATGCCGAGCATGCCCCCGCCCAGCGCGGCCAGCGCGGCCCCCGCGACGAACGCGGTCAGTTTCAGCTCCGGGACGCGGACGCCCGCCGCCGACGCGCCCGCCTCGTGGTCCCGCATGGCGGCGAGGGCCCGGCCCGTCCTGCCCCGGCGCAGGGTGTGCGCGGCGAGCAGGGCGGCGGCCAGCAGGACGAGTTCGAGGACGTAGTACGCGCGGTCCCCGCCGAATCCGGCCGGCCGGCCCAGGGACAGGCCCGCCACCGCGTACGGCTGCGCGAACACGAACCGGCTGACACCCACACCCACCGCGAAGGTGGCCACCGCGAGCGCCAGACCGTGCCGTTCGATGGCCGGCCAGCCGGTCAGCACACCGAGCGGGGCCACCAGGAGCACGGCCACCGCGAGCGCGGCCAGTTCGGGCAGCCGGGGCAGCCCGGGGAACCGGCCCGCGGCCAGCAGCGCCGTGAACAGGGCGCCGAGACCGGCGTACGCGGCCTGCCCCAGCGAGATCTGGCCGCCGCGGCCGGTGACCACGACCAACGACAGCAGGACGACACCGAGCGCGGGCACCTGCACCGCCGTGTGCAGGTCCGAGCCCGCGAACCCCAGCGGCAGCAGGAACAGCACGACGGCCACGGCCCGGGCCCCGGGCGGCGTCGGCACGCGGACCGTCGCCGGGCGCGGGAGCGCGTCACGGGTGCCGATGCCGGGCAGGACGAGCGCGGCGACGAGCAGCGCGACCACGAAGAGGTTGGCGCCGACCGCCAGGAGCAGCGGCTCCGCCCAGCCCGAGGGGTGCAGCCGGGTGAGCTGGCTCTGGGCGACACCGATGCCGAGCGCGACCACGATCGCCACCGGGAGGCTGCGCATCCGGGCCGCCACGGCGACCGCCATGACCTCGATGACGAGCAGCGGCAGCCCGTACGGGTCGAGCCGCACGTACGGCGCGAGGAGCACGCCGGTCAGGCCCGCCGTGAACGAGCCGAACGCCCAGCCCGCCGCGGCCACCCGGTCCGCGTCGATCCCGCCGAGCACCGCGAGCGGCCGGTCGTCGACGACCGCCCGCAGCTCCGTTCCGAAGCGGGTCCAGCGGGTCACCGCGCCCACCCCGGCGGCCAGCACGGCGGCCACCGCGAGCTGTCCCCACGGATCCGCCGACACCAGCGTCGGCGCGTCCGCCCGCGCGCCGGTGCCCCACACGAGCACCGCCCCGCCGACCAGCAGCACGAAGACCCCGATGCTCGCGACGAGGGTCTGCGCCGGGTCCCCGTCGAGGAGGGCCAGTGGCCGGAACACGAAGTACTCCAAGGCCATCCCGATCGCCGGGGCCACCAGCAGCAGGGTCACCGACGCGCCGAGCGCGAGCGGCCAGCCCCACTCGACCGTGAACTGGCGCAGCAGATACGCGCACACCATCGCGATCGCGCCGTGCGCGAAGTTGAGCACGCCGGTGGCGCGATAGGTGACGATCAGCCCGATCCCGGTGAGCGCGGCGGCGGCACCGATCGAGAGCCCGGCCAGCGTGAGGTCGTACGTCAACGAGGACATCAGTCGCCCGGACCGGCTGAGTCGCCCGGACCGGCGGAGTCGCCGGGACCGGCGGAGGGGGCTTCCTCGGCGCCGGGCTCGCAGATCGGGCACGGTCCCAGGTCCCCGCTCGCGAGGACGCGCGAGTCGGCCGGCACGGCCTCCGGCTTCCCGGCCACCAAGGGGCAGTCCGCGCGGTGGTACAGGGTGCCGCCGGGCACCATCAGGAGGTCTCCGCCGGCGCCCACCGGCACGGCCGGCGGCGGCCCCGGCTCCTCGGCGTCGGCGGCCCCGGCCGCCACCAGCAGCCCGTACAGCTCCTCGACGCGCGCCGTCGCCGAGGCGTTCCGGCCATGGGTGAGCAGCACCGCGCCGGCGATGATCAGCGCGGCACCGGGCACCGTGCAGGAGGCGAGATAGGGGAGCTGGCGTTCCGCGTACCGCTCGCCCGAGATGCCGTACCAGCCGATGACACACAGCACGGCCCCGGCGGCCAGCGCGGCCCAGCCGGCCCACAGGACGGGGTGCGCGCCCCGCAGTCGAGCTGTCCGCATCCGGACTCCCACACGTCGGGTATCTGTCCATGTCAGCCGATGGCTTGCACTATGCCTTCTGGAAGCTGACCCTGAAAGCACCGGGCGCCTTTGGCCCGGACCGACACCCGGTGGTGAGCCAGATGGTTCTCGGGAGCGACCTCAAGCGGGGGAACGTCGGGTCAGTGGCGGCGGCAGCGGTTCTCGTCCTCGCCGCGGCCCTCACGGCGTGCAGCGACGACAACGGCGGCGGCGGGAGTTCCGCGTCGCCCACACCCACGGCGGAACAGTCCACCGCCACGGCTCCGGCCGACCCGGCCGCGGCCCAGCAGGAGATCAAGCAGAACTGGGAGAAGTTCTTCGACCCGGCCGTCTCGGCGAAGGACAAGCTGGCCGTCCTGGAGAACGGTGAGCGGATGGCCCCGGTGCTGCAGGGCTTCAACGGTGACCAGCGCGGTCAGCAGGTGAAGTCGAACGTGGAGAAGATCGAGTTCACCTCGCCGACCGAGGCGAACGTGACCTACACGCTCACCCTGAACGGCGCCACCGCCCTGCCGAACGCCTCGGGGACGGCCGTCGAGCAGAACGGCACCTGGAAGGTTTCCGTCAAAACGCTCTGCGCGCTGGTGCAGCTCAGCGGCAACGGGTCGTCGAGTCCCGTCCCGGGCTGCTGATCAGCGGTGCGGCGCACAGCGACCGGCGCCGCCGTCGCGGGCCTGCTGCTCCTGCTCGGCACGGCCTGCGGCAGCCGGCTCCCCGAGAGCGACTTCGAGAACCGCGCCACGCCCACACCCCGGGCGTCCGCCGAGCCGATCCGCGTCGGCGTCATCAGCAGCGCCACCAGCCCCGTCGGCGCCTCCGCGTTCACCGGACCGCGTGACGGGGCGAAGGCCTGGTTCGACCGGCTCGACGCCCGGGGCGGCATCGACGGGCGGCGGGTCGAGGTGCGGACGTGCGACGACGGCGGCAGCGGTGTCGGCAACAGCGCCTGCGTGCGCCGGCTGATCGACCAGGACAAGGTCGTCGCCCTCGTCGCCACGACCGCGCTCGACTACGCGGGCGCCTCCCAGGTGTCCCGCGCGGGCGTGCCCGACATCGGCGGCCAGCCCATCGGCGCCGCCTACGACACGTATCCGCATCTGTACGGGATCTACGGCAGCCTCGCGCCACGCCACGGCACGCCCGGCTGGGGCGGCGAGCTGTACGGCGGCACCGAGGTCTACCGCTACTTCAAGCGCGTCCACGGTGCCCGTACGGCCGCCGTCGTCTCCTACAACCAGTCCGCCTCCGCCGCCTACGCCCGGCTGGTCACCGAGGGGCTCAGGGCCGAGGGCTACCGGGTCGTCTCCGAACAGGTCGACTTCGCGCTGCCCGACTTCCGGGCCGCCGCGGCCGACCTGAAGGCACAGCACGCGGACCTCGTCTTCGACGCCCTCGACACCCATGGCAACTCCCAGCTCTGCAAGGCCATGGACGATGTCGGCGCCCACGTCACCGCCAAGGTGACCAACGTCCAGAACTGGACGTCCGGCGTGCCCGAGGACTACAAGGACGCGCCGCGCTGCCGCAACGCGCTGTGGGCCACCGGGTCGAGCCGCAACTACGAGGACACCGGCGACACCGCCGTACGGGAGTTCCGCGACGCGACGAAGGGGCTGTCGACCCACTCCCAGTGGCAACTGGAGGGATGGGCGGCGGCCCGGTGGTTCACGGACGCGGCCGGGTCCTGCGCGCGTACGGGCATCACCCGGGGGTGCGTCGACGCGTTCATGAACCGGGGCGAGCCCTACACCGCGGGCGGCCTGCTGCTCCCCGTCACCTACGAGCGGTTGGCCGAGCCGCCGAAGACGCGCCGGACGTGCCTCTCGGTGGCCCGCTGGCGCGACGGCAGGGGCTGGGTCACCCAGGGCGACATGAACACGAACTGCTTCGACGTACCGCAGATCGCCTACCGCCCGTGAAGCCCGTGAAGCCCGTGAATCCGTGAAGCCCGTAACGGGACGGCGCCTTGCGGACAGTGGCTGTCCGCGAGCGCTGGCAGACTCGGCGGCATGTTGGAGACATCCGCACGACTGCTGCGCCTGCTCTCACTGCTGCAGGCCCACCGCGACTGGTCGGGCGCGGACCTCGCCGAGCGGCTGGGCGTCACCGCACGCACCGTCCGCCGTGACGTGGACCGGCTGCGCGAGCTCGGCTATCCCGTCAACGCCAGCCCCGGTACGGGCGGCGGGTACCAGCTCGGCGCGGGGGCCGAACTGCCGCCGCTGCTCCTGGACGACGACGAGGCCGTCGCGGTGGCCGTGGGGCTGCGCACGGCGGCCGGGCAGGGCATCGAGGGCATCGGCGAGTCCTCCGTACGCGCGCTCGCCAAGCTGGAACAGGTCCTGCCCGGCCGGCTGCGCCGCAGGGTCGGCGCGCTGAACGCCTTCACCGTGCCGATGCTGCGCGGCCCGGGGGCCTCCGTCGTCGATCCCGCCGTCCTCACCGAACTGGCCAACGCCTGCCGTGACAGTGAGCGGCTGCGTTTCGAGTACCGCGACCACGGGGGGTCCTCGACGCGCCGGACCGTCGAGCCGTACCGGCTGGTGTGCACCGAGCACCGCTGGTACCTGGTCGCCTGGGACGTCGACCGCGACGACTGGCGTACCTTCCGGGCCGACCGCGTCACGCCCCGCCCGCCGCACGGACCGCGCTTCACGCCCCGTACGCCACCGGCCGCGAACCTGGCCGAGTACGTCTCCAGGGGCGTCTCCACGGGCGCCTACGCCACGCACGCCGTCGTCCGGCTGCTGGTGCCGCTGGAGGAGGCCGCCGCGCGGATCTCGCCCTCGGCCGGGACCCTGGAGGCCTCGGACGAGGACACCTGCATCCTGCGCACGGGGGCGCCGAGCCTCGACGTCATGGTCGTCCACGTGATGATGACGGGCCTCGACTTCGAGATCCTGGAGCCGCCCGAACTCGGCGACGTGATCAGGACGGCCCGGGACCGGTTGTCCCGGGCGCTGGAGAGGCGGAAGCCCGGGGAATCGAGACCCGCGAAGCAGGGGCCCGGGGACCCCGGCCCCGAGGGGACGCCGGTCACGGTCCACGTGCCGTAGCGGAAGTCCTGGATGCCTCGGAGGCTGTGCGGGGGTTGTGTGCTCGTGGCGTGTATTTCCTATGCGGCGTCAGCTCCCGCGGTCCGGGCCGGAATCGGAGCGGACCGGAATGGAAAAGCGCCGCAGGGCCCGCCCGGGCCACCGCCGCTCACATTCCGCGAGGCTATTCGGGGCGTTCGTACGACGACTCCGAATTGCGTTCGAAGGTGTGCGGAACCCGGAAGCGGCCCCTCATACGGGTGATGGAGTTCGGCGAAACACGTGTCGTGATCCTGTGACAGAAGCGTGACCGGCGGGGGACAGGTGACGCTTCGTCGCCGATCGGGCTTCCACCGCCCGGGCGTGCCGCCTAACGTGGCGGTCATGGCACCCAATCCCCCCTCTCACACAGAGCCGCAGGACGATCCGGAGAGCTATGTCGGGCTGGAGGTGAGCGGGGCGCGCGAGCGTGCGCGGGAGCGCGGCTGGCCGACGGTCCGCTCGTTGCCGCCCGGCGCGATCATCACCATGGAGTACCTGGTGGGGCGGCTGAACTTCGAGGTCACGGACGGTACGGTGACGCGCTGCTGGAAGGGCTGAACTCCCGGCCCCGGCCCCGGCGGCACGCCGCCGCGCCGCACCGGGGTGAGCACCGCCCCACGACGTGCGAAGGCCCCCGGCTCGACGAGCCGGGGGCCTTCACTGTGCGGGGAGAGGTTGTGCGTACCGGCCCCGCGGTCCTCAGCCGCCCGTCAGCGGACGGGCGGCCGCGGCGGTCGCGCGCGTCGGACGGTCCGGATGCGGCGGACGGTCCGGGTGGGCCGGACGGCGGCTGCCCGCCGGTGTCACCGGCGTGCGCTCCGAGCGGGCGGTGTGCGGGCCCGGAGCCAGGTGGACGGGGGATCTGGGCGGGCGGGAGGCGACGGCACCGCGGGCCGGCACCTCGCTGTCCACCGCGGCGGCCCGCGAGGACATGACCGGCGCGGGCACCGGAGAGGGAACCGGGGCGGGCCTGGGCGCGGTGCGGTCGCGACGGGTGCGCCACAGATCGCGCAGCGCGAAGATCCCGGCCTCGGAGCGGGCGATCAGCGGCTCGCACCAGGGCAGCGCCAGCAGGATCAGCAGACCCGCGGCCCAGCCCAGCAGGACATCGCTCAGCCAGTGCGTACCCAGGTAGACGGTGGTGAGGCCGACGCCCAGCGAGGTCACGGCGGACAGCGCCGAGAGCCAGCGTCTGGCTCTCGGGGTCGACGCCAGATAGGCCAGGATTCCCCAGGTCACGACGGCGTTGGCGGTGTGGCCCGAGGGAAATATATCGCCGCCCAGGCCCATCTCGTTCGAGCCGATGGTGATGGCGTAGTGCGGGCCGAGACGGCCCATGCCGAGCTTCGCGGCGCCCACCGTGATGTTGAGCAGCAGCAGGGACGCGCCCAGGGTGAGCAGCGGGCGCAGTGTGTGCTGGCGCCAGGAACGCCAGCCCAGCCATGAGGCGACCATCACCGCGGTGGGGCCGCGCTGGCCGAGTACCACGTAGTAGTCCAGGAACGCATGGATCTCCGGCCACTGCTGGTAGGGCCGGAAGAACATGACCTGCCAGTCGAACCGGACCAGCCACGACGTGATCGCCACGGCCCACACGATCGCCAGGTAGAAGGCCAGGGTCGCCGCGAAGAGGACAACCCTGTGCCGACTCATCTTCGGCACATCGATGTGGGCCGGTCGTTCCGGCTCACGGTCCAGCCGGGCGAAGACCCGGTCCAGACGGGTGAGGTTTCGTTCGGTACGCACTCAATCGACGTTACAGCGAGTGAGCTGCGTTCCAGGCCGAATCACTCGGTTTGTGATGACGATGTGATGTGGGATTCCTCTCAGGATCATGATTAATTCTAATGAATCGCTAATCCCGGGACCCCGGAGCCTTCAATTCCATTGATCGCCGAGGGGCTTCGAGTTTATGGCACTTTTATATTCGTTCACCGAATGATGGCGTGGAATTCGTCGCCCGCTCACCGGTCCCGCGCGGGGTGCCGCGGGGCCGGTCAGGGGGGTCCGGAGCCGTTCAGCCAGAAGGCCCCGTACGCCGCCGAGGCCACGGCGACGCCCCCGAGAATCAGCGCCGACCTGGACGTACGCAGCCGTGCCAGCGCTCTGGCCGGAGGGAACAGGAGGGGGAAGGCGGGCAGCAGCAGGCGCGGTTTCGACCCGAAGTAGCTCGACGCGCACAGGGCGAGCGCGACGACGACCCCCGCGTAGACGAGGAGCGCCGGCGGCTGCCCCTGGCGCACGCATGTCACGTAGAGCGACAGGATCAGCACCACTCCGGCGACCAGGGCGGCACCGGCGAGGGCGGACGGGAACGAGGTGAACTTCTCCGCCACGAAGCGCCCGAAGGCGTAACCGCCGTCGAAGCCGTTGCGCCACCCCGCCTGGACGTCGAGATAGCCGAGCGGGCCCCCGCCGGTGCGATGCCCCACCCACAGCACGTAACCGGCGGCGCCGAGCGGCGCGATGATCATGGCGAGGGCGCGCCGCCACGGACGCGCGCCGTCCGTCCGAGTCGTGCTTCCGCCGTGCCGGCGTTCTCCCACGAACGAGGTAATCGCCGCCACCCACAGGGCCGCGACCACCGCGACTCCCACCGGCCGCGTCAGCCCGGCGAGCGCGGCGAGCAGCCCGGCCGTCAGCCAGCGGCCGGTCAGCACCGCGTACAGCGACCACGCGGCGAGCGCGGTGAACAGGGACTCGCTGTACGCCATCGACTGCACGACGCCGACCGGCAGGACCGCCCACACCAGCGCCGCGCAGACCCCCGCCCGCCGGCCGTGGACGTGGTCGGCGACCGCGAAGATCCCCCAGGCCGCGGTGAGCGAGGCCACCGCGGAGACCAGCAGGCCGGCGTCCGCGTACGACAGCGGTGTCACCGCGTGGACGATCCGCTCCAGCCAGGGCAGCAGCGGGAAGAACGCGAGATTCGCGTGCACGTCACCGTTCGGGAGGCGCACCTCGTAGCCGTAGCCGAGCTCGGCGACCCTGACGTACCAGAGCGAGTCCCAGCGCCCCGACAGCAGCCGGTGGGCGCTCGTGCCGTCCGCCGCGCTCCACACGGCGAGCGTGACGAGGCCCAGGGCGCGGACCGCCGCGTACCCGAGGAGGGCGGGCGCGGCGCGGCGCAGGGCGCCCGCGAGGTTCGTCGCGGCGGGACTGTCGGGTTCGGTCACGGGCTCGATTATCGGCACAGGGCGGAACCGGCAGGCCGCGCGGGGCGTGACGACAGGTGAGCGGCGTGGCGCACGCCACACACCCGGCCGGCGAACGTGAGAGGTCCGCCACGTGACCCGGGCGAGAACTGTCGTACGCTGACGGCTCACTCGCCTTTGCTGCGTGGGCCCGGGACTCCGCTCTCCGGGCCGCAGCCCCAGGGAGTCCCCACCCTGCGGATCCGCAGAACGCGAGGGAACCTCTGGAGGTACGTACATGTCCGGGACGACCACGGCCGCTGCGCGATGCCGTCGGGAGACCGGAGCAGGTGCCAACCGATGGGTCGTTCTCGTCGTCCTGTGCGTCAGCCTGCTGCTGGTCGCCCTCGACGCCACTGTGCTCCATGTCGCGGTACCCGCCGTCACCGAGGACCTGAAGCCCGGTGCGATGGAACTGCTCTGGATCGTCGACGTCTATCCGCTCGTCTGCGCCTCGCTTCTCATACTCTTCGGCACGCTCGGTGACCGGATCGGCCGCAGACGGGTCCTCCTCCTCGGGTACACCCTCTTCGGAGTCGCCTCGGGCATCGCGGCCTTCTCCGGGAACGCGCAGCTCCTGATAGGCGCCCGCGCCCTGCTCGGCATCGGCGGCGCGATGATCATGCCCGCCACGCTGTCGATCCTGCGCGAGGTCTTCCCCGACCGGCGCGAGCGGGCGCTCGCGATCGGCATCTGGAGCGCCGTCGCCGCCGTCGGCGCGGCGGTCGGACCGCTCCTCGGCGGCTTCCTCCTGGAACACTTCTGGTGGGGATCGGTCTTCCTCGTCAACATCCCACTGATGATCATCAGCATTCCGGTCGGACGGCTGCTGCTGCCCGAGTCCTACGGCGACCGCGACGGTCCCTGGGACGTCGTCGGGGCGCTCATGGCCGCCGCGGGCCTGTTCGGAATCGTCCTCGGCGTGAAGCGTCTCGGCGGCGGTGAGGCGCCCTTCGGCCCCGTCACCCTCGGGTCACTGCTCGTCGGCGCCGTGCTGATGGCCGCCTTCGTGCGGCGGCAGCGGCGGCGCGCGCATCCCCTGGTCGACCTGCGCATGTTCGCGCGCCCGGCCTTCAGCACGTCGGTGGGGTGCATCGTCCTCGCCATGCTCGCCCTGGTGGGCCTGGAACTGATCGCCGCGCAGTACCTCCAGCTCGTCCTCGGCCTGTCCCCTCTCCAGACCGGGCTGCGGCTGCTGCCGCTCACCATCGCGGCGATGGCCGCCGGTCTCGCGGGGGCGAAGCTGCTGCGCCGGTTCGGGCCGCGCGCGATGGTCTCCTTCGGGTTCTGTCTCACCGCGGCCGCCGTGGTCACCCTCACCGCGATGGGCGGCGACGACAACGCCGCGCTTCTGCTCTTCGGCTTCGTCCTGCTGGGCTTCGGTCTGGAGACCACCCTCTTCGGGGCGTACGAGTCCATGCTGAGCGAGGCGCCGCAGGCGCAGTCGGGCGGTGCCGCGGCGATCGGCGAGACCTCGTACCAACTGGGCGCGGGGATCGGGATCGCGCTGCTGGGAAGCGTGATGAACGCGGCGTACGCGCCCGGCCTGTCCTCCGTCCCCGGTGTCCGGGCGGCCGATTCGACGGCGGCGGGACACTCGCTGGGCGAGGCCTACCAGGTCGCCGACCGGCTCGGAGGCGCGTCCGGCCACGCCCTGCGGCACGCCGCCCGGGACTCCTTCGTGCACGGACTGCATGTGACGCTGCTGGTGAGCGCGGGCCTGCTGCTGCTCGGCGCCGTGATGGCACTGCGGCTGCCGCGCGTCATGGACTGCGGGGCGCCCGCGGCGGGTACCACCGGGATCCCGGCTCCGCGGGACGTCGCCGAGCCGCGCGAGATCCCGGACGCTCCCCGGACCTCCGGGACTCCCGAGATCCCCAAGATCTCCGAGGCCCCCGGAGTGTCCCGCGTCCCGGGGGTCCCCGGGGTGCCCGACGTCTCCGAGGCCCGCGTCTCCGCCTAGGGCCGATCGGCCGCGAGGTGTCGGACGGTCCCTGGGCCGGAGCCGTGTGCGGAAGTGCCCTGGACTTGCGGGAGACTGCGTCGTAACGTCGGGCCGAGATCCTTGACTAGCGGTGCTAGTTATCACCCTGCCGGAGGCTGTCGTATGTCCGCGTCCTCGAAGCTGCCGTCCTTCGACCCCGCCGACCCGCTCGGGATCGACGACCTGCTGGACGCGGAGGAACTGGCCGTCCGCGACACCGTGCGGGCCTGGGCCGCGGACCGGGTCCTGCCGTACGTCGCCGACTGGTACGAGAAGGGCGAGCTGCCCGGCATCCGGGAACTGGCACGCGAACTCGGCGGGATCGGCGCCCTCGGCATGTCGCTCGAGGGGTACGGGTGCGCGGGGGCGAGCGCCGTGCAGTACGGCCTCGCCTGTCTGGAGCTGGAGGCGGCCGACTCCGGCATCCGCTCGCTCGTCTCGGTCCAGGGCTCGCTGGCCATGTACGCCATCCACCGGTTCGGCAGCGAGGAGCAGAAGCGGACCTGGCTGCCCCGCATGGCCTCCGGCGAGATCATCGGCTGCTTCGGGCTGACCGAGCCCGACCACGGCTCCGACCCCGCCTCCATGCGCACGCACGCCAAGCGCGACGGCGGGGACTGGGTCCTGAACGGCCGCAAGATGTGGATCACCAACGGTTCCGTCGCGGGTGTCGCCGTCGTCTGGGCGCAGACCGACGACGGCATCCGCGGATTCGTCGTGCCCACCGACGTCCCCGGGTTCTCCGCCCCCGAGATCAAGCACAAGTGGTCCCTGCGGGCGAGCGTGACCAGCGAGCTCGTCCTCGACGACGTGCGGCTGCCGGCCGACGCCGTCCTGCCCGACGTCGTCGGACTCAAGGGCCCGCTCGGCTGTCTCTCGCACGCGCGGTACGGGATCGTGTGGGGCGCCATGGGCGCGGCTCGGTCCAGCTTCGAGTCCGCCCTCGCGTACGCGAGGACGCGTGAGCAGTTCGGACGCCCCATCGGCGGCTTCCAGCTCACCCAGGCCAAACTCGCCGACATGGCCGTCGAACTGCACAAGGGCATCCTGCTCGCCCACCACCTGGGCCGCCGCATGGACGCGGGACGGCTCCGCCCCGAGCAGATCAGCTTCGGCAAGCTCAACAACGTACGCGAGGCCATCGAGATCTGCCGTACCTCGCGCACGATCCTCGGTGCCAACGGGATCTCGCTGGAATATCCCGTGATGCGGCACGCCACGAATTTGGAGTCGGTGCTCACCTACGAGGGCACCGTCGAGATGCATCAGCTTGTGCTGGGCAAGGCGCTCACCGGGCTCGACGCCTTCCGGTGAAGACCCCGCGGTTGAAGCCCCGGTGAGGCAGGGCCGGTGAGCGGCCCTGCCTCAGCTCTGGTTGAAGAAGCCGTCCGTCTGACGCCCCGCGGCCTCGCCGCTGACGATCTCCGTGTGCGCCGGGGTCAGCAGGAAGACCCGTGTCGCCACCCGCTCGATGGTGCCGCGCAGGCCGAAGGTCAGGCCGGCCGCGAAGTCGACCACGCGCTTGGCGTCGGAGGCCTCCATGGACGTGAGGTTGATGATGACCGGGACGCCGTCCCGGAAGAGTTCGCCGATACCGCGTGCGTCCCGGAAGCTGTCCGGGGTGACCGTGCCGATCCGGCGGCCCTTCTCCTCCGCCGTCTCGGAAGCAACCTTCACGCGAGGGTCGGTGACCCAGGCGTCGCCGGAGTCCTGACCCTCGGCGTAGTCGTCGTCGTAGTAACGCTCGTCATCGTTGTCGTCGACGAGGCCAAGCCAGGCACTCGCCTTGCGCACCGATCCCATGGACGCCTCCTCTCACAGCGGTCTTTCGTGCTTCCGCATCCCCATGGTCGTCCATGATGCGGATGTCGCGCCAAGTGGATAGACGCCGCGTGGGGGTTTCGTGACGGTACTGGTGCACAGCGAATCCGTCGAGAGCCCGCGCCCCCCAAGGGTCGTACGGGGTAAGGCTGCTGACTGAGAGTGAAATATGATTTCTCTCGGCGACCGGGTGACGAGCGGGGCGTACGGGTGAACGGGAGGGTCGATACGATGCCCGACCGCAATGTCGTACGGGTCACGGGGGAGTGTCGTGTTCGGAATCGTGAGGCCCTGCAGCCACCGGCTCGGTGAAGGGCTCAAGACGCAGTGGATGGCGCATCTGTGCGGGCTCTGTCTCGCGCTGCGCGGGGACCACGGCCAGTTCGCGCGGGTGGTCACCAACTACGACGGCCTGCTGATATCGGTTCTGACGGAGGCTCAGGCCGAGAAGGCGACGGGATGGCGGCGCACCGCGGGCCCCTGTCCGCTGCGCGGCATGCGGACCGCGTCCGTCGCGCAGGGCGAGGGCGCGCGGCTCGCCGCCGCCGTCTCGCTGGTCCTCGCCTCGGCGAAGGTCCGCGACCATGTCGCCGACGGGGACGGGCTCCTGGCGCGCAAGCCGGTCGCGCCGGCCGCGCGCCGGGTGGCCACGAGCTGGGGCAGGGCCGGGGCGCGATCGGGAAGTGCCGTCGGCTTCGACACGGCCGTGCTCGTCGACGCGGTGGACCGGCAGATCGGGATCGAGGCGCTCGCGGGGCCGGGAACGCCGTTGCTGACCGTCACGGAACCCACCGAGACCGCCACCGCCGCCGCCTTCGCGCACACCGCCGTCCTCGCCGGCCGCTCCGGCAACGCCGCGCCGCTGGCCGAGGCCGGACGGCTCTTCGGACGGCTCGCGCATCTGCTGGACGCCGTGGAGGACAGGGAAACGGACGCCGCGTCAGGAGCCTGGAACCCGCTCACGGCCACCGGGACCTCCCTCACCGAGGCCCGCAGGCTCGCCGACGACGCCCTGCACGGGATACGGCTCGCCCTGCGCGAGGCCGAGTTCACCGACGGCAGACTGGCGCACGTGCTGCTCGTCCACGAACTGGGCCGCTCGGTGGACCGCGCGTTCGGGACGTCGGGGTGCGGGCACACCGCGGACGGGGCGCATGGACCGCACGGCTCCCTCGACTCTCCCGGGTCCGGCCGGCTCCTCGACGTGCAGGGCTCCGCGGTCCTGCTCGCACCCGAGGGTTCCTTCGGGCCGCCGCCCCAGCACGGCGGGAATCCGTACACCGGCGGCGGCAACCCCTTCGGCGGCGGGCCGTCCTTCCCGCCCCCCGCCCCCGGCAGGCGCGGATTCTGGGCCGGCTGCGCCGCGGCCGTCGGACTGTGCTGCACCTGCAAGATGTGCTGCGCCGACGAGTACGAGGGTCCGTGGTCGCGCAAGAAGCGCGAAGGGTGCCTGAGCGACTGTGACTGCGACTGCGGTTGCTGCGAGGCGTGTCAGTGCTGTGAGTGCTGCTCGTGCTGCGACTGCGGGTTGTGAGAAGCCCGGCCGAGCCCGTGTGAAAAAGTTGATCACATGACGACGGACGCATCCGAGGACTGGAAGCACTGGCAGGAGCACCGTGTGGCGACGGTGTCGGCGCCGTACGGCCCGCTCGCGCTCATGGGGACCCACTGGATCGAGGACTATCCGGAAGGGCGACTTCCGGACACTCCCGGGCAATGGGCGCTCAAGGGCGACCAGGTGGTCCTGACGGCGGTCGCCGAGGAAGGGCTCACGGTCGACGGCGAGCCCTTCACCGGCGACATCGTGCTGGACGCCGACTACGGAGGGGCCGGCGACGCCCGGGTCGCGCGCGGGGAGCGGCGGTTCGTCGTCCTGGTGCGCGAGGGGATCTGGGGCGTACGCGTCTACGACCCCGACGCGCCCACCCGGACAGCCTTCGCGGGCATCGAGGCGACCCCGTACGACGAGCGCTGGGCGGTGCCCGGACACTTCACCCCGTACGGCGAGGGCCGTACCGTGCGCGTCGAGAACGCCGACGGAGTGACCCGTGGGCTCGCGCTCGGCGGAGTCCTCGCCTTCACCCTGGACGGGCAGGACCTCACCCTCCAGGTGTCGGTGGAGAGCGACGGCACGCTGTGGGCCGTCTTCGCCGACACCACCAGCAGGGACGGCAGTTACCGCTTCCGGTTCCTGCGCCCCGCGGCGCCCGACGCCGAGGGGCGTACGACGGTGGACTTCAACCGGACCGTGCTTCCGCCGTGCGCGTTCGCGGACCATTTCGTCTGCCCGTTCCCGCCGCCCGGAAATACGCTGCGCGTGGCCGTCGCCGCGGGGGAACGCCGATTGAGCTGAGGCCCCCGGGACTCCCGAGGACTCGGGGGGAATCCGGCGCCTTCAGTGATCCGATGATCAACCTCCTCCGTATGGGGGCAAGTTGAAGGCTGCACGGCCGAAAGGCGCCCTTGCGCCTGTCGGTCGCGCAGCCGAATACTCCCCCTCAGCGCTTGTCAGGGGCATGGCTTGTTCGGAATCCGGACGGGCGGCTCCCGGCTGCGCCTCACGGGCCCCGACCCCACGACCTGGGGCCCCTTACTTCCCTTCGGAGGAATGAAACGTGAGGATCAAGCGCACAACCCCCCGTGGTGGCATCGCGAGACGGAGCCGGCTGATCGCCGTGTCCACCGGACTCGTGGCCGCCGCAGCGTTCGCGGTCCCCAGCGCGAACGCGTCCGACGCCCAGACGTTCAGCGCCACCCAGCTCGGCAGCGTCAGGCAGTCGGTGCTCAAGTCCGATGTCGCGGGCACCGCCTGGGCCGTCGACGCCAAGACGAACCGCGTGGTCGTCACCGTCGACAGCACGGTCTCGAAGGCGGAGATCGCGAAGATCAGGCGGGACGCCGGCGGCAACGCGGCGGCCCTCACGATCAAGCACACCCCCGGCACCTTCAAGAAGCTGATCACCGGCGGCGACGCCATCTACGGCGGCGGCTACCGCTGCTCGCTCGGCTTCAACGTGCACAGCGGCAGCACGTACTACTTCCTGACCGCCGGCCACTGCGGTGAGGTCGCCTCCACCTGGTACTCCAACTCGGGCCAGACCACGAAGCTGGGCACGAACGTCAGCTACAGCTTCCCGACCAACGACTTCGCGCTGGTCAAGTACACCAGCACCACGGTCGCGCACCCGAGTGCGGTCGGCAGCCAGACGATCAGCAGCGCGGCCACGCCCAGCGTGGGCACGACGGTCTACCGGCGCGGCTCGACCACCGGTACGCACAGCGGCCGGGTCACCGCCCTGAACGCCACGGTCAACTACGGCAGTGGTGACGTCGTCTACGGCATGATCCAGACCACGGTCTGCGCCGAGGGCGGAGACAGCGGCGGTCCCCTGTACGGCGGCAGTGTGGCCTACGGTCTGACCTCCGGAGGCAGCGGCAACTGCACCTCCGGCGGTACGACCTTCTTCCAGCCGGTCACCGAGGCGCTCAGCTACTACGGCGTGAGCGTCGGCTGACCGTCCGGTCGCGCGACGGACCGGCCGTTCGTCGACTCCTCGACCCACCGAGCCGGCACCCCCCACGGATTCCGCGCGACCGGACCCACGGCAGACGGACCCATGAGCGAGCCCCCGCACGCAACCGGCGTGCGGGGGCTCGCCCTTGTTCCGGTGACGGGGCTACCTTCGAAGCACGCACTGTACGGACACGCTGTGCACGCCCGGTGCGCCACGTCGGACCCTGGGGGGCCGTGATGGTCGAGGAACTGGTGGCGGCGGGAGTCTCCGTCGTGTTCGCGGGACTGGTCTACACGACGGCCGCGGCCCGCGTCGTCAAACAGTACGAACGAGGCGTGGTGCTGCGGCTCGGCAAGCTGCGCCCCCAGGTCCGCGGTCCCGGCTTCACGATGGTCGTGCCCTTCGTGGACCGGCTGCGCAAGGTCAACATGCAGATCGTCACGATGCCGGTTCCCGCACAGGAGGGCATCACCCGGGACAACGTGACGGTCCGCGTCGACGCGGTCGTCTACTTCAAGGTGGTGGACGCGGCCGACGCCGTCATCCAGGTCGAGGACTACCGCTTCGCGGTCTCCCAGATGGCGCAGACCTCGCTCCGGTCGATCATCGGCAAGAGCGATCTGGACGACCTGCTCTCCAGCCGTGAACAGCTCAATCAGGGGCTGGAGTTGATGATCGACAGCCCGGCGATCGGCTGGGGCGTGCAGATCGACCGGGTCGAGATCAAGGACGTGTCGCTGCCCGAGACGATGAAGCGGTCCATGGCCCGCCAGGCCGAGGCGGACCGTGAACGGCGTGCCCGGGTCATCAACGCGGACGCGGAACTCCAGGCGTCCAGGAAGCTCGCGGAGGCCGCCGGCGTGATGTCGGAACAGCCGGCCGCGCTCCAACTGCGCCTGTTGCAGACGGTGGTGGCCGTCGCCGCCGAGAAGAACTCCACCCTCGTCCTGCCCTTCCCGGTCGAGCTGTTGCGCTTCCTGGAACGGGCCCAGTCGGGACAGCGGCCAACCGAGTCCGAGTAGTCCGCCGGGCGGAGCAACCGGTGCGGATGCAACCGCCTTACGGGTGAGCCTTCCTGGAATCGCTCCGTCTGGGGGCGATATCAAGACAGGCCCGGGTCCCGTAGATCGTGACGGTGTGATGGAGGCACGGTGTTTGCGGTGCGAATCCGCGGGCGTGACCACGAACGGTCAGAGCGTAGAGCGCGTACGGCTGTTGTCGTACAGGAGTCCTGAAGTCGACCTTGTGTGTTGCCTGTGCGTCTCGGAATAGTGGTTCGAGGAACAACTGGCATGGACGCGACGGTACGGACTTTTCCACCGTGCTCAGCGCCCGTGTCGTACGCCTTCAGGTCCCGGAGGTCCCCACAACCGCCCGGACCGACCCCCCACAGGAGGACGTGAGTTGAAGCACCGACGCGTATCGAAGAGGCATGCCCTCATGACGGGTGCGGGCATCGCCGCACTGGTCGTCGCCGGAGTCACCTTCCAGACTGCGAACGCGAGCGAGGTCCCGAGGAGTCCCGCCCCGCACACTCTCTCCGTCACGGCGGCCGGAAAGCTCGCCTCGGACCTCGGCGAGGACCTGGGCGCCGACGCCGCGGGAACGTATTACGACGCGAAGTCCCGGCACCTCGTCGTCAACGTGCTCGACAAGGCCGCGGCCGAGACCGTCACGGCCGCGGGCGCCAGGGCCAGGATCGTCCAGAACTCCCTCGCCGAACTGGCGGGCGCCCGCACCACGCTCAAGAAGGACGCGACCATCCCCGGTACGTCCTGGGCGACCGACCCGGAGACCAACCAGGTCGTCGTCACCGCCGACCGCACGGTCTCCGACGCCGAGTGGGCCAGACTCACCAAGGTCGTCGACGGTCTTGGGGCCAAGGCCGAACTCAAGCGGACGAAGGGGGAGTTCAAACCCTTCATCGCCGGTGGCGACGCCATCAGCGGTTCCGGCGGGCGCTGTTCGCTCGGCTTCAACGTGGTCAAGGGCGGGCAGCCGTACTTCATCACCGCCGGGCACTGCACCGCGGACATCTCCACCTGGTCGGACGCCGACGGCAAGGAGATCGGCACGAACGAGCAGTCCAGCTTCCCCGACAACGACTTCGGCCTGGTCAAGTACACGGCGACCACGGACCACCCGAGCGAGGTCGACCTCTACAACGGCTCCACGCAGCCCATCACCAAGGCGGGTGACGCCACCGTCGGCATGAAGGTGACCCGCAGCGGCTCCACGACCCATGTGCACGACGGCACGGTCAAGGGTCTGGACGCCACCGTGAACTACGGCAACGGCGATGTCGTCAACGGTCTCATCCAGACCGACGTCTGCGCCGAGCCCGGCGACAGCGGCGGCTCGCTCTTCTCCGGCGACACCGCCATCGGCCTCACCTCCGGCGGCAGCGGTGACTGCACCGCGGGCGGCGAGACGTTCTTCCAGCCGGTGCCCGAGGCGCTCTCGGCCTTCGGAGCCCAGATCGGCTGACGGCCTTCCCGTCCCGGCCTCCCCGGGAAGGCCGAGCCCCGTCCCCGCGCGTGTCGCGGGGGCGGGGCTCTCGGGTTTCCCGGCCGGTGTTCGCGCAGGTGGGGCCGGGTCCGAGCGGATGTCGTACAAGTGTTCGAGAATTGGTCTATGGTGGGGGTGGGGTAATTGGGAACAGGTGTTCGAGAGCTGGTAAAGGCTCACAGGTCGGGAGGTGTGCGTGCCGGGATTCACGCATCTGCACACCGCCTCCGGGTTCTCCCTGAGGTACGGGGCCTCGCACCCGGGGCGACTCGCCGAGCGCGCCGCCGAGCGGGACATGGACGCCCTCGCGCTCACCGACCGGGACACCCTCGCGGGCTCGGTCCGGTTCGCCAAGGCCTGCGCGAAGGCGGGCATCCGCCCGCTGTTCGGCGTGGACCTGGCGGTCGGGGAGCCCGTACGGGGGGAGCGGCGCCGCACCCCGGTGCGCGGCGGTGCCTTCATCGACGAGTCGACACCCCGGGCGACCTTCCTCGCCCGGGACGGCGCCGCCGGCTGGGCCGACCTCTGCAGAATCGTCACGGCGACCCATGCGGGCGGCAAGGCGGACGGCCCCCCGCTGCTGCCCTGGTCCGACAACCACGCCGAGGGCCTGACCGTACTGCTCGGCCCCGGCTCCGACGTCGGCCGCGCACTCGCCGCGGGTCGCCCCGACCGCGCGGCCGCGCTGCTCGCACCCTGGCGGGAGATCTACGGCGACGCCCTGCGCCTCGAAGCCGTCTGGCACGGCCGTCAGGGCACCGGCCCCGGCTCCCTGCGTCTGGCCGCCCGCACGGTCGGCTTCGCCGCCGAGCAGCGGGTGCGTCCCGTGCTCAGCAACGCCGTCCGGTACGCCGACGCGGGCCTCGGCCCGGTCGCCGACGTCCTGGACGCCGCCCGCAGGCTCGTCCCCGTCGACCCCCGGCGCGAGCTGGACTCCGGCGAGGCCTGGCTCAAGGACGAGGCCGCCATGCTGGCCGCCGCCGAACGGATCGTCGAGGCGGCGGGCTACCGCCGTGACACCGCGCACCGGCTGCTCGAACAGACCCGGGCCACCGCCGCCGCCTGCCGCGTCGACCCCGAGGACGACCTCGGTATCGGCGGCGTGCACTTTCCCGAACCGCGGCTCGTCGGCGCGGACCGGCGCACCGCCCAGCGCGTCCTCGCCTCCCGCGCGGCGGCGGGCATGGTGCGGCGCGGCTACGCCGGCCGGCGCGCGTACTGGGAACGGATGCACCACGAGCTGGACATCATCGCCCACCACAACTTCGCCTCCTATTTCCTGACGGTCGCCCAGGTCGTGGACGACGTACGGGAGATGGGCATCCGGGTCGCGGCGCGCGGCTCCGGGGCCGGTTCCCTGGTCAACCACCTCCTCGGCATCGCGCACGCGGACCCCGTCGAGCACCGGCTGCTGATGGAACGCTTCCTGTCCAAGCGCCGCCCGGTGCTGCCCGACATCGACATCGACGTGGAGTCCGCGCGCCGTCTTGAGGTCTATCGCGCGATCATCGGCCGGTTCGGCACCGAGCGGGTCGCGACCGTCTCCATGCCCGAGACCTACCGTGTCCGGCACGCCGTCCGCGACGTGGGCGCCGCCCTCTCGCTGGATCCGGCCGAGATCGACCGGATCGCCAAGGCCTTCCCGCACATCCGGGCCCGCGACGCCCGCCTGGCCATGAAGGAACTCCCCGAACTGCGCGAGCTGGCGGGGGAGAAGGACAGATACGGCAAGCTGTGGGACCTCGTCGAATCCCTCGACGCCCTCCCGCGCGGCATCGCCATGCACCCGTGCGGGGTGCTCCTCTCCGACGCCTCCCTGCTCGCCCGTACCCCGGTCGTGCCGACCAGCGGCGAGGGCCTGCCGATGTCGCAGTTCGACAAGGAGGACGTCGAGGACCTCGGTCTGCTCAAGCTCGACGTGCTGGGTGTGCGGATGCAGTCCGCGATGGCGCACGCGGTGGCCGAGGTGGAGCGGGCCACGGGGGACCGGCCGGACATCGACGCGGTGGCGCCGGGCGACCCGGCGACGTACCGGCTGATCCGGTCCACGGAGACGCTGGGCTGCTTCCAGATCGAGTCGCCGGGCCAGCGCGACCTGGTCGGACGGCTCCAGCCCGCGACCTTCCACGACCTCGTCGTCGACATCTCGCTCTTCCGGCCGGGGCCGGTCGCCGCCGACATGGTGCGGCCGTTCATCGAGGCGCGGCACGGCCGGGCGCCGGTCCGCTACCCGCACCCCGACCTGGAGGAGCCGCTGAGGGAGACGTACGGAGTCGTCGTCTTCCACGAGCAGATCATCGACATCGTCGCCATCATGACCGGCTGCGGACGCGACGAGGCGGACCGGGTGCGGCGCGGGCTCTCCGACCCCGAGTCGCAGGAGCGCATCCGGTTCTGGTTCGCCCAGCACGCGGCGGTGAAGGGGTACGACGCCGAGACCATCGCGCGCACCTGGGAGATCGTCGAGGCCTTCGGGTCGTACGGCTTCTGCAAGGCGCACGCCGTCGCCTTCGCCGTCCCGACGTACCAGTCGGCGTGGCTGAAGGCTCATCATCCGGCCGCCTTCTACGCGGGGCTGCTCACGCACGACCCCGGGATGTACCCGAAGCGGCTGCTGCTGGCGGACGCGCGGCGGCGCGGGGTGCCGATCCTGCCGTTGGACGTGAACCGGTCGGCGGTCGCCCATCGGATCGAACTGGTGTCCGAGTTGGAGGTGGGGGCTGGGGCCGGGGCGGGGTTTGGGGTGGGTGCGGGTGCGGAGGCTGGGTCGGGGTCGGGGCTTGGGCCTAGGCTCAAGTCCGGGTCCGGGTCCGGGTCCGGGTCCGGGTCCGGGTCCGGGAGTGGGAGTGGGAGTGGGGCTGGGGTCGCGTCCGGGGCCGGGAGTGGGGCTGGGGTCGGGGCCGGTGGTTCCGTAGGTTCCGCCGGTCGCTGGGGTGTCCGGCTGGCGCTCTCCGACGTGCACGGCATCAGTGAGGCCGAGGCGACGCGGATCGCGGACGGGCAGCCGTACGCCTCGCTGCTCGACTTCTGGGAACGGGCTCGGCCGAGCCGGCCGCTCGCCCAACGGCTCGCTCAGGTCGGCGCGTTGGACGCGTTCGGCGCCAACCGCCGTGATCTGCAACTGCATCTGACCGAACTGCACCGCGGCTCCCGGGGCGCCGGCGGTGGCCAACTCCCGCTGTCCGGCGGGCGGAACACCGCCTCGGCCGGGCTGCCGGACCTGTCCCCGGCGGAGCGGCTGAGCGCCGAACTGGGCGTGCTCTCGATGGACGCCTCGCGCAATCTGATGGACGACCACCGCACGTTCCTGGGGGAGTTGGGCGTGGTCACGGCACGTCGGCTGCGTGAGGCGCGGCACGGTGAGACGGTCCTGGTCGCGGGTGCCAAGGCGGCCACCCAGACCCCGCCGATCCGCTCCGGCAAGCGGGTCATCTTCAGCACGCTGGACGACGGGACGGGCCTGGTCGACCTCGCCTTCTTCGACGACTCCCACGACGCCTGCGCCCATACCGTCTTCCACTCCTGGCTGCTGCTCGTGCGCGGAGTGGTGCAGCGCCGCGGCCCGCGCAGCCTCAGCGTGGTGGGCGCGGCCGCCTGGAACCTCGCCGAACTGGCCGAACTGCGGGCCGAGGGGGGCCTCGACGTGGTGGCGGCGCGACTGGCCGAACCCGCACCGCGGAAGCCGGGGGAGCCGGGCGGTCCGGGGGAGTCGGGCGGTCGTGGGGAACCGGGTGAGTCGGGTGAACCGGGCGGTCCGCGGGGATCGCGGGGATCGCGGCGGCCGGGAGCGTCGGGTGACGGTGGCCCGTCGGGTGACGACGGCCCGTCCGGCGACGGCGGTCCGTCCGGGGGCCGGACGATCCGGATGCCCACGGGGTACGAGATGCACCCCTGGGCCGATCTGCGTCCCGCGGGCGAAGGGCCCGCGGGTGGAAAGAAGTTGTGGCACCAGAGCCCGGGGAGTGCGGGATGACCATCCTCTGTGTACGTTTCACGCTGCCTCCGATGTACGAGGCCGCCCTGCCCCGACTCCTCGGCGTGCTGGAGGAGTTCACCCCTGTCGTCGAGGCGCTGCCACCCGACGGCGCCCTGCTCGATCTGCGGGGTGCCGAGCGGTACTTCGGGCGCGGCGCCGTCGAGTTCGCCTCGCTCATCCGGGTGCGGACCCTCGCCCTGCACGGGATCGACTGCGTGATCGGCGCCGGGCCCGGACCGATGCTCGCGCGGATGGCGCTGCGCGACGCCGTGCCCGGCGTGCCCCGGGTAGTGTCCGAAGAGCCGGACGCCGTCTCCGAGTTCCTCGCCGGCCGGCCCGTCGCCGCGCTGCCCGGCGTCGGCGGTGCCACCGCCCGCACCCTGTGCGAGTACGGCCTCGACACCATCGGCAAGGTCGCGGCCGCGCCCCTGTCCACCCTTCAGCGTCTCACCGGCGTCCGGTCCGGCCGCGAACTGCGCGAGAAGGCGTCCGGCGTCGACCGCGGCCGGGTCGTACCGAACGCCGCCTCACGCTCCCTGGCCGCCGAACGAGCTTTCCAGAGCGACGAGTTGGACCCCGACAGGCATCGCCGGGCACTACTCTCCGTGACCGAGGAGCTCGGCAGCCGGCTGCGCTCCCTGGAGAAGGTCTGCCGCACGCTGACCCTCACCGTGCGGTACGCCGACCGCTCCGCGACCACCCGCAGCCGTACCCTCAAGGAGGCGACCGCCCACTCCTCGACGCTGACCGGCACCGCGTACCGCATGTACGAGGCGCTCGGCCTCCAGCGTGCCAGGGTCCGTGTGATCGCCCTGCGCGCCGAGGGGCTGACCCCCGCGGAGCAGGCTTCCCATCAGCTCACCTTCGACCCGGTCGACGAGAAGGTCCGCCGCATCGAGGAGGTCGCCGACCGGGCGCGGGCTAGGTTCGGCCCGCACGTGATCGGCCCGGGGACGCTGGCCGCGTAAGAGACTCCGGGGCCTGGGGCAGGCCTAGTTGGCCCAGGGCGGTGTGAGGGTCGTGCCGTCGGCCAGTTCCGCCTGGAGACCGATGGACGTGGTGACCCAGGAGAGCGCGGCCTCCTGGGTCGGGTTCTCGATGCCGAGGACCGCACCCGGCGTGATGATCACGGTGTCGCCCGCGGTGATCCGCTCGGTGCGGCCGTCGAGGGTGACCAGCAGTTCCCCGGAGAGGAGATGGAAGATCTCCTCGCGGTTGACGGTGTGCACGGGGGCCTGATGACCCGCGGGGATCTCCGCGCGCCAGGCGCACAGCTCCTTGCTGCCGCTGCGGGGAGCGGCGTACGAGGTGAAACGGGCGCCGTGGACCTCGTGGGCGACGGCTTCGGACGAACGGACGACGGGCACGGGTGCCTCCAGAATCGGCGGGTGTCCGGCCAGGGGCTCGGAATATGGTCAAGCTACTTGACTACTTGCTTCGGGATAATGGTCAAGCAGCTTGACCGAATAGTCAAGGGTGTTTGAATGCGTCCGTGCAGAACTCCGAGGCCATGGCCCTGTCCGCCGTCCTGCTCGCCGCCGCCGGCGAGCTGACACAACGTATCCACGAAGGCGTGGTCGCCCGGGGGTTCGAGGGGGTCCGGCCCGCGCACGGCTTCGCCTTCGCGCGGCTCGCGCCGGGCGGGGCGACCGTCACCGAGGTCGCGGCCCATCTGGGGGTCACCAAGCAGGCCGCCAGTCAGCTCGTCGAGGAGCTCGTCCGTAAGGGGTACGTGGAGCGGCGGCCGCACCCCGACGACGCGCGGGCCCGGCTCCTCGTGCTCACGGAGCTCGGGTGGGCCTGCACCCGAGCGGCCGAAGAGGCGGCCGCGGACGCCGTACGGGCGTGGGCCGAAGTGCTGGGGGAGAGTGAAATGCGCGCGTTGTGCACGCGTTTGGCGAGCATCGCGCCCTACGGTCCCATCAGGCCCGCCTGGTGACACTCGGTCACCGACGGCGGCCGTCCTGGTTATCACTGAAAGTTTTTACTGACGCGTAACTTCACACGTCTGCTACTCGCCCGTAACTTGACGAGTGAACAGCATCCTCGTGATCCGGATCACTGGGCGTACACCCCCACAACTCCCTTGAGCCGCAAGGAGATCACCCGATGCTGCCCTGGAAGCGAGTGCTCAGACCCCTGGCCGCGCTGCTCCTGACCGCCATGGTCGCGGTCGTCCCCGCTGCCACAGCACAAGCTGATTCCGCCCCCAGCAGTGGCTGGAACAACTACTCCTGCAAGCCGTCCGCCGCGCACCCCCGCCCCGTCGTCCTCGTCCACGGGACCTTCGGGAACTCCATCGACAACTGGCTGGCCCTCGCCCCCTACCTGACCAGCCGCGGATACTGCGTCTTCTCCCTCGACTACGGGCAACTGCCCGGCGTCCCCCTGTTCAACGGCCTCGGCCCCATCGACAAGTCGGCCGCGCAGCTCCAGGTCTTCGTCGACAAGGTCCTCGCCGCGACCGGCGCCGCCAAGGTCGACCTGGTGGGCCACTCGCAGGGCGGCATGATGCCCCGCTACTACCTCAAGTTCCTCGGCGGAGCCGCCAAGGTGAACGCCCTCGTCGGTCTCGCCCCCGACAACCACGGCACGACCCTCAACGGATTCACCAAGCTGCTCCCGTACTTCCCGGGCGCGGAGGACCTGCTGACCACGGCGACCCCGGGACTCGCCGACCAGATCGCCGGCTCCGCGTTCATGACCAAGCTCAACGCGGGCGGCGACACCGTCCCCGGCGTCCACTACACGGTCATCGCCACCAAGTACGACGAGGTGGTCACGCCGTACGAGTCGGAGTACCTGAGCGGATCCGACGTCCACAACGTCCTGTTGCAGAACCTGTGCGCGCTCGACCTCTCCGAGCACGTGGCCATCGGGGTCTTCGACCGGATCGCGTACCACGAGGTGGCGAACGCGCTCGACCCGGCGCACGCGTCCACCACCAACTGCGCGTCGGTCTTCAGCTGACCGGCTCGGCGGACCACTCGTCCATGGTGGTCCGCCCGAGCACGCCGGCGTGATCGTCCGTCCGTCCGCGTACCCCCCTGCGGAACGCGGACGGCGGGCCACGCCGCCGGGGGCTGTCCGGCCTGAGCCGCCGGTCAGCCCCCGGAGTCGTCCGCGGTTCAGCGCCCGCGCCGGCCGCCCGGTGTCGCGCGCCGCCGCACGGAGGCGAACAGCGCGGCCGCACCGAGCGCGAGCGCGGCGGCACCGCCGATCGCGATGTACGAGGTGGAGGCGTCGGCGCCGGTCTCGGCGAGGCTCCGGGCCGACCCGGCGGCCTCCGGCCGGCTCTCCGAGACGTCCGCGGCACCAGCGGTGGCCTGGGCGTCCTCGGTCGTACCGCTGCCGTCCTCGGCCGCCTCGCCGGTTTCGGTGCTCGCGGCCGGCTCAGCCGATGTGCCGGCGTCGTCGTCACCGTGGCCGTGATGCTCCACGGTCGACTTGTCGCCACCGTCCTCGATCTGCTTCTCGGACGGCGCCGAGGCGCTGGGCGCGGGAGCGCCGCCGCCGGTGCCCGTGCCCTTGCCGCCGCTCGCGCCGCCGAACGCCACGTCGGAGCAGGAGTAGAAGGCTTCCGGGCTGTCCGAGCGCTGCCAGACCGCGTACAGGAGCTGCTTGCCGGAGCGCTCCGGCAGAGTGCCGGAGAACGTGTAGAAGCCGCCCGAGGCCACCGGGTCGGTGGCCGTCGCGACCGGGTGCGCCAGGTCGAGATCGCCCCAGCCCAGCGGCTGCGAGGGGTCGTAGCCCGACTTCGTGATGTACACCTTGAACGTGCCCTTGTGGGGTGCGGTCACCCGGTACTTGAAGGTGTACGAGCCACTGCTCACGCCCGTCGCGGGCCAGTCGGAGCGCGCCAGGTCGAGCCCCTTGAACTCGGTGTTGCCGGCGCTGCACAGCTTGCCGTCCGGGATCAGCTCCTGGTGCCGCCCGTTCGCGTCGCCGATGCGGATGCCGTTCCAGTCGTAGAGCGCCTGGGTGCCGCCCGCCGCGACAACCGCCTTGCAGGCGTCCGACCTGGGGTTCTCCGGCCCTTCCGCGTAACACTGGGACACCCGGCTCACCGGGTCCCCCATCGACCCGTGCGCCGAGGCGGGCACCGCGGCCAGCGCGGACAGGGCGAGCGGGGCGACTCCGAGAACGGCGACGCCGGCAGCCTTGCGGCGTACGGACATGGGGAACTCCTCGAACGGTCCTGATGCGTGGGGCCAGCGAGCCCCGCACGGCGCTCCGTGCGGGGATCCCGTGGGGGTGATCAGAAAGCTAGCCCCAAGAATCCGAGAAATCGCCTGCTGAAGGCGGGTGAGGGAGATCCTTATGGTGCCTTTAAGGCAGAGCTAACGGGGGGCTCAGGAAGGGGGGGTGGGGAGGCCGGGTTGACCTGCTGCGGAGCACTGCCACTGTCCGCGAGGGTCCGCACTCGTCCGTCGTCGGACGCCTCGGTTGGCTCCCCGTTTGGCTCCCAAGGGCCGCCGGCTCTTGGGGCCGTTCCCGCGCCACTCCGCGTCTACAGCACGGGCAGGGCTTTCCACAGCTTGCAGGCGGTCACCTTGAAGTGGGAGCCCTCCTACTCTTGGCGCTTGCGCAGGAACTTGTGCGGCGCCGGATGGCCCTCGAACGATGCACACCGAGACGGCGCTGACTTGCGATCAAGTGGCCGTCCACGGTCGCTGGTGGTCGCCGTGGCCGCCCTCCGACGGCCCAGCCTTCAAGGCGGATACGAGCAGACCGTCGACTAGCGGACTACCGCCTTGTAAGGGCGGACGTGGTCGTCCATGCCGACGGCCGGTCCAGCCCACTGCCTTTTGGTGGGACATCAGGTTGGGAAGCTGGGGCCCTGCACCGCCGAGAGGCTTGCTGACCTGCTACGGAGCGGCGTCATGGCCCGAAGGTGTGCTGGGTGGGGCACCGGTGTTCCCCGTGGTTCCCCGCAGTATCTGGCACGGGATTGGCACGGGAGAACGTTCAAGCGGGTGAGTCAGTCGCCGCGAACTCGACACGCCAATGTCGGCGCCGAGGGTGGTGGAGGCGGTCGACGAGTGGGCCGCGCTTCTCAGGTCGTGCTCCCATCTTGAGAGCTCGTCGGGGCGATCCATTTGCTGGAGTCCGCTGGGACGGAGAGGAACCGTGTTTCCTCCAGGGCGCTGGCTTCGACCGTCATCGACAACCGATCGGCCACGCCCTTGGGGTTCAGATCGCCTTTCGCGAGACCAAAGCGAGGCTCGTGAGGAGGCGTCGGTCGGCCGCCTTTTCGTCGCGAAGCGGTACGCCGAATTCGTGCAGGGCCTGGACGTACAACTCACGGATCGCTGTCGCGTCGCTCCTGCGCGACAGTCCGGCCAGGTCGCGCAAGGCAGGGGAATCATGTCCGGGCGGGAGTTCCTCCGCTACGTAGCGGAGTAGGAACCTTGAGCGGCTCTGGCGGGAGAACTGCGGACCGGGGCCACCTCGCGGCAGCCGGTGGAAAAGGCCGTTGGGGCGTATCCCGTCGGGCTCCGACGCTTGTGAGGTTGAAGGTTGGGCTGCCGGTGGCGTGATGGCGGTTCTACTGTGTTGGCACAGGAATGGCGTGTTGTGTCTAAGGGGTGGGTGTCTATGGATATTCCTTTGGTGGCTGCGGTGGCTGCGGTGCGGGATGAGTTGATCTCGGCAGCGGCTGCGGGCGGGAGCCATCCAGATTTGGTGTTCGCGGTAGGCCCAGTGGAGATGGAGTTCGAGGTTGAGATTCGTGCAGATGCGAGCGTGAAGGCAGGATTCCGGTTGTGGGCGGTTGGGGCTGAGGCCAAGGCCGGTGTCTCACGTGGTCGTACGCATCGGGTGAAGTTCACGCTGACGCCGCTCAGCGTGAACGGCGGTGACCTGCTGGTTAGCGGCAGCGCCGACCGCGCAGCGGGCCCCGGGGACGCCTCGGGACGCATTGAGGACTGACCCGTGAGTCGGGGGCGGTCCACGGGATTGTGGGTTCGGGTTGGTGACGGGTTAGCGGGGGTGTTGGGGTGGAGCGGTCACGACTTGTTGGGGTGACGGGGCTAGGTGGTCCGGGGTCGGGGTACGCGCTGGGTGGGCGGTTGGTGCTGACCTCCGCGCACGTCGTCACCGTTCCGCGGGAGGAGGACGTGGCGCCGATAGGGCGACGGGTTCAGGTGTTCCATCCCGGCGGGGACCGTGTTCTTGATGGGGTGGTCGTGTGGTGCGGCACGTCAGGCGGCCGGAACGATGCTGCGCTTGTCCTGGTCGACGACAGCCCGGGGTGGAGCGCGCCCGTTGCCCCGGTTCGTTGGGGCCGTCTGGTCACCGACCGGCCTGGTGCCGAGTGCGAGACCTGGGGCGTGCCCGATCTTGCCCAGCACAAGAGTCGGGCGGTGGAGGCCGTGCAACTGCGCGGCAGGCTGAACCCGGGCAGCGGGATCACCCACAACCAGTATGTAATGGATCTCCTCCAGCATCCGCCGCAGTGGTCGGCGTCCGGCGCCTCGCCGTGGGGCGGGCTGTCGGGTGCGGCGGTCTGTTGCGACCGCCTGCTCGTGGGTGTGGTGGCTTCCGACCGGGCTCACTCCGGCCACGGACAGCTGAACACCGTCCCCGCCTATGTCCTGCATCACGACGCCGCCTTCCGCGCTGTCCTGGCCACGCAAGGCGCCCCACTATCCGGTCTGGACGCGGTCGAGTTGCAGCACCTCGCCGACCCCGCTACCGGGCCCCGAGGCACCGGGCCGGTGCGCTCACCGGCCGCGCTGCTGCTCGCCGCGCGGCAGACCGTCCCCTTCCATGGCCGTCGGCAGCTACTGGAAGAACTGACGATCTGGTGCACCCGGGGCGGATTCGGGGCGTGGCTCCTGCATGGGCCCGGTGGGCAAGGCAAGACTCGCCTCGCACACCACCTCGCTTCGCTGCTAACGGCCGATCGGTGGGTTGTGCTGTGGCCACGCCCTGACGCCACAGCGGATCAGCTGAGGCAAATGCGGGACGTCTCCAAGCCGCTGTTGGTCGTCCTTGACTACGCCGAAACTCGCACCGAGCAGTTGGCCGCCTTGGTCGAGGCCGCTGCAGACCACCCCGGTACAGCTCCGTTCAAGGTGTTGCTTCTAGCCCGTACCGACGGCGACTGGTGGCGCCAGGCTGCTACCGCCGGAAGTCTTGCCCAGGATTATCTGGACGCCGCCCCCACTCGGCTGCTGGCGCCCCTGGAGGGCGACCCCGATGTCAGGCCTGACGCTTACCGGGCCGCCGTCCGCGCGCTGGCGCCCGCCCTGGGCCAGGTCACGGGCTTGGCAGGCTACGACTGGCCCAACATTGCGAGCAACCTTCCCCTGCCTCTGCGGCTGCACGAGCATGCCTACGGCAATGCCCTCACCCTCCACATGACCGCCCTCGCCGACCTCCTCGACACCACCACACCCGGGCAGGTCGGCCTGGCCGAGCCCGGGCCCGGCCCGCACTGCGCCATGGGCGACACGGCACGCGAGGAGGCGGAGGGTGTGGAGGACCGGTTGCTCGGTCACGAACGCCGTTACTGGCACCAGAGTGCCGTTGCCCGCGGCCTCACCCCGGGCCTATCCACCGCGACGCTGGAGACAGCTCTGGCCGCCGCCCACTTGGCCGGCGCTGCCGACCGCGACCAGGCCGATATGCTATGGGGGCGACTGCCAGCCTTGGCTGACCAGCCTCGCGACCGGCGCGACGCCGTCACCGCCTGGATCGCCGCCCTTTACCCAGCCGTCGCTCCGCTGCCCTGGGGCACGATCGGACCCGACCGCCTCGCCGAACGCCACGTCGGCCGCTCTCTAGACGCCAACCCCGCGCTCGCCGATCATCTCCTCGACGGCGCCGACGACACCCAGACAAACCAGCTCCTGACTGTCTACAGCCGCGCCGCTGCCCACCCCGCTTTCAACCACCGCCTGGACGGCCAGCTCACTACCCTCTGCACTCGCCGCTCCCAGCAGCTCGCTGCGGCGGTCATCGCTACTGCCACCCGAACCGATCACCCTGCCCCCCTCACCGCCGCACTCGACACGATCACCACCGACCCCGCTACTACCCTGGACGACCTCACCACCCTCTACTACCACTTCCCGCAATCCAGTCAGCGCCTCGCTCGCACCGCGCTTCGCCTGGCCCACATCCTCGCCAGTCACCACCGCGCACTCGCTCAGGCGAATCCGGATGCTCACTTGCCCGACCTCGCTGAATCCCTGAGTAACCTGTCCGCCCAGTTGGGCGCGGTGGGGCTGCGGGAGGAGGCTGTGGCCGCGATCCGGGAAGCGGTCGGTCACTACCGCGAGCTCGTGCTGGCCAATCCGGACGCTCGCCTGCCCCACCTCGCTGGATCCCTGAATAACCTTTCCGTCCAGCTGGGTGAGATGGGGCTGCGGGAGGAGGCTGTGGCCGCGATCCGGGAAGCCGTCGGTCACTACCGCGAGCTCGTGCTGGCCAATCCGGACGCTCGCCTGCCCCACCTCGCTGCGTCCCTCAACACTCTGTCCGCCCAGTTGGGTGAGATGGGGCGGTGGGAGGAGGGCCTGGCCGCGAGCCGGGAAGCGGTCGGTCACTACCGCGAGCTCGTGCTGGCCAATCCGGACGCTCACCTGCCCCACCTCGCCATGTGCCTCAACACTCTGTCCGCCCAGTTGGGCGCGGTGGGGCTGCGGGAGGAGGCTGTGGCCGCGATCCGGGAAGCCGTCGGTCACTACCGCGAGCTCGTGCTGGCCAATCCGGACGCTCACCTGCCCCACCTCGCCATGTCCCTGAACACTCTGTCCGCCCAGTTGGGTGAGATGGGGCGGCCGGAGGAGGGCCTGGCTGCGATCCGGGAAGCGGTCGGTCACTACCGCGAGCTCGTGCTGGCGCGTCCGGACGCTCACCTGCCCCACCTCGCCATCTCCCTCAACACCCTGTCCGCTGGCCTGGGTGCGGTGGGGCTGCGGGAGGAGGCTGTGGCCGTGGGCCGGGAAGCGGTCGGTCACTACCGCGAGCTCGTGCTGGCCAATCCGGACGCTCACCTGCCCAAGCTCGCCATGTCCCTCAACAACCTGTCCGCTGGCCTGGGTGCGGTGGGGCAGCGCCAGGAGGGCCTGGCCGTGGGCCGGGAAGCGGTCGGTCACTACCGCGAGCTCGTGCTGGCCAATCCGGACGCTCACCTGCCCAAGCTCGCCATGTCCCTCAACACCCTGTCCGCTGGCCTGGGTGCGGTGGGGCAGCGCCAGGAGAGCCTGGCCGCGATCCGGGAAGCGGTCGGTCACTACCGCGAGCTCGTGCTGGCCAATCCGGACGCTCACCTGCCCAAGCTCGCGAAGTCCCTCAACACCCTGTCCGCTGGCCTGGGTGCGGTGGGGCAGCGGAAGGGAGCTGTGGCCGTGGGCCGGGAAGCGGTCGGTCACTACCGCGAGCTCGTGCTGGCCAATCCGGA
>NZ_JBIWFK010000023.1:0-101376 GCF_044763015.1 Streptomyces sp. NPDC096324 | reverse complement strand
CTGCAGGGGGGACCCTGTGGGAGAGTAGGACGCCGCCGAACAAATTTTGAGAAAACCCCCGGACCGGGGATACCGGTCCGGGGGTTTTCTGCGTTTAGGGTCTTTGTTATGCGTTACGACCTGATTATTTTCGACAATGACGGCGTCCTCGTGGACAGCGAGCCGATCTCCAACACTCTCCTGGCCGCCTACCTCACCGAACTGGGGCACCCCACCTCGTACGAGGACTCCCTGCGTGACTACATGGGCTCCGCGATGCACCGCATCCACGACCTGGTCCTGGAGCGCACCGGCCGGCGGCTGCCGGACGACTTCGACGACGTCTTCCACGCGCGGGTCTTCGCCGCATTCGAACGGGAGTTGAAGCCGGTTCCCGGGGCCGGCCAGGTGCTGGAGAAGCTGGCCGCGGACGGAGTGCCGTACTGCGTGGCCTCCTCCGGGAGTCACGAGCGGATCCGGGTCGGACACCGGACGACGGGGCTCGACCGGTGGTTCGACGAGGACCGGATCTTCAGCTCGCAGGACGTCGGGCGGGGCAAGCCGGCCCCGGATCTGTTCCTCCACGCAGCCGAGCGCATGGGCGTACGACCGGAGAGGTGCGCCGTCGTCGAGGACAGTCCCCTGGGCGTACAGGCGGCCAACGCGGCCGGGATGGACGTGTACGGGTTCACCGCCATGACACCGGCCGACCGGCTGACCGGCGCCACTCAACTCTTCGCCGACATGGGGGAGTTGGCTGACCTGCTGGTATGACGGTTCCCATCGGCGGACGCTGACATTTGTCATGCCGAGCTCCGGACGATCGTTTCTGTCGGAGGGCGGGGTCCGACCGCGAAGCTGAGTACATCGAAACGGGACGTACACAGCTACGACGGAGGGACCCGATCATGAGCATCACCGCCACCGAGATCAGCACCGGAGCGACCGCCGGCGCCGCCCGGACGGAAACGGCCACCGCACCGGAGACCGCCGGCCCCCGGCCGAGCTTCCTGCCGCTGATCGTGGACGTGGCGGTGCCCGTCGGGTCGTACTACCTGCTCAAGAACGGGTTCGGGATGAGCACGATGGCGGCGCTCGGCTGGAGCAGCGTCGTGCCGGCCGTGCGCACCGTGTGGAGCGTGGTGAAGGAGCGCAAGGCCAACGCCCTGGCCGCGCTGATCCTGCTCGTCAACGTGGTGGGGCTCGCGCTCAGCCTCGTCGCCGGTGACCCGCGGCTGATGCTGGCGAAGGACAGCGGGGTCAGCAGCGTGATCGGGATCGGTGTCCTCGTGTCCGTCAGGCTCGGACGGCCGATGATGACCCAGGGGATGAAGCCGTTCCTCGTGAAGGGCGACGTGGCGCGGGCCGCGGCCTGGGACCGGCTGGTGGCGGGCTCGGAGGCGTTCCGGAAGGCCGAGCGGACGTTCTCGCTGGTGTGGGGCACGGTCCTGCTCAGTGAGTGCGTCGCGAAGGCCGTGGGCGCCTACACGCTGCCGATCGACACCATGGTCTGGCTCGGCACGGTCGTCACGATCGCGTCGATGGTCCTCGCCTTCCTGCTCAGCGGCCGCTTCGCCGTCGTCCCGATGCAGAAGATGCTGGAGCACGAGGTCGCCGCGGAGGCCGGGAAGCAGAGCTGAACGGCTCCGTACGGAGGACCTCGTACCCCGCGCGGAGGACCCGGACGGGCCCTCCGCAAGGAGCTCGGCGGTCCCTCCCCACCCCCACCCCCGAAGAGCTGAGCAAAATTCATCTTCGGCTTGATCTACCCACCGGTAAGCCGGGGCCCTACGCTCGCCGCCATGACAGATGTGCTGCGGCGCGGTAGGGCCTCTTTGGCGTTCAGCTTCTTCGCTCAGGGTGCCGCCTTCGCGCTGCTCGTGACGCGTATCCCGGCCATCCAGGACCGCTACGGGATCTCCGACGCGCTCCTGCCGGTGTTCCTGGCGGCCGTCCCGGTCCTCGCCGGGCTGGGCAGCGTCACCACCGAGCATCTCGTCAAGCGCATACGCCCCAGCCAGATCCTGCGGTGGTCGCAGCCGGTCGTGCTGCTGGCCCTGCTCGGTGTCGGCGCCGGCGACCAGCTCGTCGAGGTGGCCGTCGCCCTCGGCGCCTTCGGCCTCGCGGTCGGCGCCCTGGACGCCTCGATGAACATGCTCGGGGTGAGTCTCCAGCGGTCGTACGGGCGCAGCATCATGCTCGGCTTCCATGCCACGTACAGCCTGGGCGGGATCGTGGGCGCCTCGCTCGCGTGGGCCGGGGCGCACTGGCATCTGTCGCTCTTCGTGTCGTATCTGCCGGCGGTGCTGATGCTGTTGCCGCTCGCCCTGGTGGGGAGCCGGTGGTACGTCGACGGGGGCGCGGCCGCGGAGGCGGACGGGAAGGAGGACGCGCAGGCAGGTGCGGGTGCGGGTCCCCTCGTCTTCAAGCTCCTGCTGCCGCTGTGCCTGGTGATGACGTTCGCCTACATCGGGGACTCGACGGTCTCCAACTGGAGCGCGAAGTACCTCAAGGACGTGCTGGGCAGTTCGGAGCAGATGGCGACCGTTCCGTACAACGTCTACATGGTGATGACGCTGGTGGGGCGGGCCGTCGGAGACCTCGGGGTGCGGCGGTTCGGTGCCGTGGCGGTGGTGCGGCTGGGTGCCGTGGTCGCCGCGCTCGGGTTCGGAGTGGTGGCGGTCGCGCCCGGGGCCGGGGTGGGCATGCTGGGGTTCACGCTGCTGGGGCTCGGGCTGTGCGTGATCGTGCCGCAGACCTTCGCGGCCGCCGGGCGGCTGTTCCCGGGGGCGTCGGACACGGCGATCGCGCGGCTGAACATCTTCAACTACGTCGGGTTCCTGATCGGGTCCCCGTTGGTGGGCGCGCTGGGTGACGCGTGGAACTACCGCGGGGCCATGCTCGTACCGATGGTGCTGGTCCTGGCGACCCTGGGGTACGCCCGGTCGTTCGAGGCTCAACCGGACCGATACGGTGACGTGCATGAGCGGCCGCGCACAGCTGATGTGGGACGAGGCAGTAACGGGGTATGACTTCGGTCCGGACCATCCGATGGATCCGGTCCGGCTCCGGCTGACGAGGGGGCTCGTCGACGCCTTCGGGCTCGACCGGGACGTCGACGTGGTCGCGGCGAAGCCCGCCGGGGATTCGACGCTGCGGCTGGTGCACCGCGAGGACTACGTGGCGGCCGTCAAGGCGGCTTCCGCGGATCCCGCGTCGGCCGACCCGGCGTACGGCCTCGGGACCATGGACGATCCCGCGTTCGCCGGGATGCACGAGGTGTCCGCGATGATCGCCGGGCAGTCGGTGGGAGCCGCGGAGGCCGTGTGGCGCGGTGAGGCCCTGCACGCGGTGAACTTCGCGGGCGGGCTGCATCACGCGATGCCCGGCGCCGCCTCCGGGTTCTGCGTCTACAACGACGCCGCTCTGGCGATCGCCCGGCTGCTGGAGCTGGGCGCCGAGCGGGTCGCGTACATCGATGTCGACGTCCACCACGGCGACGGTGTCCAGGCGGCCTTCTGGGAGGATCCGCGCGTCCTGACGATCTCCCTGCACGAGCATCCGCGGACACTGTTCCCGCAGACCGGGTGGCCCGAGGAGACCGGGGCGGGCAGCGCGGAGGGCACGGCCGTGAATCTCGCGCTGCCGGCGGGTACCGGGGACGCGGGCTGGCTGCGGGCGTTCCACTCCGTGGTGCCCGAGCTGATCGCCGACTTCCGGCCGCAGGTACTGGTCACCCAGCACGGCGCGGACACCCATTTCGAGGACCCGCTCGCGCATCTGGCCGTCTCGCTCGACGCGCAGCGGGCCGTGCAGGTCGCCTGTCACGACCTGGCGCACACGTACGCCGACGGGCGCTGGGTCGCGCTCGGGGGTGGCGGCTACGCGGTGGTGGAGGTCGTGCCGCGTTCGTGGACGCACCTCGTGGCCGTGGCGGCGGGCCGTCCCGTCGAGCCGGAGACGGTCGTCCCGGAGAGCTGGCGCCAGCAGGTCTTCGCCCGCACACGGCAGTTGGCGCCGATGCGGATGACGGACGGACGGTGGCCGGTGTCCTGGAAGGACTGGGAGTCGGGGTACGACCCGGCGGACCGCCTCGACCAGGCGATCGTGGCGACACGCAAGGCCGTGTTCCCCCTGCGGGGGATGCTCCCGTAGGGAACATTAGCCCAACTGTGGGGCGTATTCCGCATTGTGGGCATAAGGCATCGGTGCATGCGTCAGCATCGCTGACGTGTTGAGCACCGGAGCTTTGCGCGCACATCTGCTGGCCGCCCGGCTCGCCGGACCCGTGGCCACGTCGCGCGAGGAGAGCCTGCGCAGCTACCGGCTCTTCGCCGCTCGCGATCCCCGTCTGCTGCTCGGACTTGATCCCGAATGGTCGTGGCGGCAGCGGGATCTGATCGAGTTGATGGCCGACAAATGCGGAGTCTCGGCTGATCCGTCACACACTTCGGGGCATGATGTGATCGACCCGGAGCGGACCCTGGCGGCCCTCGACGCCTTCGCGGAGCGGCTCGGCGAAGCCGCCCGGCGCCGTCACCCCGTGCTTCTCGGTACGGGTCACCCGCACCGTCTGATCGATTTCTACGCCGCGCTCGCGGACGCCCTGTCGGCGGCGGGGTGTGCCGTCCTCACCCCCGCGCAGGGTAGCTCTATCGACATAACGACCCGGTTCGGCCTACGCACATACAACCTCGACTACGTACAAGGTGTCGCGCTGGTGCGCGAACCGGAGGCCGGGGACGCCGGTCGTGCGACCGGCGCACACACCCATTCACCCCTCCCGGTCAGGACCGTTCTGGCGGCCGCCGCCGAGGCCGGCGGGCCCCTCCCGGAACTGGTCATCGGAGACCACGGATGGGTCTGCGGGGCAGGTCAACTGGGGTTCGAGGCCATCGGTCTCGCCGATACGGACGATCCCGCGCTGTTCGTCGGAGAGGCAGAGGGGCGGGTGTCCGTCGTCGTTCCGCTAGATGACGCTGTGCGGTCTGATTACTACCGACCGCTTACTCGCTATGTACTCAATCGAGCGTGTCTGTCACAGTAGGCGGCCGATGGCATCCCCTCTTCCCCACTCGCATCACCCGCCCCTACATTGGGGAGTGAGTGCGCAACGACGAAGAGTCACCGGAAGGGGAAGCCGGTGGCCGTCGAGTGCGGAAGGTGCAGGTGTGACATGGCTGCAGGCGAGAGGCCTCTGAACGAGGTCCAGTTCCTTACCGTGGCGGAAGTGGCCTCGGTGATGCGAGTGTCGAAGATGACCGTGTACCGCTTGGTGCACAGCGGTCATCTGCCGGCGATCCGGGTGGGGAGGTCCTTCCGGGTGCCGGAGCAAGCGGTTCACGAGTACCTGCGTGAGAGCTACGTGGGGGTGGAGACCGCCTGACGGCGTTCCGGGAGACCGTTCGCGATCTCCCGGAATCACCTCGATTACGACCTCAGCTCTCGGACGGGTAGGCTGGCCCCTCATAGGTCGTGTGGGCCCATGCAGCCCAGCACCGAGTAAAGAGAAGTGAGCGAGGGTAGTCGTGGGCTCTGTTATCAAGAAGCGGCGCAAGCGGATGGCGAAGAAGAAGCACCGCAAGCTGCTCAAGCGCACTCGCGTTCAGCGTCGCAACAAGAAGTAAGCGACGCGCGGAAACGCGTACTGTGGCCTCTCACCAGCGGGTGGGGGGCCACAGGCGTATCCGGTCGGGAAAGGGCGCACGCCCGTCGGCCGGGGCCCTGAGGCGGCGACAGGGGACTTTCGGCGCGACGGTGGCCGGGCCGACTTCGGCCCGGTGGCGGCCGCGCCGAGGAACCCCGAAAAGTCGCTCGACCGTCGAACGTCTTCGGCCACGCGGGCCCCGCGCGGCTGTGGGCCGAATGGCTGGGTCTGGTCGCCCGTCCATGGCTGTCGTCACTTCGTGCATCGGGCGGTCATCACAGCGCAACATCGACCCGCTAAGTTGGCGCACACGGGGAACGCGGCAGGTACGAGCGGAGCTACGTCCAGATTCTGGAAGGAAGGCGCTGATCTTGGGGAAGGTCGTGCTCGTGACCGGGGTGGCCCGGCAGCTCGGGGGCCGGTTCGTACGACGGATCCAGCGTGACCCGCAGGTGGACCGGGTGATCGCCGTGGACGCGGTGCCGCCCGAGCACCACATCGGCGGCGCCGACTTCGTGCAGGCCGACATCCGGCAGCCCACCATCGCCCGGGTGCTCGCCGAGTACTCCGTCGACACGGTCGTCCACATGGACGTGACGGGGACGGCGCTGGCCTCCGGCAGCCGGACCACGGTCAAGGAGACCAACGTCATCGGCACCATGCAGCTCCTCGGTGCCTGCCAGAAGTCCCCGACGGTCAAGCGGCTCGTCGTGAAGTCCAGCACGAACGTCTACGGCTCGGCGCCGCGCGATCCCGCCGTCTTCACCGAGACCACCTCGCCCAAGTCGCTGCCCAGCGGCGGCTTCGCGAAGGACACGGTCGAGGTCGAGGGCTACGTGCGCGGCTTCGCGCGCCGCAGGCCCGACGTCGCCGTGTGCGTGCTGCGGTTCGCCAACATCCTCGGACCGAGCGCGGATTCGCCGCTCGCCTCGTACTTCTCGCTGCCTGTGCTGCCGACGGTGTTCGGCTACGACCCGCGGCTCCAGTTCGTCCACGAGAGCGATGTCATCGAGGTGCTGCGGCTCGCCGCGCACGAGCCGCAGCGGGGCACGCTCAACAGCGGCACGTTCAACATCGCCGGGGACGGCGTCCTGCTGCTCTCGCAGTGCGCGCGGCGGCTCGGCCGGCCCACCGTGCCCCTGCTGCTGCCGGCCCTCAGCTGGGCCGGCACGGCCGTGCGTACCCTGGGGGTGACGGACTTCTCGCCGGAGCAGTTGAGGCTGCTCACGCACGGCAGGGTCGTCGCGACGGTCCAGATGCGCGAGACCCTGGGCTATCAGCCGAAGTACACGACGGCGGAGACCTTCGCGGACTTCGCCCAGAGCAGGGGTCCCGGACTCCTGCCCCCGGAGGCCCTTGCGGGGGCCGTGGACAAGATCGCCGCACTGTCTCTTCCGGGCGGCGGCCACCCCCCGACGCAGAGCGCCAACTGAGGAGCGCATCAACGATGGCGGACGCCAAGGTCATTCCGTTCGACGACGACCGCTCGCGCGGGGCTGCGGTGCAGCGCCCGGCGAGGCGCCGGGCCGCGGGGAGCCGGCGCAAGGGTGAGCCCGTGGTCGTACGCGAGGTCCAGCCCCTGCCCGGACGGGCCCTCCCGCAGGATGATGTTCCCGTGACGCAGGAGGAACAGCCGCCCCAGCAGGGCGGTACGGGTACGAGCCTGGAGCAGCGCATCGCGGGAGGCCTGTCCTTCCTGCGCCGCAGGCTCACCGGCGACTACGAGATCGACGAGTTCGGCTACGACCAGGAGCTGACCGACCAGGTCCTGATGTCCCTGATCCGGCCGGTGTACGAGAAGTACTTCCGCGTCGAGGTGAAGGGTGTCGAGAACATCCCGTCCGACGGCGGCGCCCTGATCGTCGCCAACCACTCGGGCACCCTTCCGCTGGACGGCCTGATGATGCAGGTCGCCGTCCACGACAACCATCCCGCGAACCGTCATCTGCGGCTGCTCGCCGCCGACCTCGTGTTCATGCTGCCGGTCGTCAACGAGCTGGCCCGCAAGGCCGGTCACACCCTGGCCTGCTCGGAGGACGCCGAACGGCTGCTGGAGCGCGGTGAACTGGTCGGGGTGATGCCGGAGGGCTTCAAGGGCATCGGCAAGCCGTTCAGCGAGCGCTACAAGCTCCAGCGGTTCGGCCGGGGCGGCTTCGTCTCGACGGCGCTGCGCGCGGGCACCCCGATCATTCCGTGCTCGATCGTCGGGGCGGAGGAGATCTACCCGATGATCGGCAACGCGAAGACCCTCGCGCGGCTGCTGGGATTCCCGTACTTCCCGATCACGCCGACCTTCCCGTGGCTGGGCCCGCTCGGCGCGATCCCGCTGCCCACCAAGTGGACGATCCAGTTCGGCGAGCCGATCCGCACGGACGGCTATCCGCCGGAGGCGGCCGACGACCCGATGCTGATGTTCAACCTGACCGACCAGGTCAGGGAGCAGATCCAGCACACCCTGTACAAGCTGCTGGTGCAGCGCAGGTCCGTTTTCTTCTGATCATGCAAATACGATTCTGTTGATCATGTCCTGATATGCCGGTACGTCGATGGGGGCGCCCTCCCCGAGGAGGGCGCCCCCATCGACGTACCGCGGTGGTCCGGTCAGTCGCTGTCCTGCGTGTCGATCCCCAGGCCCGGCAGGAGACCGGGGAGCAGGGGCGGCAGGGTGACGTCGGGTTCGCTCGTCGCGCTGCCCTTGCCGCCGGCGCTGGACGACGGGGTGGAACTGGTGTCGTCCTGCGGCGGGTCGAGCAGACCGCCGGTGCTGCCGCCGAGCAGGCCCTCACCACTGCTGCCGGAACTGGACGGCTTGGGCTTGCCGCTGCTGTGGCTTTCGCCCGTGGAGCCGCTGCTGGCGCTGGGCGCCGGAGTGTCCGTGCCCGGCGAGCGGGTGGACTCCTCGCTCTTGCCCCGGTGACGGCCGGTGCCCTCGGGGGCGGGCGTCCTGGGCAGCAGCGAGCGCAGCGGGTCGACCTCTTCGTCTATGGCTTCGAAGACCGACGAGACCTGGTCACTGACGTCACCGAGCTGCACGGGCAGCCGGTCGCGCAGGGCGCCCCAGGCCTCGCGGTGGGACTGGGAGAACGCGGACAGCGTCTGGATGGGGCCCAGTGAGCCGTCCCGTTCGTACGCCTCGTGCAGCAGCCGGTGGCCCTCGGAGGCGTCGTGCTGCATGCCGGACAGGGCTCGGCGGATCTCGCCCAGGGACTCGTGGTCGAGGTGCCCCGAGCGGCCCCGCTCCATCAGCCGGCGGGCTTCGCTCAGGCGGTTCGAGGCCTGGTCGAGGTAGAGCTCGCCCCGGTCGCTGTCGCCGTCGGCCAGCCCCAGCTTGATGTCCTCCATGCCGCGCTTGAGCCCGTAGAGCGAGTCACCGGGCAGGGCGTCGGAGCTCGCGGCGGCCACACCGCCGAAGGCTCCGGCGGCCACACCGACGGTGAGCCCGCCCGCGGCCAGCCCCTTGGACAGCCGGGACCGGGGCCGGAGCTTCCCCAGTCCGGTCGCCCGGTGCGCGCCCTTGGCCCGATGGGACCGCTGCCCGGGCAGAGCGCGGTCAGGACCCTCGCCTCCGGCAGCCGTGCCCTCCAGCAGCATGGCCTCCATCGCGGCGACGAGCTGGGCTCGCTGCACGATCTTGACCTCGGGGTCCAGCTCCGGTTCGGGCAGCTCGCCGAGACCGGTGGCGAGGGCCAACAGCAGCCCTTGCTCGGTCTGTTCCGCAGCAGCCCGGGACGGTGCCGAACCATCCGGCTGCTCGGCCGCCGTGCCCTGGTCGATCTCCTCCAGGGCCTGGGCGAAGGCGTTCGCCCGCCGGTGTGCCGATACGTTCGCGATCACTGGCGGCACCTCCTCTCGTCATGACGGTCGACTCCCCAGGGGGTCCTGAGGGTTGCACCCCCTGGCCGTGTGCACACGATCGGGTGATCGGCGCTGGCCAAGGCGTGACCACAGGGAGCCTGTATCCCGCACAACGAGTGTCACGGCACTTCGGTTACGGACGACTGATGCACAGACCGCGAAGTCAACAGACTTTTACGGAAGGTGAGTTGGACGTCGCAGAGCGTGCGGGGCCCCTGTGGTCGAAAGCGGGCTCAGCGCACGTCGTCGGGCAGGAGCCGGGCCAGCGTGCGGACGGCCCGGTACTGGAGGGTCTTGATCGCACCCTCGTTCTTGCCCATCACCCGGGCGGTCTCGGCGACCGAGAGCCCCTGGAGGAAGCGGAGCGTCACACACTCCTGCTGCTGGGGGTTGAGCCGTCGCACGGCCTCAAGGAGCGCGGCATTGGAAAGGGACTCCAGGACGGAGTCCTCGGGGGAGCGCTCGACCTCGTTGGCGTCGAGCATCTCCCCGGTGGTCACTTCCAGCCGGAAGCGGCTGGACTTGAAATGGTCGGCCACCAGGTTCCGGGCGATGGTCACGAGCCAGGCGCCGAAGTCGCGGCCCTGCCAGGTGAAGGTGCCGATCCGGCGCAGCGCCCGCAGAAAGGTCTCACTCGTGAGGTCCTCGGCGGTCGCCTTGCTCCCGACCCGGTAGTAGATGTAGCGGTACACGGTGTCGCTGTACTGGTCGTAGAGGCGTCCGAAGGCGTCGGCCTCGCCGGCCTGGGCGCGCTCCACGAGATCCATCATCCGGGCGCTGTCGCTGTCCGCGGCCGGACGGCGTGCGGTGGTGGCCGAGCCCGAGCGGCCCCGCCTGCCGACCGTCGCGTTGCCGTCGGCCAGGGCATAGCAAGGTCCGACGGGCGCGGCGAGGGCGAAGGCGGGGACGGCGTACGCGGTGGGGACGAAGCCGCGCAAACGGTCCAGGACCGTTGCGCGCAGCGTAGCCAGGCCCGAGGCGTCAACCCCGACGTGTGAGTACACGGGACTCCCAGAGGCAGAGCTTCCATCACGTGCAGTGCGGGACCTTTCACCCGTCGTGACGACGGAGGGGTACCGGTTTGCGTCTGAGGAGAATAACGCTTCGTACAGGCAGCACTACACCCAGTTGCTAAAATCATCGATTACGACGCTTTTGGCACGGATCGGTGCCGGTTCAAGTATCGATCGGTGACCGCTTGTTGATCGCATCGGTTCGTGTTCCGCCTGAGTGCAGGGCGTGTTGTGCCCGCCTGCGGAGAGCGCGACTGAGTCGCCCAAGACGTGGGTAGGACCATGTGATTGCCCGCGCGGCGCGCGGTCCCACCCCAGGTCCGGACAGGTTTTCGCCCCCGCCGCCCCTACCCGTCCCACCCTGGGGCTCCGCCCCGGACCCCGCTCCTCAAACGCCGGAGGGGCTGGATCTTCCCGGCCGGAGCTGAAACTTTCCACGACCCGCAGCCGGGATCCGGCGCGAGGGGACGTGCCGGTACATCGATGCCCGTCGCCACCGACGGTCACGTCTCCGTCCAACGGCGACGGGCTGATGCACCGGCACGGCCCCGACCCACCCACCGACCGGACCCGCGAAAGCCGCAAACGGCGGCGAACTACCGCCGGCGACGGTGCAGCGCGATCGCGGCCGCCGTGCCGCCGGCCACCGCCCCGACCCCGGCCGCGGCGGGAATCCCGACCTTCGCGGCCTTGCGCGCGGTGCGGTAGTCCCGCAGCCGCCAGTCGAAGTCCCGCGCGTGCTTGCGCAGTTTCGAGTCCGGGTTGATCGCGTACGGATGCCCGACCAGCGAGAGCATCGGAATGTCGTTGTGCGAGTCGCTGTACGCCGCGCAGCGCGACAGGTCCAGGCTCTCCGCGGACGCCAGCGCCCGTACGGCCTCCGCCTTCGCCGGCCCGTGCAGCGGCTCGCCGACCAGTTTGCCGGTGTAGATCCCGTCCACCGACTCAGCGACGGTCCCCAGCGCGCCCGTGAGCCCGAGCCGCCGCGCGATCACCGTGGCGATCTCCACCGGCGCCGCCGTGACGAGCCACACCTTCTGACCGGCGTCCAGGTGCGCCTGGGCGAGCGCCCGGGTCCCGGGCCAGATCCGCTCGGCCATGTACTCGTCGTAGATCTCCTCGCCGATCGACATCAGCTCGGAGACCCGGTGGCCCTTCACGATGGACAGCGCGGAGTCACGCGCCTCCTGCATGTGCTCGGGGTCCTCGACTCCGGCCAGCCGGAACCACGCCTGCTGCCAGGCGAACTTCGCGAGGTCGCGGGTCTCGAAGAACTTCCGCTTGTACAGCCCGCGTCCGAAGTGGAAGAGGGCGGCACCTTGCATCACGGTGTTGTCGAGATCGAAGAACGCGGCGGCCCTGTCGTCGCCGAGCACCGGGAAGTCGGGTTCCTCCACGGCGTCCGGTGGCGCCAGTTCTTCCAGTTCCTGCAGTTCCTGCGAGGACTTGCGCGCTGCCTCCGCCGAGGCCTCGCCTGCCAACACGCTCCGCGCGGTCGCGGAGCGCCTACGGGGAGTGAGCCATCCGAGAGCGGCCATGTCGTGAGCATAGCCAGTCTGTTCAGCGCTTCCGGAGTCGACAGGATTCGGTGCTGTGAACTCTCCGCGGCCATGCCGTTAAACGAGCGCTCCCGCGCACCGCACCCGCGGCGCGTCGGACCGGCGCGCGGCCCTGCCGGCCGCGTGCCGGGCCGGGGGTCCCCCCGAGGTGTCCGGGGCGGGAGAATGGCGCGTATGAGTCCCATCTTCCGGCGCAGCGACCGCCGTACGGAGACGAAGACGCCCGCGGATCACCTGGTCACGCTGATCAGGAAGCCCGGGTGCCATCTGTGTGATGACGCACAGGAGGTGATCGAGAAGGTGTGTGCCGATCTCGGGGTCCCGTGGGAGGGGAAGGACATCACCGAGGACGAGGAGCTGCACCGCCAGTACTGGGAGCAGATCCCGGTCGTCCTGGTGGACGGCGCCCAGCACACGTTCTGGCGCGTGAACGAGGAACGCCTTCGCAAAGCCCTCACGGGGTGAGCCGTGCCCGGTGGGGCCGGGGGTGCCCGTGATGTATCCCGACTTGTGACCTGCCTGAGCAGTCCAAAGCGTCCGGAAAGTCGCCTAGGATCGACGGCGATTGGTCTCGGGGGCGGGATTCGTTGAGGAGAGTGTGCGGTTTTGCCCCCTTCGTGTGCGGAGCGGAGTCGTCCGCGCGCCGGTTGCATACCGGCGTGCCGGGCACGCGTGACCCCGGTCACGTTGGCCGGGCAAATCGGACACCATCTTTGTGCACGCGTTCACAAAGACATAGCCTGCATTCGACGGGGCGGTCTGGGGACGTGTGACCGCCTGCAGCCCCGCTCTACCCGCAGGAGCACCGTGGCAACTGGCCGAACTCACCGACCGGCGACCCGCAGCCGAGGAATTCCCGAGGCCACTGTCGCCCGGCTTCCGCTGTACCTCCGAGCCCTCACCGCACTGTCGGAGCGCTCGGTGCCCACGGTCTCCTCCGAGGAGCTCGCGGCCGCCGCGGGGGTCAACTCCGCGAAGCTTCGCAAGGACTTCTCCTACCTCGGTTCCTACGGAACGCGTGGTGTGGGGTACGACGTCGAGTATCTCGTGTACCAGATCTCCCGCGAACTGGGCCTCACCCAGGACTGGCCGGTTGTGATCGTCGGTATCGGCAACCTCGGCGCGGCACTGGCCAACTACGGAGGGTTCGCCTCGCGCGGATTCCGTGTGGCGGCGCTCATCGACGCCGATCCCGCGATGGCCGGCAAGCCCGTCGCCGGGATCCCGGTGCAGCACACGGACGACCTGGAAAAGATCATCGACGAGAACGGTGTCTCGATCGGTGTCATCGCCACCCCGGCCGGGGCCGCCCAGCCCGTCTGCGACCGCCTGGTCGCCGCCGGAGTCACCTCCATCCTGAACTTCGCGCCGACCGTCCTGACCGTCCCGGACGGCGTCGACGTGCGCAAGGTCGATCTCTCGATCGAGCTGCAGATCCTCGCGTTCCACGAGCAGCGCAAGGCCGGCGAGGAGGCCGAGGCCCAGGCCGCGGCCGCCCCGGCCGAGCGCGGGAACGACGGCAAGGGTCCCGACGGGGACCTTCCAGCGGTGATGCCGGCATGAGTCTCCTCGTCGTCGGGCTGAGCCACCGCAGCGCTCCGGTCAGCGTCCTCGAACGGGCCGCGCTGTCCGCGGACGCGCAGGTCAAGCTGCTCCAGGACACCCTCGCCGCCGAGCCCGCCACCGAGGGTGCGGTGCTCGCCACCTGCAACCGCATCGAGCTGTACGCCGACGTGGACAAGTTCCACGCGGGCGTCGCCGAGCTCTCCACGCTTCTCGCCCAGCACAGCGGCGTAGGCCTGGAGGAGCTCACCCCCCACCTGTACGTGCACTACGAGGACCGGGCCGTCCACCACCTCTTCTCGGTGGCCTGCGGCCTCGACTCGATGGTCGTCGGCGAGGGCCAGATCCTCGGCCAGATCAAGGACGCGCTCGCCACCGCGCAGGAGCTGCACACCGCGGGCCGTCTCCTGAACGATCTGTTCCAGCAGGCCCTGCGGGTCGGCAAGCGCGCGCACTCCGAGACCGGCATCGACCAGGCGGGACAGTCCCTGGTCACCTTCGGCCTGGAGCAGCTCTCCGCCGGACGGCCCGTCGAGGCCTGGGCCAAGGACAAGAAGGCCCTCGTCATCGGCGCGGGCTCGATGTCCTCGCTGGCCGCCGCGACCCTCGCGCGCGTCGGCGTCGGCGAGATCGTGATCGCCAACCGCACCCCCGACCGCGCCGAGCGCCTCGCCGAGATCCTCACCGGCGGCGACGACACGGACGTGCTGGCCCGCGCGGTACCGATGGACTCGGTGCCGGTCGAGCTGACACGTGCCGACATCGCCGTCTCCTGCACCGGGGCCACCGGACTCGTCCTGACGGCCGAGACCGTCGCGGCCGCCGTCGAAGGACGTACGGGAACGCCCGCGGCACTGCGCGAGACGACGGCCGGCCCGGCCGGTCACCTCGCGCCCGCCGGCGCCGAGGACGCCTGCCCGCTGGACCTGTCCGCCGTGCAGGGCGCCACCGGCTTCTCCGTCATGGGCGAGGCCGCCGTCGCCGGCATGGACGCGGCCACCCTGGAGCAGCACGCGGCCTGGGTGGACAAGGGCACCGGAACCGTCGAGCGCCGCGACAGCCGTCGTACGCCCGGCGAGGAGGCCGAGGCCGACGCCGATCTCATCGCCGCGCTGGCCGCCACCGCGGCGACCACCGGCCGCATCCCCGAGCGCCGCAGGCCCGAACCCGTCGCCGAGGCGCCCCGCCCCGCGCCGGTGCTCGCGCTGCTCGACCTCGCCATGCCCCGTGACATCGACGCGGCCGTTCACCGGCTGCTCGGCGTGCGGTTCGTCGACCTGGAGACGCTCGCCGAGGCCTCCGCGGACGCGCCGATGGCCGCCGACGTGGACCAGGTGCGCCGGATCGTCTCCGACGAGGTGGCCGCGTTCGGCGCCGCCCAGCGGGCCGCGCACATCACCCCCACCGTGGTCGCGCTGCGCGCCATGGCCGCCGACGTCGTCGCGCACGAGATCACGCGCCTCGACGGACGGCTGCCGGACCTCGACGACAAGCAGCGCGGCGAGATCACCCAGACCGTGCGGCGCGTCGTGGACAAGTTGCTGCACGCGCCGACCGTACGGGTCAAGCAACTCGCCGCCGAGCCCGGCGGTGCCGGGTACGCGGACGCGCTGCGGACCCTGTTCGACCTGGACCCGGAGACGGTCGCCGCCGTCTCGCGGGCCGAGAACAACACCGAGAACGCCAAGAACCGAGGGCGAGCATGAGTGAGCAGGCTTTGAGGCTGGGGACCAGGCGAAGCAAACTCGCCATGGCCCAGTCCGGGCAGGTGGCGGATGCCGTGAGCCGGGTGACCGGCCGGCCCGTCGAGCTCGTTGAGATCACGACGTACGGCGATGTTTCCCGCGAGAACCTCGCGCAGATCGGCGGCACGGGCGTCTTCGTGACCGCGCTGCGGGAGGCACTGGTGCGCGGCGAGGTCGACTTCGCCGTGCACTCCCTCAAGGATCTGCCGACCGCGCAGCCCGAGGAGCTCGCACTGGCCGCCGTGCCGGTGCGCGAGGACGTCCGTGACGTGCTCGTCGCCCGCGACGGGCTGACCTTCGAGCAGCTTCCGGACGGCGCACGCGTCGGCACCGGTTCGACGCGCCGTATGGCCCAGCTCAACGCGTACGCGCGCAGCCACGGCATGTCGATCGAGACGGTCGCCATCCGGGGCAACGTCGACACCCGAATCGGGTACGTCCACGCCGGGGAGCTCGACGCCGTCGTGCTCGCCGCCGCCGGACTCAACCGGATCGGCCGCATCGACGAGGTCACCGACTTCCTGCCGGTCGACACCGTCCTGCCCGCCCCCGGCCAGGGGGCCCTGGCGATCGAGTGCGCCGCGGACAACGCGGACCTCGTCGCCGCGCTCGCCGAGCTCGACGACCCGTACACCCGGGCCGCCGTGACCGCCGAGCGATCCCTGCTCGCCGCACTGGAAGCCGGCTGCAGCGCTCCCGTGGGTGCGTACGCCGATCTTCTGGCCGACGGGCAGATTGTCAAGGAGATGCGCCTGCGTGGCGTCGTCGGTACGACCGACGGCTCGACGCTGGTGCAGCTGTCCACCACCGGTCCCGTGCCCGAGACACACGAGCAGGCGATGTCGCTCGGCCGTGAACTCGCCGCCGAGATGCTTGCCAAGGGCGCGGCCGGTCTGATGGGGGAGCGAGCACTGTGAGCCCCACCAACCTTCCCGCCGGTCCCGTCCACGGGCACGTCACCTTCCTGGGTGCCGGACCCGGAGATCCAGGGCTACTGACACTGCGCGCCGTGGAGGCGCTGGCGAACGCGGACGTCCTCGTCGCCGAGCACGACGTGCTCGACGTGGTGCGCGTTCACGCCAGACAAGGCGTCGCCGTTCTGAACACGGATCCGGACACTTCGCCGGTTCCGTACCAGGGCACAGGCACGCCTCAGCTGACGGTTGTTGACAGCGCGTCAACAACCGTTGGTGACCCCGCGTCGAGGGACGCTGCCAATCTTGTCATGACGGCCGCGCGGGGCGGCAAGCGGGTCGTGCGTGCGGTGTCCGGGGACCCGGGACTTGATACGTACGCGGCCGAGGAAATGCTCGCCTGCGTCGCCGCGGGTGTTCCGTTCGAGGTCGTGCCCGGTATCGCGGCCGCCGTCGGTGTGCCCGCCTACGCGGGTGTGCCGCTGCGGGACGCGCAGGGCGCGGACGTACGGTTCGTCGACGCGCGGACCGCGTCGAACCGCTGCTGGACCGAGGTCGGCGCCTCCGACGGCACCGTCGTGGTGTCGGCGACGCTCGACTCCGTGGCCGCGGCCGCAGGTGAGCTGGTGGCCTCCGGCCGCAAGCCCGACACCCCGCTGTCCGTGACGATCGCCGGTACGACGACCCGCCAGCGCACCTGGTCGGCCACCCTCGGCACGATCGCGCAGACGCTGAAGCAGGCGAAGGTGCTGCCGTCCCCGGACGGCGGGCGCCCGGTGATAGCCGTGGTCGGTGAGCGTTCCGCAGCCGCCCAGCGCGACCAGTTGTCGTGGTTCGAGTCCAAGCCGCTGTTCGGCTGGAAGGTGCTCGTCCCGCGGACGAAGGAGCAGGCGGCGTCGCTCTCCGACCAGCTTCGGTCGTACGGGGCCGTGCCCTACGAGGTGCCGACGATCGCCGTCGAGCCCCCGCGCACGCCCCAGCAGATGGAGCGCGCGGTCAAGGGCCTGGTGACCGGCCGCTACGAGTGGATCGCCTTCACCTCGGTCAACGCCGTCAAGGCGGTCCGGGAGAAGTTCGAGGAGTACGGCCTCGACGCGCGCGCCTTCGCGGGCATCAAGGTCGCCGCGGTCGGCGAGCAGACCGCGAACGCGCTCGTCGCCTTCGGCGTGAAGCCGGACCTGGTGCCGAGCGGTGAGCAGTCGGCCGCGGGCCTCCTCGAGGACTGGCCGCCCTACGACCCGGTCTTCGACCCGATCGACCGTGTCTTCCTGCCCCGGGCGGACATCGCCACGGAGACCCTGGTGGCCGGGCTCATCGAGCTGGGCTGGGAGGTCGACGACGTCACGGCGTACCGCACCGTGCGCGCGTCGCCGCCGCCGGCGGACACCCGTGAGGCGATCAAGGGCGGCGGCTTCGACGCCGTGCTCTTCACGTCGTCCTCCACGGTCCGCAACCTGGTCGGCATCGCGGGCAAGCCGCACAACGTGACGGTGATCGCCTGTATCGGCCCCGCGACGGCCAAGACGGCCGAGGAGCACGGGCTGCGGGTCGACGTCATGGCTCCCGAGCCCTCCGTGCACAAGCTGGCGGAGGCACTGGCCGAGTTCGGCCTGCGCCGCCGTGCCGCCGCGCTGGACGCCGGTGACCCGGTGACCCGCCCGAGCGAGCGCCGCCCCGGCTCCCGCAGGCGCCGGACCACCTGATCCAGGTGAGCGACGCCCCGCCGTCTCCTCCGGGAGACGGCGGGGCGTTTTTCGTCGTACGCCCGGTCAGACGGACGGCAGAAAGGCCGCCCAGGCACCCGGGGCGAGGCCGAGGCGGGGGCCGTCGGGGTTCTTGGAGTCCCGGACGAGGATCCGGTCCGGGCGGACGGCCACTTCCACGCAGTCGGGGCCGTCCGGAGTGCTGTAGCTGCTCCTTATCCACTCCAGAGCCGGTCCGTCGTCCCGTGCAGGCTTGCGGATCATGTCTCTCCCAGCACCGTTTGGATGAAGGCCAGTGATTCCCGAGGCGCGAGAGCCTGTGCCCGGATGATCCCGTAGCGAATGTCCAAGATCTGAACCTCCCTGGGATCGGTGATCACCCTGCTGATGAGCTGGACCTCGTTGTGGCCGACGGTACTTCCGTCCCGCAGCCTGAGGAGTCTGAACGAGCCTGCCAAGCCGGCGTTGTCCTCGCGATTCAGCGGCAGCACTTGAAGGTCGACGTTGCTCAACTTGGCCATGACCGCAAGGTGTTCAAGCTGTTCACGCATCACCATTTTGCCGCCGATAGGGCGTCGTAGCGTCGATTCGCATTGCACGAAGCTGAAGACGCGCGGTGGCGTCTGCTCGCCGAAGATGTCCTGGCGGGCCACGCGAGCGGTCACGTGTCGTTCAAGGTCGTCCTCCGAGAACGGGGGGCGACGGGTGGCGACGGACGCCCGGATGTAGTTCTCGGTCTGCAACAAGCCATGGATCACCGAGTTGTTGTAGGCACAGAGTTCGACCGCTTCCGACTCCAGCTTCTTCAGGTCCCGCACCTTCTTCGGGTAGCGGACCTCCGCCAAGTCCTCTTTCAGGGCCGCGAGTCGGCCGCCCGCCGCGAGGATCGCGTCCGCGCGGTCCAGATACTCGGGCCGGGGGATCCGCCGCCCCCGTTCCACGGAGGAGACGAGTTCCTCCCCGTATCCGATGGCCGCCCCGAACTCGGCCTGGGTGAGACCGGCCGACTCGCGCCACAGCCGCAACTGGCGCTGGACGGTCCTCATCACGGCCCCGGTCTCGTCGTCGTCCTCTTCCGGACCCGCGTCCCACTCGCCCACGCCCGCCGCCCTCCAGCCGTGCCGTTCCCTGCCCAACCCGGACACCGGCTCCCCGGACACCCCGTACAGCCCGGACAGAACCGGACGCCACCCGGACAGACACCGTCCGCACGGGCTGCCGTCCTTCACAGATTACGTACGCGGGAACACGCTGAGTGACGTGAATCAGCGAACTGCGCGCGCTCCGCTCCATCACTTCTCCGTGCCGCTCTCCGCCACCCGGCGTGGTGCCCGTCTCGCCCGGCTGCTCGCGGCCGAGCAACTGCACGACTGGGGGCTGCCGTTGGACCCGGCCCGGCTGGTCGTCGCCGAACTCGCCGCGAACGCCGTTCTGCACGGCCGGGTTCCCGGCCGGAGCTTCCGTCTCACGCTGTCCGTACGGGCTCCCCGGACGCTGTGTGTGGAGGTGGCCGACGCCCGGGGCGAGCGGTGGCCGGTGCGAGCGCGGGCCACCACCGTGGCGATGGGCGGGTCCGGTCACGGGTTGCTGCTCGTGGAGGAGTTCGCGGATCGCTGGGGTGTGCGGGCTGGTCCGGTGCCGTGCAAGACGGTGTGGGCGGAACTCGATCTCACGCCGGTCCGGTGACCCCCGAACCGGAGCCCGGTGAGGCGTACTTCGGTGGTGGGACGGCCGGAGCGGCGGGCGGTAAAGGATCAAAGAACCCGGGGAAAAAACCAACCGACCAACCAAACCCTGCCCATGTCACCCGGGCGGGTGAAACAGGCTGGTGGAGGTGGCGCGTGGGCGGTCCGGGCGTGCACGCTCGCCCCAAGTGACATCCACAACTCCACATCCCCACACATGCTTCGGCCCCCGCCGGGACTGCAATCCCAGTGCGAGGGCCTGACCAAAGAGGAAGAAAACCGCTTCCCCATGGCTGTGTCCAAGCTTATCGATGCCCTGCGTCCGAGTCAGGGAGTACGGCACAACGACACCCACTTCGGTGTCACTCACGTACGTGAGCGCCAGCCCGACCGGTACACGATCGTCGGCAACCACCTCGCCCAGCACCGGGGACTCTCCGCGACCGCGATCGGGGTCGCCGTGCACATCCTGTCGCTGCCCGAGGGCGCCCGGGTCGACATCCGCAGTCTCGCCGAGTGGTTCCCCGAGGGGCGGGCCCGGATCGCCTGCGCGCTGCGGGAGTTGGAGGCGCGGGGCTATGTCGAGCGGGTCCGGGAACGGCTCCCCTCCGGTCAGATGATCACCCGTACATACGCCTTCCACGCCCCCGCGCTCACCCGGGCGCGGCAGTACGGAGAGCCCGAGCCGGCCCCGGCTGCCCCGCCGATGACGTCTGCGCCGCCCCCGTACCCCGCGGCCCCGTACCCCACGGCCCCGGACAGCCCCGCCATCGGCAGCCCGCCCCGTGTCGCCTTGCCCGAGCAGGTCACGGAACCCGACGCCGCACACCTCGGCGCATCGGCCGTCGAGACCGAGTCCGCCGATCCGGAGCCGCCCCGCAGCGAGCACCGCGACAAGGCGGAGGCGCTGCTGGCCGGGCTGCGCCGGACCGACATCCGGCTGACCCTGTCCGGGAGGGAGGTGCGGCGACTGACGCCCCTGGTCGCCGCCTGGTTCGAGAACGGCCTCGGCAGGGCGTCGGTGATCCACGCCCTGACCGATGGCCTTCCTCTCCATGTACGGCACCCGGCGGGCTTCCTCCGCAACCGTCTGCTGGACCTGCTTCCACCGGCGCTGCCACCCCTTGTCGCAGCCGACGGCGGTGGGCCGCCCCTGAGCCGGCCCATGCCCCCTCCACCCGCCATGGCGACCTGCGAAGGAGGCTGCGACAGGGGCTTCAGAGCACCGTTCCGAGGGGCGTGGTGCCGTGACTGCCGCGCCGCCCGTCCCGGGGCGGCCCCCTTGGCTCCGGCGGACGTCACAGCCCTCGTCCGAGTCTCCCGACCCGGTCCAGAGGCCCGCTCAGGCTCCGACGCCGAGTCGGTAAAGGTGCCTCTGTGACGGGCGTAGCGTAGACGTCATGACGAAGTACGGATCCTTCCCCGGTACGCGTCCTCGGCGGCTGCGTACCACGCCCGTCATGCGGCGCATGATCGCCGAGACCCGGCTGGACCCGGCCGACTTCATCCTCCCGGCGTTCGTCCGCGAGGGAGTGAGTGAGCCGGTGCCGATCTCCTCGATGCCCCGGGTCGTGCAGCACACGCGGGACAGCCTGAAGAAGGCCGCCGTGGAGGCGCTGGAGGCCGGGGTCTCCGGCATCATGCTGTTCGGTGTTCCCGAGGACGCGAAGAAGGACGCCGTCGGGACGCCCGGCACCGACCCGGACGGCATCCTCCAGGTCGCCCTGCGCGATGTCCGCGCCGAGGTCGGCGACGAACTGCTCGTGATGTCCGACCTGTGCCTGGACGAGACCACCGACCACGGTCACTGCGGTGTCCTCGACGAGCAGGGGCGGGTCGACAACGACGCCACCCTGGAGCGCTACGCGGAGATGGCCCAGGTGCAGGCCGACGCGGGCGCCCATGTCGTGGGACCCAGCGGCATGATGGACGGTCAGATCGGTGTCGTCCGTGACGCGCTCGACCAGATCGGCCGCGAGGACGTCGCCATCCTCGCCTACACCGTGAAGTACGCCTCCGCCTTCTACGGCCCCTTCCGCGAGGCCGTCGGCTCCTCGCTCCGGGGCGACCGCAAGACCTATCAGCAGGACCCGGCCAACGCCCGTGAGTCCCTGCGGGAGTTGGCGCTCGACCTGGAGGAGGGTGCCGACATGGTGATGGTGAAGCCCGCCGGTCCCTACCTCGACATCCTCGCCCGGGTCGCCGACGCCTCGGACGTGCCGGTCGTCGCCTACCAGATCTCCGGCGAGTACTCGATGGTCGAGGCCGCCGCGGAGAAGGGCTGGATCGACCGCGACCGGGCGATCCTGGAATCCCTCACCGGCATCAAGCGCGCCGGCGCCCAGAACATCCTCACGTACTGGGCGACCGAGGTGGCCCGCAACCTGCGCTGACACCGGGCCGGTTCCGGCGGCTTCCGCCGGAACCGTGCCGGCTCAGTACCCGAGCGCGTCGTCCAGGTTCTGCTGCCAGTACGTCACCGTGAGGCGGTCGTCGACGTAGACGCCCTTCGCGGGCAGGGCCGGAGTCGCCCCGCGGCCCCGGTCGAAGCCGACCTCCAGGGTCTTGGCCGTGTATCCGTTGCTCCCGCTGCCGTCGGCGGCCGACAGCAGCACACCCGCGTAGCCGGACTCGCCGGGCGCGAGCGTGACGACCGCCTGCGGGTGGGTCTCCTCCGCGACCGGCGGAACGGACTGGGCCTCGCCGAAGCGGGCGATCGGATAGCCCGTCAGGTCGCAGTTGCGCGTGCCGGTGTTGGTGACGGTGAGCAGCAGGTGGTTGAGCGGACGGGACACGACGGTCGCCACGGTTTTGGTGTCGGAGCCGTCGCAGGCCACGTTCCTGGTGCCGGTGTGCGTGGACGAGCCGCCCTTGGAGTCCGTGCCGTTCTTTCCGGCCGAGCCGCCCGTGGAACCCCCGGTGGAACCGGCACCGGAGCCGCCGTCCTTCGCCCGTGAACGGCCTGCCGAGCCGCCGGTGTCCGTGCCGGTGCCCGTGGGCTTCGCCGTCGTCCCCGCGCCGGCGGTCGTCCCTCCGCCGGTCGTCGGCGTCGTCGGCCGCGACGAGGTCCCGGACGTGGCGGACGAGCTGTCGCCCGGCCCCTCGCTGCGTACGCCCTTGCCGTTGTCGCACGCGGAGAGGGCGAGCGCCGCGAGGGCGACCGTCGTGGCGGCGAGCAGTCGGGTACGGGTGGTGCGTGCGGACATGGGTGATCCCCCTGTGGATGTCGCTGTGGGTGTGAGTGGCCTGATGGAACGGCTGCCCGGCCGGTCGGGGCGGGCGGCGTGCTTGGATGGCCACAGCTTGGGCGGTGATCCGTCCCGGCCGCCACGACCGGCGGCGGATACGGGAAGCCGGAATGCCGGCAACGGGTCTGACCTGGGGGAACGGCATGCCCCTGGAACACCGGCCTGGAACGCGGGGGGATGGGGGAACAGGTGACGGGGAACGAGTTCGCGGGCTTGCTGGGGGAGCTGAAGCAGCGGTCCGGACTCAGTTACGGGGTGCTCGCCAAACGGCTGCACGTGAGTACGTCCACGTTGCACCGGTACGTCAACGGGGATGCCGTACCGACGGATTACGCGCCCGTGGAGCGGTTCGCGCGGGCGTGCCGGGCCACCCCCGAGGAACTGCTGGAGCTGCATCGCCGGTGGATCCTCGCGAACGCGCTGCGGGGGCAGACGAACAGAGCCGAGCCGAACGGTGCCGAGGCGACTCGGGCAGGGCTGAACAGGGCCGGGCTGAACAGGGCTGGGGCGGACGGGACTTCGGGTGGTTCCTCCGGTGCGGCCGACGGGCCCGACGGCGGTGCGGCGGACGTGCCGGGTTCCGCACCGGAGACCGGGTCGGCGGACATGCCGGGTTCCGCACCGGAGACCGAGTCGGGGAACGAGCGGGGGATCAGGCCCGGTCCCAGGTCCGGAAACGGGCCGGAGGGCAGGACCGAGGACAGGGCTGGGGGCGCGACCGGTGGCGGGCGGAAGCCGGGACGCGAGGCCCCCGCTTCGGCGCAGGTGCGATGGAGCCGCCGGGCCGTGGTGCTCGCCGGAGCCGGTGCCGTCGTGGCGGCCGCGCTCGTGTCCACCGCGCTGACCGTGCGGTTCGGGTCCGGCGACGGTGCGGACCACACGAAGGGGAAGGCCGTCGCTCTCGGCGTCCCGTCCGCCCCGAGCGCTAGCCGGACCGGCGCGACACCCGGCACGCCCCACGGGTCCGCCTCGGCCTCCCCGTCGCACGGCGCCCGTCCCCGGCCGACCGGTTCGACGATCGCCGGGGCCGTCGACGAGCACGGCGCGGCCGATGACAGCGCGGCCGGCGGGAGCGGGGAAGGGGCAGAAGCGCCGACCGTCCTGGCGAACGCGTACAAGTGGGACAGCCCGTGCAGCCAGCACTACCTGGTGAACCGGAACGCCCCACAGGTGCCTCCGCCGCCGCCGAACGAGTCGGATGCCCGGGGCTGGGTCACCGCGCTCGGCGGGGTCGCGAGCGGTGAGCAGATGATCGCGCTGACGGTCCAGGGCACCGGCAGGGCGACCGTCGTCCTGGAGGCGCTGCACGTGCGGGTGGTGCAGAAGAATGCGCCGCTCGCCTGGAACGACTACGCGATGGGCGTGGGCTGCGGCGGCGGTGTGGAGACGAAGTCCTTCACCGTGGACCTCGACGCGGGGAGCCCCGCGACCGCGCTCAAGGGCGGACAGCGGGATTTCCCGTACAAGGTCAGCGAGACGGACCCCGAGGTGTTCTACGTGTTCGCCGACGCGCGGGTACACGACGTGAGCTGGTACCTGGAACTCGACTGGTCCAGCGGGGCGAAGAGCGGCACCGTACGCGTCGACGACCACGGCAAGCCGTTCCGTACGAGCGGGAACGCGGGACGGCCGGCGTACGAGCATCCACTCGGCGGCAGCGCATGGGTAACGGCTTCCGCCGAGTGATGACGGCACCATCAAGTCCCTCCAGGAGTTAGGTTGTTGGCCATCAGGTGACGCGACCTCCCAGGGAGATGCCCCATGCCCGGTGACGCCCTCAGCCAGGACCCCGCCGAGCTGAGAAGGAGGATCGACGCCACCAGGGCGCACCCCGCCCGGGTCTACGACGTCCTCCTCGGCGGCAAGGACAACTACCCCGTCGACCGGAACGCGGCCGCCGCCGCGCTCGCCGCGAACCCGCGCGGCTACCTCGACGTCCGGCACAACCGCGACTTCCTGCGCCGCGCCGTGACGGCGCTGGCGACTGAGGGCGGCATCCGGCAGTTCCTGGACATCGGCACCGGGCTGCCCACCCAGGAGAACGTCCACCAGATCGCCCAGCGGATCACCCCGGACGCGCGCGTCGTGTACGTGGACAACGACCCGGTGGTCCTGGCCCACGCGCGCGCCCTGCTGACCAGCGGACCCGAGGGCCGTACGGACTACATCGACGCGGACTTCAAGGAGCCCAAGCAGATCCTCGAACAGGCCGTCGAGACGCTCGACTTCGAGCAGCCCGTCGCCCTGGTCCTGGTCGCCATCCTGCACTTCGTCGAGGACGCGGAGGCCTACCCCATCGTGCGGGGGCTCGTCGACGCCCTGCCGTCCGGCAGCCGGCTGGTCCTGAGCCACCTCACCGAGGACCTGAACGCGGAGAACATCCGCGCGGTCCAACGGACGTTCACCGAGCGGGGATTCACCTTCGTCCTGCGCTCGAAGGCGGACGTCGAGCGCTTCTTCACCGAGAACGGCCTGGTCCTGGACGAGCCCGGTGTCGTCCCCGCCCACCACTGGCACCCGGACGGCAACACCCCGGCCCCCGAGGCCGCCGAGCCCGCCTTCCTCGCCACGCTCGACGCCGTCGACAGGGTCCGCTACCTCGACATCAATGACGTCACGGACGCGGACATCAACGTCTACGTCGCCACGGGCGTCAAACCCTAGGTGTCATGGGCGAGTTGTGATCCGTCCGCATCGCGGAACGGGCGGGTGTAGAGGCCACGTACCTGCCTAGGGTCGGTCAAGGGGCGGCCCCGGCACGACGGGGCCGCCCGCGAGGACGCCGTCGCCAAGGACAAGGAGCCGCCATCGTGACCGTCACCGAACCCACCGCCCAGGCCGCACCCGTGCCCCCGCTCGCCGCGAGGGCCACCGCGATCGGCGGCTCCCCGGTGCGCGACATCCTCGCGGTCACCGCCCGCCCCGAGGTGATCAACTTCGCGGGCGGGCTGCCCGCCCCGGAACTGTTCGACGCCCACGGCATCGCGGCCGCGTACCGCGACGTCCTCGCCGAGCAGCCCGAACGCGCCCTGCAGTACTCGACGACCGAAGGCGAGCCGTCGCTGCGCGCGGCCCTCGCGGACCGCATGAGCGTGCGCGGACTGCCCACCGGGCCCGACGACGTCCTGGTCACCACCGGCTCGCAGCAGGCCCTGTCGCTGCTCGCCACCGCCCTGATCGAACCCGGCGACACCGTCCTGGTCGAGAGTCCCTGCTATCTGGCGGCACTTCAGGCGTTCGCCTTCGCGGGAGCGCGCGTCCTGGCCGTGCCGGGCGACGACGACGGCCTCGACCCCGACGCCCTCGGCGAACTGGTGGCCCGCGAGCGCCCGAAGCTGCTCTACACCGTCCCCACCTTCCAGAACCCCACCGGACGCACCCTGCCGGCCGGACGACGGGCCGCCGTCGCCCGCGCCGCCGCCGCGCACGGCCTGTGGATCGTCGAGGACGACCCGTACGGAGAGCTGCGCTTCGAGGGCGAGCGGGTCCCCTGGATCGCCTCCCACGACGGCGCCGAGGACCGCACGGTCCTCCTCGGCTCCTTCTCCAAGGTGATGGCACCCGGCCTGCGGCTGGGCTGGCTGCGGGCACCCGCGGCCCTGCGGCGCGCCTGCGCCGTCGCCAAGCAGGCCGCCGATCTGCACACCCCGACCGTCAACCAGCTGGCCGCCGCCCGCTACCTGGCCGACCGCGACCTGGACTCCCACGTGGCCCAGGTCGCGGCCGTCTACCGCGAACGGCGGGACGCCATGCTCGCGGGCATCGGTGCCGCCCTCCCGGCCGGATCCACCTGGACCCGCCCGGAAGGCGGCATGTTCCTGTGGGCCCGCCTCCCCGAGCCGTACGACACCACGGCCCTGCTCCGCACGGTGGTGGACCGCGGCGTGGCCTACGTCCCCGGAGCCCCGTTCTACGCGGGCACCCCGGACCCGTCGACCCTGCGCCTGTGCTTCGTCACCCAGACGCCGGAGGAGATCGCCGAGGGCCTGCGGCGACTGGAGGCGGGTCTGCGCGCCTAGCCGCCGGGCCGCTGGCCGAGCCGATCCACCACGCCCTGTGCCACCACGGCCTGGGCGTCGGAGAACGTTCCGTTCCTGTCGGATGTGCCCTGCTGGAGCAGGCCGAGACAGGCGTAGGTCTCCCGGTCGAAGATGAGGCTGTACGACGTCCCCGGGTAGGAGATCCGCATGCCGTGCCGGCCGAGCGCGTCCACCTGGTCGTGGTCGATCTCGACGGCCGGCAGCATCGCGACGGCCTCGAACGCCGCGGCCCGCAGCCCCGGCGGCATGACCCGGGGCCCTCGCAGGAACAGGCACGCCTCCACGTAGGCACTGCCGTCCATCTCCACGGCGGGGTCGGCTTTCCTGCCCAGTCTGAACACCCTGAGGAGCCGCTCCGGATCGGTCGGCCACTTCTCGAGCTTCGCGTACTGGAGCGGTGGCCAGATCACCTTGTGCCTGGACGGCTCGTCGTCGACGACCCTGCCGTCGTAGATGTACCGGGTGGTCCTGGAGCCGTCCACCGACAGCCAGCACTCGTCGACGAGCCGTTTCCTCCTCCCGTCCCGCTGATAGACCCGATGGATGACCTCCTTGGCGTAGAGGTACTGGTCGTCGCGGGGGATCGGCAGGCCGGTGCTGTCCGACCGCGACCTGTCCGCGGCTCTGCGCAGCACCTGGGCGGCGGTGAGCGCGGTCAACCGTGGTTCCTCGCCGCCCTTGCCACGCACGGCGAGAAGGGTCGTGCCGGCCACCACCGCCGTGCCCGTGGCCGCGATCGCCGCGCGGAACACCAGCCGCCGTGTGAGCGGACCCTGCTGGGCCGGCGCTTCGCCGCCGCCGCGCGTCTCCTCGCCGATGGCGGACGTCAGCCGGGCGAAGGCGACGGCGCGCGCCCGGTCGGTCGGTGCGGCCTGGTCGGCCGCGAGCTCGCGTACAAGGGTGAGGTCATCCACGGCGGGGTTCCTCCTGTTCCTCTCGAAAGGCTGTGGGATCCGCCCCGCCCAGCGCTTCGCGCAGCTTCTTCCGGGCCCGGTGCAGCCGTGAGCGCACCGTGCCCACCGGTATGCCGAGAGCCTCGGCGGCCTCCGCGTAGTCGAGATCTCCCCAGGCGACGACCAGCAGGACGTCCCGGTGGCGCGCGGGCAGCGCCGCGAGAGCCGCCGACAGGGCTCCGCGCGTGCTCTCGGCGCTGACCCGGGCGGCCACCCGCTCCGCCAGCGGCTCGCCGCCGCCCCCGTCGGCGGGACCCGTGGACGCGACCCGCGACAGCGCCCGCAGCCGCCGTGCCTCGGCCCGGCGATGGCCGCCGATCAGCCGCGTGACGATCCCGTACAGCCACGGCCGGGCATGCGGCCTCGACAGGTCGTACCGGCGCCGCCGCTGGAAGGCGATCACGAAGGTCTCTGCCATCAGATCGTCGGCGGCCTCGGTGCCGAGCCGCCTGGCCGCGTACCGGTGGATGTCGTCGGCGTAGCGGTGGAACAGCTCGGCGAACACGTCGGGTTCGTCGAAGGACCGCTCGATCACCGAGGCGTCGGAGTCGCCGCCCGTACTCGCCGAGGCCCCGCCGGTGGCGTAGGCGGCGGCGGGGGGACCGTGGACTCCGACGCTCGGAGAGAGGGTCATCGGTCGCCTCTCGGGCTCATGGATCTCCTCGAAGACGGGGCAGGGTCACCCGTTGTCCGTCGCAGCCCGCTTTCGAGTTCCCGTTTCCGGGCGACAAGTTTTCCGACGCCCGGAAACGGGGCTCACTCCCACCGGCACGAGGGGCTCAGTCCCACCAGAAGGACCACACCCGCCCGTTCAGCACCTTCTTCTCGGCGTACTCCCGGAAGGTCGTCCGGCTGCCCTGGTCGATGTTGTCCGGGCAGAACGCGTAGTGCTCGGCGGCGACCGCCTCGGCCTCGGCCATCGTCGTCGGCGGCGCCGCCACGGACACCACCAACTGGTCGAAGGTCAGGGCCACCACGCGTATGCCGAAACGGTCTTCCCACGAGCGCAGCACCGCGCACAGACGCGCCACGTCGCCCTCGTGGTTCGCGGGCCCGGTCCAGCCGATGGCCGCCGGGATGTCGGCGCTGCGGCGCGCGGGAACCAGGGCGAGCCGGGGGTCCTTGAGCCAGGAGCCGGACCCCGTCAGGGAGTCGGAGACCTCGGCGGCGCGGGCGTCCGGGTCCGCGTCGGGCACGGTGGCGTCGGCCGGGCCCGGCCAGAGCGGCCCGTACGGAGCGATCGTCCCGTCGAGGCCGGGCTGCTCCCCGAAGACCTCGACGACCTGGTCCCTGCCCGGGGAGTCCTCGTCGGCGCCCGCTTCCTCCCCCGCGTACTCCTCCCAGAACTCCGCCAGCACCTCCTCGGCGTCGTGATCCCCGGGATACGACATCGCGTCGGGCATCAACTCCCAGTCCTCCGGGCCGCTCTGCGGGCCGCCCACATCCAGCAGCACCGGCAGCAGACCCGCGGTCCGGGCGGCGGACAGGACCGCCCAGTCCCCGGGAACCGCCCGCTCCTCGGCATGCCACAGCAGAGGCTCGTGCCACGGGCCGTCGTGGGTCGTGTCGATGAGTCTCCCGGCGGGGAGCTCGAGCCCGAGCGCGCGCCCACTCGGGTCTGCCGTCAGCCGCGGCAGCGGATTGGGAAGGGTCGCCATGCCGGTGACTGTAGGACCCGGCACTGACAACGCGCCGCGGGCCCCGTCCTCACGAGGAGGACGGGGCCCGCGACGGGAGTGTCAGAGCCGCTCGGGCGTCCTGATGCCCAGCAGGGCCATGCCCTGGTGGAGCGTGCGGGCCGTCAGGTCGCAGAGGAACAGGCGGTTCTCCGCGACCTCCTGCGCCGGGGCCGGCTTGATGACCGGGCACTGACCGTAGAACGTCGTGTACAGCGAGGCCAGTTGGTACAGGTACGCCGCCAGCTTGTGCGGGGCGTACTCGGCGGCCACCTCGTCCAGCGTCTCGCCGAACCGGTCCAGGTGCAGACCGAGCGCCCGCTCCGCCGGGGCCAGTTCGAGCTCCGGGTGGGCAACCGGCTTACGGTCGCCCGCCTTTCCGAAGATCGACCGGATACGGGCGTACGCGTACTGGAGGTACACGGAGGTGTCGCCGTTCAGCGAGACCATCTGGTCCAGGTCGAACTTGTAGTCCCGGACGGCGGAGGTGGAGAGGTCCGCGTACTTCACGGCGCCGATGCCGACGTACCGGCCGTTCTCCTCGATCTCCGGCTCGCTCAGGAGGCCCGACTCCTCGTCCTTCTCCCGCACGACGGCCGTCGCCCGGTCGATCGCCTCGTCGAGCAGGTCGACCAGCCGGACCGTCTCGCCCTCACGGGTCTTGAACGGCTTGCCGTCCTTGCCCAGGACCGTGCCGAAGGCGAGCTGGTGGGCCTTGACGTCGTCGTTCAGCCAGCCGGCCCTGCGCGCGGTCTCGAAGACCATCTTGAAGTGCAGGGACTGCCGGGCGTCCACCACGTAGATCAGGCTGTCGGCCTTCAGGCTGACGACACGGTCACGGATCGCGGACAGGTCGGTCGCCGCGTACCCGTAGCCGCCGTCCGACTTCTTCACGATCAGCGGCACCGGGTTGCCGTCCGGGCCCTTCACGTCGTCGAAGAACACGCACAGCGCGCCGTCCGAGCGGACCGCCACGCCCGACTCCTCCAGGAGGCGGCACGTCTCTTCCAGCATGTCGTTGTAGCCGGACTCGCCGACCACATCGGCGTCACGGATCTCCATGTCGAGCTTGTCGAAGACCGAGTTGAAGTAGATCTTCGACTCGTTCACGAACGTCTGCCACAGCGCCAGCGTCTCCGGCTCGCCCGCCTGGAGGTCCACCACCCGCAGCCGCGCCCGCGTCTTGAACTCCTCGTCGGAGTCGAAGACGGTCCGCGCCGCCTTGTAGAGCCGGTTCAGGTTCGACATGGCCTCCTCGCCGGAGACCTCGCCGCCCTTGTGGTCCAGCTCGTGCGGGTGCTCGATCAGGTACTGGATGAGCATGCCGAACTGGGTGCCCCAGTCGCCGATGTGGTGCCGGCGCACGACGGACTCGCCGGTGAACTCCAGGATCTGCACCACCGCGTCACCGATCACCGCGGACCGCAGATGCCCGACGTGCATCTCCTTGGCCACGTTCGGCTGGGCGTAGTCGATCACCGTCGTGCCCGGGTTCTCCGCGCGGGGCACCCCGAGGCGCTCGTCGTCCGCGTACCGCTCCGCCAGGTTCGTCACGATCGCCCGGTCGGTGACGGTGATGTTCAGGAAGCCGGGCCCGGAGACCTCGATGTCCTTGATCACGTCACCCGACTCGACCCGCTCCACGACCTGCGTCGCCAGCTCCCGCGGGTTCGCCTTCGCCTTCTTGGCGAGGGCCAGGATCCCGTTGGCCTGGAAGTCGGCCCGGTCGCTTCGGCGCAGCAGCGGGTCCGCGGAACCGGCCTCCGGCAGAGCTGCCGAGAGGGCGTCCGCGAGGCGCTGATGGACGGAAGCGGTGAGGGACGTGACCGAGGCCATGGAGTGGCTGCCGTTTCTGCTCGGGTTCCGGAGACTCCGAGGACGGAGACTCCGCATACGGAGACTGCGAGTACGGAGACTGTGAGTACAGGAAAGCCAGTATCCCATGCGGTGAAAAGCCGTTTTCGCGGTTCGGGTCCGAGCTGGGAGAATGGTCGTGTCAGCCGTACTCGCGTTTGAGGAAGAAGGACGTGCCGATCGTGGCTCAGAGCTCCGAGACCACCGACTGGGTCTCCCGTTTCGCGGATGAGGTCATCGAAGAGTCGGAGCGCCGGGCCCCGGGCAAACCTGTTGTCGTCGCGTCCGGGCTCTCCCCGTCCGGCCCGATCCACCTCGGCAACCTCCGCGAGGTCATGACCCCGCACCTCGTCGCCGACGAGATCCGCCGCCGCGGCCACACCGTGCGCCACCTGATCTCCTGGGACGACTACGACCGCTACCGCAAGGTTCCGAACGGCGTAGCGGGCATCGACGAGTCCTGGGCCGAGCACATCGGCAAGCCGCTGACCTCCGTCCCGGCCCCCGCCGGCTCCGCGTACCCGAACTGGGCCGAGCACTTCAAGGCCGCGATGACCGAGGCCCTGGCCGAGCTCGGCGTCGAGTACGACGGGATCAGCCAGACCGAGCAGTACACCGCGGGCACCTACCGCGAGCAGGTCCTGTTCGCGATGAAGCACCGCGGCGACATCGACGCGATCCTCGACCAGTACCGCACCAAGAAGGCCCCCGCCAAGAAGCAGCAGGGCCAGAAGCCGGTCGACGAGGCCGAGCTGGAGGCGGCCGAGGGCTCCGGCGCCGCCGCCGAGGACGACGGCAGCTCCACCTCCGGGTACTACCCGTACAAGCCCTACTGCGGGCAGTGCGAGAAGGACCTGACCAGCGTCACCGCCTACGACGACACGACGACCGAGCTGTCGTACACCTGCTCCGCCTGCGGTTTCGCCGAGACCGTCCTGCTCAGCGAGTTCAACCGCGGCAAGCTGGTCTGGAAGGTCGACTGGCCCATGCGCTGGGCCTACGAAGGCGTGATCTTCGAGCCCAGCGGTGTCGACCACTCCTCCCCGGGCTCCTCCTTCCAGGTCGGCGGCCAGATCGTCGGGATCTTCGGCGGCGAGCAGCCCATCGGCCCGATGTACGCCTTCGTCGGCATCTCCGGCATGGCCAAGATGTCCAGCAGCAAGGGCGGGGTCCCGACCGCGGCCGACGCGCTCCAGATCATGGAGCCGCAACTGCTGCGCTGGCTGTACGCCCGCCGCCGCCCCAACCAGTCCTTCAAGATCGCCTTCGACCAGGAGATCCAGCGGCTCTACGACGAGTGGGACAAGCTCGCCGGCAAGGTCGCCGACGGCTCGGTCCTCCCGGCCGACGCCGCCGCGTACAGCCGTGCCGTCGGCACCGCCGCCGGGGAGCTGCCCCCGACCGCCCGCCCGATGGCGTACCGCACCCTCGCCTCCGTCGCCGACATCACCGCCGGCGCCGAGGACCAGACCCTGCGCATCCTGAGCGAACTCGACCCCGAGAACCCGCTCACGTCCCTGGACGAGGTCCGGCCCCGCCTCGACAAGGCCGAGACCTGGATCAACACCCAGGTTCCCGCCGAGGAGCGCACCGTCGTCCGCGACGAGCCCGACGCCGAGCTCCTGAAGTCCCTCGACGACCAGGGCCGCGAGTCGCTGCGCCTGCTCCTCGACGGACTGGAGGCGAACTGGTCCCTGGACGGCCTCACCCACCTCGTCTACGGCGTTCCCAAGGTCCAGGCGGGCTTCCCCGCCGACGCGACCGCCAAGGAACTCCCCGCCGAGATCAAGGTCGCCCAGCGCACGTTCTTCGCGCTGCTGTACCACCTGCTCGTCGGCCGTGACACCGGCCCGCGTCTGCCCACGCTGCTGCTGGCCGTGGGCCAGGACCGGGTGCGCAAGCTGCTCTCGGCATAGCGGCCTCGGCGGTACGAGGAAGGGGCGCCCGGTGATCACCGGGCGCCCCTTCCTCGTACGGTCCTGTGTCGCGTGCCGCGCTGCCGCGCGGACCCGCCTACGCGATGTGGTCCTCCTCCAGTTCCGTGTTGAAACGGTTCTGGAAGCGGTCCGTCAGGTTCTTCAGCGCGCTCGGGCTGAGCGCCGTCCCGTAGGTGGCCTCGATGTTGTCGCCCAGCACCCGCGGCGTGGGGAAGCTGCCGTCTATCGACTGGCGGAACACCTGGTAGTACGCCTCCTCCTGGGCCTTCTCGTCCAGGATCGGCGACTGCTCCTCCCGCGGTGACGGGATGGGAAGCTGCTCGGGGCCGCCGCCCTCACCGAGCTGGCGCGTACGGCCGGGACCCGCCGGGATCGGGAACGTACCCGTCTCCTCCGGGCCGGGTTCGTAGGCCTGCGCCTCCTGCTCGGCGAACCACTGCTGGTACTGCTCCTCCGCCGCGTACGACGGGTTGTAGCCGCCGTCGTACGGGATCTCCTGAGGGTCGGGAGTGGCGAACCACGGGTTGGACTCCGGCCCACCCGCCTGGCCGCCCGGGTACTGGCCTTGGCCTTGGTACTGGCCCTGTCCCTGGCCCGGGTACTGGCCTTGGCCCTGGCCTTGGAACTGCCCCTGGCCCTGGAACTGACCCTGATCCTGGTACTGGCCTTGACCCTGATCCTGGCCCTGGCCGGGGAACCGGCCCTGATTCTGTCCCTGTCCCTGGCCCTGCTGACCGTATTCGGCCTGCGGCTGCCGCTGCGGCTGCTGCCGCGCGCCGTCGTTCGCCTCCAGCTCCAACGGCTCGGGCGCCGCGGCGGCGGCCGGGACGGACGCCTGGACCGGGGCGGGCGCGGGCGGTAGCACCGCGGGCTCGATGCCCGCCGCGGCGAGACCCGCCGGGGCCGTCTCCGCGAGGGGCACGCCGTAGCGGGCCAGCCGCAGCGGCATCAGCGACTCCACGGGGGCCTTGCGGCGCCAGGCACGGCCGAAGCGGGAGTGCAGGCGGGCCTGGTAGACGAGACGTTCCTGCTCCAGCTTGATGACGTGCTCGTAGGACCGCAGCTCCCACAGCTTCATCCGGCGCCACAGCAGGAAGGTGGGAACCGGGGAGAGCAGCCAGCGGGTGATCCGCACGCCCTCCATGTGCTTGTCGGCCGTGATGTCGGCTATGCGGCCGATCGCGTGGCGGGCCGCCTCGACCGAGACCACGAACAGCACCGGGATGACCGCGTGCATGCCCACGCCCAGCGGGTCCGGCCAGGCCGCCGCGCCGTTGAACGCGATCGTCGCCATCGTCAGCAGCCAGGCCGTCTGGCGCAGCATCGGGAACGGGATGCGGATCCAGGTCAGCAGCAGGTCGAGGGCGAGCAGGACGCCGATACCCGCGTCGATGCCGATCGGGAAGACGTAACTGAAGTTCCCGAACCCCTTCTGGAGCGCCAGCTCACGGACCGCCGCGTACGAACCGGCGAAGCCGATTCCGGCGATGATGAGCGCACCGGCGACGACCACGCCAATGAGAATCTTGTGCATCCGTGTGAGCTGTATGGGCGCGGCCACCTGTACTCCCCTCCCCTTGCGTGTTGTTGCGCGCAACAGAGTGGCACATGTGTGTGGCGTACGGATGCGCGGTATGGAAGGAGCCCGGTTCCGGAGGGAACCGGGCCCCGTGAACTTGTCTGCCGGAGCCCTGAGACGGGCCCCGAATCCGGTCGCGGCCGGGTCAGCTCTTCTTCGCCGCCGACTGCGACGGCGACGCGCTCTTGGAGCCGGTCCCGGTGCTCCCGGAGGCACTCTTGGACGGCGAGGCCGACGGCGCGGACGAGGACGAGGGCTTCGACGAGGAGGCCGGGTCCGGCGAGTCCGAGCTCGCCGCGCCGTCACCGTTCGCGGCGGCCACCGCGGCCACCGCCTCCTTCGTGGCCTTCTCGGCCGCCTTCAGCAGCACGGTCGCGTCCGGGGTCTTCTCCCCCGCGAGCCCGGCGCCGTTGTAGTCGAGCGTCACGACCACGTTCTCGACGCGCGCCACGATCGTCTGCTGCTTGAAGGCGCCTTCCTTCTTCTTCAGGCCGTAGCGAACGGCCGTCGCCTCGTCGCCCGTACCGGAGACCGGCACCGACTTGGCGTCCAGCGCGCCCTCCACCGTCTGCGCGGCCGCGACCTGCTTCTGGAAGTAGGCGTGGGCCTGCTCGTCGCCCGAACCGCGCGCGTCCGAGTCGAAGCGGAGCAGGGCCACGTTCAGCCAGCGGAACTGAGAGCCCTTCACCCCGTTGTTGTCGAGGCTCGTCCAGTTGCAGTTGCCGCGCTGCTCCGGCTCGTCCAACTTGCCGGACTTGCCCGACTTCGAGCCCTTCGGTATCAGTTCGCCCAGCGACTTCTTCGACAGCACCGAGCACGCCTTGGGCAACGTCTTGTACGCGGCGGACTGGACGGAGGGGGCCGCGCTGCTCGCGGACACCGTCGCTCCCGGGCCCGCGCTCGCGTCCTTCTGCGCGTCGTCGCCGGAGCCGGAGTCCGAGGAACAACCCGCGGCGACGAGCATCACCGGGACGGCGGCCGCGCTGACAAGGATGCGGGGGAGTCGCTGTGCTCGGCCTGCTCGTTGTACTGGTCGGTGCATGGTTCCTTCACTCGTGGCGCTCGTGGTACGGCCGCACATGGGGCGTGCGGCCGGTCGGGTCCGAGGAGCCACGGTACGTGGTGGGGCGTCGGGGCGTTTCCCGTTCGGGTGGTTTGCGCCGGGGCGCCCCCAGCGGCCGCGGGGCCGCTAGCCGTTGAGCCGGGAGGCCAGCACCTGAGCCAGTTTCTGCGCCCTGTCCTGCATTTCCTTGCTGTCGGGGGCGTCCGTGGAAGCCGTCGGCTGCTCGGAGTATTCGATCCTCACGATCACGTTGGACGTGCGGAACACCACAGTCACCGTGCGCTGCTGAGCCGTCGACGAGCCGGTGTTCAGCTTGTCGTCGAGGAACGCCTCGTCGCCGAGGTCGTCGAGTACGCGCGGCTGGAGATCGGCCGGGGTCCGCGAGGCGGAGGCGGAGGGCGCGGAGGGGGCACCCGAGGCGTTGGCGCCGTCGGCCGCGCCGCCGGCGCTGCCGCTCGGGCTCGGAGTGACGTCACCGGACGCGGACGCGGAGGAGGACGAGGACGCGGCGGGCTCCGGGAGGTCGGCCGTCGCCTGCTTGGTGGCGTAGAGCTCCTCGGCCTTGGCCTCGTCGCTCACCGTGGTGTCGTACGAGACCACGCGCTCGAAGTCGACGAAGAGGTGATCGGTGGCGGCGGCGGAGGCCACCTTCCAGTCGCAGCCGTCACGCCGGTCCGTGTCGTACGTGAGCGTGGCCTCGCCGGCGTACGCCTTCTCCTGCTGCGCCTCGTCGGTCGTCTCCTGGATGCCGGGCAGCAGCGTGTCGAGCGTGTCGTGATCGGCCGCGCCGCACGCCTCCGGGAGGGTGCGGTACTTGCCCGGCTGGGCGGCCGCGGCCGTCGTGCCGGTGTCGCCGCCCTTGGAGTCAGGGGCCGAACCGCCCACACCCGAACCGCCCGAGCAGCCCGACAGCACTGCCGCGAGGAGCACGGCGGCGGCAGATACGTACGCCTTCCGCTGCACGGTCAGGCTCCTCTCGACGGTTCCCGACGGCGCTTCGGCCCGGGTGTCCTGTGGTTATTCGGTTGCCGCACGGGGGCGACCCCTGGAGACAATGTGTATCGCACGCACAGCCGTGGACGCCGGTCCGTTGTCCTATACGTCGACCTAGGCGCCGGTTTTGCGATTTAAGACTTCTGCTGTTTTTGTGGGGATAGAGGACGATATGTCGTACGTAGAGATGCCGGGGGCGCAGGTCCCCATCCGCATGTGGGCCGACCCCGCCTCCGTCGAGGACGTCGCGCTCCGTCAGCTCCAGAACGTGGCGACGCTGCCCTGGATCAAGGGCCTCGCCGTCATGCCGGACGTCCACTACGGCAAGGGCGCGACGGTCGGCTCCGTCATCGCGATGCGGGACGCGGTGTGCCCGGCGGCGGTGGGTGTCGACATCGGCTGCGGAATGTCCGCCGTCAAGACGTCCCTCACCGCCAACGACCTGCCGGGCGACCTCTCGCGGCTCCGCTCGCAGATCGAGCAGGCGATTCCGGTCGGCCGGGGCATGCACGACTCCGCGGTCACCCCGGACCGCTTCCACGGCCTGGCCACCGCCGGGTGGGACGACTTCTGGGGGCGGTTCGACGGGGTGGCGGACGCGGTGAAGTTCCGCGAGGAGCGGGCTGTGAAGCAGATGGGAACACTTGGATCCGGAAATCATATGATCGAAACCTGTCTTGATCAGTCAGGTTCGGTCTGGCTGATGCTGCACTCCGGCTCCCGGAACATCGGCAAGGAACTCGCGGAGCACCACATCGGTGTCGCGCAGAAGCTCCCGCACAATCAGGGACTGGTCGACCGCGATCTCGCCGTCTTCGTTTCCGACACACCTCAGATGGCGGCTTACCGCAGCGATCTCTACTGGGCGCAGGAGTACGCCAAGTACAACCGCACGCTCATGATGGCGCTCCTCAAGGACGTGATCCGCAAGGAGTTCAAGAAGGCGAAGCCGACCTTCGAAACGGAGATCTCCTGTCACCACAACTACGTGGCCGAGGAGCGGTACGAGGGCATGGACCTGCTCGTCACGCGCAAGGGAGCGATCCGCGCCGGCCGCGGAGAGTTCGGAATCATTCCGGGCTCGATGGGCACCAGCTCGTACATCGTCAAGGGTCTCGGCAACGAGAAGGCCTTCAACTCGGCTTCGCACGGGGCGGGTCGGCGCATGAGCCGGAGTGCCGCGAAGCGCCGTTTCACGACGAAGGACCTGGAGGAGCAGACACGGGGTGTCGAGTGCCGTAAGGACTCGGGCATCGTGGACGAGATCCCGGGCGCGTACAAGCCGATCGAGCAGGTGATGGAGCAGCAGCGTGACCTCGTGGAGGTCGTGGCGAAGCTGAAGCAGTTCATCTGTGTGAAGGGCTGATGCCGGCGAGGCCCCGGGTCCGGGGCCTCGCCGACTGTTCGGTCAGGCGTCGGCCGGAAGAGGTGTCCTGCCGGTCCGCAGGCGCCAGAGGCGGACGTAACAGCTCTTCTCGGTCCTGCCGAGTTCCTTGGCCGCCGCGGCGTCGTTGTTCAGAGCCAGCAGCAATCGGTCCTCCGATGGCGTCCAGCGGCGACGGTCGGGCGCCACGCGCATGTCGGCCGGGCGCGACCACGTGTGGAGAGACTCGGCGGCAGCCCGCTTGCGGTCCAGTGACAGACAGTCCGGGTAGTAGAGGCGGGCGGCCAGTTGCTGGGCCGCTTCCTTCGTGTAAAGGATGTTGAAGATGCCGTCGCGGGCGTTGCGCTTGAGAGAACGTTCGACGCCGGTAATCCTGCCTGCGTAAAAGCATAGGTAGGCGCCGATGGCGACGCTGGCGGTGGTCAGGGACACGAAGGGAAAGCCCTGGGCCGTGAAGCCCACCGAGCCGTCCGCGTCGATCACTCCCCGGAGATAGTCAGGTTGTGAGAAGGGGGCGTGAGGGGGCGCGATGGTCCTGGACTTACGTCCGTACGGCAGACCGAGTTCGTTCAGCTTCGTCCTCGCTTCGAGGGCGCACAGGTTCCAGATGGAAGACTCGTGCGACGCGGCGAAGTTCGTGGTCCGGGTCCGTCCGCCGATGGTGCTGTTGTACGGGGTCAGGCGTTGGAACTCGCGCAGAATGTCGACGTCGCGAGCGCTGAGCTCGACGGTCAAGCGCCCCTTTTGACCCGTCCCCTTGGAGAGGTGCCCGTCGGCTTGCAGGAAGCCGAACATGTAGGCGTACTCGGGGACTTCGAGATCCATGAACTCTGTTGTCGCGCAGCGGGATTCGTCCGGAGCGCAGGGGAGCGCGTTAGGCTCGCGTTCAGCCATCAGGAAGCTCACTTCCGTGCTGGTCAGGCCCTTGGCCGGGATGGCAGTCCCGGCCGAGGGCCGTCGTTTTTGATGTTGTGGCGCGAGCCTAGGTCGGGCGTTCGGAAGGCGTGCGGGTGATCGATCGAGTTCACCCGTGTGAGCTATGCGCCGGGCTGCTGAGGTGGGGCTTTGTCCTCGGGCGGAGGGTCACTTCGTTGACAGGACCGCGTAGATCATGACGAAGGCCACGATGTGGATGCCGAAGAGGAAGTACGCGAGGTAGTACCAGACGTAGCGTTCGCGTTTCTTCTCCAGGGCCAGGCGGGCCTGTTCGTCGGCTGCGGGTGGCTGGGGGGTGGGTGGTTCGGCCGGGGTCACTGTTCGCGGTGGATCTTCGTGTTCGACGCCTGGGCTCGGGGGCGGACCACGAGGAGGTCGATGTTCACGTGGCTGGGGCGGGTGACGGCCCACGTGATCGTCTCGGCGACGTCGTCGGCGGTCAGGGGCTGGGCCACGCCCGCGTAGACCTTGGCGGCCTTCTCGGTGTCGCCGCCGAAGCGGGTGAGCGCGAATTCCTCCGTCTTGACCATGCCCGGGGCCACTTCGATGACCCGCACCGGCGTGCCGACGATCTCCAGGCGCAGCGTCTCCGCGAGCACGTGCTCGGCGTGCTTGGCGGCCACGTAGCCGCCGCCGCCCTCGTACGTGGCGTGGGCCGCCGTGGAGGACAGGACGACGATCGTGCCGTCGCCGCTGGAGGTGAGCGCCGGGAGGAGGGCCTGGGTGATGTTCAGGGTGCCGATGACGTTCGTCTCGTACATCTGGCGCCACTGGGCCGGGTCGCCCGTCGCGATCGGGTCGGCGCCGAGTGCGCCGCCGGCGTTGTTGACCAGCACGCCGATCGTCTTGAACGCCGTCGCGAACTCGTCGACCGCGGTGCGGTCCGTGACGTCCAGGGTGTACGCGGTGGCCTGGCCGCCCGCCGCGGTGATCTCCTCCGCCAGCGCCTCGATGCGGTCCTTGCGGCGGGCCGTGAGGACGACGCGGTAGCCCTCGGCCGCGAGCTGTCGGGCCGTCGCGGCGCCGATTCCGCTGCTTGCACCGGTGATGACGGCGATACGGGACGCGGCGGCGGGGGTCATACGGCTGCTCCTTGGCGGTGTTTGTGTCTCTGCGTGTCTGCGGTGTCGGTGGGTCTGCGGTCGCTTCGGCCAGGATAGGCGGGGGTCAGTTGCCCCCTCGGGGGGCGTACATGATCACGGCGGCTCCGGCCAGGCAGATCAGGGCGCCGGTGATGTCCCAGCGGTCGGGGCGGTAGCCGTCGGCGACGACGCCCCAGGCGAGGGAGCCGGCCACGAAGACTCCGCCGTACGCGGCGAGGACGCGGCCGAACTCGGCGTCCGGCTGGAGGGTGGCGATGAAGCCATAGAGGCCCAGCGTCATCACGCCGGCGCCGATCCAGAGGGCGCCCCGGTGTTCGCGTACGCCTTGCCAGACGAGCCAGGCGCCGCCGATCTCCAGCAGTGCGGCGAGGGCGAAGAGGAGCGCGGAGCGGGCGATCAGCATGGGGGTCACTGTGCCAGGACGGGTTCGTTGCACCGGCCGTCGCGGGTTCGGTCCGGTGGGTGGGTCGGGGCCGTGCCGGTGCATCAGCCCGTCGCCGTCGGACGGAGAGGTGACCGTCGGTGGCGACGGGCATCGATGTACCGGCACGTCCCCTCACGCCGGATCCCGCCTGCGGGTGCGAAATTTCAGCCCCTCCGGCGTTTGAGGAGCGGGGTCTGGGGCGGAGCCCCAGGGTGGGTCGGGTAGGGGCGGAGGGGGCGAGGAAACGCTTGTGGGGTGGGTGATCGTTTCTGGGGGTGTGGGGCGGGCGGCGTACGATTCTGGCCGGGCTGGTGAAAGGGGCCGGATGGCCATCGGCGGGGATTCTCGGGAGCGGCTGCTGGGCGAGCTGGCGGTCGTCTCGCGGCGGTACATGGCCTCGTACGCCCTGTTCAACCAGGCCCTCGCCGACCACGTCGGCCTGCACCCGACGGACGTGCAGTGCGTGAACCTGCTCAGCCTGGAGGACGGGCCCGTGACCACCGGGCGGATCGCCGAGATGACGGGGCTGACCACCGGGTCGGCCACGCGGCTGGTGGACCGGCTGGAGAAGGCCGGTTACGTCGTGCGGGAGCGCGATGTGGTCGACCGGCGGCGGGTGCTGGTGGCGACCGTGCCCGAGAAGATCGCCGAGTTCGGGCGCATGTGGGAGCGGCTGGGCGCCGGCTGGTACGGCCTGTTCGAGGGCCTCGACGACGACGAGGTCGCCCTGATCATCGGGCACATGCGGCGCACGGTCGACTTCAGCGCCGAGCAGGTCGCACGGCTGCGGTCAGGGGACTTTCAGGACGCCTCGGACGAGGTGTCGTAGCGCTCGCGGGCCTCGACGACCTCCTCGATGTGGTGCTCCGCCCAGTCCTTGACGGCGGTGAGCAGGCGGCTCAGGTTCGTGCCCAGAGGCGTGAGTTCGTAGTCGACGCGGACCGGCACGGACGGGGTGACCGCGCGGGAGAGGATGCCGTCGCGCTCCAGTGACCGCAGGGTCTGCGTCAGCATCTTGGGGCTCACTCCGGCGATCTTGCGGCCGAGGTCGCTGTACCGCATCGGTCCGCCGGCGTCGGCGAGCGCGCTCACGATCAGGCTGACCCACTTGTCGCTGATGCGGTCCAGGAGCTGGTTGGTGGGGCAGCTCTTGAGGAACGCGTCGTACTCGACGCGGGCCTGGTGGCGCCGCTGGGCCGCCGTCGTGGTCGCCATGACTCACCTCCGGGTGACGTACGCACCTTCAGGTGCCTACTTACCAATGGATAGTAACTCTTCCTAGGGTTGTTGTGGCGGGTGAGAGACCCGTGGATGACCTACAGATGGGGTGAGCTGGGATGCGTGCAGCGGTTGTGACGTCGTTCGGTGGTCCGGAAGCCGTCGAGATCGTCGAGGTCGCCCCGCCGGAGCCGGGGGCCCGGCAGGTGCGGATCAAGGTGGCGGCCGCCGGGGTCAACCCCGTGGACGCCGGGGTGCGCGCCGGTGTCTTCGGGGGCGCCGGGAAGCGGCTGGGCCTCGGCTGGGACGTGGCGGGTGTGGTGGAGGCGGTCGGGGTCGCCTCGGGGTGGAACGTGGGGGACGAGGTGTTGGCGCTGGCGTACGGGACCGCCAAGCCCCTCGGCACGCACGCCGATCTCGTGGTGGTCGACGCCGACGCGGTGGCCGTGGCGCCCCGCTCGGTCGACACGGCGCACGCGGCGAGCCTGCCGCTCAACGCCCTGACCGCGGCCCGGGCCCTGGACGGGCTGGGCCTGGAGCCGGGGCGGAGTCTGCTGGTCACCGGTGCCGCGGGCGCGGTCGGCGGGTACGCCGTGCAGCTCGCCGCCCGGCTCGGGGTGAGCGTGACCGCACTGGCCCGTGAGGGCGACGAGGAGCTCGTACGGTCCCTGGGGGCCGACCGGTTCGTGTCGGACGGTGTGGCCCCGCGGAGCGTGGACGCCGTGCTGGACGCGGCGATCCTGGGCGCCGACGCCCTGGAGTGGGTGCAGGACGGGGGTGCCTTCATGGGTGTCATCCCGGGGGCCCACCCGGCGTCCGTGCGCGGGGTGCGGACCGGTGCCGTGGAGGTCGCCGCCGACGGGGCCCGGCTCGCGGAGCTGGTGGCGCTCGTCGACGAGGGGGCGCTGACGACCCGGGTGGCCGGGACGTACGCCCTCGACGAGGCCGTCAAGGTCCACGCGCGGCTCGCGGAGGGCGGACTGCGCGGCCGACTGGTGCTGGTGCCCTGATCGGCGGCCCGGTGGAATCCCTAGTGGTGCTGCTCCGGGGCCTTGAGGGGGAGCAGGCGTACGAGGGGGCAGCACAGGACGGTGACGGCGGCCACGACGGTGAGGCTCACGGTGGTGGCGTGGGTCCCGCCGCCGTCGGCCCGGAAGTAGACGGTGGTGACGGCGGCGGCTCCGAGCGCGTTCGCGAGCTGCTGGACCGCGCCGAGTGAGCCGCCCGCGCTGCCGGCCTCGGCGGGTTCGATGTCACCGATGGTGACGTCGTAGAGCGAGCCGAAGCAGGCGCCCATGCCGAGGCCGATGACCAGCAGCGGTGGGACCAGGGCCCAGCCGCCGGTGTCCGTGCCGGAGACGGTGACCAGGGCGATGAGGTGGGCCGTTCCGGCGAGGGTGACGAGGAAGCCGATGAGGACGAGGCGGCGGCCCAGCCGGCCGATCAGGCGGTAGCAGGCGATCGAGGCGATGACGATGCCCGCGGACAGGGGTGTGAGAGCGAGCGCGGCAGCCGCGGGGGAGCGGCCGAGGCTCTGCTGGAGGAAGAGGGAGACGACGTAGAGGAGGCCGGCGACCGCGGCGAAGAAGACGACGCCGATGACGAGTCCCGAGGTGAAGCCGCGGTTGTGCAGGAGGGAGGGCTTGATCAGGGGGCTGGGCGCGGTGCGCTGGCGGTGACAGAACCCCGCGAAGAGCGCGAGGCCGACGAGCAGGAGCAGGACGGGGAGCGCGCCCCAGCCGTGGGCCGAGCCGTCGATGAGGCCGGTGAGCAGGGCGAGCATGGTGGCGCCGAGGAGGGCGGAGCCGGGCACGTCGACGGTGGTCGCGCGGTCGCCGGTGTCGCGGGGGAGCAGCCGGGCGGCGGCGAGGAGTGCGGCGCCGCCGAGGACGAGGTTGATGAGGAACATCGGGCGCCAGCCGAGACCGGCGAGGTCGGCGTCGACGATGAACCCGGCGAGGATCGGGCCGCCGACGGCGGACAGGCCCATCACCGGTCCGAACAGGCTGTACGCCTTGCCGATCTGGTCCCGGGGCCAGGTCGCCCCGAGGATGCCGAAGCCCTGCGGGATGACGAGCGCGCCGAACGCGCCCTGGACGAGCCGGGCGGCGACGAGGGTTCCCGGTGTGGGCGCGAGGCCGCAGGCGACCGAGGCGGCGGTGAAGCCCGCGAGTCCGGTCAGGAAGAGCCGGCGGCGGCCGTACTTGTCGCCGAGCCGTCCGCCGAGGACGAGCAGGACGCCGAGCGCGAGGGCGTACGAGGCGCCGAGCCACTGGATGAGGGCGGTGCCGCCGCCGAGGTCGTGGGCGATGGTCGGGGCGGCGATGTTGGTGATGGTGCCGTCGAGGAGGTCGAGGACGTCGGCGGCGAGGACGACGCCGAGGATCGCCCAGCGGATACGGGAGGGAGGGTGTCCCGGAGGCTTTTCGTTTGCGTCATGCAGTATCTGTGTCACGCAGATAAATGTGAGGCATGGGGTGTGGTGCGGTCAAGTGGGATAAGGGCTGTCGGTGGCGGTGGAATAACCGGGGCGGGGTGGTGGTTCGAGGGTATAGTTGAAACGTCAACAACTTGGAGGGTGAGCGACCATGCAGTTCGGGATCTTCAGCGTCGGTGATGTGACACCGGACCCCACCACGGGCAGGGAGCCGAGCGAGCGCGAGCGGATCAAGGCCATGGTCGCCATCGCGCTGAAGGCCGAGGAGGTCGGCCTCGACGTCTTCGCCACCGGCGAGCACCACAACCCGCCGTTCGTGCCGTCGTCACCGACGACGATGCTCGGCTACATCGCGGCGAAGACCGAGAAGCTGGTGCTGTCCACCTCCACCACCCTCATCACCACCAACGACCCGGTGAAGATCGCCGAGGACTACGCGATGCTCCAGCACCTCGCGGACGGTCGGGTCGACCTGATGATGGGCCGCGGCAACACCGGGCCGGTCTACCCCTGGTTCGGGCAGGACATCCGGCAGGGCCTCAACCTCGCCGTCGAGAACTACGCGCTGCTGCGCCGGCTGTGGCGCGAGGACGTGGTGACGTGGGAGGGCAAGTTCCGTACGCCGCTCCAGTCGTTCACGTCGACCCCGCGTCCGCTGGACGACGTCCCGCCGTTCGTGTGGCACGGCTCCATCCGCTCGCCCGAGATCGCCGAACAGGCCGCCTACTACGGCGACGGCTTCTTCCACAACAACATCTTCTGGCCCGCCGACCACACCAAGCAGATGATCGATCTCTACCGCGAGCGGTACGCGCACTACGGGCACGGCACGGCCGAGCAGGCGATCGTCGGCCTCGGCGGCCAGGTGTTCATGCGGGCCAACTCGCAGGACGCCGTACGGGAGTTCCGTCCGTACTTCGACAACGCGCCGGTCTACGGGCACGGGCCCTCCCTGGAGGACTTCACCGAGCAGACGCCGCTGACCGTCGGCTCGCCGCAGCAGGTCATCGAGAAGACGCTGGCCTTCCGCGACTACGCCGGTGACTACCAGCGCCAGCTCTTCCTGATGGACCACGCCGGGCTGCCGCTCAAGACCGTCCTGGAGCAGCTCGACCTTCTCGGCGAACAGGTCGTGCCGGTGCTGCGCGAGGAGTTCGCCAAGAACCGTCCGGCCGACGTGCCGGAGGCGCCGACCCACGCGGCCCGGGTGGCCGCGGCCAAGGAAGAGGTGAGCCGCGTATGAAGCTCGTCGTCGTCTCGGCGGGGCTGAGCGTTCCGTCGTCCACACGGCTGCTGGCCGACCGGCTGGCGGCCGTGACCGCCGGCCGGGTCCCCGGCGCGGTGGATCTGCGGGTCGTCGAACTGCGGGACCTCGCGGTCGAGATCGCGCACAACTTCACCAACGGCTTCCCCGGCCGTGCCCTGTCCGCCGCGATCGACGACGTGACCTCGGCGGACGGTCTGATCGTCGTCACACCGGTCTTCTCCGCGTCCTACAGCGGGCTGTTCAAGTCGTTCTTCGACGTGCTCGACAAGGATGCGTTGGCGGGCAAGCCCGTGTTGATCGGGGCGACCGGGGGGACCGGGCGGCACTCGCTCGTTCTCGAGCACGCTCTGCGGCCGTTGTTCGCCTATCTGCGGGCTGTGGTCGTGCCGACCGGGGTGTACGCGGCTTCGGAGGACTGGGGGGGGTGGAGGGGTTGGCCGAGCGGGTCGAGAGGGCCGGGGGTGAGCTGGCCGGTCTGATGTCGGCCCTGGCCGGCTCCTCGGTGCCCGGCCCGACGGGTCCCTCGCTCTCGGCTCAGGCCGCGTCCGGGGCGGCCGCCGTCCCTGCCCAGCCTTCGCCCGGGGCCGCTGCTGTCCCCGCTCAGCCTTCGCCCGGGTCGGGCACTGTCCCCGCGCCGCCTTCGTCCGGTCGGGAGGACGGGTTCCACGTGGTCCCGTTCGCGGAACAGCTCGCGGCGCTTCGGTCGTAGCGGGTTTCCTTCGCCCCCGCCGCCCCTACCCGTCCCACCCTGGGGCTCCGCCCCAGACCCCGCTCCTCAAGCGCCGGAGGGGCTGGATGGTGCCCGGGACCCGAAATGGCGCCCGGAGCGAGGCGGCCCCTGGGGCTCCGCCCCGGACCCCGCTCCTCAAGCGCCGGAGGGGCTGAAACTGGCCGCGCACCTGAAGAGGTGGGCAGGGGGACCGGAGGGACTGAACCCTTCGCGGGCCGGGGCTGAAGTGCGAACCGCCCGCAGGCGGGATCCGGCGTGAGGGGACGTGGCGGTACATCGATGCCCGTCGCCACCGACGGTCACGTCTCCGTCCGACGGCGACGGGCTGATGCACCGGCACGGCCCCGACCCACCCACCCACCGGACCGCGCGTGTCAGTCGAGTGCCGGTGCGCCTTCCACCGTGAAGCCGATCACCGTGCCGCCGCCCCTTCGGGGGTGGGCGAACGGGACGCCTCCGTGGGCCGTGGAGACCTCGCGGACGATCGACAGGCCGAGGCCCGAGCCGGGCAGGCTGCGGGCGTCGGCGGTTCGGTAGAAGCGGTCGAAGACCCGCACGAGGTCGTCGTCGCCGATGCCGGGTCCCCGGTCGAGCACCTCGACGCGCACCGGTCGGTGACGGCCTCCGGAACCCGCCGAGGCCGGGGCGACCGCGGAGCCGGCCGGGCTCGCAGGCCCTGCGGGGGGCGGTCCCGTCACCTCGACCTCGATCGGTGCCGTTCCGGCCCGGTCGAACTTGGTCGCGTTCTCCACCAGGTTGGAGACGGCCCGCTGCAGGGCGCTCGGGCGGCCGTCGACCGTCGTGTCGCCGGTGACCCGCACGGTGATGTCCCGCCCGGTGCGGCGGCGCGCGACGACCGCGACGTCCTCGGCGAGTTCGGCGAGGTCGAGCCGCCGCACCGGCTCCGTGTCCGACTGGCCGGCCGCGAGGGCGACCAGCTCGTTGACCAGGTCGGTCAGCTCCCGGGACTCCAGCGCCAGATCGGCGACGAGTTCCTCACGGGCGTCGGGCGGCAGTTCGTCGATCCGGCGGAGCATCGAGATGTTCGTACGCAGGGAGGTCAGCGGCGTACGCAGTTCGTGCCCCGCGTCCTGCACCAGACGCCGCTGGTCCTCCTCGGACTGGGCGAGGCGGCCGAGCATCCGGTCGAAGGACCGCCCGAGCCGGGCCACCTCGTCGTATCCGGTGATCGGCACCTGGATGCCGAGACGACCGGTGCGCGCCACGTCCTCGGCGGCCCCCGCCAGCCGCACCAGGCGCCGGGTGATGCGCCGGGCCAGCCACCAGCCGAACAGCCCCGCCGCGATCACGACGGCCCCGACGAGCAGTACGGTCCGCTGCTGGAGCTCCCGGAGCAGATCCTCGGTGTCGCTGAACTGCTGGGCGACCTGCACGGCACCGCGACCACCGCCGAGCGAGACGGTCGCGATGCGGTAGCGGTCGCCGGCGACGTAGACGTCCTTGTGCTCCACGACCACGCCCGCCGTGGCGTCGTCGGCGACCACCCGGTCGCGGCCGTCCACGGGCAGCGGCGGAACACCGTGGTCGGCGATCACGCCGTCCGGCCCGAGCACCTGGACGTCGGTGCGGCTGGGCCGGATGATGTCGTCGAGGGGCCCGTCGTGGTCCGGGTCCGAGGAGGCGAAGTCGCCGGTGTGCAGCGGGTGTTCACGGACCTGGTCGCGCAGGTCCTGCACCACTTCGGCGAAGACGGTCTGCTGGTCGACCCGCACCAGCCGCGCGGCGGCGTCGTAGCTCAGGAACCCGACGAGGACCGTGACGGCGGCGGCGACGGCCGCGAAGGACACGGTGAAGGTGGCCCGCAGTGAGGACACCTGCCGCAGCCGTCGTCGCACTCAGTCCTCCCTCAGGACGTACCCCACGCCCCGCACGGTGTGGATCAGCGCCGGAGCGCCCGGCTCGTCGAGCTTGCGCCGCAGGTAGCCCACGTACACGGCGAGGTTCTTGGAGCCGGGGCCGAAGTCGTAGCCCCAGATCCGGTCGTAGATGGTGGAGTGGTCGAGGACGATGCCCGCGTTGCGGACGAGCAGTTCGAGGAGCTCGAACTCGGTGCGGGTCAGTTCCAGCTCGCGCCGGCCGCGCCAGGCCCGGCGGGCCTGGATGTCCATCCGCAGCCCGGCCGCGGAGATCTGCGCTCCGGACGTCCGGGGTTCCCGGGGCGGGGGCGCCGGGGCGTCCTCGTCGAAGGAGCCGTTCCCGGTGCGGCGCAGGAGCGCGCGGAGCCGGGCGAAGACCTCCTCGACGTCGAACGGCTTCACGACGTAGTCGTCGGCGCCGGCGTCGAGGCCGGCGATGCGGTCGGCGGTCTCGACGAGCGCGGTGAGCATCAGGATCGGGGTGCGGTCGCCCTCGGCGCGCAGCACGCGGCACACCTGGAGGCCGTCGATGCCGGGCATCATGACGTCGAGGACGAGGACGTCCGGCGGGGTGCGGTGGGCCTGGGCCAGCGCTTCCACGCCGTCGGCCACGGCCGTCACCGTGTAGCCCTCCAGTGTCAGCGCCCTTTCCAGGGCGTGGCGGATGGCGCGGTCGTCCTCGGCGAGCAGTACGTTCTGGGGCACTCGACCAGTCTGCCAAGCCGTCGGCGGCGTGCGACCTGGTGAGCGGCTCCGCGACGGACCTTCTTACCGGCCTCTCACTCCTTTCCGGTGTGTCGGACGTGTCCGGAAAGGCCCTGGGTCCCGGGGCGCCCGCCGGGGTGTCAGCCGACGTGCACCCGTGGCCGGCGTGCGCGGTCGGGTTCGGCCTCGCGCAGGACTTCCCTGGTGACGGGGGCGACCTCGCCCTGGCCGAAGAGGAAGAAGCGCAGGAAGTTGGCGAAGGGGCTGCCCTCGGTCCACTCGAAGTAGATGTGCGGGATGCCGCCGGTGGAGTCGCGCACGTAGAGGAGCAGGGCGGCGAGGGCGTTGGGGATGGAGGCGGATTCCAGGGTGAGGACGCGGTAGCGGCCGTGCAGGACTTCGCCGCGTACGTTCATGACGGACTCGAACTCCGAGGGGTCGCCCACGGTGACCTCCAGGAAGACGAAGTCCTCCTGGGGCGGGAGGTCGTGGTCGGCGCGGATCTGCTCGATCTTCTCGCGGTACTCGGTGATGTCGCGCTTGTCGGGCTCGTTGGCGATGAACCGGATGCGCCGGCTCGCGATGTCCCGTACGAACCGTTCGGCCATGTCGTCCAGGGTCATGCTGGTCACCCGCAGCTCGAAGGCGCGGGCGAGCCGGGAGAGGAAGGAGACGAGCATGATGCCGGCGATGAAGCAGGCGCCGATCTTCACACCGTCGGGGCGCTCGATGATGTTGACGACGGTCGTGTAGAGGAAGACGACCGAGATGACCGCGAACGCGATGGTCCAGTGTTTCTGGCGTGCCTTGCGGGCCGCGATGGTGACGGCGATGGCCGCGGAGCTGATCAGGACGAGGACACCGGTCGCGTACGCGCCGCCCTGGGCGTCGACGTCGGCGTCGAAGATCCAGGTGACCAGGAACGCGACCAGGGTGAAGACGATCACCATGGGGCGGACGGCGCGGGCCCAGTGCGGGGCCATGCCGTAGCGCGGGAGATAGCGCGGCATGAGGTTGAGGAGCCCGGCCATGGCGGAGGCGCCGGCGAACCACAGGATGCAGATCGTGGAGACGTCGTAGACGGTGCCGAAGGCGTTGCCGAGGTACTCGTGGGCCAGGTAGGCGAGGGCACGGCCGTTGGCCTGGCCGCCCGGCTCGAACTCCTTCTCCGGGATCAGCACGGTGGTGATGAAGCTGGTGACGATCAGGAAGACGCTCATGATCACGGCGGCGGTGGTCAGGAGCTTCTTGGCGCCGCGGATCCGTCCGGAGGGCTTCTCCTCGGTGTCGGACGGGTCGCCCTCGACGTGGGGCATGACCGCGACACCGGTCTCGAAGCCGGACAGGCCGAGCGCGAGTTTCGGGAAGACCAGCAGGGACACGCCGATCATGGCGAAGACGTTGCCGTGCTCGGCGGTCAGTGCGGTGGTCCAGTCGGTGACGAGGTGCTCGTGGGTGATGACCTCCCAGACACCGGCCACGGCGACCACGACGTTGAGTCCGAGGTAGATGCCCACCAGGACGACGGCGACGCCGATCGCCTCCAGGAAGCCCTTGAGGAAGACCGCGCCCAGCAGGGCCACCAGGAACAGGGTGATCACCATCTGCTTGTCGTGCAGGGCGCTGTTCAGGTGAGGGTTCTCCACCAGGTGGGTGGAGGCGTCGGCCGCCGAGAGCGTGATGGTGATGAGGAAGTCGGTGGCGGCGAAGCCGAGCAGGGTGAGGACGAACAGCTTGCCCTTCCAGAAGGAGAGCAGGCGTTCCAGCATCGCGATGGAGCCTTCGCCGTGCGGGCTCTCCTCCGCGACCCGGCGGTAGACGGGCAGGGCGCCCGCCAGGGTGACGATGACGAGCACGATGGTCGCCACGGGGGACAGCAGTCCGGCCGCGAGGGCGGCGATGCCGGGCTGGTAGCCGAGGGTGGAGAAATAGTCGACGCCGGTCAGGCACATGACGCGCCACCAGCGCTGGCCCTTGTGCACGGGTGCGGGCTCGGCGGCCTGGGTCGGGAGCCCGCGGCCCTTGCTCTTGCCCATGTCGGACAGGCCTTCCAGCATCCACGCCCGCAAGCGGCTCGGCGGGGCGGGCTCGGTGCTGGCCATCGATGACTCTCCTGTACGTACGTCTCGTCGAACGGTTCCGGCCATCGAGGAGACGGCGCCCATCAGCGTATGCAGAGAGTGATCCCAGGGCCCGAGCCTCCGGGGGCCCCAGGCGTCAAGCTTGCGTTAAGACCGAACGCGGCCGCGCCGGGCCGTCGACCTGACCTGAGGGCCCACTTCCGACGGACGGCGGAGGCCCCGACCGGGCCCCCGCCGTCGCTCCCCCCCCGGCAGGGAGGGGAGCGTGATCATCCGTCGTGCCGCCGTCGGCCGCACCGCTCGCCCGGTCAGACGAGATGGGCGAAGACCACCAGGTTGTCGGTGTAGTCCTTGACGGCGCGGTCGTAGGTGCCGGCGCAGGTGATGAGACGGACCTCGGCGTCGGGGGTGTCGGCGTACACCTTGTCGTCGGGGAAGGCGTCCTTCGCGTAGGTCTCCGCGCCGTCGACCACGAAGGACGCCGTCCGTCCGTCGGACCGCTCGACGCTGAACCTGTCGCCCTTCTTCAGGTCTCCGAGACCGGCGAACACGGCGGCGGAGGTCTTCGTGTCGACGTGCCCGGCGATGATCGCCGTCCCCGTCTCACCGGGGGAGGCGCCCTTGGCGTACCAGCCCACCATGTTCGTGTCGTTCGGGGGCGGCGGCTGGAGCTTGCCCGAGTCGTCGAGGGCGAGTTCGGTGAAGGGCGCGTCCACCGCGATCTTCGGGATGTGCAGCCGGATCGGCTCGGCCCGCGGGAGATGCTTCGCGGCCGGGCGGTCGTTCGAGGGAGAGGCTGAGGACACGGGCGCGTGCGAGTGCGCGGGGGCCGCCGCGGCGGGGGTGGTGGGGGAGGGGCCGGACGATTCGTCCTGGCGGTGGAGCACGTTCGTGGTCAGCAGGACCGCGACGCCGGCGCACCACACGACCCACGTCGCACGACGCCGGAAGGTGCGCCGGGGTGAAAGCTGCGGGGTCTCGGCGGGAGAGGACAACCGGGCTGCCATCGGGTACCACCTCATCGGGTCGGGGCAGCGAAGCGGACTGGGCGGAAGTGCCGGGGACAGCGGGACGGGCAACGGAAGCAAGATCAGCAAGACCGTTCAGGCAGTCACCGGAACATGACCGGCACCACCGGCAACGGAAACAGGACCGGTCGGACCGGCCACGGAAGCAGGACTGGTAGGAACGGAACGGGAAGCAGGACCGGTCGGACCGGCCACGGAAGCAGGACTGGTAGGACCGGAACGGGGAGCGAGACCGGTCGGACCGGAACGGGGAGCGAGACCGGTCGGAACGGCAACGGAATCTGGATCGGCTGGACTGGCAACGCACGCAAGACCGGCCTGGCCGGCAGCAGAGGCAAAACACGGGAAGCGCGGCAGGAGGGGCAGGAGCCGCGCAAGCCGGCGGAGGGACCGGCCGGGCCGCCACGGGTGAGGGGTGGCGGCCCGGACCGCTATGTCGTCAGGCATGGTCAGGCCACACCACCCTGGGCGTTCCTACGGCGCACCATGTACACGCCCACGGCCGCGAGGCCCAGGACGCCCAGTCCGCCGGCCGTGACACCGGACGACGTGGCGAGACCGCCGCCACCGGTGTGGATGCCGCCGTGCGGCCTGTCCTCGGACTCCTTGCTGCCCGAGTCCCACGAACCCTTGCTGCTCGAGTCCCACGAGCCCTTGCTGCTCCCGGAGTCCGAGGAAGCGCTGCTGTCGGAGCTCGACGAGTCCTTGTCCTTGTAGGTCTCCGGGTCGTACTTCTTGTCACCCTTCCAGGAGTCGTCCGTCGGGACGGACGTCAGCGCACCGCCGCCGGTGTGCACGCCGCCTTCCGGCTTCTCGTGGTGCCAGGTCGGCTTGCTGTGCTCGCTTTCGCTGTCCTTGCCGTGCTCGGCGCCGTAGCCGGAGTCTTCGTGCTCCTTGCCGTAGCCGGAGTCCTCCTTGCTGGAAGAAGAACCGGAGTCCTCCTTGCTGGAGGAAGAGGAAGAGGAAGAGGAGGAGGAAGAGGAGTCGCTGTGGTCCCAGTCGCCGGTCGCGGCGGCGTACGCGCCGGGGGCGCCGATCGCGAGGGCGGCGGTGGCCGTCGCGGCGGCCAGGAGCATGCGGGCAGATCGCATTTGTCGGAGTCCTTCCGTCAGAACCAGGTAGCTGACCTCTTGTCAGCAGGCGAAAACCCGGTGCGACGTGATCCACCGTCAATCCGAAGTGGGCGGCGCACCACCCGGGGAGCTCGCCCGGCCCATGGCGGAGACCCCCGTCCGGCGGTCGCCCCGACGTGGAGCCGACGGCGGTCCACCCTTTCTGACCTGCTGATTCATCGTGCCCGCCCGGGGTGGCGCCGCCCTGAGCGGCACTTCTCATATGACCCGATCGGCGGCGACACGTCTGCTGCGCCCGGATGGGCCGTGCGGGGCCCTCACCGTCAGATCCCTTTGTCCTGACGGCTCTTGTTCCGGCGCGGCCGTGGGAGATCCCTGGGTGAGTCATGTCCGGGCGCCGCTCCGAGGAGGGCGCGGGAGAAGCGGGAGCGGCAGCCTCTGCCGTCACACTGATGGTTCAAGTCGTGAGGAGGGGTGATCATGCGCGAGGGGCCGAGAATCACGGTGGTGACCGGCGGCAGCCGCGGGATCGGCGCCGCGGTCTGCCGGCGGCTGGCCCTGGAGGGCCATGACGTCGTCATCGGCTACCGGTCCGACCGCGCGGCCGCGCGGAAGGTGGCGGAGGCCGTCACGGACGCGGGCCGGCGCTGTCTCGCGGTGGCCGTCGACACCTCCGACCCCGTGGCGGTCGACGGGCTCTTCGACGCGGTGATCGCCGAACTCGGTCCGGTCACCGGGCTGGTGAACAACGCGGGCGTCAGCGGGCCCAACGGACCGCTGGCCGACGCCGACCCCGACGGCATGCGGGACGCCCTCGCGGTCAACGTCCTCGGCTATCTGCTCTGCGCGCGCCGTGCCGTACGGGAGATGACCGCGTCCGGCGGGGGTGCGATCGTCAACATCTCGTCGGCCGCGGCCACCCTCGGAAGTCCGGGGCAGTACGTCCACTACGCGGCGGCGAAGGCGGCCGTCGACGCCCTGACCGTGGGCCTGTCCAAGGAGGTGGCGGCCGACGGCATCCGGGTGAACGGTGTCGCCCCGGGGACGGTCTGGACCGACTTCCACGAGGACCCGCAGCGTCCGGCCCGGGTGGCGGCCGTCATCCCCATGGGCCGGGCAGGCAGGCCGGAGGAGATCTCCGGCGCGGTGGCCTGGCTCCTGTCGGACGACGCCTCGTACACGACGGGGGCGGTCCTGCGGGTCGCGGGAGGGCTGTAGCCGGCGGTCTCCGGTGGTCCGCGCCTCGGACCGGTGATCGTCGGCGACCGCCCCGGCCAGGAGGGTCGGTCGTCCTCGGGCGGGAGGGTCGGTCGTACCCGGTCGGGAGAGGCGACCGTCCCCGGTCGGGAGAGGCGACCGTCCCCGGGCATGAGAAAGGCGGGGTCCGGGAACCCCGCCCGCTGCCTCAGGACCCCGGGATCAGGGCCACACCAGGCAGTACGGCTGATGCCCCGCCTCGTGCAGGCGGTGGGAGAAGTCCTGCCACTCGTGCAGGAGCTGGTAGACGTTGAACGCGTCGCGCGGGCCGCCGCGGTCCGGGACGGTGGACCAGATGAAGGCGGCCGCGCCCACGGCCTCCTCGCCTATGCCGCGCAGCGGGTCGACGACGGTCATCGGGAGTTTGACGACGGCGTAGTCGGGGTGCAGGACGACGAGCTCCAGCGGCGGCACCTTGTTCAGGGGGACGCCTTCTATGCCGGTGAGGACCATCGCGGCCATCGTCTCCGGCTTGATCTTGGTGAACATGCCGTTCATGCCGAGTTCGTCGCCGCCGAGTTCCTCGGGGCGCATCGAGATCGGGACCCTGGCGGCCGTGGCGCCGTCCGGCGCGCCGAAATATTTGTACGTCACCCCCACTCGGCCACCATTCCCGCTCTCCGCCCGCAGTCGTTCGACCGCGCGATCGATCCGCTCGTCGGGCTCACCCTGCGAGCCCTGTATCTGGCCGGCTCTGCCGGCCGCCGCTTCTTCCGCCTCACGTCGGTGTTTCCCCCGCCGGGCACGCCGAGGGTTGAGGTCATCGGTCCCCTCGCCCAGTCCGCCACCGCGATGCATATCTCCACCCGACTGCTTTTCTAAGTCGCGCGACCCCCGCCACGCAACCCGATCATCGTGACAGTGACCTCCCCCACGGTCGCACGGCGAAACGTACGCCGAAACACCTGTCCGCGGGATCTTCGCGGCCCCTGAACACCATGGTTCATGTGAGCTGTCCGTTCGTGCTCCCAGTTTCGCAGATGGCCGGGGGAAGGGACCCGGTTGTCGTCCCGGGCTCCGTCACACCGGCCCGGCGATGGCCGGGATCTTTCCTCTGTGGAGCCGTACGTCGGGCCGGGGCCGTCCGTTCACGGCGCCCCGCTCTTCCCCTCGCGGCCCACCGGGCCCCCTGGCCTACCCTGAGGAGGTCACTAGCCCCCCGGAGTCGGAGACGTCGCAGGTCATGACCGAACTGCCTTATCCCTACGAAGCCCCAGCCTCGCAGTCGCTGTTCGACCGCGCGGCGGCCGTCACACCAGGTGGCGTGAATTCTCCGGTGCGCGCCTTCCGTGCCGTGGGCGGTACGCCCCGGTTCATGGTGTCCGGTACCGGTCCCTATCTGACCGACGCCGACGGCCGTGAGTACGTCGACCTCGTCTGTTCCTGGGGTCCGATGATCCTCGGGCACTCCCGTCCCGAGGTCGTCGCCGCCGCTCAGGAGGCCGTCGCGCGCGGTACCTCCTTCGGCACGCCCGGTGAGGGAGAGGTGGTCCTCGCCGAGGAGATCGTCGCCCGTGTCGAGCCCGTCGAGCAGGTCCGGCTCGTCTCCAGCGGCACCGAGGCGACCATGTCGGCCATCCGGCTCGCCCGCGGGTTCACCCGGCGCACGAAGGTGATCAAGTTCGCCGGCTGCTACCACGGCCATGTCGACTCGCTGCTGGCCGCGGCGGGCAGCGGGGTCGCGACCTTCGCGCTGCCCGACACACCCGGCGTGACCGGCGCCCAGGCCGCCGACACCATCGTCCTGCCCTACAACGATCTCGAAGCCGTGCAGGCCGCGTTCCACGCGCACCCCGGCGAGATCGCCTGTGTGATCACCGAGGCCTCGCCCGGCAACATGGGTGTGGTGCCGCCCGCGCGCGGCTTCAACCAGGGCCTCAAGGACGCCTGCGCGAAGAACGGCGCCCTGTTCATCTCCGACGAGGTCATGACCGGCTTCCGCACGAGCCGGGCCGGCTGGTACGGGATCGACGGCGTGCGTCCCGACCTGATGACCTTCGGCAAGGTGATGGGCGGTGGCTTCCCGGCCGCCGCGTTCGGTGGCCGCGCGGACGTGATGGCGCACCTCGCGCCGGCCGGGCCGGTGTACCAGGCGGGCACGCTCTCGGGCAATCCCGTCGCCACCGCCGCAGGCCTCGCGCAGCTCCGCCTGCTCGACCAGGCCGCGTACGACACGATCGACGCGGTGTCGGAGCGGATCCGGACGCTGGTGACCGAGGCGCTCACCAAGGAGGGTGTGACCCACCGTCTGCAGAGCGCCTCCAACATGTTCTCCGTCTTCTTCACGGGACGCGAGGTGCGCGACTACGAGGACGCGAAGGCGCAGGAGTCCTTCCGCTACACCGCGTTCTTCCACTCGATGCTGGCGCAGGGCGTCTACCTGCCGCCGTCCTCCTTCGAGTCGTGGTTCGTGTCGACGGCCCATGACGACCGGGCGGTTCAGAGGATCGCCGACGCCCTTCCGGCGGCGGCACGGGCAGCGGCGGAGGCCACGGCATGAGCGAGACCACCGGCAAGAACGGTGCGGACGACATCACCGTCGTCCATCTGATGCGGCACGGCGAGGTCGCCAACCCGGAGGGGGTGCTCTACGGGCGGCTGCCCGGGTACCACCTGTCCGAGCTGGGCCGGCAGATGGCCGACCGGGTGGCCGAGCACCTCAGCACGCGCGATGTCACGCATGTCGTGGCCTCGCCGCTGGAGCGGGCGCAGGAGACGGCGACTCCGATCGCGAAGGCCCACGGGCTCGACCTGGCGTCGGACGGGCGGCTCATCGAGGCCGACAACGTCTTCCAGGGCAAGACCTTCGGTGTCGGGGACGGCGCGCTGCGGCGGCCGGAGAACTGGAAGCATCTCGTCAACCCCTTCAAGCCGTCGTGGGGCGAGCCGTACGTGGACCAGGTCGTCCGCATGATGGGTGCGCTGGACGCCGCCAAGGACGCCGCGCGCGGCCACGAGGCGGTGCTGGTGAGTCATCAGCTGCCGATCTGGATCGTCCGCAGCTACGCGGAGAAGCGGCGGCTGTGGCACGACCCGCGCAAGCGGCAGTGCACCCTGGCCTCGCTGACGACGTTCACCTACCGCGGCGACAAGATCGTGTCCGTGGGCTACACCGAGCCCGCGCGCGATCTGGTTCCGGCTCACCTCCTGGCGGGCGCCAAGCCGGTGCCGGGCAAGAGCAAGGCGTTCGGGGCCTGATGTCGGATTCCTGATGCCTCATGCCGGATGCCCGGGGCCGGTGTTCGGGCCGACGGGCCCCGCCGAAACCCGGGCCGAATGGGCGCATCTTCGTAAAATCATATAAATCACCGCGCGTTTATCGGAACCTCGGACTTCATCGTGCCCTCTCATGGGATGCCAGCTGAGAGCCAGCTGAGAGGGTGCGATGAAAAGAGGTCCGTATGCGGGACGTCAGCCGAAGGGGAATGATCGGCCTCGGTGCGGGTGCGGCGACCGCGCTCGGACTCGCCGCGTGCGGCACCACCTCGGGCAAGGACGCCACGAGGCATCCCGACGCCTCCGCCACGGCGGGCACCGGCCGGCCCGGCGCCCCGAAGAAGCCGGCCGCGCGCCTCATCGGTGACGGCTCCACCGCCTACACCGGCAAGCAGCCGCGCCAGCCCCAGGCCCCCGTGCCGCTGGAGCCCGGCGAGACCCCGCCGCAGTTCGTGGTCTTCTCCTGGGACGGGGCCGGAGAGGTCGGCACCGGCCTCTTCGACCGCTTCCTCCAGCTCGCCCGGGAGAACGAGGCGCACATGACGTTCTTCCTCTCCGGCCTGTATCTGCTGCCCGAGTCGAAGAAGCGCCTCTACGACCCACCGAACAACCCCCGCGGCGCCTCGGACATCGGCTACCTGAGCGACGAACACGTCCGCTCCACCCTCAAGCTGGTCCGTCAGGCCTGGCTCGACGGCCACGAGATCGGCACCCACTTCAACGGCCACTTCTGCGGCGGCTCCGGCTCGGTCGGCAACTGGACGCCCCGGCAGTGGACCAGCGAGATCGAGCAGGCCAAGTCCTTCGTCACCGAGTGGCGCACCAACACGGGCTGGACCGACCTGCCCCCGCTGCCCTTCGACTACGAGAAGGAGCTCATCGGCGCCCGCACCCCGTGCCTGCTCGGCCAGAACAACCTGCTCCCCGCCGTCAAGGAGCTCGGCTGGCGCTACGACGCCTCCTCGCCCGGCGGCGTCCAGCGCTGGCCGCAGAAGAAGGAAGGCTTGTGGGACCTGCCCCTCCAGGCGATGCCCTTCCCCGGGCACCGCTTCGAGGTCCTCTCGATGGACTACAACATCCTCGCCAACCAGTCGGTCGCCACCACCCGGGCGCCCTCGTACAACTACCCGGGCTGGCGCACCCAGGCGTCCGCGTCCTATGTGGCGGGGTTCAAGCGGGCGTACGAGACGAACCGCGCGCCCTTCTTCATCGGCAACCACTTCGAGGAGTGGAACGGCGGCATCTACATGGACGCCGTCGAACACGTCTTCACGCACATCGCCCAGCAGAAGCAGAAGGGCGGTGACGTGCGCATGGTCTCCTTCCGGCAGTTCGTGGACTGGCTCGACGTCCAGCGGCCCGAGGTGCTGGCGAAACTCCAGGCGATGGACGTGGCCGAGGAGCCCTCCGGAGGCTGGCACCGCTACCTCCGGGGACAGGCCGCCTGAAATGCGGGTTTCCGCCCGCAAGGGGGGTGCGGAAGATCCCCGAAACGGGCATGCGAAACTTTTCACATGAGTGCCGCCTGCCGCGCAGACCAGCGCCCGAACCGCCCCCGCGCCGCCCTGTACGCCGCGGGGGCCGCCGTCGCCGCGCTCGTGCTGTCCGCGTGCGGATCCGGCGGCACCTCCGGCGGCGCGGGCAACAGCAACTACGTCTTGGGCAAGGACGGCATCTCCACCGTCGCCGAGGGGTCCAGGGACACCGCCCCTGACCTCTCCGGCAAGACCGTCGACGGCAAGCAGCTCGATGTCGCCGACTACAAGGGCAAGGTCATCGTCCTCAACGTGTGGGGCTCCTGGTGCCCCCCGTGCCGCGCCGAGACCCCGAACCTCGTCAAGGTCGCGAAGGAGACCGCCGCGCAGGGCGTACAGTTCGTCGGCATCAACACCCGTGACCCCAGCACCTCCCTGGCCAAGGCCTTCGAGGAGCAGCAGGGCGTCCCGTACCCCAGCCTGTACGACCCGACGGGCAAGCTGATGCTCCGTTTCAAGAAGGGCACGCTCAACCCGCAGACGATCCCCTCCACGATCATCATCGACCGGAACGGGAAGATCGCGGCCCGCACGCTCCAGGCGCTCAGCGAGGACAACCTCCACGAGATGCTCGACCCCGTTCTCGCGGAGAAGTGACCGACGTGTCCCTGCTCCAGACGACCACGAACCTCGCCGCCGTCAGCGGCATGAACACCACGGTCTACAGCGGCGCCCTGCTGCTCGCGCTGCCCATCGCCGTGCTCGGCGGGCTCGTCTCCTTCTTCTCGCCGTGCGTCCTGCCGCTCGTACCCGGCTACCTGTCCTACGTCACCGGGGTCAGCGGCACGGATCTGGCGGAGGCCCGACGGGGACGGATGGTGGCCGGGGCCAGTCTGTTCGTGCTCGGGTTCACCGCCGTGTTCGTCTCCGGCGGAGCGCTGTTCGGATTCTTCGGCTCGACGCTGCACGCGTACAACGACACCCTCAGCAAGGTCCTCGGCGCGCTGATGATCGCGATGGGTGTCTTCTTCATGGGGCTGATGCCCTGGCTGACCCAGCGCGAGTTCCGCTTCCACCGGCGCCCGGTGACCGGGCTCGCGGGGGCGCCGATACTGGGCGCGCTCTTCGGCATCGGCTGGACGCCGTGCCTGGGCCCGACGCTCACCGCCGTCAACACGCTCTCCATGCAGCAGGCGAGCGCCGGACGCGGGGCCATACTGACCGTCGCCTACTGCCTCGGCCTCGGACTGCCCTTCGTCCTCACGGCGGTCGCCTTCCGCAAGGCGCTCGGCGCGTTCGGCTGGGTGAAGCGTCACTACGCGTGGGTGATGCGGATCGGCGGCGGAATGATGATCGTGACCGGCCTTCTCCTGCTCACCGGTGCCTGGGACGGCATCGTGCAGCAGATGCAGAGCTGGTCCGACGGCTTCACGGTAGGGATCTGACCCATGAGCAGCACTGACACCGGCAAGACGCCCGAGTCCGCCGCGACCCCGGAGGACGACGGCACTCCCGATCCGGTGAGCGCGAAACGGCACGTCGGCGTGGCCGCCGACGGCGAGCTCGGCGCGGCGGGATCCCAGCTCTCCACCGCGCCCGTCGAGACGGCGATGCCCGGATCCTTCGGCGGCGCGCGCACTCCCGGCGCCCGGGGATGGATCGCCTGGACCGGCCGTGAGACCACCGGCTGGGTCCGCTGGATCTGGCGCCAGCTCACGTCGATGCGGGTCGCGCTGATCCTGCTCTTCCTGCTGTCGCTCGGCGCCATCCCCGGATCGCTGATCCCGCAGTCCGGCACCGACGCCGCGAAGGTACAGGCGTTCAAGGACGCGCACAGTGTGCTCGGTCCGCTCTACGACCAGCTCGGGCTGTTCCACGTCTACGGCTCGGTGTGGTTCTCCTCGATCTACATCCTGCTGTTCGTCTCGCTCATCGGCTGCATCGTGCCCCGCACCTGGCAGTTCGTCGGACAGCTCCGCGGCCGTCCGCCGGGCGCCCCCCGGCGGCTGACCCGGCTGCCCGCGTACACGACCTGGCGCACCGCCGCGGACCCCGAGCAGGTCCGCGAGATCGCGCTCGAGGTGCTCAAGCGCAAGCGGTTCCGGGCGCACGTCGACAAGGACGCCGTCGCCGCCGAGAAGGGCTACCTCCGCGAGACCGGCAACCTGCTCTTCCACATCGCGCTGATCGTGATGCTCGTCGCCTTCGCCTGGGGCCAGCTCTTCAAGTCCGAGGGCGACAAGCTGATCGTCGAGGGCGACGGCTTCTCCAACACGCTGCTGTCCTACGACGACTTCAAGTCCGGCAACCTCTTCAGCACCGACGACCTGACACCGTTCAGCTTCGACCTGAAGAACTTCACCGGCACCTACGAGCGGACCGGCCCCAACAAGGGCACGCCCCGCACGTACCAGGCGGCCCTCACCTACAGCGAGGGTGCCTACGGCAAGGAGCGCAAGACGATCGTCAAGGTCAACGAACCGCTCGTGATCGGCGACACGAAGGTCTATCTGACCGCCCACGGCTATGCGCCCACCGTGACCGTCCGCGACGGCAAGGGCAACGTCGTCTTCCACAACGCCGTGCCGCTGCTGCCGCTGGACTCCAACGTCACCTCGCAGGGCGCCGTCAAGGTCATGGACGGCTACAAGAACGCGCAGGGCAAGAGCGAACAGCTCGGCTTCTCCGCGTTCTTCGTGCCGACCTTCGCCGGGGCGGGCAAGGGCGACATGTTCTCCCAGTTCCCCGCGCTGGACTATCCCGTGCTCGCGCTGAGCGGCTTCCACGGCAGCCTCGGGGTCGACGCGGGTCTCCCGCAGAACGTTTACCAGCTCGACCCGGCCCACATGAAGCAGTTCAAGGACGCCAAGGGCGAGATCGTCAAGGCGCGGCTGCGGCCCGGCGAGACGATGACGCTGCCGGACGGCGCCGGTTCGATCACCTTCGACAAGGACATCAAGGAGTGGGCGAACTTCCAGGTCACCCAGCAGCCCGGCAGTGACTGGGCGCTGGCCGGGGCGTTCACCGCGATCCTCGGACTCGCCGGATCGCTGTTCATCCAGCGCCGCCGTGTCTGGGTGCGGGCGACCACCGGCGACGACGGTGTCACCGTCGTCGAGATGGCCGGGCTCGGCCGCAGCGAGTCCGCGAAACTGCCCGAGGAGCTCGGCGACCTGGCCGCGCTCGTGCACGAACAGGCACCCACCAAGTCCGACGAAGACGCGGCACCCACCGACGCCGACGCCGAACCCCCCGTACCCGCCGCTGAAGGGGCCGAGAAGCAGTGACGCTCGCCACCGCACACGACCTGGGCGCCGTGACCGAACTGGCCACCGCGACCAACGAACACCTCGCCAACATCAGCAACACGCTGATCTACTCCGCGATGGCCGTCTACACCCTGGCCTTCTTCGCCTTCATCGCCGAATGGCTCTTCGGCAGCCGCAGCAAGGTCGCCCGCACCGCCAGCGCGCTCACCGCGAACGGCGCGCAGGCGGCCGCGGCGGCCCCCGGGGTCACCGTGCGGAAGGCCGGCGGCACCACCGTGCTGGAGCGACCGAAGGTCGTCACCCGGTCCGCGGCCGGCGCGCGGGACGTGCCCGACGGGCCCGGCGCGCACGGTGGGGACGAACAGGGCGACCTCTACGGCCGGATCGCCGTGTCCCTCAGCGTCCTGGCGTGGGGTGTCGAGGCGGCGGGTGTGCTCGCCCGCGCCCTGTCGGTGCGGCGGGCCCCCTGGGGCAACATGTACGAGTTCAACATCACCTTCTCCACCGTCGCCGTCGGGGTCTTCCTCGTCCTGCTCGCGCTGAAGAAGAACGTCCGCTGGCTCGGCCTCCCGCTGATCACCACGGTCCTGCTCGACCTCGGTCTCGCGGTCACCGTCCTGTACACCGCGAGCGACCAGCTCGTCCCCGCGCTGCACTCGTACTGGCTGTACATCCACGTCTCGACCGCGATCCTGTGCGGCGCCGTCTTCTACGTGGGCGCCGTCGGCACGATCCTGTACCTCTTCAAGGACTCGTACGAGAACAAGCTCGTGAACGGCGGGCAGCCCGGCAGCTTCGCCACCTCCGTCATGGAGCGGCTGCCCTCCGCGGCCTCGCTCGACAAGTTCTCCTACCGCGTCAACGCGGCCGTCTTCCCGCTGTGGACCTTCACGATCATCGCGGGCGCGATCTGGGCGGGCGACGCCTGGGGCCGCTACTGGGGCTGGGACCCGAAGGAGACCTGGGCGTTCATCACCTGGGTCGCCTACGCCTGCCACCTGCACGCGCGCGCCACGGCCGGCTGGAAGGGCCGCAAGGCCGCCTACATCGCCCTGATCGCCTTCGGCTGCTGGCTGTTCAACTACTACGGCGTCAACATCTTCGTCGGCGGCAAGCACTCCTACGCGGGCGTCTGACCCGCCCGCACACGAACGCCTCAGGACGGCGGCAGGCACTGGGCCGCCGGTGGTCTGCCGTCCGGCCAGGCGATCCGCACGAAGCGGGCCCGGCTGTCGTGGGTCAGTTCCACGATCGGCACGGCCTTGTCGTACGGGTTCCCGTGGGCGTCCAGACAGATCCACCCGCTCGCCCCGTTCACCCGGAGCTGCGCGCCCTTCACCTGGGGCCACTGGAGGCCGACGTCCGCGAGCGCGGGGATCCGCCCGGTCGGCGAGGCCCCGCGGATACCACGCACGGCGAGCCGCATGGCGTCGTACGCGATGATCAACTGCCCGTCGTCGAGGGACACCCGGCCGATGGGCCCGACCGGTTCGCGCGCGGCGTCGGCCAGCAGCCGCCGGAGCACCTTCGCGTCGGCCGCGCTGCCACCGGTCCGCGCGCCGTCCTCCATCCAGGCGTCGGGATGGGCGAGGGCCGTGTAGCGCACGGTCAGCAGCGGGTCCTTCAGGGCGGCCGGGTCGAGGTCCTCGTCGCCCGCGAGGTACGAGCCCTCGTCGCCGGTGAGCACGGTGAAGCGGCGGTCGGAGCAGCCCCGGGTGCCCAGCGCGTTGATGAACTGCCGCAACTGGGTGTGCCGGCCGGCGAACAGGACGGTGTTCGTGGTCTTCGGCGTGTTGCACAGGATGGTGGCGATCTGCGCGAAGACGTTGGCGGTGCTTCCCTCCTTGCTGCGGTCGGCGGGCGGCGTGAACGGCTGGGCCTCGTAGCGCGCGCCCTTCAGCATCTTCTCGAACGACGCCTGGAGCGTGCGCGTGTACGGGTCGCCGGTCCGGTCGTAGACGAGGAAGGCGTTGGCCGCCGACACCTTGGCGAAGGAGGCGAGTGCGCGCGCCTCGTCGGTGTTGGTGGGGGAGACGCGGGCGAGCCCCGGGAAGGGGTCCTTGCCGTCCTGTCCGTTGGCGAGGCTGTCGGCGGTGATCGAACTCCCTATCACCGGGATGCCCCGCCCGGTGAGCGCGGCGACCGCCTTCTTGTTGTTGTCGGTGCTCACCCCGACTCCGGTCACCGCGCGCAGCCGGTCGGGGGCCCTGGTCATCCGGTCGAGCTGGTCGACGGTGTGACGCCAGGAGGCCCCGGTGGCACCGGGGTTGGCGAGCACGAGGCGGATCTTCGGCTTCAGTCCGGTCGTGTCGTGGTTGGCCTGGTACTGCGCCAGGTAGGCGCCCTGGAGCTCGTGAAGGACGTCGGCGAGGTTGTCGGCGTCGGTCGCGGTGAAGGGTTCGAGCAGGGCGACGGTGACGTAACTGCCGGGCTTCAGGCGGTGGTTCTCGCGGTTGATGGCCCGTACGGTCTCGGCGAAGCGCGCCCGCCCGAAGGCGTACGCCGTCGAGGAGACGCCCACGCATTCGTCGGCGTCCTTCGGCTGGACGACTCCCGGCGCGCACGAGCGGTCCACCCTGGCCGCCGTCATGCCGCCCCATGCGCCGAGGCCCACGAGGGCGGCGGCGAGCGTCAGCGCGACATACCTGCGGAAACGAATCTCCCAGACGTCCTCGCGCAGCCAGACCCATAAGCGCGCCATCATCGTCCTCCGTCCTCGTCGTCCGGGACGCGCAGCGGCCGGCCCGCCAGGGCGTCCGGGGGCCACTCCCGCGAGGCCCGCCACAGCAGGGCGTTTCCCGCGGGCCGCAGGTTCGAGAGCTGTTCCAGTTCGAAGCGCAGCCGCTCGGCCACCCGCGGGTCCGGCAGCACCAGGGGGTCGGTGAGCTGCCACACCGCGTGCAGCAACCGCCGTACGCGCAGGTGCAGTACGGCGTCCACGCCGTCCGGCGGCCGGTGCGTGGCGTCCGTGCGGCCGAGGGCGACGGAGGCGCGGTGGTCGGGGCCCTCGAAGTCGCGGCCGTCCGGATCGTGGGCGTGGAAGTAGGGCGCGGAGGCGATGAACAGCAGCGCGGACAGCCAGTCTCGGGTGTCGGAGCCGCGGAAGCTGTCGCGCAGGTGCGCGACCGCGAAGTCGGCCTTCCCCAGGGCGAGTTCGTGGTGCAGCCGGTAGCGGTCGCTGTCGGCCGGGGAGGTCTCGGCCAGGTCCTGGTAGTGGTCGACGAGGGCGCGGTGCACCGCCCGCCACCGTTCGTGGCCGGTGTCGTCGTGGTGCAGCCTGAGCAGGAGGAGGGCGCGCAGGAAGGGATCGCCGACGAACTGTCCGGCCGCCGTCGTCCAGCCCTCCGACGCGAGCCGTTCCTCCAGGTCCAGGACGCCGGACGCGCCGAAGTCCTCCGGCAGCCGCGACTGGGCGAGCGAGCACGCCGAGTCGCGGTCGTGGGCCGCGGCCAGCACGGTCAGCTCGTCGAGCCGGCCGCCGGGGACGAGCCGGCCGAGGAGTTCCTGATAGGCGGGGCGGCCCGCCTGGTCCTCGTGCGGGGCGATGTCGGCGGTGAGCAACGTGCCGAGCGAGTCGGCCCCTTCGGGCAGGTTCTGCCGGACCGAGGTGGCCAGCAGGGTGATGCCGAGCGGGCTGCCTCCGGTCAGCCTGTGCGTGGCGTGCGGGAGTTGGGCCGGCACGACGGCCGGGGCGGCGGGACCGGCGCCGGGGCCGCCCGGCGCGGTGTCCATGATGTGCAGGGTGTCGTCGGGGGTCAGTGGCGGCAGCGGGACGAGCAGGGCCCGCGAGGACGGGGAGGCGCCGGGCCGCCAGTCGGTGCCGCGGGCCGTCTCGGGCAGCGCGAGGCGGCCCGCGTTGCGCAGTGCCGGATGCGCGTAGCCCCGTAGCGCGGCGAAGAACACGGCCTGGTCCTTGATGCCGTCGGCGCGGTCGCGCAGCACCGGCTCCAGGAGTCCGAGGCCCGCGGGCTCCTGGACGTTGTCGATGAGCAGGACCGGGCGTCCCCGCCGGTGGGAGCGCTGGACGACGCCCGAGTAGGCGTCGTCGAGGTCGGCCAGCAGGGCCCGTACGAGATGGCGTTCGGCATGTCGGCGGGAGTCGCCGCCCGCCCGGAAGTGGCGGGAGAGCAGGATCAGCGCGAGCTTGGGGCTGCCGCCCGCGTTCGGGTAGTCGCGGTACCAGGTCGCGGCTCTGCGCAGCCGGCGGTGGGCCGGGGAGACGCCTTCCGCGAAGGCCTCCAGGGTGGCCTCGATGATGGGTTCCACCACCGGCCCGGTGCCGCTCATCGACGCGACGAGCTTGGAGATCACCTTGCTCACCCAGCGCCCCGCGAATCCCGACAGCCAGGACTCGGTCTCGCTCAGCAGCAGGATGCGCTCCGCCTCCTGCCGGATGCGGGGCACGTCGCGGTCGCTCCAGCCGCCCGCCGCCACGGCCAGCAGCCCGGACGACAGCCGGGGGAAGCCGATCCGTCCGGCGCCCTTGACCGGTTCGGCGAGCTGTTCGGCGGCCGTGGTGAGCGCCTGCCCCACCGGGGACCAGGACTCGGCCGGGCGGTCCGGGGGCGGCGCGCCGAACTGCCGTTCCTCGCCGTCGATCAGGGCGACGGGCGTGTGTCCGCGGTAGGCCTCGCGCAGGGCGAGGAGGACGGCGGTCTTGCCCAGTCCGCGGCCGCCCGCGAAGACCACGAAGGGCGGTTCCCCGGGGTGTTCGTACGGTGTGGCGCGGAGCTGGTACGGACGCAGGCCGACCAGTCGTGATGCGAGTCCGGGCGGATCGGTGTCGAAGAGCGCCCCCCGGCCGTGCAGCCCTGTGTGCACCGCATCTCCCCCTGGTCCGCGGTCCGGTCCATTCCGTTTGTGCTGCTGTGAGGTGTATCAACAACAGTTTAAGAAGGGGGAGTTGGTTCGGGATAGGGCGCCCGATGTCTGTTCAATTACGAAAACGTTCGGCCGTTCAACCGACAGTGATCGAATCGAGCTTCTCGCGCAGATAGGTGTGGGAGTCCACCGGTGCGTACACGACGCGGCCGGCGGGGGCGGGCACCGACTCGACCAGCGTTCCGGGTGTGCACTCGCCGAAGTACACGAGCGAGATCAGCTCCTCGGCGGGTGCGTCGGCCGGTGGCGGCAGCACGCGGTGCCGTCCCGAACGCCATCGGTCGCCGGTCCAACGGGCCATGAGGTCACCGATGTTGATCGTCAACGCCGCCGGGTCGAACGGCGCGTCCCGCCAGCCGTCCGTGTCCGTGAACACCTGGAGCCCGCCCTTGCCCGCCTGCCGGTCGAGGATGGTGACGGTGCCGAAGTCGGTGTGCGGGCCGATGCGGAACTGGCCGGGGCGCGCCTCGCCGACGACCTCCGTGCCCGGATACCAGTTGATGTTGAAGCCGTACGTCGGATGGTCCATGTGGCGGGTGAAGAAGTCAGGTTCGAGGCCGAGCGCCCGGCCGAGCAGTTCGAGGAGCAGGTTCTCCAGCCTGGCCATCTCCGCCAGGTACTCCTCGCAGAGCGCCCGCAGCTCCGGGGCCTCGGCGGGCCAGACGTTCGGCGCGTACCACCGCGCGTTGGTCTCCGGGTCCTCGAACGGCTCGTGCGTCGCGAACGTCAGCGACTCCTTGAGGTCCGGCGGGGTCTCGGTGCCCTCCGCGTAGCCGTTGGCCTCGGCACCGGGCCCGAGCCAGCCGCGCCCGCCGACCCGGGCCGCGTACGGCTGCTTGACCGCGGCGGGCAGCAGGAAGAAGGCACGGGCCGACTCCCGCAGGCGGCGGCGCAGCTCCGGATCCACGCCGTGCCCGGTGACGAGCAGGAAGCCGGCCGTGCGCAGGGCGTCGTCGACGGTGCGGGCGAGCGCGGCACGGGCGTCACGGTCCCCGGAGAGCCAGGGCCCCAGGTCGACGGTGGGGACGCCGGAGCATGCCGGACGCGGGGAGCCGGCGGTGGTGTCGGGGGAGCCGGACGTCTTCGGGGGCGCGGGTCGGGCGGTGCCGGTCGCCGTCCCTGGGGTGTTCGCCGCGTCATTCACCGATGTCCTCGTTCCACAGGGCCGGGTTCTTCTCGATGAAGTCGCGCATCAGCGCGGTGCACTCGGGATCGTCGAGCAGCACGATCTGCACGCCGTGCTCGGCGAGCCACTCGTGGCCCCCGTGGAAGGTGGCCGCCTCGCCGACGACCACCCGGGAGATCCCGAACTGCCGGACGAGCCCGCTGCAGTACCAGCACGGGGACAGCGTGGTCACCATGGTCGTACCGCGGTACGTCCGCTGCCGTCCCGCGTCGCGGAAGGCGGCCGTCTCGCCGTGCGCCGAGGGGTCGCCGTCCTGGACGCGGCGGTTGTGCCCGCGGCCGAGCAGGGTGCCGTCCGCGCCGTACAGCGCGGCCCCGATGGGGATACCGCCCTGCGCGAGCCCGGCCCGCGCCTCCTCCAGAGCCGTCGCGAGCCACGCGCGGGCCTGTGCCTGATCGATGCGCTCCATGACTCCACTGTCCCCCGGGCCCCCCTCTCCCGTCGCCGGAACACGAGGGTGATCCGGGGGGTGCTCACCGGGCGGTCACGGAGGTGAGGGGATCTCCGGTCCTGCGGGCCAGGACGAAGGCCTGCGGGCCAGGACGAAGGCCTGCGGGGTGGCCTCGTGGGGGTCGGCCTCGCGGACGAGACGGGCGACCTCGGTCAGGCCGGCCGCCCGCAGGAGCCCGGCGACGCGCTCGGGCGGGAAGCGGTGGACGTCGAGGTCCACGTCGTGGCCGTACGCGTGCTCCAGACGGACCTGCTCGTCGCCTGCCTTGAAGGCGATGAGCAGATGGCCGTCGGGGGCGAGGACCCGGTGGAACTCGGCGAACAGCACGGGCAGTTCGTCGATCGGCGTGTGCACGGTGGAGTACCAGGCGAGTGCTCCGGCGAGACCGGCGTCGGGGAGGTCCAGGGCCGTCATCGTGCCCACCTCGAACCGCAGCCGGGGATACGTCCGGCGCGCCACATCCACCATCCCCGGCGACAGGTCGATCCCGAACGCGTCGAGCCCGAGCCGCTCCAGATGGACGGTCACCCGGCCTGGCCCGCAGCCGAGATCCGCCACGGCCCCGCCCCCGCCGGCCTGCACCCGCTCGGCGAACGCCGCCAGCATCGCCATGTCCAGCGGTTTCCGGTCCAGTTCGTCCCTGAGCAGGTCCGCGTAGTCGGCGGCCACGGTGTCGTAGGAGGCGCGGGTGGCGTTGAGGCGAGTCGTCATGGCGGTGCAGGGTAGGGCAGGGATCTGACAGACGGGGCCCTACAGCCCGGAAGCCGCCACGCGTAGGAGCAGCTTTCCCGTGCTCGTTCGGGAACCCATCAGGGTGTGGGCCTCCGCGGCCGACTCCAGGGGGAATTCCGCCGTCACCGGCAGGGTCACCGTGCCGTCGGCCACCGTCGCGAACGCGCGGGAGGCGATGGCGCGGAGGGTGGCCGGGGCCGTCGCGGCCAGGCCGAGGATCGAGAATCCGGAGACCGACAGGCCGGTCGGATAGAGCTCCGGCTGGCCCACCGTCCAGGGTTCCGCCGAGCTCGCGTTGCCGAAGGAGACCAGCCGGCCGAAGGGGGCGAGGGAGGCGAGGCCGCCGCGGAGGGTCTCGCCGCCCACCGGGTCCAGGGCCAGGTCCACCCCGCGGCCGGCGGTCGCCGCGCGCACCTCGTCCCGGAAGGACCCCACGAACACCTCGTCGTAGCCGTTGCCGAGGGCGTACGCGGCCTTCGGCGCGCTGGACACCACGCCGTACACCGCGCCGGCCCCGGCCGCCTTCGCGAGCTGGCCGAGCACCGTGCCCACCCCGCCCGCCGCGCCCTGCGCGAGGACGGTCTCGCCGGGCTGGAGCCGGCCCACCGTGTGCAGCAGCGCGTACGCGGTGGGCAGGACGGTGGGGAGCGTGGCGCCGGTGCGCAGGTCGACGCCGTCGGGAAGCGGGAAGACCGTCACGGCGTCGGCCACGGTCACCTCCGCGTACGCCCCGCCCTCCGTCAGCGCCGCGACCTCCTGGCCCACCCGCAGTCCCGTGACGTCCGGGCCGAGTGCCCGGACGCGGCCCGAGACCTCGAGTCCGGGCACGAAGGGGAGGCCGGGGACACGGTAGCCCTCCGACCTCGCCTTGAGGTCGGCGAAGTTCACGCCCGCGTAGACCACGTCGATGCTCACCTGCCCCGGGCCCGGATCGGGGACCTTCGCCTCGGTGACCCGCAGGACCTCGGGACCGCCGTACTCCTGGAATTCGACCGCACGCATGGCACACCCCTGGTTGACGCTCAACTGTTCAATGAAAAGCGAACACTCTGGAGTGTATGGTTTTCATCGAACACTCGGCAAGCGGATCAGGGAATGGACGGGGAGGCCGGCGTGGCGGAACGCGGCAGTCATCGGGCGGCGCCCGAGCACACCCACCCCGACGAGGTCCCCGTGCCGGCCGCCCTCGCCGCCCTCGCCGATCCCGTGCGCATCCAGCTCGTCAGGGAGCTGGCGGGCTCCGCGGAGTGGAGCCGCGGTTGCGGCGGCTTCGACGTGCCCGTCGGCAAAGCGGCCCTCAGTCATCACTTCGCCGTGTTGCGCGGCGCCGGTCTCGTCGAGCAGCGCGACGAGGGCTCCAGGCGGGTCAACCGGCTGCGCCGGGCGGAGTTCGACGCCCGCTTCCCGGGCCTCCTCGCCCTCGTCCTGCGCGAGGAGCCGGACCGCTGAGCGGTCTCGCCGGGGCCCCGGCGGTGCCGTGGTGGCACCCGGCGACCCCGACTCGGACATCTCAGGGGCTCGGCCGTCTCAGGCCGGCTCTTCGGTGGCGTGGGAGTCGGTGAGGGTGAGTGCTCCGCCGGCCGCGATCAGGCCGACGACCACCGCCAGCACGGCGTAGGTGATCCGCTCGGCGTGGAAGAACGACGCCACCAGGGAGTCGCCCCAGGTGCCCGCGGGCAGTTGGGTGGTGACCAGCGCGGCGATGAGGGTGCCGACCACGGCGGTGCCGATGCTGGTGCCGACCTCCTGGGCGGTGTCGTTGAGCGCCGTGCCGATCGACGTGCGGTTGCCCGGCATCGCGTCGACGAGCGCGATGGCGCAGATCGTCATGACGGTGCGCAGTCCGACGGTCATCACGACCATGCAGACCGCGATCGCGCCGTAGCCGTGGTCGACGCCCCAGGACAGGCCGGCCAGTGAGACGGCCAGGCAGGCCGCGCCGACCAGGCAGGCGATGCGGTGGCCGAACCTTCCCGCGAGCCACTCGGACAGGGGAGTCGCGACGATCATGGTCACGATGATCGGCAGGTTCGCCAGGCCGGCCCGTACGGGGCTCCACCCGTAGGCGTACTGGAAGTGGAGGATCAGCCCGAACATCACGGCGGCCATGGCGATGGCCGTGCCGATCTGCGCGATGGCGGCGCCGCGGACGGTGCCGTCGGAGAAGAGGCGGAGGTCCAGCATCGGCGACGCGCTGCGGCGCTCGTGCCACACGAACGCGATCCCCGCGATGACGGCACCGAGGACCGAGGCGAGTGTGCTCGTGGAGAGCCATCCGTGCTCGACGCCGCTGGTCAGCGAGTAGCAGGCGAGGCCGATCGTGGTGACGCTCAAGCCGGCGCCGGGAAGGTCGAGCTTGTCGTGGGTCAGGTCCTGCGGTCGGTCGGCCGGGACGCCGAGGCGGACGCCGATGGCCGCGATCAGCGCGATCGGGGCGTTGACGACCAGGAGCCACTGCCACTGGAAGTGGGCCAGGGCGGTGCCGCCCAGCAGTGGGCCGAGGACGAAGCCGGACATGCCGACGACGATCATCAAGGTCATCGCGCGCATGCGCAGCGCCTTGTCGTCGAACAGCCGGAAGACCAGCGAGTTGGTGATGGGGGCCATCGCCGCCGCGGCGATGCCGAGGCCGGCCCGCAGGGTGATGAGCTGCCCCGCGGTGGTGACCGCGACGACGGCCAGGCTCAGCAGGCCGAACACCGCCAGGCCGACGAGCAGCACACGTCGGCGCCCGAGCCGGTCGGCCATCGATCCCGCCGTCAGCAGCAGGCCGCCGAACGTCAGCGAGTAGCCGCCGGTGACCCACTGCAGCGCGGTCGTGCTGCTGTCGAGATCCCGGCCGATCGTGGGCAGCGCGATCGAGAGCAGGGTGTTGTCGACCATCTCGACGAAGAAGGCCAGGCAGAGCGCGGCCAGGGGTATCCATGCCGCGCGCAGGGACGGATAGGTGCGCGATGCGGCGGGCGCTGGGGCGGTCGTGGTCATGGCGGGCCTCCTCTCGGGACGCCGTCGACTATGGAACGGCGTTCGACTATGGAACGGTGTTCCACGATAGAACGCAGTTCGATAGATACGCAAGCTGTGATTGGATGGATGTCATGACAGGCCCGCGAACACGACCCGCCGATCGCCCTTCCCGAGGGCGCCGGCGGGCCTCGCACTCCATCGAGGCCGTTCTCGGCGCGGCGGTGGCCCTCCTCGACGAGGCGGGCGAGCAGGCGTTGACCCTTCGTGCCCTCGCGACCCGGCTCGGCACGGGCGTCGGCAGCATCTACTGGTACGTCTCGGGCAAGGACGACCTGCTCGACCGCGCCATCGACCACGTGCTCGGCGGGGTGCTGACCGCGATCGAAGGACAGACCGCCGGCGACGACCCGATCGACGACGTGCGCGTGATGGCCGTGACGCTGTTCGACGCGATCGTGGACCGGCCGTGGCTGGGCGCGCACTTCATGCGCCGCACCGACGTCCAGGGCAATTCGTTGCGGCTCTACGAGAAGCTGGGGCAGCAGACCCTGCGGCTCGACCTCACGCCGCTCCAGCGGTTCCACGCCGTGTCGGCGATCGTGGGCGTCGTCGTCGGCAACGCCGCCGAGATGGGGCAGGAGCCGCCCCCGGAGGTGCTCGACGGCGTCATGGACCGCGACGAGTTCCTCGGCCGCTACACCGAGACCTGGCGTGCGCTCGACTCGAAGGAGTTCCCGTTCGTGCACGAGATCGTCGAGGAGTTCGACGGGCACGACGACAAGGAGCAGTTCCTCGCCGCGCTGGACCTGACCCTGGCGGGCCTCCGCCTCCAGGCCGGGGCCTGACGCCGTCCGTCAGCGACCGTCGGCGGTGCCGACGGGGGTGTCGGAGGGACGCCCCGGCGCACCGTGGCCCGGCAGCGGGAGCCGCTACGGCCTTCGGGGCACTACCTCCACCACCGCGGTCGAGAACAAGGGCGAAGCCCGGCTCGCCGCCGCCATGATGCTCTCCGGGATCCTCGGCGTCCTCGTCGTCGAGTCCGGGCTCCGCGTCAGGACTCCTCGTCGGACCTGCTCTGCTCCTCGCGGCGCTTCAGTTCCTCCTCGCGGCGGCGCAGGTCGGCCTCCCAGTCCTTGAGCAGGGACTCGTCCTTGCGGTTCTCGGCCTTGAGGGACTTCAGGAACTCGGGGTTGTCGTCGGGTGCGACGAACGCCGTCCGGTGGTTGCGGTGCCACTCGGAGGGCGTGGAGCCGCCCGCGGGACCCCGGCGGTTGCGGCCCGCGACCAGCCAGGCGACCGGACCGACCAGCACCTCGCCGAAGAGCAGGATGATGATCACCCAGATCACCTTGGGCAGGCCCTTGACCTCCTCCTCCGGCGTGTTCAGGCAGTCGATGAAGGCGTAGATCCACAGCGCCAGGACCAGCAGGAAGGGCAGATACCTGAGCATGGCCGAACGATCCCCCAGTGAGCGACGGCGGGGCGGCACGGGCCCCCCGGTGACGGGCACAGATTAGCGGGTGGCCGATACTTGGACACATGGCTTACGACGATCTTCGCTCCCTGCTCAGGGCGCTGGAGCGCGAGGGAGACCTCAAGCGCATCAAGGCCGAGGTGGATCCGTACCTGGAGGTCGGGGAGATCGTCGACCGGGTACAGAAGTCCGGCGGCCCCGCGCTCCTCTTCGAGAACGTGCGCGGGTCGGCGATGCCGCTCGCGATGAACGTGTTCGGCACCGACCGCCGCCTGCTGAAGGCCCTCGGGCTGAAGTCGTACGGCGAGATCTCCGAGAAGATCGGCGGACTGCTCAAGCCTGAGCTGCCGCAGGGCTTCATGGGCGTGCGGGAGGCCTTCGGGAAGCTCGGCGCGATGGCGCACGTACCGCCGAAGAAGGTCAAGGACGCGCCGGTGCAGGAAGTGGTGCTGCGGGGCGAGGACGTCGATCTCGACGCGCTGCCCGCGCTGTTCACCTGGCCCGACGACGGCGGCTCCTTCTTCAACCTCGGGCTCACCCACACCAAGGACCCCGAGTCCGGCATCCGCAACCTCGGTCTCTACCGGCTCCAGCGGCACGACAAGCGCACCATCGGCATGCACTGGCAGATCCACAAGGACAGCCGGAACCACTACCAGGTCGCGGCCCGCAGGGGCGAGCGGCTGCCCGTGGCGATCGCCTTCGGCTGCCCGCCCGCCGTCACGTACGCCTCCACCGCCCCGCTGCCGGGTGACATCGACGAGTACCTCTTCGCCGGGTTCCTCCAGGGCAAGCGGATCGAGATGGTGGACTGCAAGACCGTTCCCCTCCAGGTGCCCGCGAACGCCGAGGTCGTCCTGGAGGGCTGGCTGGAGCCGGGCGAGATGCTGCCCGAGGGGCCGTTCGGCGACCACACCGGGTTCTACACCCCGCAGGAGCCGTTCCCGGCCCTGACCATCGACTGCGTCACGATGCGCAAGCGGCCGCTGCTCCAGTCCATCGTGGTGGGCCGGCCCCCCACGGAGGACGGTCCCCTCGGCCGGGCGACGGAGCGGTTCTTCCTCCCGCTGCTGAAGATCATCGTCCCGGACATCGTGGACTACCACCTGCCGGAGGCGGGTGGTTTCCACAACTGCGCGATCGTCTCGATCGACAAGAAGTACCCGAAGCACGCCCAGAAGGTGATGCACGCGGTCTGGGGGGCACACATGATGTCCCTGACGAAGCTCATCGTGGTCGTCGACGCGGACTGCGACGTCCACGATCTGCACGAGGTGGCCTGGCGCGCGCTCGGCAACACGGACTACGGACGTGACCTCACCGTCGTCGAAGGCCCGGTCGATCACCTCGACCACGCCTCCTACCAGCAGTTCTGGGGCGGCAAGGCGGGCATCGACGCGACGAAGAAGTGGCCCGAGGAGGGCTACACCCGGGACGGCGGCTGGCCCGAGATGGTGCTGTCCGACCCGCAGACGGCGGCGAAGGTCGACCGCCGTTGGAAGGAGTACGGGCTGTGAGTTCAGCTTCCGCGGCGCTTCCGCAGCCGGGCCGCACCAAGGCGTTCCTGCGCCTCGTCATGATCGAGCACTCGGTGTTCGCGCTGCCGTTCGCGTACATCGCGGCGCTCACCGCGATGTTCGAGGTCGACAAGAACATCCACTGGGCCAAACTGCTCCTGGTCACCGTCGCGATGGTGGGCCTGCGCACCTTCGCCATGGCAGCGAACCGGATCATCGACCGCGAGATCGACGCCCGTAATCCCCGTACGGCCCATCGTGAACTGGTCACCGGCGCGATGACCGTGAAGCACGCCTGGACGGGGGCGCTGGTCGCCCTGGTCGTGTTCCTCGGCGCCGCCGCCCTGCTCAACCCGCTGTGCCTGGCGCTGGCGCCCATCGCGGTCATCCCGATGGTCGTCTACCCGTACGGCAAGCGGTTCACGAACTTCCCGCAGGCCATCCTCGGTCTCGCCCAGGCGATGGGCCCGGTCGGCGCCTGGATCGCCGTCACCGGCACCTGGTCCTGGGACGCGGTCGTCCTCGGCCTCGCGGTCGGTGTCTGGATCGGCGGCTTCGACCTGATCTACGCCTGCCAGGACGTCGAGACCGACCGCGAGATCGGTGTGATGTCCGTGCCGGCCCGGTTCGGCATCCCGGCCGCGATCCGGGGCGCGCGGGTCTGTCACGCCGTGACGACGGCGCTCTTCGTCTGGTACGGCGTCACCACCGGCGCCGGTGCCTTCTTCTGGCTGGGCCTCGTGATCGTCGCGGGCGCGTTCCTCTACGAGCACTCCATCGTGAAGCCGCACGACCTGAGCCGGCTGAACCGGGCGTTCTTCCAGGTCAACGGCTTCATCGGGATCGCCCTGTTCGTGTGCGCCCTGCTCGACCTGCTGGTGCGCGGGCTGACGGTCTGACCATGGCCGGTGGCCGGATAGGCTCGACATCATGAAGCCAGGACAGACGCAGCGCCGGCCTTGGATCGTGGGGGTCTCCGGCGCGTCCGGTACGCCGTACGCGGCCGCGGTGCTGCGTTCGCTGCTGGATGCGGGGGAGAGCGTCGACCTGGTCGTCAGCAGGGCCTCACGGCTCACGCTGCTCGACGAGACCGGCCTCCCGTTCCGCGACGCCCACTGGCGGGACGACCTGCGCGCCTGGCTGGAGCGGGGCGCCGACGGCAAGCCCGGCACCTTCGACGTCCCCGGGGAACATCTCGACGGCGTACGGCACTGGAGCGCGGGCGACCTGGCGGCGGGCCCCTCGTCGGGCTCGTATCCGGCCAAGGGCATGCTGATCGTGCCCGCGTCCACCGCCTGTGTGGCCGGAGTCGCCCTCGGCCTCTCCAAGGATCTGCTCCAGCGGGCCGCGAGCGTCACCCTCAAGGAGGGGCGCAAGCTGGTCGTCGCCGTGCGGGAGACCCCGCTGAACGGGCAGACGCTGCGTCACCTGGTCTCCCTGGACGACGCGGGAGCCGTCGTGCTGCCCGCCTCGCCGGCGTTCTACGCGGGGGCCACGCACATCCAGGACCTGGTGGACTTCGTCGCCGGACGGGCCCTCGACGCGGCGGGCGTCGAGCACGGCCTGTACCGCCGGTGGAAGGGCGAACTCGGGAGCGGCTCCCGGGACGCCACCACCTGACCTCGCACGACCTCTCGACCTCTCACGACTTCTCAGACCTTTTCAGCGGAAGGCTCGATCGCATGGACGCGGTGGACAGGCAGCTCATCCAGGCCCTGAGGGAGAACGGCCGGGCCTCCTACGCGGAGCTGGGGCGCCTCGTCGGACTGTCGGGACCCAGTGTCACCGACCGCATCAACCGGCTGGAGGCGGCCGGCGTCATCACCGGGTACCGCGCGACGGTCGACTCGGCCTCGCTCGGTCTCGGCGTCACCGCCCTGATCGGCATCTCGCTTTCCGACGCGGCCGACCACGAGGACGTGGCCCGGCGGCTGCGCGACCTCAGCGAGATCGAGGACTGCTGGTTCATCGCGGGCGACGACTCGTTCATGCTCAAGGTGCGCTCCAGCGACGTCGACGGACTGGAGAAGACCATCCGGCGGCTGTCCGGGACCAAGGGCGTCTCCCGGACCCGTACGACGATCGTGCTCTCCACGAAGTGGGAGAACAGGGTCGGCGAGCTGCCCGAGGAGGAGTAGCGGCGCCCGCGGCGGAAGGCCCTGGTGGGGGCCCTCTGCCGGAAAGCCGGGGGAGTACGGTTGGCAGCGTTTCGTCACAGGGAGAGGTAATCGCATGGATGTCGGGCTCAAGCGCGAGCTGGAGGACAAGGTCCGGGCCGGTGAGCGGCTCAGCCGCGAGGACGGCATCGCGCTGTACGAGTCGGACGACCTCGCCTGGCTCGGCGGGCTCGCGCACGAGGTGCGCACGCGGAAGAACGGCGACGTCGTCCACTTCAACGTGAACCGTCACCTCAACATGACGAACGTGTGCACCGCGTCCTGCGCGTACTGCTCGTTCCAGCGCAAGCCGGGCGAGAAGGACGCGTACACGATGCGCATCGAGGAGGCCGTCCGCCTCGCCACGGCGATGGAGGGCGAGAACCTCACCGAGCTGCACATCGTCAACGGCCTGCACCCCAGCCTGCCCTGGCGCTACTACCCGCGCTCCCTCAGCGAGCTGAAGAAGGCCCTGCCGAACGTCTCGCTGAAGGCGTTCACCGCGACGGAGATCCACCACTTCGAGACCATCTCGGGGCTGTCCGCCTCGGAGATCCTCGACGAGCTGATCGAGGCCGGTCTGGAGTCGCTGACCGGCGGCGGCGCGGAGATCTTCGACTGGGAGGTCCGGCAGCACATCGTCGACCACCGCACCCACTGGGAGGACTGGTCGCGCATCCACCGCCTCGCGCACGAGAAGGGTCTCAAGACCCCGTGCACGATGCTGTACGGGCACATCGAGGAGCCCCGGCACCGGGTCGACCACGTGCTGCGGCTGCGTGAGCTCCAGGACGAGACCGGCGGCTTCCAGGTCTTCATCCCGCTGCGCTACCAGCACGACTTCGTGGACATGAAGGACGGCAAGGTCCGCAACCGGCTCCAGGCGCGCACCCAGATGGCGACCGGCGCCGAGGCGCTGAAGACCTTCGCGGTCTCCCGGCTGCTCTTCGACAACGTCCCGCACGTCAAGGTCTTCTGGGTCATGCACGGCGTCCAGACCGCCCAGCTCGCGCTCCAGCACGGCGCCGACGACATGGACGGCTCGGTCGTCGAGTACAAGATCACGCACGACGCGGACAACTACGGCACGCCGAACAAGCTGACCCGCGAGGACCTGCTGGACCTCATCCGGGACGCGGGCTTCCGTCCGGTGGAGCGCAACACGCGCTACGAGATCATCCGCGAGTACGACGGACCGGACGCGGCACGCCGCGAGACGCCGCAGGCCATGCGGGTCTGACGTGGCGCTGGTCTTCGAACTGGAGCCGGCGGTCACCCCTGAGCTCAGGGACGGTGTCGTCGCCCTGTGGGTGGACGTCTCGAACGCGGGCGGCTCCGTCGGCTTCGTGCCGCCGGTCGCCGCCGGCGACGTGCGCCCCGAACTCGTGAAGCACTTCGTCGCCATGGCGGAGGGCCGCACCCGGCTGCTGGTCGGCCGGGACGAGGAGGGCGGCGTCGCCGCGACCGCCTTCCTCACGCACAACACCCACCGGCTGATGCGGCACTGGGTCTGGCTGTACACCGTGATGGTGCACCCGCGGCACCAGGGCAAGGGGTACGGCCGGGACCTGCTCGCCGCCGCCGAGGAGGCCGCGGGCCGTCTCGACGGCGTCGACGCGATACGCCTGACCTGCCGGGGCGGCGAGGGCCTGGAGCGTTTCTACACCTCCTGCGGCTACAAGGAGGTCGGGCGGGTGCCCGGCGCGATCCGGGTCGCGCCCGGCGACGACCGGGACGACATCACGATGCTGCTGCCCCTCGCCGTCCGCGGCTGAGGACCCGCTGCAAGATCGCTGTCCGGGCGTGCTTCACTGGACGGAGTTCTTTGGGACCGTTCGGAACGGAAGAGTGGATTGAGATGCTCCGCTACACACTGATGCGCCTTGGGATCTTCGTGGGCTGCCTCGTGGTCGTCTGGGGCCTCGTCTACTCGGGCGTCGCCCCCCGCGGACTCGGCGACTCCAACTACATGTGGGTCGTCCTGCTGGCCCTGGTGATCTCCGCGCCGATCAGCTTCGTCGTCCTGCGCGGCGCGCGCGACCGCGCCTCGGCCCAGGTCGTCGCCCGTGTCGACCGCGCCAAGGCCAACCTGGAGCGCAACCGCAACCAGGAGGACGCCCTCCTGGACGAGAGCGCCCAGGGCACCCCGCACCAGGCCTCCTGACACCGCCGCGCGCCCGGTCGCGCCGCGCGCCCTCGTAGGCTTGGCGCATGGGTGCTGTGAAGAACAAGCGGATGCCCCGCGCGGTACGCGAACAGCAGATGCTGGACGCGGCCGTACGGACCTTCGGGCAGCGCGGTTACCGGGCCGCGTCGATGGACGAGATCGCCGAACTGGCCGGCGTGTCCAAGCCGTTGGTGTACCTGTACCTGAACTCGAAGGAAGACCTGTTCACCGCGTGCATCCGGCGTGAGGCCAAGGCGCTCACCGACGCGGTCCGCGCCGGAGTCCGCCCCGAACTGCCCGCGGACCGTCAACTCTGGGAAGGGCTGCGGGCGTTCTTCACGCACACCGCCGAGAACCCGGACGGCTGGGCGGTCCTGCACCTCCAGGCCCGCACGCACGGCGAGCCCTTCGCCGCCGAGGTCTTCGCGATGCGCGAGGAACTGGTCCGCTTCGTCACGCAGTTGATCGTCGTCGCCGCGCGCGAGGCGCACCGCGACCCGTCGCTGCCCGCGCGGGAGGTCGCCGGGCTCGCGGAGGCGCTGGTCGGGGCCGCCGAGTCGATGGCCGCGTGGGCCAACGCCACCCCCGGCGTCTCGGCCCGGCAGGCCGCCGCCACCCTGATGAACTTCGCCTGGACGGGACTCGGCACGCTCATGCAGGGCCGCCCCTGGTCCCCGCCGGCCCCGGCGATCCCCTCCCAGGCCGGCGCGGAGATCTGACACCTCCGGCCCGCGGGGCCCGTACGTGCCGGGCGGGGGCGGGCCGTTCCGGGCGGGGTCAGGCCTGGCCCCACCGGCGCAGCGCGGGGGCCACCCGCTCACGGCCCACCCGGTAGAGGGACTTGGCGCCGCTGCGCGCGGCCCGGCGGATCACCGTGCGCACCGGGCCTCCGCCGCTCGCGCCGGCCGTGAGCGGCAGCGGCCGGCCCTTCTCGTCGAGGCCGTTGCGCTCCAGGATGCCGGCGAGATACGCCCCCGCCCGCTGCGGTGAGTAGTACGGCCGCAGTGCCGGCAGCCGGCCCGCCGCCCCGAGCGCGGCGACCCGGGCGCGGGCGGCGGCGTACGGATCGCTCTTGCCGACGCCCTGCCGTGCCGCCCAGGCCGGGTCGACGCGCGGTGTCGCGCCGGCGTCCAGGTCGTCCCAGGAGGCGAGGCAGCCCGAGTGCACGAAGTAGTGGTTGCCGTGCGCCTCGCGGACCCCGAAGTCGGTGAGGATCGCGGTCGGGATGCCGCGGTGCATCGACTCGAGGGCGGCCGTCGAGCTGACCGTCACCAACAGGTCGGTGCGGTCCAGGACTTCGCCCATGTTGCCGTAGACGAGACGCAGGTTGTCCGGGGCCGGCTCGGTCATCCTCTCGATGAGGAGCTGGTACGGGTCGGCCTCGACGTGTGTGGTGTGCTCGCCGGGGAGGCTGCGCAGTTTCATCAGCACCAGCCGGTCGGGGTGCCGTCGCGCGTGGGCCGCCGCCCGCTCCAGCAGTTCGAGCCGGGACACCCGGCCCTTGGGCACCGACGGCTGGACGGCGAAGGTGAGCGTGAAGGGCCGCTCCGCGGACGGCGCGTACGGCTCCCCGCCGAGGAAGGGCAGGGCGCACTCCACCACCGAGCCGGGGTCGACGCCGACGCTCGCGAACGCTTCGCGGAAACGGTCCGCGTCGTAGGCGCTGTTGGCGAGGACGAGGTCGGTGCCGGCCCGGGTCATCAGCCCGTCGACCATCTTCTCGTACACGACCCCGACGTATCCCGTGACGGTGACCGGCCGCCGTTCCCTGCCCTCCCACGCGATGCCCAGGCCGTGGGTGAGCGCGAGCGTGGTGCCTCCCGCGGTGGCCAGGACGAGCACGTCGGCGGCGGCGAGTTCCCCGTCGTCGACCAGCTCCGCCACCGTGACGTCGCGCCGGGTGTCCGGCACGATGCCGATCTCCGCCAGTTGGCGCTCCGTCGGCGTGGCCCGGGTGCGCAGGAAGAGCGCGTCGAGTGCGTGGTCGGGAGCGATCTGCCGGGCGACGGACGCTCCCCACTTCCAACGGGTGTCGGAGTCGGCGATGACGGCGATTCGTCTGGGGGGCATGCTTCGGTGCCTTTCCTGGCGGCGGCCGGGGGTGGACCGAGGCTAGGAACGGTGTCTGAGCGTGGGATGAGGGGCTGCTTGAAGCCACCTTGGCGCACTGGGTGTGCACTGTGAGAGCTTCCTCAACGCAACGTTCTCACCTGCGAGTTGACGAAGGAGGGAAGGTTCGACGGGGGCTTTCGCCACGCACTGTTCGCCCGAAGTTCACGCGTCTCGCGGCCGCGTCGGGCGTACGGCGCCGGTCAGATGGACCCGTCCGCCCGAGCGGAGCTCGAACTCCGGCCCCCGCGCGGCGTACGTCACCACCCCGGGCAGCGGTACCGGCGCCCTGAACTCGGCCCGCACGTCGACCGCTTGTCCCGGGCCGTACTCGGCGAGGCAGCGGGCGACCGTCCACATGCCGTGCGCGATGGCACGCGGGAAGCCGAAGAGGCGGGCGGTGAGGGGGTGCAGATGGATGGGGTTGCGGTCCCCGGAGACGGCACCGTAGCGACGCCCGACGTCCGGACCGAGCCGCCACTCGGCGAGGGCGGGCAGCGTCCCGGAGCCCCGCCGGGCGTCGGAGGCCTGGCGGTGCGCCGGGTCCGGGTTCCGGCCGTGGTCGTGGTCCAGGTCCGGGTTCAGGGGCTGGTCGTGGGACCGGGCGGGAGCCTTGGGCGGGTTCCGTGGGCTGTGCCGGGCCAGGTAGGTGCTCCGCGACTCCCATACGAGCGTGCCGTGGACCCGTGCCTCGGTCAGCACGGTCGCCTCCGTGCCCCGCCGGTGCGGCGCCAGCTTCTCCACCAGCACCGCGAGTTCGTACTCCGCGTTCGCCGGGCACTCCCGGTGCCGGGTGATCCCGATCGAGGTGTGCACCAGCCCGAGCAGCGGAAGCGGGAACGCGCGCCCCGCCATGACCCGCATCGCCAGCGGGAAGGCGAGCACGTGCGGATACGTGACCGGCAGGGCGTCGGCGCCGGTCGGGAACCCGCACACCCGCTCGTACGCGGCGAGATGGGCGAGGTCGATCCGCGCACCGGAGAGGACGAGCCGGGTGGCGGGGACGGGGGCGTCCGGGCGGGGCCGCTTGAAGGGGGAGAGCAGGGCGCCGCGGGCCAGCAGCGGGACGAGCGCGGGGGCGGCGTCGAGGCTGTGCGTCCGCGGCTCGGGGCGGACGGGCGGCTGAGTGCGCATCGGAGTCTCCAGGCGGACGGGGAAGGTGCGGCTCTCGGCGGGCGGTGCGGCGCGGGGTTCGGTGACGGTGGGGTGGTGCGGGGTTCGGCGAGCGGGTGGGGTGCTGCGGGGTTCCGCGAGCGGGCGGTGCGGTTCCGCGCGGCGGCGGCATGGTCCGGCTTCCGGGCGGGCAGGAGGTGACTCTGGAGTAAGTTACCGGGGGTAAGGCTACGTCAGAAGGAGGGCGGGGGTCGAGATGGGATGCGGCGATCTCTCAGGGGGTCGGCTGTCCGGGGGTGGGGTTGGAGGCCTTCGGGGTGCCGGTGCGGGGTGTCCTGGCCCCGGGTTCACCAGGGCTGTCGGCGCCGGGAGTCATGGCTCGGCAAAGGGCACAGCTACCCCGGGTAACCCGCACTCCACCTGTGGCAATGCGTCACAAAGCCCACACTTCGGCGCCGTAGGATCCCCGTCTCACCGGGTTGCCCCGACCCCTGAACCCCCCACTCCCCAGGGCCGTATGAGATTTCGCGCCGCCGCGCGCTCCGCCGAGCCCGAACACGCCTTGCACCCGCCCCGGCCCCCCGGCCGACAAGGAGCCGCCCCGTGTCCAGCCCCTACTCGTCCGACTCCGCCCCTCCTCTGCCGGAGCCCGAGATCAAGCGGCTGGACGGTGTCGTGCGCGAGGTCGCGATGCCGCCGATCGTGGGCCAGGTGACGCACGGCTCCCTCGCGGACATCCCGTTCGACAACGCGGCCGCCGCCCCGCTGGACCCCGTCCTCAGCCGGAAGACCCCGGACGGCGAGGGCTGGCGGGACGTGAGCGCCGCCGAGTTCGCGGACGAGGTCCTCGCGGTGGCCAAGGGGCTGATCGCGGAGGGGCTGGTGCCGGGCGACCGGATCGCGATCATGGCCCGGACGACGTACGAATGGACCCTCCTCGACTTCGCCGCCTGGGCCGCCGGCCTGGTCACCGTGCCGGTCTACCCGACCTCCTCGGTCTTCCAGACCCGCTGGATCCTCCAGGACTCGGGTGCCGTCGCGCTCGCCGTGGAGTCCGTGGCGCAGGCCGCCGCGCTCGGCCCCGAGCTCCCGCACATCCCCGATCTGCGGCACATGTGGGTCTTCGAGAAGGGCCACGTGGAGCGTCTCGCGGAGCTCGGCCGCGACGTCCCGGACCAGGAAGTGACCGTACGGCGTGGGGTGCTGGGCCCGGACACCCTCGCCACCCTGATCTACACCTCGGGCACCACCGGCCGCCCCAAGGGCTGCGCCCTCACCCACGGCAACTTCTTCGCCGAGGTCGACAACGCCGTCGAACTGCTCTACCCGATCTTCAAGGCCCGCTCCCAGGACCCCGCCTCCACCCTCCTCTTCCTTCCCCTCTCGCACGTCTTCGGCCGCATGGTGGCCGTGGCCTGTCTGCGCGCGCGGGTGAAACTCGGTCACGCGCCCAGCCTCCAGACCGAGGAACTCCTCGCGGACCTGGCCTCGTTCAAGCCGACCTTCCTGCTCGCCATCCCGTACGTCCTGGAGAAGGTCTTCAACACCGGCCGCGCCACCGCCGAACGGATGGGCCGCGGCTCGTCCTTCGACCGGGCGGCCCGGATCGCCCAGAAGTACGGCGAGGCCGTCGAGGCCCGGCAGCACGGCACAGGTCCCGGCCCGAGCCGGTCCCTCCGTGCCGCCCGCGCCCTCTACGACCCCCTGGTCTACCGCCGTATCCGCAACGCCCTCGGCGGCCGGGTCCGGCACGCCATCTGCGGCGGGTCCCCGCTCGGCCGCCGGCTCGCCGCCTTCTACGCGGGAGCCGGCATCGAGATCTTCGAGGGGTACGGACTCACGGAGACCACGGCCGCCGCGACGGTCACGCCCCCGCAGAAACCGCGCCTCGGCACGGTGGGCCGGCCCCTGCCGGGCACCCGGGTGCGGATCGCCGCCGACGGGGAGGTGCTGCTGTGCGGCGCGCAGGTCTTCCGCGGCTACTGGGACCCGCACGCGGGCGGTGTCGTCGACGCCGCCCCGGACGGCTGGTTCGCCACCGGTGACATCGGAGAACTGGACGACGGCGGCTATCTCTCCATCACCGGCCGCAAGAAGGAGATCCTGATCACCGCGGGCGGCAAGAACGTCGCCCCGGCGCCCCTCCAGGACTTTCTCCGCTCCCATCCGCTGATCGCCCAGTGCATGGTCCTCGGGGACCGCCGCCCCTTCGTCTCCGCCCTCATCACCCTCGACCCCGAGGGCGTCGCCCACTGGCGCCGGATGAACGGCAAGCACCCGGTTCCGCCCGAACTCGTCATGGACGATCCGGAGTTGCTGGCCATCCTGCAGCGTGCCGTGAACGAGGCCAACCGGCACGTCTCGCGCCCCGAGTCCATCCGCCGCTTCAGCGTCCTGCCCGTCGACTTCACCGAGGCGGCCGGCCACCTCACCCCGTCCATGAAGCTGCGGCGCGCGGCGATCGAGAAGGACTTCGGCAGGGAGATAGAGGCCCTGTACGCGACGTAGCCCCCGCGTGACGGCGAAAAGGCAGGAGCCCCGCTACCGGCTGGTGCAGGGCTCCTTGGGTACTGCTATCCGTTCCGGATCAAAGCTTTGGGCTCATGGAGCCGCAGGCTTAGAGCGGAGTGACGTTCTCCGCCTGCGGGCCCTTCGGACCCTGCGTGACGTCGAAGGAAACCGACTGGTTCTCTTCGAGCGAACGGAAACCGTTCGCGTTGATCGCGGAGTAGTGGACGAAGACGTCCGGGCCGCCGCCTTCCTGGGCAATGAAACCAAAGCCCTTTTCGGCGTTGAACCACTTCACGGTTCCGGTAGCCATAAGCCCTCCTTGGGCCCAAAGGGTTGCCCTGCTCCAGAACCTGCGATTGTGTAAACAACTGCATACGTCTGAAAACGACGAGAGCCCGCGGTCACATGCTCCGCAGGCTCTGTACTGCAAGGGAAACCAAACTGCAACTTGCGGCGAGCCTAGCACGCAGGCAGCCGAAAGCAATAGAGGCGAAGATCACGTCATCCAGACGGGTGCTTCGCACGGGTGTCAGGGGTCTGACGTGCGTTGACTCCGGGGTGTCACAACGGTTGACATGGGGCGTCGGGAGGGTTTCCACCCGCACACGCCGACCCTGGAGCCCGCCCGTCGGCGGATGGGGTCTAGCCTCGCGATGTGGACAATTCTCGCACCCGGCCGCGCGTCGGCCACATCCAGTTCCTGAACTGCCTGCCCCTGTACTGGGGGCTCGCGAGAACGGGCACGCTCCTCGACTTCGAGCTCACCAAGGACACCCCCGAGAAGCTCAGCGAGAAGCTCGTGCGGGGGGACCTCGACATCGGGCCCATCACGCTCGTCGAGTTCCTCAAGCACGCCGACGACCTCGTCGCCTTTCCGGACATCGCCGTCGGCTGCGACGGACCCGTGATGTCCTGCGTGATCGTCTCCCAGGTCCCCCTCGACCAACTGGACGGCGCCCGCGTCGCCCTCGGCTCGACCTCGCGCACCTCCGTGCGGCTCGCCCAGCTCCTGCTGGCCGAGAAGGTCGGGGTGCGGCCCTCGTACTACACGTGCCCGCCCGATCTGAGCCTGATGATGCAGGAGGCCGACGCCGCCGTCCTCATCGGCGACGCGGCGCTGCGCGCCAACCTGCTGGACGGACCGAAGTACGGGCTCCAGGTGCACGACCTCGGCGCGCTGTGGAAGGAGTGGACGGGCCTGCCGTTCGTCTTCGCCGTGTGGGCGGCCCGGCGCGACTACCTGGAGCGCGAGCCGCTCGTCACCCGCAAGGTGCACCAGGCCTTCCTCTCCTCCCGGGACCTCTCCCTCGACGAGGTCTCCAAGGTCGCCGAGCAGGCGGCCCGGTGGGAGGAGTTCGACGAGTCCGTCCTGGAGCAGTACTTCACGACGCTCGACTTCCGCTTCGGCGGCCCGCAGCTCGAGGCCGTACGGGAGTTCGCGCGCCGGGTCGGCTCGACCACCGGGTTCCCGGCGGACGTGAACGTACGGCTCCTTCAGCCATGAGACGCCGGCCCCGGTCCCGGTAGTTTCGGGGCAGGGGGCGCGCACGGCACTACGCTGCTGGGCAGTGTGTACGGGGGAGGGGGAACCGTGAGTGCCATGCAGCCGCTCGGAGCCGACGAACCCACGGTCGTGGGGCCCTACCGGCTGCTCGGCCGGCTGGGGTCCGGCGGCATGGGGCGCGTGTATCTGGGACGCAGCGCGGGCGGACGTACGGTCGCGGTCAAGATCGTGCATCCGCACTTCGCGCTCGACGAGGAGTTCCGCGCCCGCTTCCGCCGCGAGGTCGAGGCGGCGCGGCGGGTGGGCGGCGCGTGGACGGCGCCGGTCCTGGACGCGGACCCGGAGGCCCCGGTCCCCTGGGTCGCCACCGGCTACGCGGCCGGCCCCTCCCTGACGCAGGCGATCGCCGACGGCGGGGCGCTCCCGGTCCACTCCGCGCGCGTGCTCGGCGCCGGTCTGGCCGAGGCGCTCACCGCGGTCCACGCGCTGGGCCTCGTCCACCGTGACGTCAAGCCCTCCAACGTGCTGCTCACCCTCGACGGTCCGCTCCTCATCGACTTCGGCATCGCCCGGGCCACGGACGGCACCGCCTCCCTCACCTCGACGGGGGTCTCGGTCGGCTCACCCGGCTACATGTCCCCCGAGCAGATCCTCGGCAAGGGCGTCACGGGAGCCGCGGACGTCTTCTCGCTCGGCGCGGTCCTCGCGTACGCCGCCACCGGCGAGCCTCCCTTCCCCGGCGACTCCTCCGCCTCCCTCCTCTACAAAGTGGTGCACGAGGAGCCGCGACTCGACTCCCTCGAAGGCGAGTTGCGCGAACTGGTGGCGGCCTGCCTGGCCAAGGAGCCCGCGGCGCGGCCCACTCCGGGCGAGGTCGCCGTCCGGCTCGCACCGCAGGGCGCCGCCCGGCTGGTGTCGGCGGGCTGGCTGCCGGGCGCCCTGGTCGAGCGGGTGAGCCGAAGTGCCGTACAACTGCTGAACCTGGAGGCGACGGGGGCCGCGCAGGCCACGCCCTCCGGGCTCCTGGGCTTCAGCAGTCCGTCGGTCGAGGCGGGCCGGGCGACAGGGACGGGGACGGGTGCGGGGTCTGGGACGGGTGCCGGGCTCGGCGACGCGCCGTCCGGTGGCGGGGGCTTCGGGCCCCCTCCGCCGGGCTTCGGGCCGCCGCCCGCGATGCCTCCCTACGTGCCGCGGCAGGGCGACGCCAGGACCGCCGGGCCCCAGGACGCCGTACACCGTGAAGGGACGGCGGACCCGCGCCCGGCCGACCGGCCCGGCAAGCTCTCGGTCAGTGTGGCGGCCACCTCCGCGCCGGGGGCCGGGGGACAGGGCCGCAGGATGAGCTGCACGGTCGCACTCGCCGTCGTGGGAGCGCTGGCGGCGGTGACCGTGGGATCCGCGTTCCTCTTCGACCTGCTGCCGGGCGGCGGCGCCGACGACGGGGGGAACGTGGCGGGCGGGCGCCCGTCGGCGAGCCGGAGCGCCACCGGCTCCGATCCGTCGGTGAGCGCCACGCGGCCGGGTTCCACGGCGAGCGCCCCGGAACCGGCCCCGACGAGGAGCGGGTCCGATCAGGGCGGCGAGCTGTCCGCGATCCCGGCTTCCTACCTCGGCACCTGGGAGGGCCCCGGTCTCGGCCTCAGCGGCACCCTCCCCATGGGGACCTTCCGTGTCACCGTCCATCAGGCGTCCGTGGGACAGGAGTTGGGCACGTTCCGGCAGACCGACCAGATCGGCGGCATCTGCGACGACGTCCTCGTCCTCAAGAAGGTCACGAAGAAGCTGCTCGTCGCCACGAGCGTGGCCTCGGAGTCCAACCGGGACGTCTGCACGACGGGCCGCCACGAGGTCCGGCTGACGCCCGTCGGCAGCGACCTCACGTACGAGACGGACAACGCCGAGGCGGGGGACCCGGTGGCCAGGATGACCAAGGTGGGGTGACCGGACGGCGGCCGGACCTCCCGGTTCAGGCGGCCGCCGCGCTCCGGCGGGCCTTGTCGATCCTGAAGAGCACGGTGAACAGCACGGCGGTGGCGAGCACCGTCGAGAGCAGGCCGAGAGCCCAGACCCAGGGGTACTCGACGTGCACCCAGCAGGGGTTGCCCCGGCTGTAGCAGCCGGGGTTCCAGTCGCGGTGGTACTTCGGGCGCGAGGTCGTGAACACCACCAGCGCGCAGAAGCAGCAGGCGGCGAGACCGGGCAGGGAGGCGGCCGCCCAGCCGAGCGAACGGAGCGGCCTCTCCTTCCACTTCATCCGTGAAAGCGGCGCGATCAGGGCGGCGAGCCCGAACGGCAGCACGGCTCCGACCGCGGCCGCGAAGCCGTACCCGCCGCCGGGCGAGGCGGGAGCGGCACGGCCCCAGAGCTCCTGCCCCCAGGCCTCCGCGGTCATCCCGAACGCGGCGCTCGCCGCCAGGGCCGCCAGCAGGATCAGACAGCCCCCGCCCACGTTCTTCCAGGACGTCTTCTCGCGTGCCTGCTGCCCCGTGGACGGCCGCCGCCGTACATGCTCATGGCCCAGCGCGCCCTTCGTGGCCCTCCGCCGCTTCGGTCTCGCCGACCCGCCCACCGGATCCCTCTCTCTGGCTCCCGCCGCCCTGCCCGCACGGGCCGACGGCCTACATCGGTGTCGTCACCGTCAGCGGCTCCCCGTCGCCCAGGTGCAGCAGGCCCTTGCCGGGGGCGACGGGACCGCCGACCATGCTGCGGTTCGTGCGAATGCCGATCAGCTCACCCGCGGAGGAGTCCTGCGGAGACAGCAGGATGCCGCGGCGGCCCTTCTTCATCTCGACCTGCCAGCCGGAGAACCCGCTGCACACGTCCTCCTCGTCGCCGGCGATGACCAGGCCGAGGCCGCGTTCGCCGCCGCGCTGCACGATCCGCTTGAAGACCGTCTCGGCGTCGCAGTCCTCCAGGACCTCGCCGTCGTCGACCAGCACCACGATCGGCTCCTCGGGTGTCGCCGAGTCGATGGCCTCGCGCAGGTCGTCGCCCTCGATGTCGTCCTCGTCGAAGACCTTCAACACGCCTTCCTGGCCGCCCAGTTCGCGCAACGGTGACGGGCGGGGCGCCGCGACGACCAGCCGTACGCCCTGGGCCAGATACGACCGGGCCATGTTCATCAGCGTCGTACTGCGGCCGGACTTGGCGGGGCCCGCGACGACGAACGTCGGCACGCCCCGGGAGAGGTCCGGGCCGAAGCCCCTGACGTCGTCGCCGCCGATGCCCACCAGGCTCCACAGCCGGGAGCGGGAGGCCTCCGGGTCGCGCATCTCCCAGGCGTCGGCGAAGCCGATCCGGGTGGGCAGCACGTCGACCCGGAACGGGCGCCGGGCGCGCGGCAGTTCGGCGTCCCGTACCGCGGCGGCCTCGCCGATCGCGGTCAGCGCCGCGGCCTGGCCCTGACCGGTGGAGTCCTCCGTGAGCAGGGCGAACTGGGTCTCGGTGCCGTGCTCGTTGCGGTAACCGCGGCCGGGCGGGATCTCCTCGGGGATCTTGCGCGCGTTGACGCCGATCAGTGAGAAGTCGGAGCGGTCGGCGAGCCGCAGGGCGTACTTGTCCTCGGTGAGCGAGCCGATCCGGGTGGAGAGGATCTGGCGGTCGCCCGTCATCACCAGGTGCAGTCCGACGCTCGCGCCCTCCCGCATCATGGCGGTGAGCTGGTCGGTCAGGTCGCCGTGGTCGTACTCGCCGAGCGTCGGCAGCCAGCCCTCCCACCGGTCGAGCAGCACCACGATGTGCGGGAGCCGTTCCTCCGCCCCCGACGCGGCCCGCTGCTCGCCGATGTCCGCGAAGCCCTTGTCCGCCAACAGGTCCTGTCTGCGGGTCAGTTCACCCTTCAGGCGGGCGATGAGGCGGACCACGCGCTCGGTCTGGTTGCGGCCGACGACGGCGCCGCAGTGCGGCAGCCGGGCCAGCGCGTTGAGCGCGCCGTTGCCGCAGTCGATGCCGTACAGATGGACGTCGGCCGCCGAGTGGGTGCGGGCCAGCGAGCCCGCGATCGTGCGCAGGATCTGCGATCGTCCGCTGCGGGGGGCGCCGCCGATGAGCAGATGCCCGAAGGAGGCGAAGTCCACCACGACGGGCCGGCGGGCCTGGTCGGCGGGCAGGTCCTCGACGCCGTACGGGGCGGGCGGCAGCTTGCCGGGACCGCCCCGGAACGCGGGCGCGGTGATCTCGTCGAGCAGCAGCGTCTCGGCGAGGGCGGGCAGCCAGGGGCTGTGCTGGGGTGGGATACCGAGGGCCCGGTTGGCCTCGCGCACGGCGTCGACCAGCACCTTGAGGTCGGTGATCTCCTCCTCCTCGCGCTGTTCGGCCTTCGGCTTGACCAGCGTGGCCCGCCCGAGGTCCGACCAGCCGAGGGGGCCCGCCCAGGGTGCGAGCGCCGCCGGGTCGGCGGCACCGGGCCGGCGGCCACCGACGCGTCCCGACTGGAACGGTACGAGCGAGGCGTGCCCGAGACGGACGTACGCGCGGCCCGGTGTGTTCTTGGAGATGTGCCCGGCCTCGGGGGAGTCGATGACGTCGCTCGACTCGCCGCCGTCGGTGACGCGCAGCGCTATGCGGAGGTTGGTGTTGGCCCGGATCTCGGGCGAAACGACACCGCTCGGCCGCTGGGTGGCCAGCAGAAGATGGATGCCGAGCGAACGGCCTCGCTGGGCGATGTTGACCAGACCCGTCACGAAGTCGGGCAGGTCGCGCACCATGGAGGCGAACTCGTCGATGACGATGAGGAGTCGGGGCACGGACGGGTGCGAGGGATCACGGCGTACGAGGTCCTGGTAGTCCTCGATGTCCTTGGCGTCGGCGTCGGCCAGGATGTGCTCGCGCCGCTTGAGCTCGGCGCCGAGCGATTCCAGCGCACGCTCGACGAGATGGGCGTCGAGGTCGGTCACCATGCCGACGGTGTGCGGGAGTTGGACGCAGTCCTTGAACGCCGAGCCGCCCTTGTAGTCGACGAGGACGAAGGTCATGTTCTCGGGGGTGTTGGCCACGGCCAGCGACGCCACGATCGTCTGGAGCAGCTCGGACTTTCCGGAGCCCGTCGTACCGGCGATCAGACCGTGCGGGCCGTCGCGCCGCATGTCGATGCCGAACGGGCCGTCGTACGACTCACCGATGACCGCCGTCGTCGACTGCCCGCCCATCCGCCAGCGCGCGCTGATCGCGTCCCCGGTCGGTGGTTCCAGTCCCAGTACGTCGAGCAGCCGGCTTGCGCCGGGCAGGGCGGAGTCCTCGGTCTCGCCGCTGATGTCGCGCAGCGCGGACAGGGCGCGCGCGAGCCGGGAACTCCAGGCCGCCGACACGAAGTCGGGCCGTACGTCCCGTACGCGGGCGACGCCCGTCTGCTGCACCCGCAGCCGCAGTTCGAGCGCCTTGGACGTGCCGGTGGCGGAGTCGTCGGTCTCGGTGGCGTGCCACGCGTGGAAGGAGGGGAAGCCGCCGGGGGCGGTCGGCGCGGTCCTGGCGGGCGTCTGCGCGTCCGGGTGTTCCTCGGGCTTCGGCTCCGCGATGACGATGGCCTGGCACTCGCCGGGCAGGAACCGCTCCTCGGCGTCCAGACAGATCGCGTACATGGACATGGCGGGGCCCTCGCGCAACAGCCGCACCACACCCGGCATGGACCGCAGCCGCCGGGAGCCGTCCCAGACGACGACGATGTCGGGATCGCTGAACGAGGCCTTGTTGCCGTTCTGCCTGGCGGCCTTCTGACGGGCGTCGAGGAGCTGGGTCAGCTCGCCGATGCGGGCGCCGACCGTCTCGGCGTCCGTGCCGATGAGCACGTTGGCGTCCTGGGCGCCGGCGGGCCGGCTGTGCGGGAGCCAGCGCACCCAGTCCCAGCTCTCCTGGCCGCTGCTCTCCGTCAGGACGTAGAACTGGACGTCCAGCGGGCTGTGCAGCACCGCGGTCTGCGCGACGGCCCAACGGCCCAGTGCCTGCGCCGAGTCGCCGGGCCCGGCGATGCCGACGACACCGCGCTCGGCGAGCGGGAGGGAGACCGGCGCGTCCTCGATGGTCCAGGTGACCTGGCGCTTGTGGTCGTCCTGCTCGGGATCGTCGAGCACGACCTCGGACGGGAGTTGTCCGGTGCCGACGCGCAGCAGCAGATGGTCGGCGTCGGTGCGGCGCCGCTCCCACAGCCGGGTGCGGGGTCCGGTGCCCAGTGACAGCACGGTCGCCGGATCGGGGATCGCCCGGCGCCGGTCGAGGCGTTCGGCGAGCAGTGCCTCCTGGGCGTCCTTCTCGATCCGCGCCTTGTGCTCGTTGTACTCCTTGACCTGCTTGGCGTGGGACTTGCGGCCCTGCTTCTTGTCCATGAAGTAGTTGCCGAGCATGATGAGCGGGCTCAGCAGAGCCATGATCATGTAGTACCAGCGCCCGAAGACCAGCACCATGACGATGGCGCTGACCAGCGGCGTCAGCGCCATCAGCCAGGGCAGCGGCCGGGCCTCGTAGTCCCGTACGGGGCTGGGCAGCCGGAACTTCGTCTCGCGCTCGGGCGGATGCAGTCGAGGGGGCCGGTTGTAGTCGAGGCCGGCGCCGTCGTCCGACCACTTCAGAGCGGCGTCGGGCGGGGTGTAACGGTCGAGCTGGAGAAGGGTGTTGCCGATCGCTACCTGGCCGCCGAGGGGCCAGCCGTCGCCCTCGCGTTCCTCGACGGGTTCGCCGTCGAGGGTGACGCCCTTCTTCTCCCCGTGCACGGTGACGCCGCACGTTCCGTCCGTTGCGACTGACAACGTCAGTGCTCTTTGCGGAAGTTCGGGATCGTCGATCCGGATGTACGAGGCCGGTCCGGCGCCGATGTCGTACCGGCCGATCCCGAGCCTGTGCACGGCACCCGCCGACGGGCCGCCCGCCACCCGCAGTTCGACCAGTCCGGCCGGCTCGCCGGGCAGGCAGCCGGCCGGGTCGTGCAGACTCACGACGGCGCCCTCGCGCAGCGGCGAGGTGGCGATGGTCGCGGTGGGGTCGACGGGATGGCCGTCCACGTACGCGACCGGCGCACCGCCGCCCGCGGCCCCCTGGTGATGGCCGATGGGGATGATCTGCGCGCCGCCCCCGTAACCGACGTGCTCCGCGAGCTCTTTGGCGATGTCCCCCACCGAGGACTCGGGATCCGCGTCGAGAACCACATCGGCGGTGGCGCCGCCGAGCGGGTCGACGACGGTCAGAGTCAGCCGCACGCTCGTCCTCCCCCAGACACCGAGGGCCGCTTCCGGAACGCGGGCCACAGTGCTTCCGACCCTATCCGCTCACCGCTTCCCGCAGGCAACGGCCCGTGTGAGGGAACAACGAAGGCCCGGGCCGGGAAAGGCCCTTGGTGCGCGCTCGTGACACAACCGGGGTGTGCGCCTGCAAGCGCCGTAAGTAAGCTGCTTGCTCGACGCGGACGATCGCACCATCCGCATCAGGAGCCACGGGGGTTGGCCCTGCGGCGAGTTGAAGCATGGAGGACGCCACATGGCCGGCGGCAAAGACGCGGACATCACTTACGAGAAGATGCGGGGCGCTGCCAAGCGACTTGGCCACGAGAAGGAGAAGATGGAGGACAAGCTCCACGGCCTCGACAGCTACATCGACGGCCTCGTGGCCGACGGCTACACGACGTCCAAGGGTTCCCAGGCCTTCGACGACTCCTTCAAGGAGTTCACCAAGGGCATGAAGGAAACCCTTGAGGGCCTCAAGGGAATGGCCAAGTTCCTTGAGGACGCGGCGAAGGCCTATGAGGATCTGGATGATCAGCTGGCCAAGGGTGTCAAGGGCTGACAGCCGGACCTGGCGGACCGCACCGGGGGTGACGGGGTGCAGGGCGCCCCGTCACCCCCGGGTCCGTGCGACGCGGCGCTGTCGGAACTTCGTCCCTCAGGGAGAGTCGGCGGCGGCGCCGGTGTCTTCAGCGGGGTCGATGAAGGACACCGTGCGCAAAACTGCTATCAGCAGGTCACAGAACTCGGCCCAGTACTCGGTTGAAGCGGTGTAAAGCGTGAAGATCGCCGTGTACGGACCTGTGGTGAAAGGAACATGGACCTGGATTTGGCCGGTGAGGAGTTTGGTCTCCTCTCCCGTCGCTGTGACTTCCGGCTGCAGTGTGAACTCGCGCAGCGTCACACAGGAGACCGCTGGGCCACAGGGGAGGTCCAGCCAGCGGGCGTCGTTCAGCGGATCCGCGGCGAGAATGGCGAGCGTGCCGTGAGCGGCGATGTCCGGATCCGTCTGGTCGGTCTCCACGGCGGCCACGGTGAAGGCGCATTGGGCGACGCCGCCTTCCTCGGTGGAGAAGAGTCCCGTGGCGGCGTACGAAACGCCTTCGTCGGCCATGTATTCGGCGATCGCGGCGTAGTAGGGAGCCGCCGGGGTCCACAACGACTCGTCGCCCTGTGAGTAGAGCTCGCGGACGAACGAGTGGGCGAGGGTGTCGCGCTCTTCCGGGGTGAGGGCCACCGGAAGAGCGAAGAAGCCGTCAGGGACGGTGAACCATATAGGCGGAATGTCTGACGGGTCGGCGGAGGCCGGTGGGACGGTGTTCGTGGGAGTGGTCATGTGGCCGTTCCGCTCAGAGATCGCCGGGTTCGAAGTTCACGTGCTCGCCGTCCGGCCCCATGAGTCTGAGCTGCGGGTCGCTGCCCTCCCGCGGGTCGGGATCCGGTTCGGATGTCACTTCGATCGTGAAGTTACCGCTGGGCCTTCGGGTGACCACGGTGCGGAAGGACGGGTGCTCGGCCGTGAAAGCGGCCACCGTCTCCTTCTGGCCCGGAGTCAGCTCCTCAGGCGTGACGACCGTCGAGGCGTAGGCGAGATGGCGCACGACCTCCCAATGGTCGCTGGCGTTCGGCGGGGCTAGCCTGCACCACGAACGGTCCGTGAAGGTGATCACTGCCTCCAGGCCCACCTTGGTGAACGTTCGACGTTCGACACTCGCGATACCGGCCCGGTCCGCCTGCCAGAGCACTTCATCTCGGGTGGTGTCGTCGTCGGGAAAGCCGAGCACGAGTACCCGCCGGTCCGTGATGACGATGTGGGTGCGGTATCGCTCAGGGCACCGGCCCGGATCGAGCTGCCACGGGAGCGTGCGCGCGACGGTGCCGGACGCTGCCCACATGACGGGGAAGTCATCGACCTCGTTCTCGTGGTCGTGTGAACGGCCTGTACCCCGAGGGCTGCTGCCGATGCTCCCGGCGGCTGCCAGGGTCTCCACCGCCCCCAGGACAGCGAGAGCAGCGGCACGGACGCCGAACGCTCCGGCAGCCCGGACTCGTCTTTCCGACTTCGAACGGATGGTGAAGACCGGGCCTTCGGGCCATCCTGTCAGTTGGTCCTGGATGTCGCTGCGTTCCGTGTCACGGAACCAGCGCATGCCAGCGACCGCGTCGGCAGTACCCGTCGCGAAGCTTCCGGGACTTCGTGCCAGGACGGTCTCGCCGGGGAGCGGTTGCCAAGTAGCCATCCGATTGACGCCTTCAGTGTGAGGTGGCCGCTTGGTGGAAGCGGTCGCCGGGATTGATTGCTTCTCCGATGTGCTGCGTGATGGTAGTGACCTTGGGTCCGATCTTTCCGGCAGCGTCGATGGCGATACCCAGGGGTTGCTCGGGGTTCAACGAGAGCTTGCCACCAGTGATGAGCTTCAGCCCTTTGGTTCCGACCCACTGCCCCTGGTGGTAGCCCGCCTCGGCGAGTCCCGCGAGACGGTTCATCGTTCCGGATTCGGAGCTGATGAGACCGATCTTCTCGAACGATCCGCCCAGCACCACTCGCTTGCCCAGCAGGCTGAGCCCGCCATCCACCTTCGTCGCGAGATCTCCGGTCGCGAGGATGTTGCGCGTTCCCGCCGCGAGGTCGGCGCCTCGCATTCCCTTGCCGAACATCGCCGCCCGCTCGATGGCTGTGGCCTTTGTGGCCACCTTGACGCCCTTGCTGAAAAGGCCGATGCCGGGAAGGAGACCGAGCGCATCCGTACCCAGCTCCATCCAGCTGACGTCCGCCCCGGCCGCCTTGGCGATGGAGTGCGTCAGCAGAGCGAGTCCGCTGGTGAGTAGGGCTGCGGCACCGAAGATGGCACCGAGAGGCTCGAAGGGGATGGTGATGATCGCGAGCAGGCCCAGAATCGCGGTGAGGTCGCTCAGCAGGTCGCCGATGAAGGCGATCAGATCGGCGTGGTCCTTGATCCACTGACCGGTGGCATCCCAGGTGTCCGCGATGCCGTGCCCCAGCTTGTCCCAGAAGCCGGGCTCATCCGGCGCGATGTCGGCTGCCTTGTCGAGATCCTTCCCGATCAGTCCGGCGGCCTTTCTGTAACGGTCTTCGAGGTCATGGACCTTGTTGGTGACCTCGTTCACCGCACTGGAGGCTTTGCCGAATTCCTCACTGCCCTTGCCGTCGGCCTTCTGGTCGGCCTTCTCCCTGGCTTCGAGGACCTCGCCCGCGGACTTCTCGAGCCGGTCCGCCTCATCCTGGAACTCCTTGAGTTCTCCGGCCCACCGGTGGAGAGCGTGCGACGCCTTGTCGAAGGAGTCGTGACTCTTGCGGATGAGAGGAGTGACGTCGTTCCCGATGTATTCGGTGAAGGCCAGGGCCGTCTTGCCCTTCCACGCACCGCATTCAATCCGTTCCAGCTCACGGAGCGCGGTGCCCAGCTCGGTCGCCAGGCCTCCGAGCTTCTTGGCCAGGTCTCGGGTGTCCTCCACGTCTCCCGGCGTGGGGTCCCAGCCTATGTGGGGAAAGGCCGGACGCTTTCCTGCCACCTCATTTGCCCTTCTTGTTCGAGGTCTTGAGCGACTCGGCGAGATCCAGGTCGAGTTTGCCGAAGGAGTCGCCGATCTTGTTGATCATCTTGACGGCGTCGTGGGTGTGCTTGCCGAGCTGCTTGATGCCGTAGCCCCAGTCGTCGGCGAAGTCCTGTACGTCCTCGACAAGCTTGCCTTCGCCTACGGCCGAGGCGTCCGTCCCTTGGAGGGTGCGGCGCGTCGTCTCCATGCGATCGCTGATCGTGGCGAAAGTCTTTTTCAGGTCCTCGAAAATGGTGTCTTCGAGGCGGAGATCACTCATGTGGGTCACTGACTTTCTGAGTGGTCGCTGGCCGGAGTTCCTCAGGCCGGGCAGCGCTGTCAATGGTTGACGGACTGGATTTCCTGCACCGTGATGTCCTGGGTCGTTCCGAAGGTGCCGTCGGGGAGGTTGCCGCCTGCTCCTCCTGTGCCGGTCCAGTTGACTTCCCAGGTGATGGTGGACCGGAGTTTGTAGGTGCCGTCGCCGGATGAGCGGAGGTATTTGATGCCGCAGGGTGGGGTCTTGGTGGCCTTCCCCTTGGCGTAGGGCTCGCCGATCGAGTCGTCGTCGTTGAGGCGGCACTCTCCGGAGGCCGGGTAGGTCTCGGCGTCGCTGGTGCCTGGTTCCAGGGTGAGGGAGACCGGCTTCGCGGTGGTGATCGCGGAGATGTTGAGGCCGGCGACGTTGAGGGACGCGGTGACGGACACGTCCTTGAAGGTGGCTTTGTCGAGCCAGGCCCAGGTGGGCAGGTTGACCTTGGTGATGTCCCGGGGGGCGAGGGTGACTTTCGTTTCGGGGAGCGTGATTCTGTTGTAGGCGAGTTCCGCCAGGACCTCCGGAGTCACGGCGTTCTTCACCGGAGGAACGTCCCCGTTCAGGACCCAGAACGGCAGCTCACTGCAGGTGAAGGCAGCGGGATCGTCCAGACGGTTCGGGTTTTGGACGGATACCCACCAGTTGCCCTCGCCGGCCTCGTCGAGGTTGTAGTCCTTGTACTTGCCGTCTTTGTAGATGTCCCGGAACTGGCCCGTCGCCGACTTGGCGTAGTTCGGCTGCTGGGGGTCGTTGACGACTTCGTCGTATTCGCCTTCGACCTTCTTCTTGAACTCGGCGGCCGAGACGGGCTCGTACCAGCAGGCCGGCGGCGTCCAGTTCCCCACGGGCGTGACGTTGCCGGAGGAATTGCCACCCTTTCCGCGGGCGCTGCCGGAGTACGTGATCCGCGACTCCAGCGTGTGGCCGGAGCGGTTTGCGGATGTGTTGACGCTGGTGTCGGAACTGCCGGTGCCGCGATCTGCGAAAGCCTGGCCGGGCAACAGCACACAAGTCGTCGCAAGGGCGCCGACGGTGAGTACCCGGCCTTTGGACCTTAGCGCGCGCACTTGCCGCTGCCCCTCTCGGAGACGAGCTGCGTCGTCTGCCAGACGCCGTTGCCGGCCTTCTTCAGGTGAGTGTTGTAGTAGACGTACGAGTTCTTGGTCACCGGGGTTTTGTCGACCTTCTTGGTCTTCACGTTCTTGTTGAACGCCTTGCTTTCGTCCGTGCAGAACGTGACTCCCGCGGATGTCGTTCCGTAGAGCGTCACACTGGGACGGAAGTAGCGGACGGTGCCGGTGTACGTGATTCCGGCGTCCACGAAGGTCTTGACCCATTGGGCGCCGCCGACGAGGGCGTCGCCCTGCCGGTAGAAGGCGAGGGCCGGTTCGTCGGGATTTCCCTTGATGATGGCGTAGTTGGTGGCCGTCTGCGCCCGCCCCGCGTCCGCCAGGACAGCGTCCTTTGTCGCGTCCCCTGTCTTCCATCCCTCGAACTCGTCCTTCACATCGCCCGGAAGAGTGATGTCCGGCCGGTCGGCGTTGTCCGAAGGGCTCGCGCTCGGGGAAGCCGGACCCGTGCTTCCCTGGTCCGCTCCGGCGATCTTGTCGTTCGCCTTCGGGCTCTCGTCTCCGCCCCCACAAGCCGTCAACAGCAAGGCTGTTGTCACGGCGAACGCGGTAGCAACGGGCAAAGAGCGGCGCTTCACAAGGGACTCCCCGTGGGACATCGGTTGAGTGAGGTCGGTCGAGGGCAATGACGGTATCCATGGGGCTGTTGGTTTCGCCAGGCGGAAACCCCACGGTGGGCGTGGGCATACGGGGTGTTCCGGGGTGAATTGGCTTCCTACGGTGGCCGGATGGTGTTCCGGGACACATCGGCCCGTGCTGAGACGGGGCCGCTTCCACATCTCGCCCAGGGTTTGCGTTCGACACCTTCACAGGAGGTGCGTCGCGTGGGCGGAGCCCTTCGTCTCCGGGGTGTTGTCCCCGCGTCCGCCGCACCTCGTACGCTGATCCGAGCCGAACAGGTCGAACACACACGTCCGGTTCGCACACCAGGCAGAGGATGAACGACGCACCCGGGGGCGCCATGGACCGCTACATCGAAACCCTCACCGTCGAGCGCGGCGGGTTCCGGATCAAGGTGCCGGAATCGTGGTGGGAGTTCGACGTGCGGCCGGAGTCGCGGGACGACTCGATCCGGCGGATGGTGAGTGAACGGATCGAGAGTCACCCGGAGTTGGCGCGGCATCGCGACACCTACATCGGCTTCCTCCGGAAGGCCGCCGCCGACGCCTGGAAGTCCGGTGCCCTGTACTGCGGCTGCATGGCGGAGTCGTTCGGCGGGGACACCCCGATCACCGGATCGGTCACCGTCTCGATCGTCGGCGGCCGTACGCGGACCGGCGAGCCCCTTCCCACGGACCCGCAGGCCATCGCGGGACAACTCGCCGTGCGGGAGGCGAAGAAGGAGGGCGACGCCTGGCGCAAGGTGACCACCGTCGAGATACCCGGCGTCGGCCCTGCCGCGAGGACGTACGGCATCGAGGACATCGTCGTCCCGGACGACAGCCTCCAGCGCACGATCCGGGCCGTGCTCATGCAGACGTTCATCCCGGTGCCCGGCCAGGAGGGCAAGGTCGCCCTGGTGGCCGGCAGCAGCCAGGTCCTCGATCTGGCCGATTCCTTCTTCGACGTCTTCGACGCCGTCACCTCCACGTTCCGCTTCGCGGAGCAGTAATTCGCGGAGCACTGAACGGACGGCGGCTTGGCGCCGGGACCTCCCACGGCGACGCCCCGGCGACCTCGGACGGCGACGCCCCGGGCGACCTCCCACGGCGACTTCTCGCGACGGCGTCCCGGGGTGGTATCCCAGGGGGCGGAGAGCCGTCCGAGGCGCCTTCCCGCGACCGCTTCCCTTTCTCACCCCGCGGCGTCTCCAGTAACTTCGCTTGTGTGTACGGGTGTTGTTGAGGCGGGCGTGACGGGGGTTGCGGCATGGCGGGGAATCGGCCGGGTGACTGGCATGTGCTGGATCTGGA